>NZ_CM169991.1:3205000-3350000 GCF_057178245.1 Sulfitobacter sp. KMM 9851
TTCATCCTCGCGGCGATGGCAGCTTGTATCCGTACCCCCCAACCGTCCACGCCCGCCGCTGTGGCGCGATGTCACGCAGGCCATTGTGGCGGCGGATGTGTTGCTGCGCTATGAACAGACTATGATCGGAACCGCGCAGATACATCTAGCCAGACTGGCAGTGACTTTGCTGATGTCGCTGGCCTTGGCCAGCCTGCCCTTTGCCCACCGCGCAAACAGCGCGGCGGACGAGGCGGCGCTTGCCGGCTTTGTGCTGGCAGGTGGGACGTTGGCGGATATCTGCGGTGGTTCTGCAGATCATGTAGGGACTGTCACGTCCTGCGAAGCCTGCCGGGTTACTGCGGCCATGTTGCTGCCGCCGCTGGAGGGCAAGCTCGATGTCACCGCATCGCCCCGACCTGCGGCCCTCGTCGCGGTCGAGCCGTGGCGCATTCATATACACAGCGTCGGGTTTCGCCCGCCTGTACGAGGCCCGCCGATCGGCTGACCTGCCGACCGACAGCTTACATATGATCCTGGCATGGCCGCGGCCTGCCTAAATACAATGGAACCAAACTGATGAAAATTCTCCGCCCGGTGGTATTTGCCGCCCTGACCATTTTGCCATTTGCCGCCTTTGCCCATGACTATGTCCTGGGCGCCGTGTCTGTGGCCCACCCCTTCGCTTTTGAAACCGCCAAGACGGCAAGCTCCGGTGGTGGCTACATGAGTATAACCAATGCTGGCAACACGCCCGACCGGCTCCTCGCCGTTACCTCGCCCGAGGTGTCGGACATCGGCCTGCATGTCACCGAAACCGATGCCAATGGTGTGGCGCGCATGACCCATCTAGAGGCCATCGAGATCCCGGCAGGCGAAACAATGACGCTGGCCCCCGGCGGGCTGCATGTGATGTTCATGAACCTGAACGGCGACCCCTTCGAAATCGGCGAGAAAATCCCCGCCACGCTAATGTTTGAAAAGGCGGGTCCGCTGGAGATTACCTTTAACGTCGAATCCCGGCGCGGCGCGTCAGAAGAGGGCGATCACAGCATGCACAAGAAGAGAAACTGACCTCAGCCCCTTGCCAGCGCGTCTCGCAGCGCGCTGGCACCAGCTCAGCAGGTGCCGCCCCCAAGGGGCTGCTGCCTAAATCCGGTTGATTACGAAATCTGGCACGATGTCGGCCACAGATATCGCTGCCGCCACATCCGCCCCCGCCAACGAGCCAAAGTCGCTGACCAAGGCCGTCGCAAAGCCCATCGCCGCCCCGCCTAAAATATCAGTGTGCAGCGTATCACCCACCATCAGCACGCGTTCCGGTGGCGGCGGGTTTGCGACACGCGACAGCGCCAGATCAAATACATCGCGAAACGGCTTACCGTAGAACTCGGGCGTGATCCCGATCAGGTCCGCCAATTGATGCGCAAAATGACCCGGTTCAAGGCTCATCGTTGTTTCGCGCGGCGCCACAAGATCGGGGTTGCCGACCAGAACCGGGCGCGGGTTGTTCAGCAGCGACGCCTCCAGCAGCCCTTGCCGTGGCGCTGACCAGCCATCAGAGCCGATCAGCAAAAACCCCTCTGCCGCGTCATAGTCGGCGCGATCATCACCCAGAAACCGGGTATCGAGATGCGCCAGTTCGCCCCAGTCATGGGCCGGGTTAAGCATCATCCCCCACCGGCGTCGCGGCGCAGTTTCCAGATGCACCAGCAGTGCGGCGCGGCTGGTCGTCACCTCATCGGCGGTAAAATCGAAACCCAACCGCGCGTAGCGTTGCATCATATGCGTTTTGCCGTAGGCGGCTGAGTTGGACACCACCATCACCTGCTTGCCCGCCGCGCGCAGCGCCGCAATGGCCTCGACCGCGCCCTCAATAGGGGCCTCGCCAAGGTTCAGCACGCCGTAAGCATCCAACAAAATCAGATCATATGGCCCGGCCACCTCTGCCAAACGCGCCGCATAGCGCGGCGCGTCAGGGTAACTGGCACGGGGCAGCCGATCCCGCACTGCGACGTAACGCGCAAATGCGCGCGCGGCGTCCGGCGATTGCGTGGTCACAGGATACGGCGGCGCAGGAACGCCGAAAGCACCTCACCGGCAATCACCAGCGCCAGAATGGCCAACAGCACGGTCGCCGCCTCGGGCCAGTTGAACGTGTCAATTGCCCCTTGCAGGATAATCCCAATACCGCCCGCGCCGACCAATCCCAACACCGTGGATTCACGCAGGTTGATATCCCAGCGCAGGATCGTGATGGCCCAAAAGGCCGGCATCACCTGCGGCACGATCGCATAAAGCAGCACCTTGAAATGCGACGCACCCGTGGCCTGCAAGGCCTCAACCGGTTTGGGGTCAATTTCCTCAATCGCCTCGCCCAGCAATTTGCCGACAAACCCGATGGACCGGAACATGATCGCAATGATCCCCGCCACAACACCCGGGCCAAAGATCGCGACAAACAGCAGCGCCCAAATGATCGTATTCACCGACCGCGACGCCACCAGAATGAACCGCCCGATCCACAAGGTCACCGCATTGGGCGTTGTGTTCTGTGCCGAGATATAGGCCACCGGCAGCGACACGATCACCGCAATCGCCGTGGCGATGGTGGCGATGTTCACCGTCTCCAACAGCACGCTCAGGATATCCCCCAGATTACGGGTATCGGGCGGCACCATACGCGCAAACAGATCGCCCATCTGCTCAGGCGCATCCCAGACCCAGGCCCAGATCACCTCAATCGAGGTAATGGCCCAGGCAACAATCAACAGGCTTGCCAACAACACGCCATAGCGCTGCATGCGTTGCTTCAGCGTGTAACGGGACCAGCTGTCCCGGTTCAGTTCACTCAGTGTCATATGCGTTTCCTGATCTGGCCGCTGACCCCTTCGGAAATCAGAATGGCCCCAATAATGACCAGCGTAATCGCCAGCGCGAAATCATAATCATAGCGCCCAAAGGCATTGGCCAAGGTCGATCCGATCCCCCCCGCGCCCACAATGCCCACAACGGCAGAGGCGCGCAGATTGCTGTCTAACTGGTAAATCGTCAGACCCACCTGACGCGGCATAATCTGTGGGAAGATCGCATAAAACAGCACTGACAGATAAGGAGCACCGGCCGCGCGCATGGCTTCGACCTGTCCGAAATCAATCTCTTCGATCCGCTCTGCCAGCATCTTGGCGACAAAGCCGATCGAATAAACCGTCAGCGTCAGCACCCCGGCAAAGGGGCCAAAGCCCACGGCCTTGACGCAGATGATCGCCACGATCACCGGATGAAAACTGCGCGCCACAATGATGATCGCGCGCCCCAAGTAGAACACCGGCAAAGGTGCGATGTTGCGCGCCGCCATGAACGCGATGGGGATCGACAGCGTCACGCCAGCCACCGTCGCCAGAATGGCAATCTTCAGGCTTTCGAGGAACCCATCAATCAACAACCCACTGCGACTGAAATCCGGCGGAAACGCACCGCCGAAAATCCGCGCGGCCCGCGTCAATCCTTCGCTCACCCGCTGCCAGTTCACCGGCAGGCTGCCCACGGTCCAAACCACGTACACGATGATGGCGATGTACAGCCCCCAGCGCAAAACCGGGTTGGCGATGAACGGCGGCTTGCGCCATGTGTCGCGCACTTCGCTCATGACGCGGCCCGGTCGGCGGCGGGGCTGCCGGAATAGATCGCATCCATCGCCGCCTGATCCAGCTTGCCCGGCACATCGTCAAAAATGATCCGGCCATAGCGCATGCCGACAATCCGGTCGGTATATTCCTTGGCCTCGTTCACATTGTGAATGTTGATCAGCACAGGCAGCTTCAATTCTCGCGCCAGATCACGCAACAGGCCCATGATCTGCTCTGATGTCTTGGGGTCCAGCGATGCGGTCGGTTCATCCGCCAGCAAAATCTCGGGCTGCTGCATCAACGCACGCACCACGCCCACCCGCTGCCGCTCCCCGCCAGACAGTTCATCAGCACGTTTGTTCGCATAATGGGCGATGCCGACCCGCTCCATCAATTCATAGGCGCGGCGGATGTCGTTCTTGGGATAGCGTCGGCTAATCGCGGCCCAGGTCGAGATATAGCCCAACCGCCCCGATTGGACATTCTCCATCACCGTCAGACGGTCAACCAGATTGAAGCCCTGAAACACCATGCCAATCCGGCGGCGGGCCATGCGCAGTTCGCGCCCCCGCAGCTTGGTCAGTTCGGCGTCGTTCAACACGATACTGCCACTGGTCGGCTCGACCAATCGGTTGATACAGCGCAGCAGCGTGGATTTGCCCGCGCCGGATGACCCGATGATAGACACAACGCTTTCGCCCTCGATCATCAGATCAAGGTCTTTCAGCACGGGTTCACCCCCGCCATAGCGTTTGACGAGGTTGGTAATCTTCAACATGAGGGAATGCTCCGTTAGCGGCCCGGCAGCGGTGCTGCCGCCGGGCCTTGGGCGGCGGTGTTACTCCGCGGCCAGACCTTCGGCGGTGTACTGGACGCCGTTTGCTTTTTGAATCTGCCGGATGACAGCCCATTGATCTTTGTAGGTGATCGGAATGAACTTCTGCACACCCTTGAATTCCTCACCCAAGGCCGTGCCCGCAAAATCGAACGAAAAGAACGCCTCTTTGATCTTTTCCTGCAAGGCAGGGTCCAGATCATGCGCCAGCGTATAAGATGTTGTCGGGAACGGATCGCTTTCCCAAATCTTGCGCACATCTTCCGGGTCATAAAGGCCCCGTTCGGCCATCCGGTCGACCACTTCCGACGCTACCGGCGCCGCATCATAGTCGCCCGCGACAACACCCAGCATGGATTGGTCATGGCTGCCCGAATATGTCACCTCGTAATCGGTGTCCGGCACAACGCCCAGATCAGGGAACAGTGCGCGCGGCGCAAGGTTGCCCGAGTTTGATGTGGGCGAGGTATGGGCGACGCGCTTGCCCTTCAGGTCAGACACTTCTTTGATGTCGCTGTCAGCCTGCGTGTAAACCTGCAACTTGTAGCCAAACTGCCCGTCTTCCGACCCCATGATGGCAAAGGGGACAGCGCCCGCAAGGTTCACCGCATAGGGCGTCGGCCCGGTAGAGAAGCCACCAATGTGCAGACGGCCAGAGCGCATCGCCTCAACCTCGGCGGAGTTCGACTGCACCGCAAAGAACTGCACGTCTTTACCTGTAACGGTCTCAAGGTGCGCGATGAACGGCTCCCAGATGTCTGCATAGATCGCGGGGTCCTCAACGGGCGTATAGGCAAAAACCAACGTGTCGGGGTTTTTCAACGCGGCGGCATCGGTGGGCGCATCGGCCACCAGATCACCATCGGCATCGCAATACATCACATCCAGCATACCGCGATCAGCGCACTCCTGTGCGCTGGCAAAGCTGGCTGTCACGGCAAATGCCGCAAGCAAAGTCGTACCGAAAACGGATTGTTTAAGCATGGTCAGGCCTCCTCCTGATAATTCTCATGCACCCGCCACCACGCGGGCCACGAGTCACATTGCGGGCATCACACCATCGCAATGTGGGATTTACAACAAAAATTTCTTGGGAAGTTGCTCTATCGCAGATATGTATGAGAAAACTCAGGATCTTGCAGATTTTGACTATGCCATCGCCGCCCGCCCCCCGTCGTATCCGCAAGGCCGAACGGCGCCAGCAGATACTGCTCGAACTAAAGCTAAAGCCGCATGTGCGCGTGGCGGATCTGGCTGCGCAATACGGGGTGAGCACGGAAACCATCAGACGTGACGTGGCCGACCTTAGCGAAGACGGCCACCTGCGCCGCGCCTTTGGCGGCGCCTCGGCCCCGCACCCCGGCGTGCGCCGCGACCTCGACGAACGCCGCGCCCAACGCGTGGCCGAACGCGAAACCATGGCCCGTTACGCTGCAACTTTGGTGAAAGACGGCGACACGATCATGATCGACGCCGGCGCCACAACGATGGAATTTGCCCGCTTCCTGTCCTACGCCGGCACCCAGGTCGTGGCCCTGACCAACAGCCTGCAAGTCGCCATGATCCTCGGCCAAAGCAAAGCCGCCCGCGTGCTGCTCGCCCCCGGCGACTATCTCCCCGAAGAGGCCGCCGTGACCGGCATAGAAACCGTCGACTTCATTGCCAAATACAACGCCACTGCGTGCTTCCTTGGGGCCTCTGCCCTCAGCGCCGCAGGGGTCACCGAAGCCATCGCGCCTTTCGTCCACATCAAACGGATGATGCTACGTCAGTCACAGAAAAATCATTTTCTGATCGACGCCAGCAAGATCGGCCAGACCCACCTCAGCACCATCGCCACCTGCGCCGAGATCAACGTGCTGATCACCGACCGCGCCCCAAGCGACGCCATGTCGATGGCTCTAAAAACTGCCGGAGCGGAAATTCTGGTCCCACCGCCCGCGACCTAAACGCACCTCTTCCCACTTTTCTGAGACAAAAATACCTCTGCACAGCGCCCACCACGCACAGCGCGTCAGCTGGTATGCCGCTTAACCAACTCCTTATAAAGTGCTTGAATCCGCTTGGTCACCGGCAACTCCCCCGTGCCAATCGGTTTGCCATCAATCCGCGCCACTGGGGTCTGCGCCCCAAACGTGCCGGTTAAAAACGCCTCATCCGCGCCGTAAGCTTCATAAAGCGAGTAGTTCTTTTCAAACACCGGAATGCCGTTGTCGCGGCACAGATCAATCACTTTCTGCCGCGTCACCCCGTTCATGCAGTAATCCCCGCTGCTGGTCCAAACCTCGCCGCGCCGCACGATGAAAAAGTTACAGGCATTGGTGGTGTTCACAAACCCATGCGGGTCCAGCATCAGCGCCTCATCCGCCCCCGCCGCCTCGGCCTGCAAACAGGCGATGATACAGTTCAGCTTGGAATGGCTGTTCAGCTTGGGGTCTTGGCTGTGGGGCAGGCCGCGCACCTGCGGTACCGTGGCCAGTCGGATACCCGCCGATTGCAGGCGGTCGACAGGTTTGGAATGCTCCATGATAATCACCAAGGTCGGCCCGGATCGGCTCAGTGCCGGGTGCTGAAACGGCTTATCCTTGATGCCCCGCGTCAACATCAACCGGCAATGCACATCCTCGACCATGTCGTTGGCCTCGGCGGTGCGGCGAAGCGCCTCGGCGATGCCCGCCTTGTCCATCCCCACATCCATGGACACCGCTTTGCACGAGTTGAAAAACCGGTCCATATGCTCGTCGAAAAACGCCCATGTGCCGTTATACAGCCGCATCCCTTCCCAGATGCCATCCCCTAGCATGAACCCACTGTCATAGACCGATACCTTGGCCTCGTCCCGGTGCACGATATCGCCATTCACATAGATTTTGATGTCACGGTTGCGGATATCTTCGTCCGCGTCATGGGTGGTGCTGTGGTCGGTCATGGCAGGCTTCGTCCTTCAAAGGGCAATGTGTTATTCTCTTCATAGCAAATTTGCCCCGCCTAACCAGCGCCGGTTTTTTCGCGCTCAGACGGAAAACCAGCACGATCGACCTACCGCTTTTTTTGGACTGAAAATACACTAGGGGGGCTCGGGGGGCAGGCCCCCGCCGCTTGAACTAGGTGCCGCAGGTGATGGCCAACGTCACCTAACCCTCAAACCCGCCAGCGCAGGACCCGCCGCTCCACCGCCGCCACCGCCGATGACACGCCCACACCCAAAAGCGACAGGATCACAACGCCTGCGAACAACCGCTCTAGGTCATACAGACTGCCGGCCTGCAAGATATAGGCACCAATCCCATATTCCGCCCCCAGCATCTCGGCCGCGACCAGCAGGATAATCGCAATCGTCAACGAAATCCGCAGCCCCGACAATATCCCCGGCATCGCCCCTGGCACCACGATCTTGGTCACAATAGACCACCAGCCAAGGCCAAAGCTTTGTCCCATACGGATCAACACCCGGTCCACGTTGTCCACCGCAGCATAGGTCGCCACCACAGTGGGCGTGAAGGTGCCAAAGGCGATCAGCGCATACTTACTGGTCTCATCAATGCCGAACCAGATCACGAACAACGGCAAAAGCGCGATCTTGGGGATCGGAAAAATCGCCGCAACCAGAGGTACAAGCCCCGCCCGCGCCAGAGAAAACAACCCAATCAGCACCCCGACCGCAATACCCAAACTCGCCCCGATCAAAGCGCCCACCGCCAGCCGCGACAGCGATGGCAGCAGATGTTTAAACAGCATCCCTGAGACGTAAAGCTCCTGAAAAGTCAGCAACACATCACTGGGCCGCGGCAATGTCAGTGGCGATATAAAGCCGCTGCGCGTGCCCCATTCGGCCAAGAGCAATAGCACGGCAAATACTGCCAGCCCTACACCGCGCCGATTGCTTGGCTTGAACCCACCACCGCGAA
The DNA here is from genome assembly GCF_057178245.1 of Sulfitobacter sp. KMM 9851. Lineage (NCBI taxonomy): Bacteria > Pseudomonadati > Pseudomonadota > Alphaproteobacteria > Rhodobacterales > Roseobacteraceae > Sulfitobacter > Sulfitobacter sp. KMM 9851. Next base: position 3,213,352 of record NZ_CM169991.1, read on the forward strand.
ACGGCACCTCACGCACCGCGTCAGATTTCGGGCCGGATATAGGATCAGACATAAGATCAGACATGGATCAACTCCGCATCGGCGGCGGCCGCCTCATCGCGCATCAATCCCCATAAGTGCTGCTGCTGCGCCTCCAGCGCTGGGTCGCCGTGGTGTCGCTCGGCCAAAGGCATATCAAGATCCACCACCTCGCGTACCTCTCCGGGGCGGCGCGACAGCACCACGATCTTATGGCCAAGGCGCACCGCTTCGGCCAGATTATGGGTCACATAGACCGCCGTGAACGGCTGGCGCGTCCAGAGCGCGACCAGATCGTCCATCAGCAATTCGCGGGTCTGGCTGTCCAGCGCGCTCAATGGCTCATCCATTAACATCACCGCCGGGTTCACCGCCAACGCGCGGGCAATCGCCACCCGTTGCTTCATCCCGCCTGAGAGCTGCTTGGGCAGGGCATCGGCAAATTCAGTCAGCTTGGTCCGCGCCAAAACATCCGCAATGATCCGGTCGCGTGCGGCCGCGCCCAGCTTGTGATCTTCCAAGACCAGCGCCACATTGCCCCGCACCGTGCGCCAGGGCAGCAGCGCGAAATCCTGAAATATATAAGTAAGTGGATTCAGACAGCCCTCTGGCACCGCGCCAACCTGCAACACCTGACCTGAGGTTGGCTGCTCCAACCCGCCCAGCATCCGCAAAAGGGTGGATTTACCACACCCTGACGGGCCGACGATGCACACGATCTGCCCCGACGGTATATCCAGGGTGATGTCCCGCAAGACTTCGGTTTCGCCGTAGAAATGACTGACGGAAGATAATTTTAAGTCCATGGGGCCCTTTTCCGGTAAAATCCGCGCGCCTGCAATGGGGTTTACCCGGGGCCCGCATCTCTACGAAACCGCGCCGCCCAATCGCGACTGGTGGCATCGGCCAACCGCGCGACCCCCGGCACCACACCGTCAGCCAATATCGCAGGCAAGCTCAACGCCGCCAACACCTGCGCCAACACCCCCCCCGGATCAGCCGCCAAATCATTATAGCGCAACCGCAACGGCGTGATCCCTTCTGCTGCAAACCAGCGCAGCCACTGCACCTCCGCCGCCTCAAATTCGGCGATCTGCGCCGCGATCAAACCCGCATCGTAGACGGGCGGTTTGGGCGATGACAGCCGTTCCAATTCCGATCCATCGCGCGCACGGTGCCACAGCCCAGTCTGACTGGCCTTGATGAACGATATCGCCTGCGCCAGCTTATCGTCGCGGGTCAGATGAATAAAAACCGTGTCCCCAAACGCCGCCCGCAGGCGCGCCACATCGCTGTCTCGCCCGGGATAAAGCCGCGCCAGTTGGGCGTTGAAAAACTCAAAACTATGCTGTTGCAGGCGCATGCCAAACACATCTGTGCCGCCGCGCCCGCGCGCCAATGCCGCCGCAAAAACCGCGCCCAAGGCTGCATTTTCATCCGCAAAATCATCCCTGCGTAGATCATAATCCGCCAACCACGCCGCCAGCGATGGTTGATGAAAATGCGAATCCGGGTCACCCGCCCGCCCCGTTGCAGCCAATAGCCCACACAGCAACGTGCTGCCGCTGCGTGGGCTGGTGCAAAGGATGTAGCCGACCAATTTGGGGTCAGACGCCCATCGTTTTGACGTAGGAGGTGTCGATCAACGTCTCCAGCGTGATGTCGGCATCAACCAGACCCTCGGCCTGAAACCAGCTCAGTTGATCTGCAATCGACGCCACATTCATCGCCGCCCCTTCGTTCAACCGCATGGTGCCATTGATGATCGATGGGGCCGCCTTTTCAATTGGGCGATCCGTGTAGACATATTTGTGGATCAATTCGACCATGGCATTCACGCCATCCTCGCCGCCGTCCTTGGCGATCATGGCCGCGTTGTAATCGGCCACGCCACTGGAATACCCGCTCAGGAAACCCTTGGTCATTTCCTGTTCGTCACTGGCGTTTTTGGCAGATGTGAACACGGTCGTCACTTGGTAATCGGGCAAATAGGTTGCCACATCACCAATGATATGCACCGCCCCCGACCCCGCCAATGGCTTGGCGATATGCGGCACGATGGACCAGGCATCAATCTGCCCCGACTTCAGCGCGCCAATCACCGCACCCACCTTTTGCAGCGGCTTGAACGACAGGGTGATCCCCTCAGCCGCGGCCATTTTGGACCCCATGTAGTGGAACGACGACCCCGCCTGCGTGATGCCAAAGCTTTTGCCATCCAACATGCCCGGTGCAGTAATCCCGGCCTGAAACGCCGCGTCTGATACCAGAATCTTCTGCCCGTCGATCCCGGCTTCTTCCTGCAGGCCGCCGCCAATGACCTTGATCGCACCCTTCTGGGCCAGCGATACCAGACCGCCCGAGATCGCCGTCACGGCGTAATCTACATCACCACTGGCAATCGCCACCGCCATCGGCTGCGCGGCTTCAAAGAAACGCAGCTCGACGTCCAGCCCAGCCGCTTTGAAATAGTCCCGCTCAAAGCCGACAAAGCTGCCCGCGTGGCTGGTAAAGCGCAGCGCGCCCACGGTAATTTTGCGGTTCTGTGCCAATGCGGGGCTGGCCAAACCCACGGCGGTAGCAGCACCTAAAGTGGCCAAAACCTGACGGCGGTTAAAATTGCTCATGTGATTTCTCCTGATTTTCTCGCAGCATGGTCGGTGCCGGGTCGCAAAGTCAAGAAGTGCCGCACGTGTGGCGCGGCACCATCTGGCGTTTCTCCACGCCTTGTGGCAACCATTCGGGATGAAGCTTTTTTCCTCCAAATCGCGCCCCATGCACCTCGGGCAATACCCGTTGGAACGCCTGATCCGAGACAACAGGCCATCGCGCCGCCTGCCTGACATTGCGTTGCCCAGCCTCAGCTTTAACCGCGCTGACAGGCCGCAAAGCATCGTCAACGCGATGGGCCCGTTTCAGGCCATGATGGACGTGCTGCGCGATGGCCCGGTCAATACCGCCGGGGCCGCCATACCCGATGACTTGACCGAGCGTGCCAATCACCTCAAATCTTTTGGTTACTACAACGACGCTAGCATGATGGGCGTCTGCGCCCTGCCCGCCGAAGCGCGCCTTGCCACCGCGCGTCGCAACCCGGCCACGGCCGAGCTTGCCGCCGATCTGCGCTCGCGCCAGACCAAGACGTTGGCGGCCGGTGTCGATGTTATCATGGCCAACCTGCGCGATGCCGCTTCCGCGCCTGAAACGCCGCTCGGCGATCACACCCATGCGCTGGTGATCCTTACCGCCTACCCTCGCGATCCCCGCCCGGATGAGACCGGCAGCGATTGGATCATCGACGCTCAGGCCCACCGCGCCTGCCTGCGCGGTACAGAAAACGCCACCGTCCTGGCCGAATATATCCGCCAGTTGGGCTTTGCCGCGCGGGTCCACTCCCCCACCACCAGCGATGTCCACTTGGGCAAACTCGCCGTGGCCGCCGGGCTTGGCGTCTGTGAAAACGGCACGTTGCAGGCCCCTTGGCTTGGCGTCCGCTTCGGCCTCACCGTGGTGACCACGACCATGGCGCTGGCCCCTGATCTGCCGCTTGCCCCGCTTAAGGATCAACCGCGCTCTGTCCTGCGTGGGTTGCGCTGGCAGCTTGGCACACACGGCGGCGTCAGCGCGCGCAACGCCGACCCCTACGCCCGGCGCGATTTTGTCGACGGGCCACACCCGTTCGAAACCCTCAAACGTGTCGATAACCCCACCACCTACATCGACGCGCCCAATATTCCCCGGGTGCCTAAACGCGCCGACCTCTTTGCGCGCGGTCAATTCGGAGACATGGGGCCAAAGGTTCAAAACGCGATGAAGGGCGGTCATCATGTGGTCAAATCCGCCCCCTCCGCCGCCCAGCGCCGCCTGCTCGGCGCGCTGATCTTGCTCCAAGACGGCCCGGTTACAGACAGCGCGCCTACCACGACCGACGCCACCATGACCGACCCCGCCCAGAACGCCGCCAACCTCAAGGCCGCCAGCTATTTCCTCGGGGCTGATGCCGCCGGCGCATCAGCTTGCCCCGATTGGACATGGTATAGCCACGACGCCACCGGCACACCGATCACGCCGCCGCATGACGGCGCACTCAGCCTGATCATCGACCAGGGCTTTGACACGATGGAAGGCTCCTCAGGCGACGACTGGATCGCGGTGTCGCAATCCATGCGCGCCTACCTGCGGTTTTCCATGCTCGGCGGCGTGCTGGCCCAACACCTGCGCAACCTCGGCCATTCTGCCAAAGCGCATACCGTTATGGACGGCGATGTGCTGCAACCCCCATTGCTCCTCCTAGCGGGCCTTGGTGAAGTGTCTCGCATCGGCGAAGTCATCCTTAACCCCTTCCTTGGTCCGCGTCTGAAATCCGGCGTGGTCACCACCACGATGCCCATGGCCCACGACAGGCCCATCGACTTTGGCCTGCAAAAATTCTGCGAAGCCTGCAACAAATGCGCCCGCGAATGTCCCTCCGGTGCCATCACCGCCGGGCCCAAGAAAATGTTCAACGGCTACGAAATCTGGAAATCCGACAGCCAGAAATGCGCCACCTATCGCATCACCAACCAAGGTGGCGCCATGTGTGGCCGCTGCATGAAAACCTGCCCCTGGAACCTCGAAGGCCTTTTCGCCGAAGCGCCATTTCGCTGGGCCGCCACAAACATCCCCGCCGCCGCCCCCCTGCTGGCGCGGCTTGACGATAAGGTTGGCAAAGGCCGCCTGAACCCCGTCAAAAAATGGTGGTGGGACATCGAACAAAAACCCGGCGGGCGCTTTGATACCCCCACGGCCCCGGTCAACGCCCGCGATCTGCAACCCGACCTTGACCTGAAGTTCGAGGATCAGACCCTCGCCGTCTACCCCGCACCGCTGGCCGCGCACCCCTGGCCCTACCCCGACCCGATGAACCGCGAGGCGGGCATTCAGGCCCACGCCGCCCTGATCACCGCCGATCAACACCGCCGCAAAAACGCGGCAGGCGACACCGACCACCTGCACCTCTACCAAATCGGCAAAGACACCCCCGTGCTCGACCTGCGCATTACCCATATCGAACAGCTTTCGGATGCCGTCACCCTGTATGACATCGCCCACCCGGAAGGGCACGATCTGCCCGAATGGACCGCCGGCGCGCATCTCGATCTGGTCGTAGCACCTGAATTCCTGCGCCCCTACTCCCTGCTGGGCGACCCGGCAGATCGCAGCCGTTACCGCATCGCTGTGCTGCGTGAAGATGCCAGGCGCGGTGGCTCTGCCTTGCTGCACCGGGTCTTTACCCAAGGGCGACGCATCTTTGTCGGAAAACCCATAAACCATTTCGAACTCGTCGAAGACGCACCCCATTCCCTGCTGATGGGCGGCGGCATCGGCATCACCCCGATGATCGCCTTTGCCCACCGCCTGCACGCGCTTGGCCGCCCCTTCGATCTGCATTACTCCGCCCCCACCCGCGCCGCCGCAGGCTTTGCCCAGATTCTCGCACAGATGCCGTGGGCCAACCGCGTCCATCTGCATATCTCTGCTGAAAGTAGCCGCGCCGACCTGCCTGCGCTCATGGCCGCTGCTCCACAGGGCGCGCATGTCTACACCTGCGGCGCAGACGCCTATATGCAATCAGTCATGGCCGCCGCCGAACAGGCAGGCATCCCCGACGACGCCCGCCACCTTGAGTATTTCTCAACCCCCGAGACCCCGGACTACATCAACCATCCGTTTACCCTGCGCCTGATGTCGGGCCGCGAGATCGCGGTGCCTGCCGACCAATCTGCCGCCGATGCCCTGATCGCCGCAGGCGTTCCGGTTGACCTGAAATGCAGCGACGGCATCTGCGGCGTCTGCAAATGCGGGTTGCGCAGCGGCGAGGTCGAGCACCGCGATTTCGTGCTCTCGGCCAAACAACGCGACACATCGCTGATCCTGTGCCAATCGCGCGCCGCCACCGCAGGCGGCATCCTGGAGATTGACCTGTGAACGCCTCAAAGACCCCTGTCGTTACTGGCCGCCGGCCTGCAACATTTCGTCGATTGCTACCCCGACTATGACGGCGCCTGAGCGGCTTTACCGCGCCAAATAAACCGCCCCTCCGAAGGGTCGCGCACTTCCCCCGCGCGCCTACACCCGCTATGAAACGCCAACCTCCGCAACAAAGGCAGCTCCCCCATGACCTTCGACCGCAGCATTAAAATCGCCCCCTCCATCCTTGCCGCTGATTTCGCAAATTTTGGCGCGGAATGCGAAGCCATCGAGGCCCAGGGTGCCGACTGGGTGCATGTCGATGTGATGGACGGACATTTCGTGCCGAATATCACGTTTGGCCCCGCCACCTGTGCCGCCATCCGCCCGCACATCAAGGGCGTGATGGACGTGCATCTGATGATCTCTCCGGTCGATCCCTATATTGACGCGTTCGCCGCTGCCGGTGCCGATTTCATTACTGCCCATATCGAAGCGGGCCCGCATATCCACCGCACCTTGCAAGCCATTCGTGGCGCAGGCGCCAAGGCCGGCATCGCGCTGAATCCCGGCACCCCGGCGGCGGCTGTGGCCGACCTGCTGGACATGACCGATTTGATCTGCGTGATGACTGTGAACCCCGGTTTCGGTGGACAGAAATTCATCGACATGACTGCCAAGATCAAAGCGCTGCGTGATATGATCGGCGACCGCCCCATCCACATTGAAATCGACGGCGGGGTTGACCCGAAAACCGCACCCTTGGTGGCACAGGCCGGGGCCGATGTGCTGGTTGCAGGCTCTGCGGTGTTCAAAGGCGGCTCTGTCTCCAACCCAGCGCCCTACGGCGACAACATCCGCGAAATCCGCGCGGCGGCCACAGGCATCTGGACCTGATCACCGCACGGTGCCTTGAGACTTTTTTAACGTAACCATTTGTTAACACTAAGGTTTCGCGCGCGAAACCTTAGTGCATCTTTGCTGTGTCAGTCCAACTGATCGGCAAAGACCGTCAGCAGCCGATGCTTCAGAATTTTCCCCGTCGGGGCCGCAGGCAATTCGCTGGCAATGAATATCCGCGATGGCCGTTTGTACCCGGCCAGTTGCCCCTTCACGAAATCGCTCAATTCCGCCGTGGTCACAGGGTCGCCCGGTGCCACCTGCACAAAGGCCAGCACCTGCTCGTCCCCGTCCTTCATCCGCCCTATCACCGCTGATTGGATTACCGAAGGATGATCGTTCAGCGCCGCCTCCACCTCCGGCGGATAGACGTTGAACCCCCCGTGAATAATCAACTCTTTCGAGCGACCCAGAATGTGCAAATGCCCATGCTCATCAATCCGCCCCAAGTCACCAGTGCGCAGCCAGCCCTGAGGGTCCAGCACCTTGGCCGTTTCTACCGGGTTGCGGTAGTAGCCGGGCATCACATGCCCGCCCCGCGTCAAAACCTCTCCGGCGTCGCCACCACCGCCAGCCGCTGTCGTGTCAATCCGCACCTCTACCCCCGGCAGCGGCGGCCCGACAGATATGTCCGAGGACCCCACCCGGTTGCGGGTCGCACAGACACCCGCTGTGGTTTCGGTCATGCCATAGCCATTTTGCAACGCGACACCGTAAAACGCCTCCGCCTTGCGCTTCCACGCCGGGTCCAGCGGTGCGGCACCCGACGACACATAGCGCAGTTGATCCGATCCCAATTGCGCCAGCCCCTGTTCCTTGGTGTATTGCATCAGCAAAGCATGCATCTGCGGTACAGCCGACAGCAACGTGACCCCCTCCTGCAATGCCGTGAACAGTTTTGCCGCCGAAAACCGCGCCTCTAGCCTCACTGCGGCACCCGCCGTACAGGCCGCCACCACGACCGAGGCCAGCCCGAACACATGGGTGATGGGCAGCACGCCATAGATCAGATCATCGCTGCGCATCTCGCGCAGCTGCGCTGAGGCATTGCCGCCGAAAATCAGGTTATCATGGGTCAGCATCACCCCCTTGGGGTCACCCGTGGTGCCGGTGGTATAAAGCAAAACCGCCACATCACGCAGCGTCTCATCAGGGCTGCTGGGCAAGGGCGTGGCAACGTACAAACAACCAAAATCACCGATGACCTCTTCGGCCCCCATCTGGCCCGCGTGTACCGCCGCATCGGTCGAGGCATCGCAGGTCATCAGCACCGCTGCCGGGGTGGCATGGTCAACAATCCGCGCAACCTCGGCCTTGGTCTGGCGGGCGTTCACCGGGATGATGACGGCCCCCAACTTCCAACAGCCATAAAGCACGGCCACCGCAGCGGCGCAGTTTTCCGACAACATCAAAACCCTGTCGCCCGCCACCACGCCCCTGCTGCGCAACATATCGGCAGCCGCATCGCTGGCGCGGTCAAGACCCGCAAAGCTCCACGCCACACCGCCCGCATCAGACAGCGCCAGCGCATCGCCCCGCGCCGCCACCTGTCTGGCCAGTAAATCCTGTACCCTTGCGTTCATTCTGCTGCCTCCCCCTGCATCCTTGTCAGCCCGCGCAAACGCTGCTGCGCGTGCATCGCTTCGGCCTCGATCCGGGCAATGATGTCCGCCATCGGTTCGATCCGATCCGTCAGGCCCAGCGCGTGGCCCGCCGACAACATGCCTCTGGATACGTCCCCACTTTGATAGGCGGCACGCCCGATCTGGCCGGACACCAGCGGCAGCAGGTCCTGAATGGTAATCTGCGGATTCTCCGCCTCCATCCGCGCTACTTCTGCCGTTGTTTCATTGGCCAAAGTGCGGATCGTGTTGCGCACTGATCCCATGGTCAGCACAGTGTCGCGCTCATTTGCTCCCACCAATGCCCGCTTATACCCCTCGTGGGCGTTCAATTCGGTGCTGACCAGCAGCCGTGTGCCGATCACAACACCTGCCGCCCCCATGCCAAGGGCCGCAATCAACTGCGATCCATGCCCCACACCGCCGCCGATCAGAAACGGAATTTCGAGGTCACGTCCCGCCATCGCGCCATTCACAAACGACCCGATCATATCCATCCCCGGATGGCCGCCACATTCGGCCCCGACGATCGACACCATATCGACCCCCACCGCCTGCGCTTTGAGCGCGTAGCGCACGGCAGGCACCTTGTGCAGTACCGTCAGACCTAGGTCTTTTAGCAGGGCGATATAAGGTTCGGGATTGCGACCCGACGTCTCAACCACGCCCACACCCTCATCCGCGATCAGCCGGAAAATATCTTCTGTCTGGTCGCCCGGAACCAGCTTGGGGAGCATCGAAACATTGACCCCAAACGGCAGGTCACCGCAGAGCGTTCGCGCGCGGGCAATCTCGGCCCGCAGGGCGGCATGATCTGCAAAGCTCGCGGCGGTGATAAACCCCATGATTCCCGCCTGCGCCGCAGCCGCCACGTAATCTGCATCAGACAGCCATTGCAGCCCGCCCGCGACGATGGGCAACCGCGTGCCAAAGCGGCGGGTGAGTTCCGTGTCCCAGCGCTGCATCAAAACTGCGCCTTACGTTTTTCCAGAAAGGCCGCAATACCCTCTGCCGCCTCATCCCCGCCAGCGGCACGTGCCATTGCGTCGCGCTCTGCGTTCAACTGATCCGCCTCGCGCGCCTCATATGCCTCTGCCACCAGACGCCGGATTTCGCCCTGTGCCGCGCGCGGCCCGGCGGCCAGCGTGTCGGCCAGCAACAAGGCTTCGCTCAGCGCGTCACCCTCGGCGCAGAGCCGACTGATCGCCCCAAGCTCAGCAAATTTTCCCGCCATCACAGGACGGCCCAGCAGACACATCTCCATCGCCAGCGGTCGCGGCAACATCCGCGCCAAAGCCGAGGTCAGCCCCGCGTCCGGCACCAGTCCGGCCTTGACGTAAGCGGCAGTGAACTTGGCCTCTTTGGTCGCCACGATCAGATCACAGGCCAGCGCCAGCGACAGCCCCGCCCCCGCTGCACCGCCCTCAACCGCGGCAATCAGCGGCACCGGGCTGGCGCGCATGGCGCGGACCAGATCATGCAATCCATCCACTCGGTCGCGCCGCTCTGCCTCGCTCAGCTTGCGCCGCTCGATCAGCACGTTCATGTCCCCACCCGCGCAGAAAAATCCGCCTTCCGAGGTCAGGATCACGGCCCGGATACGCGGGTCTTCGGCGCGGGTCATGGCGTCAGCGATGCAGTCATATAGCGCGGGCGTCAGCGCACCGCGTTTGTCGGCATTGCCGTTCCACACGATCAACCGGTCGCCGCGGTCCTCTACCCGCGCCGTCACGATTTCACCCGTTTGAACACGCCCGTCGCACGCGACAGCAGCTTGCCCTCGGCATCACGCAACACGGCCTCGGCGTAGACGATCTTGTATCCGCCACCCGTCACCCGGCCCACCGCCGTTACCAGCCCAGACGACACCGATGCGATGTAATCCGTGGTCAGCGACAGGGTCAGCACCGGCACAAACGGCCCGTTCAGCGCCAGATGGCGCGCACAAGCAAAGCCAGCGGCCACATCCAGCAACAGCGTGTGCAATCCGCCGTGCAAAACACCAGAGACATTCAGATGCTGCGCAGTCAGGTCAAGCGTGACTCGCGTGCTGCCATCCTGTGCGCTTAAATCGGGGTGAAAGCCTACCAGCCCAGCAACGCCGCTGGGCGGGGCGTCATGCGGCGGATAATGCAATGAAACGCTCCAAATGATGATCAGTGTCGCCAAAACGGTGGTCCGCCATGACGATGCGTTTGGCGATATGGGCCAGTTCATATTCCTGCGTCATGGCAATTCCGCCGTGCATCTGAATGGCATCTTCTGCCACCAGACGGCCCGCGCGGCCTATGAGGTTTTTGGCCGCTGCCACATGGCGTTCACGGGTCACCCGATCCGCATCCAGATGCCCCGCGGCGTTGATGACCGCAGAACGCGCCTGCTCCATCTCGATCAGCAGGTCAGACATGCGGTGCGCCAGCGCCTGAAAGGTGCCAATCGGGCGGCCAAACTGTTTGCGCGTCGCAAGATATTCGCGGGTGAGCGTACACGCGGTTTCCATCGCACCAAGCGTTTCAGCGCAGAGCGCCGTTGTGGCAATCGCCACGCGGTTTTCGACCGCTGCATATGCCTTGCCCGCCGCACCCAGTCGGGCACTGGCAGGCAGTGTCACATCATCCAAAGTCACCTCACCGGCGCGCCCTCCGGCCAACAGCGCATAGCCAGAAATGGTTAGCCCTCTGGCGTCTTTCGGCACAAGGAAGAGCGATATGCCGGCCTCGTCATCCACCTCTCCGCTTTCGCGTGCCGAGACCACGAGCATGTCGGCAGCTTCGGCATTGACCACAACTGCCTTGCGGCCATTCAACACGATGCTGTCACCCGATACGCTGGCGCTGGTCTGAACTCGGTTCAGGTCATAGCGGCTGGTCGGTTCGCCATGGGCAAAGGCCAGGTGCAACTCACCACCGATCAACGCATCAATATGGGCGCGCTGCGCGTCATCGCCCAGATCGGCAATCAGCCCCCCGGCCAGCACGGCGGCATCCAACAGCGGCTCAACCACCCCGGCGCGGCCGATTTCCTCGAATACCACGGCAAGGTCAAACCCCGCGCCGCCAAAGCCGCCCTGATCCTCGGTGAAGAGTGCCCCAATGACGCCCAGTTCGGCCAGCCCAGCCCAGATATCCGCAGACATGCCACTGTCGCTTTCCAGAATAGCGTTGCGCGTTGCGGTGTCGTATTTGTCACGCAGATAGCGGCGCAGGCTGTCCTGCAACATCTGGCGTTCGTCGGTCAGGTCAAAGTTCATTTTGCACCTCCCATCATCGTCTTGGCGATGATGCTGCGCTGGATCTCGTTTGAGCCGCCAAAGATCGACAGCTTGCGGTTGTTGAAATACTGCGCCGCAACCGGGCCAGCATCGTTCGGGTCCGGCAGCGCATCATTGCTGCCCGCAACCGCCTCTGACGCAAAGGGCATCGCGTACGCCCCCGCCGCGCGGCGGGCCAGATCGTTGATTTCTTGGCGAATAATCGTGCCCTTGACCTTGAGCATCGAGGATTCCACCCCCGGTGCCTGCCCCGCCGCTGCCTTGGAAATGATCCGCAGGTTGGTGGTGGACATCGCCATCAGATCAATCTCGACCTGCGCCACGCGCGCCGCAAAATGCGGGTTTTCGATCAGCGGTCGGCCCCCGGCCATCTCGGCGCGCGCGATGCGTTTGACCGATTGCAGACCCGCACGGGAAAATCCAACGCCCGCGATGTTCGTGCGCTCATGTGTCAGCAGATATTTCGCATAGGTCCAGCCCTTGTTTTCCTCGCCCACAAGGTTTCCGACGGGTACTTTGACGTCGTCGAAAAAGACCTCGTTCACCTCGGCCCCGCCATCCAGCAGGATAATCGGCCGCACGGTGATCCCCGGCGTCGCCATGTCAATCAAGAGGAATGAAATACCCTCTTGCTGCTTTACGTCCTTGTCGGTGCGCACCAGGCAGAAAATCATGTTGGCGTGCTGGCCCAGGGTCGTCCACGTCTTTTGCCCGTTGACGATATAGTGGTCGCCGTCCTTGACCGCCGTGGTTTTCAGTGAGGCAAGGTCGGACCCGGCGCCGGGTTCGGAATAGCCCTGACACCACCAATCTTCGCCTGACAAGATACGCGGCAGCCAGTAGGTTTGCTGCTCTTTCGATCCAAATTTCTGCAACACCGGGGCCAGCATCGACAACCCAAACGGCACGATGCGCGGCGCATGAGCAGCGGCGGCTTCTTCCTCAAAGATATGGCGCTGCACAGCGTTCCACGCGGCACCGCCGAACTCCTGTGGCCAATTGGTCGCAAGCCATCCCTGATCATTCAGAATTGCATGCCAGCGCTCGTGACCTTCCTTGCCCAGTTCCTGCCCAAGACGCACCTTTTCAGACAGGTCGCGGGGCAGTTTTTCGGCCAAAAAGGCGCGCACTTCTTCGCGGAAGGCGCGATCTTCGTCGGAATAGCTCAGGTCCATTTCGGCCCCCTATCAGTAGATTTCAAACAGGCCAGCCGCGCCCATACCGCCGCCGATGCACATGGTGACAACGCCCAGTTTCGCCCCACGCCGTTTGCCTTCAAGCAGCAGGTGGCCGGTCATCCGCGCACCGGTCATGCCAAAGGGGTGACCAATGGCGATCGAGCCGCCGTTGACGTTGCAGATTTCCGGGTCGATCCCCAGACGGTCGCGGCAATACAGCGCCTGGCTGGCAAAGGCTTCGTTGAGTTCCCACAGGTCAATGTCAGAGACCTTGAGCCCGTGACGTTCGAGCAGGCGTGGCACGGCAAAAACCGGACCAATGCCCATCTCGTCGGGCTCGCACCCCGCCACGGCAAAGCCCTTGAACGCACCCAGCGGCGACAGCCCCTGTTTTTCGGCCTGCGCGCTGTCCATCAGCACCAGTGCCGCGGCGCCGTCGGACAGTTGGCTGGCGTTGCCTGCGGTGATGAACTTGCCGTCACCGCGCACGGGTGTCAGGCCAGACAGCCCCTCAAGCGTGGTGGTAGGTCGGTTACATTCGTCGCGGTCAACGGTGACTTCGTGGGTGGAAATCTCTTTGGTTTCTTTGTCTTGCACGCCCATCGTAGTCTGCATCGCTACGATTTCATCGTCGTATTTACCCGCCTCTTGTGCAGCGGCAATCAGCTGCTGGCTGCGCAGGGCATAGGCGTCCTGGTCCTCGCGGCTGATGCCGTAGCGTTCGGCCACAATATCGGCGGTTTCGATCATCGGCATGTAAACAGCGGGCTTGTGTTCCAGCAGCCAGGCGTCTTTGACGGGTTTGACATGCGGCTGGACCATGGAAATGCTCTCGACGCCGCCTGCGACCATCGGGCCTGCACCCTCCATGCAGATTGCGTTGGCGGCCATGGCCACGGTTTGCAGCCCAGACGAGCAGAAGCGGTTCACGGTCACGCCAGCAGCCGTCACCGGCAGCCCTGCACGCAGCGCGATCTGGCGCGCGATGTTCGACCCCGTGGCCCCCTCGGGATAGCCGCAGCCGATCATCACGTCTTCGATCTGATCACCGCTGATGCCGGCGCGTTCCACGGCATGTTGCACCGCGTGGCCCCCCATGTCGGCCCCGTGGGTCATGTTGAAAGACCCGCGGAATGATTTCGCCAGCCCGGTGCGGGCGGTGGAGAGGATGACAGCCTGTTTCATTGTGCAGCTTCCTTGTTCAAATCATCAAAGGTACGGTTCTCGGCGACCAGTTGGCGTAGTAGCGGCGCAGGTTGCCAGAACCAGGGGTCCTGTTCGCCAAAGCCCTCGATCGCGGCCAGCACGTTGGGCAAGCCCTGAATATCAGCCCATTTCATCGGGCCGCCCCAGTAGCGCGGGAAGCCGTATCCAAAGAGCAACGTCATATCCACGTCCAACGGGCGCGCGGCGATGCCTTCTCCCAGCAGTTTGGCGGCCTCGTTGACCATGGCACACATATAGCGGCGCACGATCTCGGCGTCGGTGAACTCACGCGGGGTAATGCCACGCTCGGCCTGTTCGTCGGCGATCAGCCGGGTGATTTCGGGGTTAGGCGTGCCGCCGCGTTGACCCTTTTCGTAGATGTAATAGCCTTGGCCCGTCTTTTGCCCGAAATGGCCCTGTTCGCACAGCCGGTCGATATAGGTCGGCACGCGTTCTTCGGGGTGGCGCGTGGCGGCTTTGCGTTTGCGCGTGGCCCAACCGATGTCCAGCCCTGCCAGATCGGCCACGGCATAGGGGCCCATCGCAAAGCCGAACTTTTCAAGCGCCGCGTCGATTTTGTAAGGGCTGGCGCCATCCAGAACCATGTGATCCGCCGCCGCGCGGTAGGTGGCCAACATGCGGTTGCCGATAAACCCGTCACAGACCCCGGCGCGCACACTGACCTTGCCGAGTGCTTTGCCAAGGGCAAAACCTGTGGCCACGACATCGGGGGCGGTGGCATCGGCCACCACCACCTCGAGCAGTTTCATCACATGGGCGGGCGAGAAAAAGTGCAGCCCGATCACATCCGCCGGGCGTGAGGTGCTTGCGGCAATCTCGTTTACATCCAGATAAGAGGTGTTGGAGGCGAGCACGCAGCCCGGTTTACACACCGCGTCCAACTTGCCGAAAACCTGCTTTTTCACGTCCATGTCTTCGAACACGGCCTCAACCACCAGATCGACCGACGACAGGCTGTCGTAATTGGTCGACACAGTCAGCGCGGTGGTGGTCAGCGCGTCATATTTGCGCTGGTCAATCTTGCCGCGCTTCAGCGCCCCCTGCAGGTTGCCTGCGATGCGGTCATGCGCAGCCTTGGCGGCCTCGTCCTTCATCTCGATCAGCACAACTTCGAAACCTGCCAGCAGTGCTGCCGTCGCGATGCCTGCCCCCATGGTGCCGCCACCGATCACGCCGATGGCTTGCAGGGCGCGCGGCGCGACGCCTTTCAACTCGGGCAGGTTGCTCACCGCGCGTTCATTGAAAAACGCGTGGATCAAACCCTGCCGTTGGTCGGTGTCCATCAGTTCCATGAACAAGGCACGCTCGCGTTTCATGCCCTCGGCAAAGGGCAGTTCGCTCGACGCCTGAATGGCGCGCACGGCAGTGGCGGGGCTTATCTGGCCGCGGCCCTTTTTCAGTACCGCGTCGTGGGTGGCGTCCCAGTTGATCGACTCCGGCCCCGGCATTTCGCTGATCGGGCGGCGCGGCGCACCTTCGTCAAGCAGCGATTGCGCATAGGCCAGGCCAACGGCCTCAACATCGCCCGCCTCGACCTTGTCGATGATGCCCAGTTCCAGCGCCTCATCGGCCTTGATGTGGCGGCCTGTGGTGATGGCTTCGACAGCCTTTTCCGCCCCGGTCAGACGCGGCAGACGCTGAGTGCCGCCCGCGCCTGGCAGAATGCCCAGATGTACTTCGGGCAGGCCCACACGCGCGTCGGGTTGTGCCACACGGTAGTGACAGCCCAATGCCACTTCCAACCCGCCGCCCAGCGACACACCATGCATGGAAGCCACAACGAGCAGCGGCGACCCTTCGATACGTGTGCATAGATCAGGCAGGTTCGGCTCCATCGGCGGCTTGCCGAATTCCTTGATATCGGCCCCCGCAATAAAAGCACGTCCATCGCCAAGGATGACCACGGCGCGCACGCCGGTTTCCGCTTCGGCGCGGTCCATACCTTCGGCCAGACCCTGCCGCACGGCTTGGCTGAGTGCGTTCACCGGCGGATTCTGGATGCGCAGCACGGCGATTTCCCCATGGCGTGAATAGGCTATCTTATCGGTCATTCTCGTTCTCCTTATTCTTTATCCGCGCCGCGACAGCGCCGGGGCGCGGCCAGTGCGTTGTTCAATGCCACTAACCACATCGCGCAGGGCGGGGCCAACCTGTGACAGGATACGCGCATCGGGCAAGTCGGCAGGCAGCGCCCCGCAGGTAAAGGCCACCGCCTCGCCGAACTCTCCGGCGTAGTAGGGCACGCTGACCGCGTTGACGGTGCGGGCATAACGGGTTTCAGGCGGGGCCATGACAAACCCCTGCGCGAGCAATTGATCATAGCCGTCGCGGCGATAGCTGTGCAGACGGTCATCAGGGTTCAGGGCAGCAAAACGGTCATCATCCAGACTGGCCAACGTGGCAAGGCCGGAGGACGAGCCATAGACGGGAATGCGGTGCCCCGGTTCCAGCCAGATGGTCGAAGCGGTGCGCGGCCGCCACGTGCGCACCAGCATCATACGGTCGCCATCACGCACCGCGATCAGCGCCAGCGTGGCGGTTTCATCGGCCAATTGCTGCATCGCATCCGACGCCGCATCGACAAAGCTGACCGCGACGGAGGCAACAGATCCCAGCGCAATTGCCGCAGGCCCCAGCCGAAACCGATCATTGCGCCCGCCATGGCTGAGATAACCCAATTCGCACAGCGTATAGGTCAGCCGCGACACGGTGGGTTTCGGTAGACCCGTTCGTTCGGCGATCTGGGCATGCGACAGCCCGCTGTCGCTGGCACGAAAGGCGCGCAGGATGCCAAGGCCGCGTGCCAGCGTATTGGCGAACTTGCGGTCTGTGGCGGGGTCGGCGGGTTGGTTTGTCATCGGGCGGCCATCGGGATCAAAAGGGAAATCATTGGAAATGACATGATCAGGATCAGCACCAGAATGTCCACGCTCAGAAACCGCGCGATACCCGCGAAAATCTTGTCAATCGGGGCCTCTTTGCCCACCACGTTGGCGATGACAAAAACATTGAGGCCCACAGGCGGTGTGATCAGGCCAATCTCCAGTAGCTTGATCACGACAACGCCGAACCAGATCAGGTTCAGGTCATAGCTCTCCACCAGCGGGATCATTAGTGGCAGGGTCAGCACCATGATACCGATGGGATCAAGGAACATCCCGAGCAGCAGGTAGATCGCCGCGATACAGATCATCAGCACCACCAACGACAACTGCGCATCCGCGACAAAACCGACGATGGTGCCCGCCACGCCTGTCAGCGCCACGAAGGCCACAAATATCTTGGCCGCAGCGGCAATGAGGAAAATGGCTGAGGTTTGCACGCAGGTTTCCTTAACCGCGTCCCACAGGCCGCCAAGCGTCAGCTTGCCTTGGGCAAAGCCGATCAGCGTGGCCGACACGACACAAACCGCCGCCGCTTCGGTCGCCGTGAAGATACCGCCGTAGATGCCACCAATGATCAGCACGAAAAGCAGGACCGCAGGCCAGCTGTCCAGTGCCGCACGCCAGCGTTCGCCAGCGCTATAGCGCTGGTCGGTCGAGGGCGCGATAGCCGGATCGCGCCAGACCCAGACGGCGATAACAAGGATGAACCCCGCCAGCGTCAGCAGCCCCGGCAGCACGCCCGCAAGGAACAGCGAAGAAATCGAGGTTTCGGTGAAAATCCCGTAGATGATGAACAGCACCGATGGCGGGATCAGTGATCCCAAGGTGCCGCCCGCCGCCACACTGGCGGTGGCAAGGCGCGGGTCATAGCCCATGCGCAGCATTTCAGGCGTGCAGATTTTCCCCATGGTCGAGGCACAAGCGATGGACGATCCGGTGATCGCGGAAAATCCTCCGCAGCCCATCACACTGGCCATGGCCACACCGCCCGGCAGACGGGTCAGCCAGACTTTGGCCGCGTGGTAAATCTTGGTCGTGATATCGGCACGGTAGGCGATATGCCCCAACGCCACGAAGAGCGGGATCATCGACAGGTCATAGGAATGGATCAGGTCGAAGGAATTGGAAAACACCATCGAGGTGGTCGCCCGGATCGCACGTTCCGGCATGAAGGTGCCGGTGCGAAAGGCGAAGATAAAGAAGGTCGCAATGGTCGCGACGGCCCCCAAGGTAAAGGCAATCGGCACCCGCAGCGCCAGCAGGATCAGCACAGCAGCAAAGGCAATCAGCCCAATGGTAGATGCGTCCATCAGCGGACCTCGCTTTCGGTCAGCAGATCACCGGCATGCTGTTGTTCATCGGAAACGGTCCCGCCGGCCAGAATTGTGCGGCTGTCGCGCCACGTCAGTTCAGCCAGCCGCGCAAAGGTGGCGCAGATGCCCAGCAGGAACAGCAACCGCCCCGGCCATTTCGGTAGGTTCAGATCGCCATAGAAAAAGCTGCCTTTTTCCACCACGCCAATCAGTTCGCGCGCTCCTGCCCAGATCAACGGGGCCAGCGCCACCATACCGATGACCGAGCCTGCCACGATCAACCAAGACCGCAGCCGCGCCGGGAAACGGTCCGACACAAAGGCCACGCTTACATGCGCCCGCGCTGCGGTTGCGGCGGCGAGGGGCAGCAAGATGGCGGCAACCATTAGCTCTCGCACCATGGTCACACTGTCCGGCACCTGACTGGCAAAAAGCGCGCGCGCCACCACGTTGGAGGTGATCAGCACCCCCAGCCCAATGACCGCCAGCGCGCCAAGCCCCAGCAGGATTTTCTCCAGATTTACCAGCATGTGCTGCCCCTCCCCAGTTTCAGCGATCAGTTGCTTTTGGCATCCCAAGGGTAGCCATTGGCGTCACGCTCTTCTGTGTATTTGGTGATCAGCGCCTGATAATCGGCCAGCAGCGCCTCGCCCGGCAGGCCGGTCGAATTGGCTGTCTGCACCCATTCATCGAGGAACTTCTTGCCCGCATCAACAAGTTGCGTGCGATCCGCTTCGGGCAGTGTAATCACCTCGACGCCCGCCTCTTTCATCGAGGCAATGGCCGCATCGTTTGCGGCGTTGATCATACGGCCAAACTCATCCGCCATTTCTGCGCCCACCTCGTTCAGCGTTGTCTGCTGTTCGGCAGGCAGCGCGTCAAAGCTGTCTTTGTTCATAAAGATGCCAAGGCCACCAACCTGCCCCCAATCAAGGATCGTGTAGCTGTCCATCACTTCCGCCTGCTTTAGCGCTGCCACGGCGTAGCTGTAGCCCTGTGAACAGTCGATCAGGCCAGTGTCGAGGCCCTGATAGGCGTCATAGATCGACATGTTGACCATGTTCGCGCCCTGCTCGCCAAAGACTTTGCCATAGGCCCCGACGCCGCGCACTTTCTTGCCCGCGATGTCCGCAACCGAACGGATTGGGTTGCCCTTGCAGCCGATGTTGACCTGGCTGGTGGTCCATGTGCCGATATAAACGAGGTTCTTGTCAGCCAGATCAGCCTGAATTTCGGCGCTGGAGCGCATCAATTCATCTGTGGCGCGCATACCGACCCAGGCGTCGGGGTTGTTCACGGGCAAATCCGCGATGCCGTAGCCGGCCATTTCCTGCGGGTAGTAGACCGCGATCACCGACCCCATATCAGCCACGCCATCGCCAATGGATTGCACGGCGGCATTGGATTTGAACAGCGCACCGCCCCATTGAATGTCCAGGCGCACCTCGCCTTCAGAGCGTTCGGCGACCTGATCTGCGAACCATTGCAGCGCATCGGCGCGGGCACCACGATTCGGGCCTGCTTCACCGTGAATCAGCACAGTTTCTGCTGTCGCCGCACCAGCCGTCATGGCCAAAGCCGCAGCACAGCCTAGGGTTTTCATGAATGTCATTGAGGTTCCTCCCAGAACTTGTTTCACACAGCGAAACATTGTTTCACTAATTTAACAATGCACGCTAGTCTGGACGCCAAAACCGATCAAGCAAAAGTTAAGGCCCGGCGGATGATGACCGCCGAGCCCGTTGATTGTGTTGGAAAGAATGATGTGAAACGGAGGCGCGGCGCACCCGACTTTCAACGCCGGTAAATAAAGCAGCGACCCGGCACGGCATCCTCTGGCAGCGGCTGTTCTATCAGCTTTTCGAAATACATCCGGTCGCTCGACACCATCAATCCACCTTCGGCCAGCAGCGGCTCGACCAGAGGCGAAATTGCCCGCGCAAAGGCGTCGTTCTTGGCCAAGTTATGCCCGCCCAGATCAGCATGGATCAGCGATGCTGTCGGCCCAAACCGCGCCAATGCGGCAGGCAGGGTGTCATGCACATCGCCCAGCAGCAGACGGTCGTCCGCCGGGGTGCTGTCAGGATGGGAGGCCACCGCGCGTTCAAATACAAATATATCGCGCCCCTCAATCACCTCGCGCATGTGGTGATAGGTGCGCCCATTGCCCAGACCCAGCTCGAACACCGGCCCGGTCATCTGCGCCGTCAGGGTCACGGCGTGGTTAAGGCAGGCGCGCTGTGACACCATGCGGTTGATGAAAACGTCAAGTCGGCTCATGCGGTGTTCCTTTGTTCATGTTGCCCCTACATGGGGGCTTGGTGCCGCGATGTGTAGGCATGTTCGACGCGACGTCGTTAAATGCGCTGCCCACTGGACGCTGCGCTGCAAATACGGTTCACTTGTTCGGCGGCCTTTTGCTGCAAAGACAGGATGAAAATGCCCCCCTTGCTCGCCGTAGATACGCTTTCAATCGGTTTTGGCGATGCGCCGCCCGTGGTCAGCAACGTCAGCTTTTCCGTGGCGGCAGGTCAGACACTGGCGCTGGTCGGGGAAAGCGGATCGGGTAAGACGCTGACATGCCGGTCCGTTCTGCGCATTCTGCCTGCCGCGGCACAACTCAGGTCGGGCAGTCTGCATTTTGCCGGACGCGACGGTGCGCATGATTTGCTAGCCTTGTCGCAACGGCAGTTGCGCAAGATCAGGGGCGACCGGATCTCGATGATCTTTCAGGAACCGATGCGCGCGCTGTCACCACTGCACCGGCTGGGAAATCAGGTGGCCGAGGTGTTGTTGCTGCACCGCAACATCGGGCGGGCAGAGGCCAAACGCCGCGTGCTCGAGAAATTCGAGCGGGTGGGTTTTGCCGATCCAGAGCGGGCCTGGCGGAGCTATCCGTTCGAGATGTCGGGTGGGATGCGCCAACGCGCGATGATCGCCATGGCGATGGTGGCGAAACCCGAACTGCTGATCGCGGATGAACCTACCACGGCACTGGACGTGACCACACAGGCGCAGGTGCTGGGGCTGATCAAGCAGCTTCAGACCGAAACCGGCATGGCGGTCATCCTTGTCACGCATGATCTGGGCGTGGTCGCGAATATGGCCGATAGCGTGGTGGTGATGAACAAGGGACGCGTCGTGGAACGCGGCAACGCAGCAGAGGTTCTGGGCGCGCCGGGCCACGGCTATACCGCCAAGCTGTTTGCTGCCGCCCCCATGATCCCCCAAGTGGCGCAGCCTGCCCGCGCGCCGACCCATGACGATGTTATTCTCGATCTGAAAAACGTGACGAAGACCTACACCATGCGCGCCCAAGGGTGGCGCAAACCTGTTGCCGTGACCGCATGCCGGGATGTGAACCTGCGACTGCAACGCGGCAAGACGCTGGCCGTTGTTGGCGAAAGCGGGTCGGGCAAAACGACCTGCGCGCGGATCGCACTGGGTGCGGAAATGCCCGACGCAGGGGGCGAGGTGTATTTTGATGCAGGTGGCGGTGTAAGACCGCTGGCCGTGCATGCGATGTCGGTGGCCGAAAGGCGCGCCTTTCAGCGTCAGGCGCAGATGGTGTTTCAAGACCCCTATTCCTCGCTCAGCCCGCGGATGCGGCTGCGCGATGCCTTGACGGAACCGATGGAAATTCACCGCATCGGCACCCGTGCCGACCGTCACGAGAAAGCCGCTGAAATGCTACGCCTGGTTGGGCTGAACCCGGACATGATGCAGCGCTTTCCGCACGCGTTTTCCGGGGGCCAGCGTCAGCGCCTGTCGATTGCGCGCGCGTTGACACTGGACCCAAAACTGCTGATTTGCGACGAGCCGACCTCGGCGCTGGATGTTTCTGTTCAGGATCAGATTCTCACATTGCTTGAGGAAATCCGCGACCGGGCCAACCTAAGCTATCTGTTCATTAGCCATGATCTGGCGGTGGTGGCGCGGATCGCGGACGAAGTCGCGGTTATGCGCGCCGGGGTGATCGTTGAACAGGCCCCCCCCGACACGCTGTTTTACAACCCGCAACACCCCTATACCCGCGCACTGATCGCGGCACAGCCCGAGCCGGACATCGCCCGCCCGATTGATCTGGGTCTGGTGGCCCAAGGGGCCGGCGCGCCGGGCAGTTGGCCTGACATGTTCCGTTTTGATGGCATCGCCGCGCCGGCCCTGCGCGAGGTGGCACCGGGCCATCAGGTGCGCTGCCATGTTTAGGATGCTTGCGCTTCTTGCGCTGATCGCTACCCCGATCGGGGCGCAGCAACCCGTCGAGGAAACCACCTTTTGGGCGATGGAGGTACTCAACGGCGATCTGCCCCCAATAGAAGCCCGCCTGCCGGAAACGCCGCTGGTGGTGGATCTGGCGGCAAAGGGCCGCAGCTTTGGCGAGCAGGGCGGCACGCTGCATACCTTTATCTCGCGGTCCAAGGACGTGCGGCAGATGGTGGTTTACGGTTATGCCCGTCTGGTTGGCTATGCCCCTGACTATACGCTATACCCAGATATCCTGCGCGATGTAGAGGTCGAAGAAGGCCGCCGTTTCACGCTGCATCTGCGCCCCGGCCATCGCTGGTCGGACGGCGCACCCTTCACCTCTGAGGATTTCCGCTATTGGTGGCAGGATATCGTCAACAACGAAGAAATCACCCCAACCGGTCCGCCGGAATTCATGACTGTCGACGGGCATCTGGGAATGGTGACCTTTCCCGATGCGATAACCGTCGTATTTGAATGGCCCACGGCGAACCCCAACTTTTTACCGCTGCTCGCCCAGGCCAACCCGCCGTTTATCTATCGGCCCGCGCACTACCTTAAACAGTTTCACATCGGCTATGCCGAACCGGGCACATTGACACAGGCGGTAATAAAAGCGCGGGTGAATTCCTGGGCCGCGCTGCACAATAAGCGCGACAACATGCATAAGTTCGACAACCCCCAGCAGCCCACCTTGCAACCTTGGACCAATATCAGCGGCAACGAATCCAGCCGTCAATTGTTCGTGCGCAACCCGTACTATCACCGGGTTGACGCCAGGGGCGTGCAACTGCCCTATATCGACGTCGTGGAAATGACAGTGGTCGGCGCGGGCCTTGTCGCGGCAAAGTCCAACGCGGGCGAAGCCGACCTACAGGCGCGGGGCCTGGACTTTCCGGACGTTTCCATCCTCAAGAAAGGCGAACTTGACGGCGGTAACTACCGCACATTGCTGTGGGCGAACGGCGCGGCCAGCCAGATCGCGATCTACCCCAACCTCAACTTTGCCGATCCGGTCTGGCGCGCGGTGATCCGCGATGTCCGCTTTCGCCGCGCCCTGTCGCTGGGCATCGACCGCCGCATGATCAACCGCGCCTTGTATTTCGGGCTGGCACGAGAGGGCGGCATGACAGCGCTCAGTTCCAGCCCCCTGTACGATCCGGCGCTCACAAATGCGTGGTCTGATATGGACCTGCCCCGTGCCAATGCCCTGCTCGACGATATGGGTCTGACCGCGCGCACGGCCTCAGGTCTGCGCAAACTGCCGGATGGGCGCGCTATGGAATTCGTGATCGAAACCGCTGGCGAACGACAGGAAGAAGAAAACGCGCTGACCATCATTGCCGACACGTGGCGCGAATTGGGCATCCGCCTGATCATGCGCCCCCTCGACCGCGATATCCTGCGCAACCGGGTCTATGCAGGCACCAGCATGGCTGCGGTCTGGTACGGCTGGGACAATGGCCTGCCGACACCCGATACCTCTCCCGAATATCTGGCCCCCACCAATCAGGAATTTTTCGCCTGGCCGATGTGGGGCCAATATCACCAAACCGGTGGTGACGCGGGCGAAGCCCCGGACCTGCCCGAGGCCGAAGAATTGATGCACTTGCTTGGTGCCTGGAACCACGCCAACGACAACGATACACGGCGCACGGTCTGGCAAAAGATGCTGGCCATCCACGCCGACCAGCAATATGCTATCGGCATTCTGTCAGAGGCGCCACAGCCCGTTGTCGTGTCAAAGCGAATGCGCAATGTCCCTGAGACGGCGATATGGGCCTTTGACCCCGGTGCGCATTTCGGCATTCACCGGATGGATGAATTTTACTACGACGATCCGCTACAGCAGGTGATCCAATGATGTTCCTGAAATACGCGGTGTACCGTTTTGCCACCATGCTGCTGACGCTATGGGTGGTATCTGCCCTGGTCTTTGTCATCATCAACCTGCCGCCGGGTGACTACCTCAGCAATCAGATCGCCGAACTGCGCGCCACCGGTCAGGCCGAAGGCGTCGCCAAGGCCGAATTTCTGCGCCGCGAATACGCCCTCGACCGGCCACTGTGGGAGCAATATTTCATCTGGGTCGGCATGGCCCCCGGCCCGCAGGGGTTCTTTGGCCTGATCCAAGGCAACTTTGGCTGGTCCTTCGAATTTGACCGACCCGTTGCCGAAATTGTCGGCAACGCACTCTGGCTGACGGTTCTGGTAAACCTCGCTGCGGTCTTGTTTGTCTATGCCGTGGCATTGCCGTTGGGCGTGTTGGCGGCGGCAAAATCAGAAACCTGGGTGGACTACACCGCAGGCTTCGTCGGCTATCTGGGGCTGGCCACACCGAATTTCCTGCTGGCGCTGATCCTGTTCTACTACGGGCACAAATACTTTGACCTGCCGATCGGCGGGCTGATGGCCCCTGCATTTGAGGGCGCGCCGATGACCTTTGCCAAGTTGAAATCCATCCTGCTGCATCTGATCGTGCCAACCTTCGTCATCGGCACCGCCGGTGCCGCCGCGATGATGCAGCGCCTGCGCGCCAATATGCTTGATGAACTCAGCAAACCTTATGTCGAAACCGCCCAAGCCAAGGGCATGGCACCGGCGCGGTTGCTGGCGAAATATCCCCTGCGCATGGCCTTCAACCCCTTTGTCGCTGATATCGGCAACCTGCTGCCAGCGATGGTTTCGGGGTCGGTTCTGGTCTCGGTCGTGCTGGGGCTGCAAACCATCGGGCCGTATCTGCTGACGGCGCTCAAATCCCAAGATCAGTTTCTTGCCGGCTTTGTCTTGATGTTCGTGGCCCTGCTGACCCTGATTGGCACGATGATTTCCGATATGCTGCTGGTTCTGCTTGATCCACGCATCCGTTACGGAGCGCGGGGGAAATGAGTATTCAACCCGACAACCGATTTATCGACACCGAGCCATGGACCGACAACGCCGACCTCAGCGCGCTGGAGCGCGCCGATATGGACGCACCCGCCTGGCTGCTGGTCTGGCGCAAGTTCCGGCGGCACCGGATCGCGCTGATATCGGGCATCTTCCTGTTGACCTGCTATCTGATCCTGCCGATCGCCGGCTTCATCGCCCCCTATACCCCAAATGAACGCAGCGCCGATTTCCTCTATGCCCCCCCGCAAAGCATCGAGTTTTGGCATGAGGGGGCATTCGTCGGGCCGCATGTCCACCCGATAACGGCCAAAGCGGATTTGACCGAATACCGCTGGCGCTACACCACCGATGACAGCACAGCCCTGCCGCTGCAATTCTTGTGCAAAGGTGGCAGTTACCGGCTCTTCGGGCTGATCCCGTCAGACACCCACCTGTTCTGCGCGCCGGATGGTGCCAGTGTGTTCCTCTGGGGGTCCGACAGATTGGGCCGCGACGTCTTCAGCCGCATCCTGTACGGCGCGCAACTGTCGCTCACCGTGGGGCTGATCGGCATCACTGTGTCCTTTCTTTTGGGCATCACCTTTGGCGCGATCGCGGGCTATTTCGGGGGCAAGATTGATTGGACCATCAACCGTGTAATCGAAATCCTGCGCTCCCTGCCCGAGTTGCCGCTTTGGCTTGCGCTCTCGGCGGCGGTGCCGTCCACCTGGGGGCCAGTGGCGGTGTTCTTTATCATCTCGATCATCTTGGGGCTGCTTGACTGGCCGGGGCTGGCGCGCGCCGTGCGCTCCAAATTCCTGGCGCTGCGCGAAGAGGAATACGTCAAAGCCGCCGAAATGATGGGGGCGGG
This sequence comes from Sulfitobacter sp. KMM 9851, assembly GCF_057178245.1. Taxonomy (NCBI): domain Bacteria; kingdom Pseudomonadati; phylum Pseudomonadota; class Alphaproteobacteria; order Rhodobacterales; family Roseobacteraceae; genus Sulfitobacter; species Sulfitobacter sp. KMM 9851. The sequence goes on from NZ_CM169991.1 coordinate 3,239,705, forward strand.
CCCTACGCGGGTGATCCGCCGACATCTGCTGCCCAACTTTATGTCGCACCTCATTGCTTCTGCCACCCTGTCGATTCCAGCCATGATCCTGGGCGAAACCGCACTCAGCTTTCTTGGCCTCGGCCTGCGCGCGCCCGCCGTCAGCTGGGGGGTCATGCTGAACGATGCGCAGAACCTCGCCAGTATCGAAATCTACTGGTGGACCGCGATCCCGATGCTGCCGATCATCGTGGTGGTTCTCGCTTTCAACTTTCTGGGTGACGGGCTGCGGGCGTCACTGGACCCCTACAAAGGTTGACCTATGAGCGATGACAGCACCCCCTGCTTTGCCCATCTGCTGATCGACGGACAATTGGTAGACCCCGACACCCACCGCGATGTCGCCCGCTTTCGCCGCGCTGAACGCGCGCGGCTGATGGCCCTGCGCCGTGCCCTGTCGCCGGGTGAATTGGCAGCGCAATCGTCAAAAGTGGCAGCGGCACTTGGCACGCTCATCACCCCGCAGCCAAACCTCACCATCGCCGCTTACTGGCCAATCCGCGGTGAGTTGGACCTGCGCGGCTGGATGAAAATGGCCCATGATCATGGCGCCGTACTCGCCCTGCCCGTGGTGGTCAAAAAAGACGCCCCGGTTGAGTTTCACCGCTGGCATCCCGGCTGCGCCATGACGCGCGGCATCTGGGATATTCCCGTGCCGCAGACTGCCAAGCCCGTCACCCCCGACATCGTCATCTGCCCGCTTTTGGGGATCGACAGCACAGGATGCCGCCTTGGCAACGGCGGCGGTTACTATGACCGCACCCTCGCCGCGCAGCCCCGGATGCCAAGGGTCGTGGGCATAGGCCATGACTTTTGCCCCATCGACACAATCTTTCCGATGCCATGGGACGTGCGGATGCAGGTCTCTGCCCTAGGCAACGGTACGATCACGCACCACGACAGTTAGGAGGGCGCAACCGCGTTGCCCCCCCCCGCCTTAGTCGGGCGCATATCTGCACCCGATGGCAATCATGCGTCGTACCAACCACCCATCTTGACCTCGACATCGGTGCCCACGCGTTTGGCAAATTCCGCAGGGTCCTGCGTGCCACCATCGCGGCCACGGTAATGATAGGGATAAACATATGTCGGTTTGAACTCGGCAACCGCCGACGCCGCTGCATTGGAATCCATGGTGAACGGCAGGTTCATACAGACAAAAGCCAGCGAAATATCGGTCAGCGCGCGCATTTCAGGCGTATCCTCGGTATCGCCCGAAATATACACACGGAAGCCTTCGAAATTCAGCACATAGCCGTTGTCGCGCCCTTGAGGGTGAAAGTTCTTGCGATCTTCGGTGATGTTATAGGCCGGGATCGCCTCAATCCGCAGATCGTTGAACATTGCGGTTGCCCCATTGGCAACCTCGCTGGCCTGCCCCTTCAGTGGATCAGCCAGCATGGCAAAGACTGCCGGATTGGCGATGATCTGCGTCCCCTCGGCAGCAAGGGCGGCGAGCGTTTCCGCGTTGTAGTGATCGCCGTGTTCATGGGTGATCAGGATCAGGTCGGCTGCGGGGAAATCGGCATACTGTGCCGCCTCGCCCACCGGATCGACATAGATCGTGCCTGCTGGTGTCTCCATCACGAAAGACGCGTGGGCCACCGGATGAACGGTGATCGGCCCGGCATCGGTGTCGAAAGTATCACCGCCATGCGCGGCGGCGCGGGCGGCGTAGGGCAGCAGGGTGATGGCGGCGGCTGCGGCAGCAGACGTGGCAAGGAAACGGCGGCGTGTCTGGGTCATTGCAATTCTCCTGTGGGATGATGCGGTACAAGCTAGCGGGTCAAAGCGCGGTTTCAACGCCACAGCCAAGCCTCCTGCGCAAAATGCCGCCAGTGGCTCAGCGGTCGTCGCCGCCACTTCCCGGTGCTTCGATCTCGTCCTCCTGCGCGGATGCCTGCGCCGCTGCCGTTACGGCGCGTTTCTGTTCATCGCTCAGATCTGCCACCTTGCCCTCCGCCAGCCGCACCGTCACCTCACGGTGGGCAAAGCGGATGCCCTCGCGTTCGAACAGCGCACGGATTTCTTCGTAGACGCGCTTGCGCACCAGCCATTGATCACCCGGTTTGGTCATAAACTTGACCCGGATTATCATGGCACTGTCCTGCATTTCGATCACACCTTGGGATTTGAGCGGTTGAATAAAGTTTTCCCCGATGACCGGATCGTCCAACAGTTCGATGCCAAGGTTCTTGATCAGTTTGCGGACCCGTTCCACATCGGTGTCATAGGTCACACGCAACGGCAGCTTCATGATGACCCAGTCGCGCGAATAATTGGTCATGACCTGCAATTCGCCAAAGGGGATCGTGTGCAGATAGCCAAGGTGATGGCGCAGTTGAAACGATCTGACAGAGATTTTCTCGACCGTGCCCTTCACCCCTCCGACGTCCAGATATTCGCCCTTGCGAAAGGCATCATCAAACAAAAAGAACGCCCCGGCAAATACATCGCGCACCAAAGCCTGTGAGCCAAACCCGATCGCGATGCCCACGATACCCGCCCCGGCAAAGAGCGGGCCTACGTTTACGCCCATGCCCATCAGCAAGATCAGCACCACGGCGACCACCACGGTGACCAGTACAAAATTGCGAAACAGCGGCAGTAGCGTGGCCAGTCGACTGGCGGATGATCCACCGCCCTCGTCGCCCAGTTCGGCCTCTTCCTCGTCGCCGCGCTCTTCTTCGATTTTAGTGTCAATCCAGATGCGAAACGCGTGATAGACCACGTAACCAATGAAAATCGTGACCATGAAATCCAGCAACCGGTCGGCGTATGTCTCGGCCATTTCGGCGCTTTTGTTGTCCCAGATGTAGAAAAACGCATAGGCCCCGGCGACAAAGGCGAGGATACCCGCCACCCGGCGCGCCAGCTCTTCGAACGTCGTAAGGCCCCGTCTGGGTATCAAATCAGTTTGGATTTCCTCAATCGCCTGGGGTGGTTCAGCCGGGCCTTGTACGGTCGAACCTGCGTCCGCATCAGCGCCCTTGTCCATCTGCTCGCGGGCTTCGGCCTGTGCCTCTTGCTCGGCGCGCAGCGCGTTGACGCGGCGGATCGCGCGGGCGCGGGCGAACCAGCGCTCGATGACATAGTTGATCCCCCCATATACCACGATGATCGAGATCAAGATGCCATAAGCCCCCGCGATCAGGGGGATCGAACTTGGATTGCCGAGTACCAGATCATACGTCAGTTCAAACCAAGCAAAGATCACATATACGATCACCGTCGGCGCCCAGACCCGGCACAGGATACGGGTGATCAGGCTACATTCTTCCAGCGGCTTGCCATGGCGCAGCGCGCGGGTGATGGCGTGGCGGTTGATCAGCACCATCAGAATATTCAGCAATACGATAAAGGCCGACATCATCGCGGCGATAAAAGCATAAGCGTCGTAGTTCAGCCCCAACTCGCCGATCCACAAGCCAAACAGGATGGCGCAGATGTCGACCGTACCCAGTATCCACAGCCAACGGTGCAGGCGTTTTGCATCGCGATCACCCAGCGCAGGAATGCGGTATTGCGGCAGGAACGGCGACAGGATCATCCGCCACAGGCCGGCCACGAAACGACAGGCGAAATAGCCGATGTTGATCAGCGTTACAGTGAACTGCATCGCCGTGTCTTCCAGCGGTCCAAAGATGACAAGGCCCAACACATAGGCCACCGCCATCGACACCAGAATACCCGCGACCCCCACGACAAAGCGGTAGATCAGGAAAGGCATCTTTTCGTAATAGCCCCGCGGATCATCCTTGATCCGAGCCACGACATGCCTGCGTGCAAAGCGTTTGCCGAAAACCTGCCGTTCGACAACAACACCCAGCGACAACATCACCAGACTCAGTACAAGCGCTTTGCCAAAGGCCCAGAGCGTGCCATCGGGGCTGGCGGCGCGCAGGATATAGATCACTTCGTTGAAGGCGACCGGCAATTGCAGCACCCGTTCCAGCAAGGCAGCGCGGAACCGGGCGGCATCATCCTGCATCTTCATCAGGGCGGAATGTTCTGGTTCGCCATCCTGGGGTGCGTCTTGGCGCGGTGCCACATCGGTCGGCGCTGAAACAAGATTGCCCGCGCTGTCGATCACGATCACATTCACGCCGCTGTCGGCGGCCTGCTTGATGATCGCGTCAATGTTATCTTGGGCGATCTTCCCGCCGGCTGACGCGTCTTGTTTGCCGCTTGCGCCCGTGAACAAGGATCCGACCCCCTGCGCTTCTGCCTGTTCGGGCATGAAAAACACAAAAGTCGCGATCATCAGGCAAAGAACCGAAGATATCCGCATGTTGCTCCCAAGCGGCCAGGGCGGCCCCTGTTTACGCTATGTCAGCCGTGCCGCCATTGCAATTGGGCGCCTGTGGTCACACATGCCACCCCACTGGCATAAGCGCGTGCGGATGAATGCCTTTTTGCAAGCCACGCCAAACTGTGCCATAGCGAAATGGTCCCCATGGGCCGCCCCACGACGCCAAGACCGCAAGGAACCGCCCCATGTCCGAGACCACTGCCCCCGACACCGGAAAGACAGCTGTAGTCGGCATGGGCGATGGCGGCCTGCCGCTGGCGCGCGCTGGTTTCACCGTGACCGGGCCGGACACCCACGAGCCGACCATCGCAGCACGGCGTGTCGGCACCGAACGGCTGCGCGATAAACATGGGCTGATGGCCGTCGAAACACCCGCGCCGGATACCTATCATGCTATTGTCGTGGCCGTGGGCTACCGCGACTTTGTGGCCATGGGGGCCGAGGCCCTGCGTAAGCTAGGTAAAGCCGGGGCTTTGGTCTATGACATCAAGGGAATTTTCGGCAAAACGGGCAGCGATCTGCGGCTATAGCCACAGGTCACAACCACAGCGATAGACGACAAGGCAGGCGAACCTATGCGGCAGACAGGAAAACGGCATCACAGGGCCCCAGACGCGCCCCGGCGCATCATGTTCTACAGCCATGACACATTTGGCTTGGGTCATCTGCGCCGTTCGCGCGCGCTGGCCACGGCGCTGACCGAGGATGACAGGCAGGCCTCGGCGATCATCCTGACCGGGTCGCCCGTGGCAGGGCGTTTCACCTTTCCCGAACGCGTCGACCACATCCGTCTTCCGGGGGTGACCAAGCTGCCCGACGGGTCATATGTCAGTCAAACGCTGGGCCTCGACATAGACGACACCACATCGTTGCGCGCCGGGCTTATCCAGACGGCGATCGAGGAATACGAGCCCGATCTGCTGATTGTCGACAAGGAACCCACCGGATTTCGTGGTGAACTGCTGCCGACGCTGGAATGGCTGCGCCTGCGCGGGCGGACGCGCACGGTTCTGGGCCTGCGCGACGTGCTGGACGAACCCGAGGTTCTGGCCGCCGAATGGGCGCGCAAAGGCGCGGTTTCGGCGGCGGACCACCTCTATGATGAAATCTGGATTTACGGCGTGCGCGATGTCTATGACCCCACCGAAGGTCTGCCGCTGGCGCCTGCCACACGCGAACGTATGCATTGGACAGGCTATCTGCGCCGCGAAGTCACCGATGCCGCCGATACACCCGCCACGCCCTATATCCTCATCACGCCGGGCGGCGGCGGTGACGGTGCCGCGATGGTGGCACAAGTGCTGGCGGCCTATGAACAAGACCCGACACTGTCCCCCAATGCCGTGCTCGTCTACGGACCGTTCCTGTCCGGCGAAGTGCGCGACGGCTTTGACGCGCGGGTGGCGAAACTGGGTGGGCGTGTCACTGCCGTGGGGTTCGACAGTCGCATTGAGGCGCTGTTCGCCGGGGCCGACGGCGTGGTGTCGATGGGCGGCTACAACACGTTCTGCGAAGTGCTGTCGTTCGACAAACGCGCCGTGATCGTGCCGCGCACCGTGCCACGGCTGGAACAATGGCTGCGTGCCAGCCGCGCCGAAGAACTGGGGCTGGTGCGGATGCTGGACGAAACCCGCGATGGTGCCACCGCCGAGGCGATGATCGACGCGATCCGTCATTTGCCGCAGCAGGGCAAACCCTCTGACGCGGGGGCTGATGGGCTGCTCGACGGGCTGGACGTGGTCAAGGAACGCGCCCGCATGCTGATGAACGGCGAGGTGAAGCCGTGACAGACGCCGCCCCGCTGGCCGTGGTGGTCAAGGGTTGGCCGCGCCTGTCCGAGACCTTTATCGCGCAAGAACTGGTGGCGCTGGAAGAAGCGGGCCTCAGATTTGAGATCTGGTCACTTCGCCACCCGACCGACACAAAAACGCACCCCCTGCACGACCGTTTGCGCGCACCGGTGCGCTATTTGCCCGAATACCTGCGGGACGCGCCAGAGCGTGTGGCCAAGGCGCGCGACGCCGCCCGCGTCATGCCCGGCTATGTCGCCGCCAAGGCCGCGTTTGAGGCGGATCTGGCCCGCGACGACACGCCAAACCGGCGCCGCCGCTGGGGTCAGGCCTGCGTCCTGGCACATGAGGCCCCTGCCGATCTGCGCGGGTTATATGCGCATTTCCTGCATACCCCGTCGTCCGTCGCGCGCTATGCCGCGATCCTGCGCGGGCTGCCATGGTCCTTTTCCGCCCATGCCAAAGACATCTGGACATCGCCAGACTGGGAGCTGCGCGAGAAACTTTCACCCGCCCATCATGGCGCAGATTTCGGGGCCACCTGCACCGCCTTTGGCGCGGCACATCTGCGCGATCTGGCCGGTGATCCGGGGCGGGTCGATCTGGTCTATCACGGGCTTGATCTGGCGCGGTTTCCCACCCCGCCCGACCGCGCGCCACGCGCGACTGATGGCTCGCTGCACCTGATGTCGGTGGGTCGTCTGGTCGAGAAAAAGGGTTTTGACAATCTGATCGACGCGCTGGCCCTGCTGCCTGAAACACTCAACTGGCACTGGACCCATATCGGCGGCGGCGCCTTGCAGCAGGAGATGCAGGCGCGCGCGACCGAATGTGGTGTCGCTGCCGACATCACATGGCGCGGGGCCTGTGACCAACCCGAAGTGATCGCCGCCATGCGCGCCGCCGATCTGTTCGTGCTGCCCTCGCGCGTGGCACAGGATGGTGACCGCGACGGGCTGCCCAACGTATTGATGGAGGCCGCAAGCCAGCGCCTGCCGATCCTCAGCACCGCGGTGTCTGCCATTCCAGAATTTATTGATAACGGCACCCACGGATTGCTCAGCGACGACGCGCCGACGGCACTGGCGCAGGCAATTGCGGACTTCGCCGCCGACCCTGCACTTGGCCCTAGGCTGGCCAATAATGCGCTTGCCAGACTGCAAAGCGACTTTACGATGGCCCCTGGCATCGCCCATCTGCACAGCCGTCTGCGACAGATGCTGGCCCTCCGGCCCGCCTGATGCGGTTGGCCTTTTACGCCCCGATGAAACCGCCCGATCACGCTGTGGCCTCGGGGGATCGCCAAATGGCGCAATCACTGGTCCTCGCGTTGCAACATATCGGCGCAAAGATCACTCTGGCCAGCCGGCTGCGCAGTCGAGATGGCACCGGCGACGCTGCCACTCAGCGCCACCTGACCGCCGCCGCCGCCGCCGAAATCCCCGCATTGATTGCCCAGGGCCGCGCCGAAGGATGGCAGGCCTGGATCACGTATCACAACTATTACAAAGCGCCCGATTTGCTCGGCCCGGCTGTGGCCGGTGCTCTGTCGATCCCCTATCTTCAGGTGGAATCGACCCGTTCCCGCCGCCGGCTGACCGGCCCATGGGCAGCATTCGCAAAGGCGGCAGAGGCCGCCAGCGACGCCGCAGATGCGATTTTCTACCTGACAGCCCGCGACGCCGAGACCCTGCGCCGGGATGCACCGCCGGGGCAAAGTCTGATCCATTTGCGGCCCTTCCTGACCCTCTCAGAACTGCCCGCGGCTGCCGACTTGGACGGTCCGATGCTCTGTGTCGGGATGATGCGCGCGGGTGACAAATTGGCCTCCTACCGGATCATCGCAGACACGTTGGCACTGTTGCCCCGCGACAGCTGGCAGTTGCAGATCGCGGGCGATGGGCCGGAACGCGCCGCTGTTGGCGCGCTGATGGCGCGCTTTGGCACGGCGGTCCATTTGCTCGGTGCGCTGGACGCCGCTGCAATGGCACGGGTCTATGCCCAGTCCTCGCTGTTGTTCTGGCCCGGTGTGAATGAAGCCTTCGGTATGGTCTATCTCGAAGCGGCGGCGTCAGGGCTGCCGATCGTCGCACAGGATCGCCCCGGCGTGCGCGATGTGCTGCCTCCTGCGCCACATCCTGCGCCGGATGCCGGTGCCTCGGCCCTTGCGGCGCGGCTGGCTGGTTTGAACAGCGATGCGGCGGCACGACAGCACGAAGGGGCCGCCGCCCGGGCACAGGTCGCCGCCCGGCACCTCATGCCGCAGGCTGCGGCGACCTTGGCACGTGGCCTTGCCGATTATGGGGTCCACCGATGATCCGCCTTGCCCTGCTGCGTCATGGACACACCGACTGGAACCGCGCGGGCCGCATTCAGGGGCGCACCGACGTGCCGCTTGACCCGACCGCGCGGGCAGAGCTAGGGCGCCTTTGCCTGCCTGCACCGTGGGATCACGCCACGCTCTGGTCCAGCCCGCTTGTCCGTGCGCGCGAAACGGCCAAGCTGGTCTCGGGCCGCGCCCCGCGCTGTGACCCCGCACTGATTGAAATGAACTGGGGCGATTGGGAAGGGCTGCATGGAACCGACCTTCGCGCCGATCCGGCCAGCGGATACCGCGATATCGAAAGCTGGGGCTGGGCCTATACTCCCCCCGGCGGAGAAAGCCCCGATGCCCTGCGCGCGCGCCTGATCCCATGGGCCTGTGCGCTAACCACCGACGCAGTAGCCATCTGCCATATCGGCGTCATGCGGGTGCTGCTGGCCCATGCCAGCGGATGGAATTTCGACGGCGCTGCACCCTTTCAGATCAAGCGTAACCGGCTGTACATCATAACGATTTCACCACTCGAATGGCGAATGGCCCGCACCCCGATCAGGCTGGAGGAACGACAGCCATGAAGGTTATGATCGTCGTCACCCACTTGCTTGGCACCGGCCATCTGGCGCGGGCGCTGACACTGGCGCGGGCGTATCAGGCAGCAGGGCATCAGGTGCGCGTGGCCTCTGGCGGTATGCCAGCGCCGCATCTGGATCGCGGCGACGTGTCGATGGTGCAACTGCCGCCGCTGCGGTCGGACGGGGTGGATTTCACACGGCTGCTGAATACCTCGGGTGAGCCTGCGGACGCAGCATATATGGGCCAACGGCAGGCGCAGCTACTGGCGATGCTGACCGATCCTCCCGAGGTCTTGATCACCGAACTCTTCCCCTTTGGCCGCCGTATTCTGCGCGATGAATTTACTGCCCTGCTGGACGCAGCCCGCGCTCTGCCCCGTCGCCCGCTGGTCTGTGCGTCGATCCGCGATATCCTTGCGCCACCGTCGAAACCCGCCAAGGCCGCGCTGGCAGAAACGCTGGTCGTGCGCCACTATGATGCCGTACTGGTACACGCCGACCGCGCTGTCATGCCGCTTGACCTTAGCTGGCCGGTGACACCGCAACTGGCGGAAAAACTGCACTACACTGGCTTTGTTGCCGCCCCCCCTTCAGGGCCACATCCGCAGGGCGTGGGCCGGGATGAGATCATCGTCAGCGCGGGCGGTGGCGACGTCGGTGCGGCCCTGTTTGAGGCGGCAATTGCCGCAGCCACGATGGACACCTCCCGGCGCTGGCGGTTGTTGCTGGGCGGTGCCGATGCCGCACAGCGGGCCAATGAACGTAGCGCGCAAGCCCCTGAAAACATGATGATCGAGCCCGCCCGGCCAGATTTTCGACAGATGCTATATGGTGCGTCGGTGTCAGTGTCGCTTTGTGGGTACAACACCGCGCTGGACGTGTTGCAATCGGGGTGTCGGGCGGTTTTTGTACCCTATGACGCTGGCACTGAAGTCGAGCAAGGCATCCGCGCCGATGCACTGGCCAAGCAGCCGGATATCACGGTTCTGCGCAATGCTGATCTGACGCCCGAGACCCTGCTTGGCGCTGTAGATCAGGTGCAGCGTGCGCCTGCACGGGTTGCGATGCAACAGGGCTGGGACGGGGCCGCACGGACGGTTGAGGTGACGACGGCATTGCGGGAGCGGATTGCATGAGGGTGGATTGGGCCGCGCTGCGGGCAGAACTGGCGATTTGGCGGCTCGAGGGGCTGGATTTGCCGATCTGGTGGCGCGATGACGACGCGGTTGAGGACACGCCAGAGCTGCGCCAAATGGTTGATCTGGCGACGGAATTATCGCTGCCGGTGCATCTGGCGGTGATCCCCAAACTGGCGACCGAAGGGTTAGCGGCTGTCTGTGGCGATAGCGCATTTCTGGTGCCCGTGGTGCATGGGTGGGCGCATGTGAACCACGCAGTGGACGGCCAGAAAAAGGCCGAGTTCGGGGCGCCACGTGCTGCGGCAGAGGGGGAAATTTCGCAAGGGCTGGAACGGGTTAAGAAACTGTTTAAAAACGATATTTTACCAATTTTTACACCACCTTGGAACCGTATCGACGCAGGTTTTTTGCCCCCGTTGGCGGCGGCGGGGTATCTGGGCGTGTCGACCTATACCGCCCGGGCGGCGCGGGAGGTGGTGCCGGGGTTGGTGCAGATCAACACCCATATGGACCCGATTTTCTGGCGGCAAGGTAAAGGGCTGGTGCCGCCAGACGTGCAAATTCGCGATTTGGTTCAACAGCTTGCAAACCGCAGGCAAGGTCGCGCGGATGCGGCGGAGCCGTTGGGGATGCTGACACACCATCTGGTGCAGGACACCGCGACATGGGAGTTTACCCGCGCGTGCCTTTCCGAATTGTTAAGTGGCGGGGCGCGGGTGGCTGATTTGGCGAGATTACCCTGACCGCAGACCAAGGATTTCGCGGGCTTGCGCCGGGGTGGCGACGGGTCTTTCGTATTTATCACAAAGACTTACGGCGCGCTTGATCAGGGCCGCGTTGGAGGGCGCGAGGGTATCGCGGTCTAGGCGCACGTTGTCTTCGAGGCCCGCGCGGGTGTGGCCGCCGGCGGCGATGGCCCATTCGTTAAGGACGATCTGATTTGGTCCGATCCCGGCGGCGCACCATTGGGCGTCGGGGGAGAGGCGATTGAGCGTTTTGATATAGAAATCAAAGGTTTCGCGGTCGGCGGGCATGGCATTTTTCACGCCCATGACGAACTGCACATACAGTTGGCCGGGGATGCGGCCATCGCGGTTCATTTCGGCGGCTTTGTGGATGTGGGATAGGTCGAAACACTCAATTTCCGGTTTAATATCATAGGTTTGCATCTCACTCGCCAGCCAATCGACCAATTGGGGCGGGTTTTCATAGACGCGGGTGGGGAAGTTGTTGGACCCGACGGAGAGCGAGGCCATATCGGGGCGCAGAGGCAACATACCGCCGCGCGCCTCGCCCGCGCCGGAGCGGCCCCCGGTGGAGAATTGTATAATCATTTCAGGGCAATGCGCCTTGACGCCTTCCATCAACCGGGCGAATTTTTCGGGGTCGGAGGACGGGGTTTCATCGTCGTTGCGGACATGGGCGTGGCAGATGGAGGCGCCGGCCTCATAAGCTTCGTGGGTGGATTCAACCTGTTCAGAGATTGTGATCGGCACCGCCGGATTGGCCGATTTCGTGGGGACAGAGCCGGTGATGGCAACGCAGAGAATGCAGGGATTTGACATGTCGATTTTTCCTGAAGTGACAGCGGCTTGGCCCGTGACGTGAAGGTATCACGCGAAGATTTATGAACGATTGGTTAAATGTCACATATTGTACACCGGGTGTACACTGCGCGTACATACGCGCGATCGCGGGGGTGGATCAGCGTTTTTTCACAAATTCGGTGAGAATCACGATGCGCTGTCCCTCGACGCGGCCCTCGATATGGGCGGGGTTATCAGCGACCAGCGAAATGCGCTGAACGGCGGTGCCGCGTTTGGCGGTAAAGCCGGCGCCTTTGACGTTAAGGTCTTTGATCAGGACCACGGTATCACCGGACGCCAGCGGCACGCCGTTGCTGTCGCGGTGGGCGGATTGGGTCGGGATGTTATCGGCCCCCATATTCTCAAACCAAGCGCGGGTGTCGTCGTCGAGGTACAGCTGATCGGCAAGATCGCGGGCCCAAGGCTCGGGGATTTTGGCGAGGGTGCGGGCGGCGAGGACCTGAATCGCGGGGTCTTCGGACCACATGGTGGAGGCCAGGGCGCGGAAGTGATCGGGATTTGGCGTGTCGCTGGCTGTTTGTTCGGCGCAGGTGGCGCAGATGGAGGCGCTGGCGTCAGCGGGGCCGCCGGGGACCGGGGTTTGGGTGAGCGGGGCGTTGGCTGTGGCGCAGAGGGGGCATGTCATGGGGAAGGTGTAGGTTGGGGGTGGCGGGGGTGCAATGGGATTGTGGGGGTGAGGCATGGTCCGGCGTAGCCGGATTGAACAGTCTGGGGGACTGTTCAAAGTGCCGAACGCATAATTCGCGAGAATTGGGCCGGGGATACGTTAGGTGCGTTTAATTGGGACTGCCGCGCCCGAACCGAGGGGCGGGGAAAAAGCGAAGCGCCCGCCCCGTGTGGGGGTCACCACCGGACCGGGCGCAGCCCGGCAATTGATCCGGGGGATCAATTGAGGTGGGGACGGGCGGAGCCCCGGGGTTCAGGGGGCTTTGAGACTGGGTGCTGGGGTTGATTGGGACTGCCGCGCCCGAACCGAGGGGCGGGGAAAAAGCGAAGCGCCCGCCCCGTGGGGGCGGTTCGGGCGCTGCCAAACCCATGGGGTTTGGCATTTGGGGGGCTATCAAATTTGTACAAATATATTCACTATCAAAGGTGATAGGTTTTACAAATAACGTCCCATCATATCATAAATACTCAGGAATACTAAAATGGAACCCTTGAGCACTTGGCTACGCGAATTACTATCAGTATTAGGTAGTGGCGCATCTGCCGCAGGAATACTTGCGTTGGTCGGTTATTTTCTTCGAGATATTATTTCGAAGTACATAGGGGAAAAACTCTCCCATGACAGCAAAGAAAAAATAGCTGAGTTAGACGATCGCCTCTCTCGTGAGAGGTCAAAAATAGATGATCTGCGACAAATTGTTATATCCGGGGCAAGATCGCGCAACGAAAAGCTTCTATCCAAACAAATTGATGCTGCGGAAAGCCTATGGCGCGCTGCTATGTTCAATAACAAACACAGAATGGCTACGCAATTTTTAAAGGCGTTCAAAATTGATGAAATGGACAAAGAAGTAAAGAGCGGAAAGCTTTCGGCCTTCGTTGACGCTTCCGCTAGAATGACCGGTGTCCAGCAATTGATTGACGAAGTAGAGGGCAAAACAAAAGTCGGTGCTAATGAGAATGATGCAGCGAACCTTTCGAGACCGTTTTTGTCTCCGTTTGCTTGGGCATTATACCAAGCACATTCTTCTACAATCTGGCACGCGGTGGTTACTATTGTTGGCTGGAAAAATGGAGTTTCTTCAGAAATCTTGAAGAACACGGAATTGGTAGAAGCAGTGCGAAAAGCGTTGCCACATCAAAAGTCTTTTCTCGAGGAGCACGGAGTAACGGGTGCATACTATTTGTTGGAGCATTTAGAAGAAGCTTTGCTACAAGAACTGAAAAGGTTCCTTAGGGATGGAAATACTGATCAAGATGCAATGGCTAGGGCCCAGGAGATATTAGCTTCAAGTAATGAGGTTCAATCTGTCTTGCCCCCAACGCCTATACCCAGCTAATGCCCCAAACACCACCGAGCGGGAACGCGCATTGCTACGCAATACGCTGCCTCCCGCGCGCTCTAAAACTGGCCAGCTTTTAGCTGTCCATTTTGAGGGCTGATATGAAAGCTTCCTGCGGAATATCCACCTTACCAAACTGGCGCATCTTCTTCTTACCAGCCTTCTGCTTCTCCAGCAGCTTCTTCTTGCGCGTCGCATCCCCGCCGTAGCACTTCGCGGTCACGTCTTTGCGCATGGCGGACAGCGTCTCGCGCGCAATCACCTTGCCGCCGATGGCCGCTTGGATCGGGATCTTGAACATGTGGCGGGGGATCAGGTCTTTTAGCTTTTCGACCATGGCGCGGCCACGGGTTTCGGCCCGGTCGCGGTGGACCATGGTGGAGAGTGCGTCGACGGGTTCGTCGTTGACCAGGATCGACATTTTCACCAGCGCGTCGGTGCGGTAGCCGATCATTTGGTAGTCAAAGGACGCATAGCCTTTGGTGACCGATTTCAGGCGGTCGTAGAAGTCGAAGACCACTTCGTTCAGCGGCAGGTCATAGACGACCATGGCGCGGGAACCGGCGTAGGTGAGATCCATCTGGATGCCGCGGCGGTCTTGGCAGAGTTTCAGCACGTCGCCGAGGTATTCATCGGGTACGAGGATTGTCGCCTTGATGCGCGGCTCTTCGAGGTGGTCGACATAGGTCAGGTCGGGCATGTCAGCGGGGTTGTGCAACTGGGTGACGGTGCCGTCTTTCATGTGGATGTCGTAGATCACCGATGGGGCGGTGGTGATCAGGTCGATGTCATATTCCCGTTCAATACGGTCGCGGATCACCTCGAGGTGCAGCAGGCCAAGGAAGCCGCAGCGGAAGCCAAAGCCGAGGGCGGCGGAGGTTTCCATCTCAAAGCTGAACGACGCGTCGTTGAGGGCGAGTTTTTCGATGGAATCGCGCAGGTCTTCGAATTCGGAGGCATCGACGGGGAAGAGGCCACAGAAGACCACGGGTTGCGCGGGTTTGAAGCCGGGCAGTGCCTTGTCGCAGCCGCGCTTTTCATGGGTGATGGTGTCGCCGACGCGGGTGTCGCGGACCTGTTTGATCGAGGCGGTGAGGAAGCCGATTTCGCCGGGGCCAAGCACGTCGATCTCTGTCATGGCGGGGCGGAAGACGCCGATGCGGTCAACGTGGTGGACGGACCCGTTTTGCATCATGCGGACGCGGTCGCCTTTTTTGAGTTGGCCATCCATGATGCGCACAAGGACGATGACGCCCAGGTAGCTGTCGTACCATGAATCCACCAGCATCGCCTTGAGCGGGGCGTCGAGCGTGCCTTTGGGGGCGGGCAGACGGGTGACGATCGCTTCGAGGGTTTCGCGGATGCCGACGCCGGTTTTGGCAGAGACGCGGATCGCCTCGGAGGCGTCGATGCCGATCACGTCTTCGATCTGTTCCGCGACACGGTCACATTCGGATGCGGGCAGGTCGATTTTATTAAGGACGGGGACGATTTCGTGGTCGGCGTCCAGGGCGTGATAGACATTGGCGAGGGTCTGCGCCTCGACGCCCTGGGTGCTGTCGACGACCAGAAGCGAGCCTTCGACCGCGCGCATGGAGCGGGAGACTTCGTAGGCGAAATCGACGTGACCGGGGGTGTCGATCAGATTGAGGACATAATCCTGCCCGTCGGCGGCGGTGTAGTTGATCCGCACGGTCTGGGCTTTGATGGTGATGCCGCGTTCGCGTTCGATATCCATGCTGTCGAGCATCTGTTCCTTCATGTCGCGCAGGGAAACAGTGTTCGTCTCTTGGATGAGCCGATCAGCGAGCGTGGATTTCCCGTGGTCGATATGGGCGACGATGGAGAAATTGCGGATGTTTGAAAGTGCTGTCATGCAAGGGGATATGGCGTAGTGCTGCGCCGGCGTCAATTGGGCAAAAGCACTGCCCACCAAGGCGCGCCCGGCTGTGGCGCTTTGCGGCGGGGCGTCGCGCAAAGGTCACAGTTTGGGGCCAGTGGTGCTGAGAGCGGCGGCGGTAAAGTTACGGATTGAGCGGCATCGCCCGCCCGTGGGGTGGCGGTGGCCCGACGCGCGGCGTGGCACCGGGCGGGGGCGTCAGAAACGTGAATTGCCCTGTCACACGGTTTGCGGCATACTGCGACCCAGAGCAGAACAGGACCAGCAAGGGGAAAACCCCACGGTCCATAGGGTATAGGGCAATTTCATGCTGCGTTATGTTGTGAGTTTTCTGGCGCTGTCCGCGCTGACGGCCTGTGGTGGCGGGTCTCGGTATGCCAGCAGCAATGCCTATGGCGGTGCGCGCTATACGCCTGCGCCAGTGTTGTTTGCGTCAGGGCCGATCCAGAAGGCCTGTCTGAGCGGGGGGCGCAAGGCGGCATCCCATACGCGCTGTGGCTGTGTGCAGGCCATAGCGGACCAGTCGCTGTCCGCGTCAGACCAGCGACGCGCCGCCAAGATGTTTGGCGACCCACACCAGTTTCAAGAGGTCCGCCAATCGAGCAATGCCGATAACGAGCGATTCTGGCTGGCTTGGAAGGCATTTGGCCAAAACGCGGCGGCGGCCTGCGCGAGCACCTGACGCGCCGCGCCGCTGGGCGCTGGGTCAACCTGTTGTGCAGGGCGGGCCAAAACGGTCGATCAACCGAGAGACGATCTGATCGCGGGCGGCACGGAACTGGGTCAGGTTGGCGCTGCGGCTTTCACCCAGCCCGGTGGGATCGAGGATCGGCCAGTATTCCACGTCGAGATGATAAAACCGCGTCAGTTCCAGCGCACGGCGTTGGCTGGCCGGGCTGAGCGCGATCACCAGATCAAACGAGCTGAGATCGTCGCCCCACTGTTCCATCTCGTCAAAGCTGCGGCTGCGGTGGCGGGCCAGTTCGACATCCATCTCGGCACAGACGGCAATGGAATAGCCGTCAATCTCAAGATCGTTCTTTACGCCCACGGATTGCACATAGGTGCCGGTGCCGTAAAACTTCTTCATGATCCCCTCGGCCATCGGTGAGCGCACTGCGTTGTGGTCGCAGCAAAACAGCACGGATTGAGGCAAGGGTTGCGTCATTTAACCGCCGAAATGCAAAACGCAGATGAGGGTGAAGAGTCGGCGCGCGGTGTCCTGATCAATCTCGGCCTTGCCAGAAAGCCGTTCCTGCAAGACGCGGCTGCCTTCGTTGTGGATGCCGCGGCGGGCCATGTCGATGGTTTCGATCTGGCTGGGGGGCAATTTCTTGACCGCCTCGAAATAGCTTTCGCAGATTTGAAAGTAATCCTTGACCACTTGCCGGAAGGGGCCAAGCGACAGATGAAATTCCGCTGCTTTTTCAGCGTTTTCAGTATTCACGTCAAAGACCAGCCGCTTGTCGCGAATAGACAGGCCCAGATGATAGGGCCCCTGCGGCACGGCGCCTTTTTCATGGGCGGGCAACACAAAGCTGTTGTCCTCCAGCAGGTCGAACATCGCGACTTTGCGTTCCTGTTCGATCTCGGGCGTCGGCGGTGGCAGGTTCGCATCATCTAGCGCGATATGGGTGATGCGGGACATCGGGCGCATCCTTTATGCTGGCGGTGTGCGGTGTGGATATCCCAGCCAGAGGGTCGGCGCAATGGCGTGGTGGCTTGACAGCCGGGTGCCGGGGCGACCTAGTGACGCCATGGCAATGATCCTGACAAACCGCAATTATCGGCTGCTGTTTTCGGCATCAGCCATTTCCAACCTCGGCGATGGCATTTCGGTGCTGGCGTTTCCCTGGCTTGCCTCGCTGATCACGCGCGATGCCGGGATGGTGGCACTGGTGGCCTTTGCGGGGCGTATTCCATGGCTGCTCTTGTCGATCCCGGCGGGGGTGATTACCGACCGGATGGACCGGGCGCGCCTGATCGTGCAGGCCGATGTGCTGCGATTGCTGCTGACGCTGGGGGTGATCGCAGTGATTTTCAGCCTGCCCGACCTGCCGCCACCGGGCAGCCCCCTGCCCTATATTTCCGCGCTGGCGGCACTGGCGTTCCTGCTGGGTTCGGCTGAGGTGCTGCGCGACAATGCGGCGCAGACGATGCTGCCCTCGGTGGTGGATAAGTCTGATCTGGAGCGCGCCAACGGCCAGATCTGGAGTATCGAACAAATCATGGGGTCGTTTGTGGGGCCGCCGCTGGCGGGTGTATTGATCGCACTTGCCCTGCCTGCCCCCTTCGCGCTGGACGCGCTGACCTTTGGTCTGGCGGCCTGGCTGGTGTGGTGCATGGTGCTGCCACCCTTTGCCGCGCCGCTGCGCCGGCCGCTCAAGGTCGAAGTGGCCGAGGCCTGGCAATGGTTGCGGCGACATCCAGTGGTGTTGCGGCTGGCGGTGATGCTGGGGCTGATGAATGCCTTTGCGCTGATGGGGATCACAATACTGGTGCTTTTCGCGCAAGACGTGCTGGGGCTGAACGCCACCGGTCACGGTCTGTTGCTGACCGCAGCAGCGGCGGGCGGTGTTCTGGGCGGGCTATATTGCCCGGCGCTGGCCACGCGACTGGGGGCGCAACGCAGCCTGTGGCTGGCGTTGGCGATCCTGCCGATCAGCATGGCCATGATTGCCGTGGCAACCCATTGGACCGTCGTTGCGCTGGCGCTGTTCATAGAAATGGGCGCCGCGATGCTGTGGAATGTCGTAACGGTGTCCTACCGCCAGCGGTTGATACCGGACGCAATGCTGGGGCGGGTGAACAGCCTGTACCGGTTTTTCGGCTGGGGCATTGCGCCCATCGGCGCGTTGATTGCCGGGGCCGTGGTTACGCTGGTCGAGCCGGATCTGGGCCGAGACATCGCGTTGCGCGCGCCCTATGCGCTGGCGGCCTTCGGCGGGTTTTTGATGACCGCATACGGGTGCTGGAAACTACGGCTCTGACCGCTTTTTTGGACCTTAAATACCTTTGCATCCCGGCAACGGCACAGCCCTACGTCAATGCGCAGGTGCCGTCACCGCATCCAGCAGGGTGCGCCCGCCATCAATCACCATGACTTCGCCCGTCATGAAGGCCGAGCTTTCGGCGGCGAGGAATTGCACCGCTTCGCATAATTCGTTCGGGGCGGCGATGCGGCCCAGCGGGGTGTGTTTGCGGATGTCATCGCGCCAGTCACGGTTGTCGGCCACCGCCGCGCGCAAAGACGCGCTCATGACCGACCCGAAAGAGATGGCGTTGACCCTGATCCGGTGCGGTGCCAGCACCAGCGCCAGGGACCGCGTCATCTGCTGCACGGCGGCAGAGGCGATGGAATAGCCCATCAGGTCGGGCTGGTGCTGCCGGGCAGAGATTGAGCTGAGGTTGATGATCGAGCCGACCTGCCCTTCGGGTTGATCTTCGGCCTGTTTCATCATCCGCCGCGCCACCTGTTGCGACAGTTGCAGGGCGGTCATCAGATTTTGCTGCAACAGCATGTCAACAGACGTGTCTTCGACGTCCAGCGGGTCGGTCAGCATGACCTGGCGCGAGGCGTTGACGAGAATATCAACCTGATCAAAGGCGTCGATGGTGGCCGAGACCAGATTGGCAATGGTCAGACGTTGGCGCAGGTCACCCGCAAAGACCCGCACATTGCCTTCGTCCGGGCTGTCGCCCAGTTCCTCGCGCAGTTTCTTTTCATTGGAATCGGCGCACATGACATTGGCGCCCTGATCGGCCAGATGGCGTGCGATCGCGAGGCCGATGCCGTCTGCGGCGCCGGTGATGATGGCCGTCTTGCCGGTGATCGAAAAGGACATGGGGTTTTCCCTTGCGGTTGGCTTTGGGTTAGAACGCGCGCCGGGTGCCCAGCGGGCGTGTGGCGTGGAACAATTTGAACCGCGCGTCACCCCCCAGATCGGACACCTGGGCAAAGCGTTTCTTGAGCTCTGTTTCGTAGGGCAGATGGCGGTTGGCGACCATCCACAGATCGCCGTGCCCCGACAGGATGCGCGCTGCCGCCGCAACAAAGGCCTGGCCGATCTGCGGCTCAGACGCGCGACCAGTGTGAAATGGCGGGTTCATAACGACTGTATCCATCCGGTGCGGCGGTTGCCAGTCGGTGGCATCGGCCCAGTGGAATTCCGCCCGTTCGTCAATCACGTTGTGACGCGCACAATCCAGCGCCATGTGGCCTGCTTCGACGAGGTGCAGGGTTTTCACGCCGGGGCGTGTCAGCACATGTGCCGACAAAAACCCCCAGCCCGCGCCCAGATCGGCCACCTCGTGCCCGAGGTTGTCAGGCAGCATGTCGACCAGCATGGCAGAGGCCAGATCGACCCCATCTGCCGAAAACACCCCCGGTGCGGTCCAAAATCCGCCATCAGTCTTGGACGGCCCCGCCTCCCAGTCGGTAAAGAACTCGGCGGCGGGGGCGGTGATCCAGTACAGCTTGCCATGGGCCTTGGCCACCGGGCCCTGTACCGTGACGCGCGCGCGCATTTCGCGCAGGATTGAATCGGCGCCATCGGTTTTCTGTCCGTCGATCACCACCGGCCCATCGCTGAGGCGGCAGGCCATGGCGATCATGGCGCGCGCTTCGGCCTTGGCCCGCGGCAGGCAGAGGATCACAGCAGCATAGCGGCCATCGGCCACAGGCACGGCATCATAGCCGCGCGCGGCCCAAGCATCATGGGCCGGTTTGAAATCGTGGATGATCTGGCAGCGGTCCATCGGCAGATCAGTCAGATCGGCCTCCACCGGGGGGTGGATGACAGCAATCGTGCCCTCGTCGGGCAGGTCCAACCCACCGCCGTTCAGCGCTAGCTGCAATCGCGAATCAATCACGCGCTATTCTTCTTTTTCCATGGTGCATTGCAGCGGGTGCTGGTGCCGCCGGGCAAAATCCATCACCATCGCGACCTTGGTCTCGGCTATTTCGTGAGAGAATACGCCCACCACCGCCAGCCCCTTTTTGTGGACGGTCAGCATGATCTCGAATGCCTGCGCGTGGTTAAGGCCAAAGAAGCGTTCAAGCACATGCACGACAAATTCCATCGGGGTGAAATCATCGTTCAACAGCATCACCTTATAGAGCGGTGGCCGCTTTGTCTTAGGCTTGGTTTTGGTCAGCAGGTCGGTTTCGTCGTCGTCACCGGGCCGATCCGCCATCATGTGCCAGTCTGTCATCATATGATCATCACGGCGCATTGCTGCTCCTGCGGGGTTGGTGTGAACCTTGTGAGTCGTTCAAGCGTCTATATAACCCTTGAACGCATTTAGAAAAGAGGCAGTACCGCATTGGCCCCACGGATCACAACCATCGGTTTCGATGCGGATGACACATTGTGGCATAACGAACGCTTTTTTGCACTGACGCAGGATCATTTTGCCGATCTGTTATCCGATCACGGGGACCGGGATGCGCTGATGGCGCGCCTGCTGGCGGCGGAGCGGCGTAATTTACCGCATTACGGCTTTGGCATCAAAGGATTTACCCTGTCGATGATCGAAACCGCAATTGAGGTGACAGACGGTAAGGTGCCCGCCGAGGCGATTGGCGCGCTGCTGGCCGCGGGACGCGAGATGCTGCGCCACCCGATCGAACTGTTGCCCCACGTGGAAGCGGCGCTGGACCAGTTGTCGGGACAATACCGCCTGATCCTGATCACCAAGGGTGACCTGATGGACCAGGAGCGCAAGCTGGCGCAGTCGGGTCTGCGCGCGCGTTTCGATGCGGTCGAAATCGTGTCTGACAAGACCAAAGCGGTCTATCAGGGCATTTTTGAGCGGCATGGCGATGGCACGGACCGGGGGCTTATGGTGGGCAATTCCATGGCCTCTGATGTTCTGCCGATGATAGCGGCGGGCGGATGGGGCGTGCATGTCCCGCACGCCCTGACATGGGCCATTGAACGGGCCGAAGCGCCCGCAGACGCCCCCCGGTTTGCCGCGCTTTCCGATCTTGGCGAGCTGCCCGATTTGGTGACTCGGATTGCCGAAGTGTAGCGCATTTACCCCAGTTTGAATCATGGCGGAGAACGCCTTTTTCCTGCCCAATTGTCGCCACATTCGCTTCTATGGTGGGGCAGTCAAACTGACCCCCTATATGTGGGTCGGCGGATTTTGTATTTTTGGTTAATTCCCTTGATTCAAAGGCTTTCTCGGATTTGCAAGCTGTGTTAGCCTAAGGGCAATAAATATGGCCAGTCGAACAATCGGCGGTCCTGAGGCAGCAAAAGGCAGTTTTATCATGAAGGCGCGGCGCGTTCAGCCGGCCCGTTACGGGCTATTTCTACTCGCAGCATTGTGGTTGTTGATCGTTGTGCCTTTGGGCGCGATGGCAGCCCCCTATGCCGCCTATGTCATTGATGCGCGCACCGGCAAGGAGCTGCACGCCAGCAATGCCGATACGCGGCTGCACCCCGCATCGCTGACCAAGATGATGACGCTTTACGTTGCCTTTGAGGCTATTGAACGCGGTGAAATCTCGCTTGATAGCATGGTCACCATTTCCCAAAAGGCCGCCAACGAAGAGCCCAGCAAGCTGGGCGTGCGGGCGGGCCAGAAAATCGCGCTGCGCTATTTGATCCGGGCCGCTGCGGTGAAATCGGCAAACGATGCGGCCACTGCAATCGGCGAGGCGATCGGCGGGTCAGAGGCGGCTTATGCCCGCCGGATGAACCGCACGGCCAAGGCACTGGGGATGACGCGCACGACGTTCAAGAACATGCACGGGCTGACCGAAACGGGCCATATGTCGACCGCACGTGACATGACGACCATGGGGCGGCATCTGCTGTATGACTATCCGCAATATTATAACCTGTTTTCCCGGCTGTCCGCAGATGCGGGCATCCGCACTGTGTCGCACACAAACCGCCGGTTCCTGTCGTCGTACAAGGGCGCAGACGGGATCAAGACCGGATATACCCGCGCGGCGGGGTTCAACCTGACCGCATCGGCGGAGCGGGGCAATGAACGTATTATCGTCACCGTCTTTGGCGGTCAGTCCACAGCGTCGCGCAATGCCAAGGTTGCCGAACTCATGGACATGGGTTTCCGCCGCGCGCCGTCGAGCGCGCCGCTGAGCAAGCCAAGCACCCCGGTTTATGCCGATGTCGAAACCGGCCCTTCGAGCGTGCCGGGATCAACCGTCGGCGGCGCGGGCAAGACGATCCGACTGGTCGGCGCCGTTACCACGTCGAAGCGTCCACACCTGCGGCCCGGCGCCGCGCTGGAGGTCGTTGTGGCCACGGCGGAGCAGCCTGATGCGACCAGTGTCGTATCCAACAGCGATATTACTGCGGCGCTGCGCGAAGCGGTCCAGACGCCCGTGCCGGCCCCTAAGCCCCCGGCAACCCGGCAAGAAGAGAACATCACGCTGGCATCGGCCAATGTGTCGATCCGGCCCGAGCTACGCCCGGCCGACGAAACCCCCACGCAGACCAAAAAACAGGTGGTCGAGCAGGAAATCGTTACCCGTGTATCCACGTCAGGTGGGCGGCACTGGGGCGTCAATGTGGGCCGCTATTCCAGCCGTTACGAAGCCGAAAAGGTACTGCTGAAGACGGCGCTGGCCGAGATGGCGACATTGGATGGCACCCTGCGCAAGGTCGTGCAGCGACCGCAGGGATTTGACGCCAATTTCCTTGGCATGTCCCGTGAAAGTGCCGATCTGGCCTGCCGCCGTCTGGCTGCACGCAATGTAAGTTGCTTTATGGTTGGTCCAAGCTGACCGGATCTGGCGCGCGCCCTTCGCGGCGCAGCCAGCGGATGAAATCACGCAGCACCGGACGTTGCACGCCGGGGCGCGTCACGATGTAGTATCCGGCATCGCATTTTTCCTGTTCCATCAAGGCCAGCAAGCGGCCCGCAGCGATGTCCGCCTCGACAAAGGCGCGCACCGCCACGGCGACCCCCTGCCCGTTTCGCGCGCCATCCAACAGCAGATTGCCCGGCAGTTGGATCGACCCGCGCCCCATGCTTTTGTGTACCCCCTGATCGGCCAGCCAGCGCGACGCTTCGTTGGTGCCGTATTCTTCGAGCCAGGGCAGATCGGCCAGGGCCGCAGCACCCGTTATCGGTTTGGTGCCGACCAGCGCGGGTGCAGCGATGACAACCATCGGAGAACACAGCAGCATCTCGACGTCATGGCCCGGCCAGTGCCCCTTGCCATAGCGCAGAGCCACGTCGATCCCATCGCTGGCCAGTGGCACCACCGCCGGGGTCGGATTGAGCATCAGGTCGACATCCGGGTGCAGGGCGCGAAACTTGGGCAGGCGCGGCATCAGCCATGACACAGCAAAGCTGGGTGTGGTCGAGATGTGCAGCGGCCGGATGTCCTGCGCCCC
The DNA here is from genome assembly GCF_057178245.1 of Sulfitobacter sp. KMM 9851. NCBI lineage: Bacteria > Pseudomonadati > Pseudomonadota > Alphaproteobacteria > Rhodobacterales > Roseobacteraceae > Sulfitobacter > Sulfitobacter sp. KMM 9851. The sequence goes on from NZ_CM169991.1 coordinate 3,263,774, forward strand.
GGTGATCTGCTGGCTGGCCTCGATCATGGTGCCAAAGCCGGATTGCAGCGCCTTGCCAAGCTGCTCTCCGGCCTTGGTCAGTTGCAGGGCGCGCCCGCTGCGGTCGAGAAGGGCGACATCAAGATGATCCTCAAGGCTGCGCAACTGCTGACTGATCGCGGCATGGGTCACACCCAGCGCCGCCCCCGCCGCCACGACGTTGCCGGTCTGGGCAAAGGCGGCAAAGGCGCGCAGGGCCGAGAGTGGGGGCAGGCTGCGCCAGTCCATGTGTTAGACGGCCTTACATAGTTGAAACATTGGTGACTCGTAGGATGCCAGCCATGGGGTCATATTGAAAGGGCAAATCAATAGATGGAGGCGACGATGCTAACGATATATGCCCATAGTTTCATGACAGCCACCCGCAGCACCTGTGTGCCGCTGCGCAATGTTCCGGCGCAGACCGGCAAGCGCCGCTGGTGGCGCCGCACCCCGACCGTCTGTGTCGACCTGCTGAAACTGTAAGTAACCTTGACATGCCCGCCTGCGGCTTACCGCAGCGGGCCACCCCGGCAAAGGAGCCTGACATGGCCTATCTGCGTTCCGATAGTCGCCCAGCGATACCGCGCGCGCGCCTGTCCCGCGAACAGTTTATCCTGCTCCTGAAATGGGCGGCATCTATCGTGCAGATACTGGGCTATAGCGCCACGGCGTTTGGCCTGACGCCGCTGAACATCTATCTGTTTCTGGTGGGCCTGCTGGGCTGGTTCGCGGTTGGCGTGTTCTGGCGTGACCGCGCGATCATGCTGATCCATGTGGTCGCGCTGGGCGCAATGCTGGTAGGGATGGCGAGCAGTTAAGTCGTCGCCTGCAACAGCGTGCGGGTGTATTCAGTCTGGGGCCGGTCATAAAGGTCATCGACAGAGCCGTATTCCACCACATCACCCCGTTTCATCACCATCACCTTGTGTGACATGGCGCGCACGACCTTGAGGTCGTGGCTGATGAACAGATACGCCAGCCCATATTTCACCTGAAGATCGCGCAGCAGGTCGACGATCTGGACCTGCACCGTCATATCAAGCGCGCTGGTGGGTTCGTCGAGCACCAGCAGTTTTGGGCGCAGCACCATGGCGCGGGCGATGGCAATGCGCTGGCGCTGGCCACCGGAAAATTCATGGGGGTACCGGTCCATCGTGGCGGGGTCGAGGCCCACTTCTTGCATCACTTCGTGCACCAGCACCCGTTTATCGCTGCCCTTGTCGATGCCGTGGATCGACAGCCCTTCTGCGATGATTTGAAAACAGGTCATGCGCGGGGAAAGCGAGCCAAAGGGGTCTTGAAAGACGATCTGCATGTCGGACCGCAGGCGCCGCAGTTGCCGGGTGGACCATTTGCGCACGTCCTCTCCGATAAAGGTGATACCGCCCTCGGAGCTGATCAACCGCATGATCGCCAGTGCCAGCGTCGTCTTGCCCGAGCCGCTTTCGCCAACGATGCCGAGTGTTTCGCCCGCACGCACCGACAAGGTGGCATCATTAACGGCCTTTACGTGCCCGACGGTGCGTCTCAGCAGCCCTTTCTGGATCGGGAACCAAACCTTGAGGTTGTCGGTGCGGATGATCTCGGGGGCATCCTCGGCCACCGGTGCCGGCGCGCCGGTGGGTTCGGCGCTAAGCAACTTGATCGTGTAGGGGTGTTGTGGGTTGTCAAAGATGTCGGCCGTGCGGCCCTGTTCGACGATCTCGCCCTTTTGCATCACGCAGACACGATCGGCGATGCGGCGCACGATACCAAGGTCATGGGTGATGAACAAAAGCCCCATGCCCATCTTGTCCTTGAGTTCCTTGAGCAGGTCGAGGATTTGCGCCTGAATGGTCACATCAAGCGCGGTGGTGGGTTCATCGGCGATCAGTACGTCCGGCCCGTTGGCCAGCGCCATGGCGATCATCACGCGCTGGCGTTGCCCGCCGGACAGTTGGTGAGGATAGGCACCCAAGCGGCTTTCGGCGTCGTTGATGCCAACGTCATTGAGCAGTTCGAGGATGCGCGCGCGCGCGGCGGCGCCTGATAGCCCTTGGTGCAGCGCCAGCGATTCAGCGAGCTGCTTTTCGATGGTGTGCAATGGGTTGAGCGAGGTCATCGGCTCTTGAAAGATAAAGCTGATGTCGTTGCCGCGCACCTTGCGCAGCAGCGCGTCATCGGCGCCGATCATCTGCTGACCGTCATAGGTGACAGAGCCGCTGACTTGGGCGGAATCCCCCAGCAGGGACACCGTGGACAGCGCCGACACCGATTTACCCGAGCCGCTTTCACCGACCAGCGCCACGGTTTCACCGCGGTTCACAGCAAAGCTGACGCCTCGCACCGCTTCGGTCAGTTTGCCGTCCTGCCGGAAGGCAACACGCAGGTCTTTGACGTCAAGCAGTGCGGTCACAAGAATGTCTTTCTGGGGTCGAAGGCGTCGCGGATGCCTTCGAAGATGAAGACCAGCAGCGACAGCATGATGGCAAAGGTAAAGAAGGCCGAAAACGCGAGCCAAGGCGCTTGTAGGTTCTGCTTGGCTTGCAGCGTCAGTTCACCCAGTGACGGGGCCGATGACGGCAGGCCGAAGCCGAGGAAATCCAGCGTGGCAAGGGTGGAGATGGTGCCGGTGATGATAAACGGCAGCATCGTCAGCGTCGCAACCATGGCATTGGGCAGCATGTGGCGCATCATAATGGTCAGATTGCCGACCCCCAGCGCGCGGGCGGCGCGGACATATTCAAGGTTGCGCGCGCGTAGGAATTCGGCGCGCACCACGCCCACCAGCGCCGTCCATGAAAACAGCACCAGCAGGATCACCAGTAGCCAGAAACTGCGCCCCAATATCGCGAACATGATGATGATCACGTAGAGCGACGGGGTGGAGGACCATATTTCGATGATGCGCTGAAAGATCAGGTCAAGCCAGCCGCCAAAGAACCCCTGAACGGCGCCGGCAATGATACCGATGATCGAGGCAGCACCGGTGACGATGATGGTGAAGAGCACGGACAAGCGAAAGCCGTGGATCACGCGGGCCATGACATCGCGTTTGGTGCCATCGGTGCCCAGCCAGTTTTGGCTGTTGGGCGGCAAGGGTGCGGCGCCGGGGCGGTCAACGGCGGTGTTGAATGAATAGGGGATGACCGGCCAGATTGACCACCCTTTTTCGATGGCTTCACCCGCGATTTCGCCATCTTGGGCGTCAATGATTAGCCCATCTGGATCGTCAAAGCACGCTTCGAGCCCGCCGGTGGCGATGAGACATTTCACCTCGGGATCGCGGTAGGCTGCTTCGGTCTGGAAGTCGCCGCCAAAGGCGGTTTCGGGGTAGAAGTTGAAGATAGGCATGTAATAGTCGCCGCGATAGTTCACCACGATAGGTTTGTCGTTGGCGACAAATTCCGCGCAGAGCGAAATGCCGAAAAGCACCGCGAATATCCACATCGACCAATAGGCGCGGCGGTTGGCGGTAAAATTGCGCCAGCGGCGCTGGTTCAGGGGGGAGAGCGCCATCAGCCTTCCCTTTTCTCAAAATCAATACGTGGGTCAACCAGCACATACATCATGTCGGACAGGATGCCGACCACCAGGCCAATCAGGCCAAAGATGAACAATGTGCCGAATACAATCGGGTAATCACGCGCCACAGCAGCTTCGAACCCCAGACGGCCCAGACCGTCGAGGCTGAAAATCGTTTCGATGATGATCGAGCCACCAAAAAAGACCGAGATGAATACCGCCGGAAAGCTGGCGATCACGATCAGCATCGCGTTGCGGAACACATGGCCATAAAGCACGCTGCGTTCTGACAGGCCTTTGGCACGGGCAGTGATGACGTATTGTTTCTTGATCTCGTCAAGGAACGAATTTTTGGTCAGCAGGGTCAACGTGGCAAAGGCGGCGATGGTCGAGGCCAGCACCGGCAGAGTGATGTGCCAGAAATAATCCGCCACTTTGCCCAGCGGGCTGAGGCTGTCGAAATTATCCGACGTGAGACCACGCAGGGGGAAGACTTGCCAGTAGGAACCACCGGCAAAGAGCACCAGCAGCAGGATCGCAAAGAGGAAGCCGGGGATGGCATAGGCCGCGATGATGGCACCGGAGGTCCATGTGTCAAAGCGGCTGCCGTCGCGCACGGCCTTGCGGATGCCCAGCGGAATCGACACCAGATGCGCGATCAGGGTAGACCACAGGCCCAGCGTGATCGACACCGGCAGTTTCTCCTTGATCAATTCGATCACCGTGATGGAGCGGAAATAGCTCGTTCCGAAGTCAAACTGCATGTAATTCCACAGCATGTGGAAGAACCGCTGTACCGGGGGTTTGTCGAAACCAAATTCTTTTTCCAGCTCTGCAATCATTTCGGGCGGCAGTCCGCGCGCCCCGACATAGGTGCTGTCTGATCCGCGGGCCATCGAATCGACCCCGGCATCGTTGTTGGTGCCAGCAAAGCTGCCAAAGACATCACCGCCCCCCTGGATACGCGCGATCGCCTGTTCGACAGGGCCACCGGGGACAAACTGCACCAGAGCAAAGTTGATCAGCATGATGCCGAACAACGTCGGTATGATCAGCAAAAGCCGTCTGAGAATATAGGCGCCCATTGTCAGTTACCGCAACGCGCCGGAGGCTTGCAGCTTGGCCGCCTTGTCGGCGTCGTACCACCAGAAATCGAGGTAACCCAAGGCATAAGGCGGGATCGTTTCGGGGTGGTTGTATTGGTCGTAATAGGCCACCCAATAGCTGTCGTTGTACCATGTCGGGATCATAAAGAACTCATGGCGCAGCGCACGGTCGAGCGCCATCAGCGCCGCGGCCTCGTCTTCGGCGGTATTGGCATTGAGCGAAATCTCGATCAGCTTGTCCACCAGCGGGCTGGCCAGCCCGGCGGGGTTAAACAGCGAATACGCCGCCGCCTCTGACCCGTAGTATTGGACGAGTCCGGTGCCAGTGCCTAGAAACGGCATGTAGCCATCATATATCATGTGGTAATCGCGGTCACGTTCGCGCGCGGTATATTGCGAGCTGTCCACTTTTTCCAACACCGCATCAACGCCGATGGATTGGAGATTGCCGACAAAGTTTTCGATCACCGCAGAGAGCGTAGGCGACCCGGCAGAGTTCATCAGAAAATCCAGCCGTAGCGCCTTGCCCTCGGCATTGACGCGCTTGCCATTTTCGACGGTCCAGCCCGCGTCCTCGAGCAGGCGGGAGGCGCGCCGCGCATTGCCACGGTCAAGCAGCCTGCTGGAATCGGATGTATGGGGCACCACCGCAGGCTCTGACAGTAATTCCGGCGGCACCAGATCACCCAAATCCTTTAGCAGCGCCAGTTCGGCCCCTTCGGGTGCGGCCTGCGCCATCAGCGGCGTGTCCTGGGTGAACGACGCGCGCGGCTGGAACAGGCCGTATTGCAGCGATTCATTGGTCCATTCAAAGTTGAACATCAGCGCCACGGCCTGCCGTACGCGTTTGTCCTGCAACTCTTCGCGGCCAAGGTTAAAGATGATGCCAGAGGGGGACGGCGGCGCGCCATCGGGTAATTCCGCCTTTACGACATCGCCCTGCTGAACCTTGGAAAAATCATATCCGGTCGCCCATTTCTTGGAATCGCCCTCGGCGCGGAAGGTATATTCACCGGCTTTGAACGCCTCGAAAGCGGCGGTGTCGTCGCTGAAAATCTCAAGCCGGATCGCGTCGAAGTTATTGCGCCCCTGGTTGATCGGCAGGTCGTTGCCCCAATAGTCCGGGTTGCGTTTCAGCACCATCCGCCGCGTCAGATCAACACTGTCGATAACATAGGCACCCGATCCGGGCGGGCCGTCGAGCCAGCTGTCTTTCAGCCCTTTGCCGGTCTTTTCAAACCAGGCCTTTGGCCATGCGGGCACACCGCCCACCTGTTCGATCAGGCTGCGGCGGGAAATACCTTCGGCAAAGGTGAATTTCACGGTGTGATCATCCAGCGCTTCGACGCTGGGGATGCTCTTGCGGACCGCATCGGCATAGGATTTCAGCCCCTCGTCCAGCAGCAGGTTGTGCGAAAATACGATGTCATGGGCGGTGACGGGCGTACCGTCGGAAAACCGCGCTTCGGGGCGCATGTGGAAGATCACCCAAGATTTGTCCTCGGGATACTCAAGGCTTTCGCAGAGCAGGCAGTAGCTTTCGCTATAGACATCCGAGGGCAGCGAGTCCTGATTGGGCGCCTGGCCCAGCAGGCTCTCGAAGCCAAAGATCGAAAACAAATGTGCGCGGCCCTTGCCCGAATAGGGGTTCAGCGAATCAAGCGTGCCGACAAAAGCAACCGAGATTTCGCCGCCCTTGGGCGCATCAGGGTTCACGTAGTCGAAATGCGGATAATCGGCCGGGTATTTCAGATCGCCGTAAAAGGAATAGCCGTGGCTTTTGATCACATTGTCGCTGTCTGCCCGTGCCATACCTGTCATCAGGATCATCAGCGCCATGCCCAACATGGCCGTCCAAAGTGCCCCCAGACCATTATGTTGCGGGCGGGTTATAGCGCGGGTCTGGGCTCGGTGCATGGATCACTCCTTCTGGGGCAATACGGGCTGGGGCAATAGGGTGTCTTCTCAACTCACTAGGCTAACGCCGAGGTGCGCCAAGATACAAGTTGCGAATATGTTATCTGGGGGCCGGATACGCAAAAGGCCGCCCCAAGGGACGGCCCGTGCACCGCAAGGCGGCATGTCTCAGTTGGAGATGCTTTGCAGGTAGGCAATCACATCTGCGCGGTCGTCGATCTTCTTCAGACCGGCAAAGCCCATGGTGGTGCCAGGTGCATAGCCCTTGGGGCTAAGCAGGAACGCATTCAGTTCTTCTGGGGTCCAGGCTCCGTCAAGACTTGTCAGCGCGCCGGAATAGCCAAAACCATCGGCGGTGGCGATATCGCGGCCGACCACACCCGCCAGATAGGGGCCTACAGCGTTCGCGCCTGCTTCGGTCTTGTGGCAGGCGGCGCATTTCTTGAACACCTTGGCACCGCTGTCAGCGTCAGCTTCGGCCAGCACTGCGGTGAAATCAACCTCTTCACCGCCTTCGTCGCCGCCGGCATCCGCCACTTCGATGACGTAGGAAGGTTCACCATGCGCTTCGGCGTGGTAAATTTCTTCGCCGGCCCATTTGCCCAGCAAAAGGATCAACCAGGCCCCCAACAGGCCGCCTGCAATTTTGGTCAAGGTCATTGTATCGAACATGCGTCAGGGTCCATCAGTTAGTTTTTGGCACGTGGCTTTTGCGCCAGGGCGCGCAGCTTGCTTGGGGGCGTATCTATTGCTTTCCCTTGGCGCAGGCAAGGTGTAGTTACCGCGACCAATTGCCCGGATTGCCGCCTTTTTTGCAGGATTATCACCATGACGCCCATTTCGACCCCCCGCATTGCCTTTCAGGGCGCATTGGGCGCCTACGGTCACGAGGCCTGCCTGCAGGCCCGACAGGACGTTGTGCCCGTGCCTTGCCAGTCCTTCGAAGACGTCATCAGTGCGGTGCGCGACGGACGCGCCGACCTTGCGATGCTGCCCGTGGAAAATACCACCTATGGCCGCGTGGCAGATATTCACCGGCTGCTGCCCGACAGCGGCCTGCATATCATCGGCGAGGCCTTTGTCCGGGTGCGCATCTGCCTGATGGCGAAACCCGGTGTCAAATTACAAGACGTCAAACACGTGCGCGCGCATCTGGTTCTTTTGCCGCAGGCGCGCGGATTCCTCGATGCGCATGGCATCACATCAGAACCAGCAGCCGATTCTGCCGGGGCGGCGGCGGAACTGGCCGCGTCCGACACGCTGAGCGAAGGTGTGCTGGCCAGTGCCGTTGCCGCAGAAATTCATGGGTTGGAGATTCTTGCCCATGACATCGAGGACAATGCGCATAACACCACGCGTTTCCTGCTGATGGCCCCCGAGATTGATCTCACCCCGCGCGGCGCGCAGATGCTGACCACATTCATCTTCGAAGTGCGCAACATCCCGGCGGCGCTTTACAAGGCGATGGGCGGCTTTGCGACCAATGGGGTCAACATGACCAAGCTGGAAAGCTATATGGTGGGCGGCTCTTTCACCGCCACCCAGTTCTATGCCGATATCGAAGGCCACCCCGACGACGCCGCGGTCAGGCGCGCGCTGGAAGAGTTGGGGTATTTTACCAATATGCTGGAAATACTCGGCGTCTACCCCGCGCACCCGGATCGCGGAGAGCACCTGCCCGACTAAGCGTGCGCTTCAGGGCATGATTGGACCAAAAATACCCTCGGGGGTCCGGGGGCCGGGCCCCGGTTACGCCGTCCGCGAATAGCGGTCTTCCATTCCCTTGGCGTATTCAGCAACGCGGTGCTTGTATTTCTTGGTCAGCGAGGTTTTGGCCAGTTTAAGTGATTGCACCAGCAACCGCGCCGAAAGGTTCAGCGGTTTGATGTCCAGCGCCACATTGACGCGGGTGCGGTTGCGCGACAGCGCCATCAGCTCGATCGACATCTGACCGGCCAACCCGGTTGACAGGCTGTCAATCACCATCTCATTCGGGCGGTCAAAAGTAACCATTTCGATGGTCAGTTCCCGGCGTTTGCCCCGCAGCTGAAACGCTGCCTTCCAAGACATGCCAACGCCGGGTTTGTGCAATGCGTCAACGCGCTGCACTTCGGCACCGCGCCGCATCGCTGACCGCTCGAACCCTTCGAAATCGCATAACATTTCAAACACCGCCTCAATAGGCGCTTCGATGTCTTCCTTGGTCGAAAATTTCATGTGTATCTGCCCTGCTCTTGCCGTCTTTGACGCTGCTTATCATATTGTTGCGTTAAAATCTTGTCTCAATCCAAGGTATCGGCAAGCCAGTTTTCCAATAAAAAATGAGCAATAGCGCCTTTGCGCGCAGGCAGGATACGCGGATGGCAGCCCGCAAACACCGCCATCATTTCCTCGCGACTAACCCAGAGGGCGTCCTCGATCTCGACCGGGTCAATGGTGATCTCGCGGGTGGTCGCCTCGCCGGCACAGCCTAACATCAACGACGATGGAAACGCCCAGGGCTGGCTGGCCAGATAGCGCACCGGGCCGACCTCGACGCCCGCTTCTTCAAACACCTCACGGCGCACCGCGGCTTCCAGCGTTTCGCCCGGTTCGACAAATCCGGCCAAAAGCGAATACATGCCCTCGGGCCAGCCCGGCGAACGGCCCATCAAAACCGCGTTGCCGTGGGTGATCAGCATGATCACCACCGGGTCGGTGCGGGGGAAATGCGGTGTGGCGCAGGCCGGGCAGGTCCGTTGCCAGCCGGCCTGGCTGATCCGGGTCGCCGCCCCGCAGCGCGCGCAAAAGCCGTGGCTTTCGTGCCAGCCCAGGATCGCCTTTCCCGTCGCGGCCAATTCGGCATCGCGCGGGTTCAACCATGTCATGACGCGGCGCAGTTCGGAAAAAACCATGTCAGCGGGTAGATCGGGGTGCTGTTGTTCGGACGAGTCAAGAAACGCGCCCAACTGCGCTGCATCCAGCACATCGGGCTGCCAGGCCGACAGATCATAGGCAAAGCAAGCCGCACCGTTTTCGCGGCCCAGCAAAACAGGCTCTTCCACTGCGCATTTCAGGACAGGATGTGTCAAAGGCAGTCGCACCAATGCGGCCGGGCGCGCGGGTGAAATCAAAGGCTTTCCCCGCCAAAATACCACCGCACGTGCGTCTGGATCACTGCTCGCCGCCGAAACTGCCGCAACGTCATCCCGGATCTCGCCGGCCCGGTCGAGGCCGGAGCCGCCGAAGGTAACCTGTTCTGCGTGGTACATTTTCTGGCCTCAGGTGTCATACATCGAAGTTGCGCACAGGCTTGCCACGGCGAGGGCCCTGAAATCAATGGCAGAAAACCTTGCGCCCTGCCATCCGATCTGCTGATATCAACTCAATCAAGGGTTGTTTTGTAATATTATGAGAACCTCATAGGATGAACACGCGTATCTCAGACCCTGCGGTTGGCGCAGAGCGCGTACAGCGGTCAAAGGCTATGACCGCGCGGCTGCGTATTCTGGCCACGACGGATGTTCACATGCAGATGTTGGGGCATGACTATGTAAGGGATGTTCCGGGGCTGCATCACGGTCTGGCCGGGCTTGCCGAGTTAATCAGCACAGCGCGGGACGAGGCCAGGCGCCGTGGCAGTGCCTGTCTGCTGCTCGATAATGGGGACATGTTGCAGGGCAATGCGTTGGGGGACCATCTGACGCGGCATCCGGTCGGGCGCGACCACCCGGTTGTCGCCAGCCTGAACCACCTGCGATATGACGCGCTGGGGTTGGGCAATCACGATTTGGATCACGGCCTGCCCTATCTTCAGCAATTTGCGCGGCAACTGGCGATGCCGGTTGTTTCGTCCAATCTGGCGGTGCCGACGCTTGCCCCCCTGCGCGACGCAGCCCTGATTGACTGCAAGGTACCGGCAGTGGGCAAGATGCCGGAACAGTTGCTACGGATCGGTATTCTCTCGGTATTGCCCAGCGAAACCGCGATCTGGAACCGGTCGGCGCTGCACGGAGTGGGGCGGGTGACCTGCCCGATTGCTTCGGTGCGCGCCCGGTTGCCGATTTTACGGGCGCGGGGGGCTGATCTGATTATCCTATTGGCGCATATGGGGATCGGCGATACCGGCGGTGCCTGTGCCGCGACGGTCGACGCCACCGCGCTGGCCCGAATACCCGGCGTTGATGCCATCATCACTGGCCATACGCACCGCCGGTTTCCCGGACGTGACCACGGCAGCGGCGGCGCAGTGGACAGCGCCGCAGGCACGCTGGCTGATTGTCCGGCGGTGATGCCGGGTTTTGGTGCGTCCGATCTGGCGGTGTTGGACCTGACCTTGTCGCGCACGGGTGACGGTGCTGGCACCGGACGGCACGGCTGGCATGTCAGCGCCCATGGCAGCACCCTGCTGCGCAACAGCCCCCGACTGCGGCCAGACCCGGTCGTGACAGATTTGCTTTTGGCACGGCACAACACGCTGCGGCGTCATCTGGCCCAGCCGATTGGCCAGACCGACCGTACGTTGCACAACTATTTCTCACTGGCGATGCCCACGTCGATTGCCGCACTCAGTGCGCGGGGCCTGACGCGGGTTTTGCAGCACGCAGTGGCGGGAACGGCAGCGGCAGCGTTGCCTGTTTTGGCTGCGGTTGCCGCGCATACCGCTGGCGGGCGCGGCGGGCCGGCGCATTACCTGCACATCCCGCAGGGCGCGGTCCTGCGCCGTCACTTGGTGGGGTTATGCCCCCATGCGGACGAAATCTGGGGGCTGCGCGTGTCCGGCGCCGATATCAAGCGGCGGTTGGAATATTCGGCCCGCGTGTTCACGCATCTGCGCCCCGATGCCCCGGATCAACCGCTGACCGACCCGGATGTGGCCGCGTTTCATTTCGATTCGATCTACGGCGTCACCTACCAGATTGACCCCTGTGCGCCCCCCGGCACGCGGATTTCGGATCTGCGCTGGCAAGATCAGCCGGTGCGCCCTGATCAGGAATTCCTGCTGGCCACCAATCAATTCCGCGCCGCAGGCGGAGGCGGTTTCGACAGGATCCAAGATCACGACATCCTTGTGCGCAGCCCCATCAACCTTGAGCAGGCGATGGCAGATGTCTTTAACATGCCATCGCACGCCGCCGCACCCGCCCATACGCATGGGAATGACATCATGCCTTGGCGTTTCGCGCCCGCGCCCGGTGTTCAGGCGATCTTTGAAACCTCACCTGAGGCGCTGTTGTGGCTGGACGATCTGGCCCATTTGTCGCCCACGGCCCTGGGCAGTACCGCTGATGGCTTCGCCCGGCTGCGCTTGCATTTCTGAGACTTGCACTTTGCCCCCTCGCCCCCTATATGGGCCTTGAGAGGTTGGTGCGGGCGAGCGCCTCGCCAACCCGGTCAGATCCGGAAGGAAGCAGCCGTAACGAGCCCCGCTTGGGTCGTTATCAGCCTCTCACCTTAGCCTTTTTGCCCTGCAAAAAGCGTGACCCCGACAGTCGCTGCGCAGCAGCAACGAGTGGGGAAGCAAAAACCCTAAAACACCTATGACCCAGACAGCACTGTGGTTCTGCGGCCTGGCCGCGTGTCGCTCAGCTTTCGCCCAGCAACGTAGGCCACAGCGCCTGATTCCGGCGGGCGAACATTCCCAGATGCCCCACCTTGCCCATCCCGAGGGCCGCCGGGTCGATCTCGACCACATCAACATCGCCGCCGACATAGACCTCGGCCAGACGCCGCACGCATTTGGTCGGCACCAGTTCGTCGTCGCGTAGTGACACCATGTGGACAGGCGCGTCGTCTGCCCCCCATTTGGGCGGTGGCAGACGGGTGCCGACATCGGGCAGGAACGCCCCATCGCGGGTACACCAGCGCCGCCACTGCCAATAGGCGGCGGCGGGCAGATCAGAGCCGAAGCCGATGTGCCGGCCGGGCAGATACCCCATCAGCGTGGTCGCGATTGGCCCGATGGCGTACCAAAACGCCAGCGCTGTGGCGCGATAGGGCCAAGGGTGATCGCGCACATGTGCCATGCCGCTGGCCACCGTGATCACCCGTGCAAGATCGGTGCGGTCGGCCTGCATCGGCACCAGCATCCCGCCCAGCGAATGGCCCATCGCCCAGATCGGCACACCGGGAAATTCGCGCCGCACCGCCGCCCGGGCCGCCTGTGGGTCGCTTTGCCCCCAGTCGATCATATCGGCCCGCGCGGTGCGCATCGACGTAGTCGCTGAAAGGCCCGTGGCGCGGTAATCGTAGGTTAAGACTGCCAACCCGCATTCCTGCGCTGCCCAGCGTGCGAAATGTGCGTAAAATCCCTGCGGCACGCCGGTGGCGCTGCTGAGCACGACAACCGCCCTTGGTGTCTGTACGGGCCGAAACAATGTTCCGATCAACTCGGCCCCGTCTGCGGCTTTGAACAAGACGCGCCTTGGGTCGGCTGTAGGGTTCATGTTCGCATTGGCGGGGACGGTGACGGACGGATCAAGGGCATCGAACATCATAAGGCTCCGATTCGGAAATAGACCAATTGGTCCAGCTGCGATATTTCTGGACCAGTCGGTCTATTCCTGTCAAGCTTGATCTATGACAGACACCCCTACCCCCTCTTCGCCCGCGAAGGCGCTTCCGACGAAAGATCGACTGATCCGCGCGGCGGGGCGTCTTTTTCGCACGCATGGCTATCACGGCGTCGGGCTGAACGATATTCTGGCCGCTGCCGATGCCCCCAAAGGGTCGCTATACCATCACTTTCCAAACGGAAAATCGGACCTGGCGCTTGCTGCGGCGACACTGACCTCGGACGAAATTCTGCGCGCGATCGCGGCCAGTTTCGCCGGGGCGGCAGATTTTCACAGCGGCGTCACGCATTTCTGTCACAAGGCGGCCAAAGCCTTTGATCTGTCCGAACACTGGGACGGCTGCCCCATCGCTGCCACCCTGTTCGCGGACCCCCACAACACCGCGTTTCTGGACCACGCCAACCGTTGCTATGCCGGATGGATTGCCGAAGTCGAGGAAGGCGCGTTGCGCGTGGGGATGCCGCCCGACGTGGCGCGGCGCAAGGCGGAGCATGTGTTCATGCTGATCGAAGGGGCGTGGCATCTGGCCCGCGCCCGGCGCGATTCGCAGGTTTTACGCGATCTTCCGGACATGCTGGCGGAAATTTGAGGAAATTTGCCGGAATTTTACCGTAAAAAACGGCAATTTCCCGCCGCCGAATACAGAATCATCTTTGCTTTTGGAACCGAATGGTCATGATCCCAGCTGATTGTCCCCCGGGGTGATCCAATGAGACAAAAACTCTGAGGGACGCATGAGCATTTTCCGCACCATTCCGACACCACGAAGCCTGTTGGCTTTGGGTGCGGTTCTTATCATTTCGGCCTGCGCACGCGCACCCGAAGCACCAATCGACTTTGGCGGGCTCGACCCGCAGCGGCAGTTCATGGCGGTACAGACTGCCGAGGAAATGCGCGCCCAAGGCCAGCGCGTCTGGTGCGTGCCCTTTGCGCGCAACCTCAGCGGCATCGAAATTCGCGGCAACGCCGAAACCTGGTGGGACAAGGCGCGTGGCCTTTACCCCCAAGGCAAGGAGCCTGTCGTCGGCTCTGTCATGGCGTTTCAATCGACCCGCGGGATGCCGATGGGGCATGTGGCAGTGGTGTCTGACATCGTGTCAGAGCGCGAGATCAAAGTTGATCACGCCAATTGGCACCGCAATCAGGTTTCCCTGAAAATGGCGGTTGTGGATGTGTCGCCACGCAACGACTGGTCCGAAGTGCGGCTGGAAACCCAACCCAACGCGTTGGGCGGCGTCTATCCGATCAACGGCTTCATCTACCCCAAGGGCAACTGAGCGCCTGCACAGTTTGTGCACAATAACATCACGTCCGCTCCTCAGAGCATTGATTGCGCGGACGTGCGCCTCGCGGTAGGGATCGCTGATCGTAACCCCTGCAAGGCAGCACACCCATGAAACCCATCCGCCTCATGTCCGGCTTTTTTACCGTTGGCGTCTGGACCCTGCTGAGCCGCGTGCTTGGCTTTGTTCGTGAGGTGCTGATCCTGTCGCTGATCGGTCCGGGCCCGGTGATGGACGCCTTTGTCGCCGCCTTCCGCCTGCCTAACATGTTCCGCCGTTTCTTTGCCGAGGGTGCGTTTAACGCAGCCTTCGTGCCGATGTTCGCAAAAAAGCTCGAAGGCGAAGAAGGTCCGGCGCGGTTCGCCCGTGATGCGTTTAACGGGCTGGGGCTGGTGGTGCTTGCGCTTACGGGGCTTGGCATGGTGTTCATGCCCGCCCTCGTTTGGCTGACCGCCGAAGGGTTTTCAGGCGATGCGCGGTTTGACATGACCGTGGGCTACGGGCGCATCGTTTTCCCCTACATCCTGTGCATGTCGCTGTCGGCGTTGTTTTCGGGCATCCTGAATGCCACAGGCCGCTTTGCCGTGGCCGCCGCAGCGCCGGTGTTGCTGAATATCTTTGTGATTGGGGCCATGGTGGCCGGCGCCATGACCGGCGGTGTCGTGATCGATTGGCTGATCTGGTCGATCCCGGTCGCCGGTGTGGCACAACTGGCCCTGACCTGGCGCGCGGCGGCGCTGGCCGGGTTCGCCCTGCGCCCTTCGCGCCCGCGCTGGACGCCCGACATGCGCGATCTGATAGTCATCGCACTGCCTGCCGCCCTGGCCTCTGGGGTGATGCAAATCAACCTGGTGGTGGGTCAGATCGTCGCCAGCCAGTATGACAGTGCCGTGTCATGGCTGTTTGCCGCGGATCGGCTGTATCAACTGCCGCTGGGCGTTGTGGGCATTGCCGTGGGTGTGGTGCTGTTGCCGGATTTGTCGCGCCGCCTGCGTGCGGGCGATACCGATGGCGCACAAACCGCCCTCAGCCGTGCCGCCGAAGTGTCACTGGCGCTGACGATCCCTTCGGCCGTCGCGCTGATGGTGATCCCCTTTGCGCTGGTATCGGTGCTGTTTGAACGCGGTGCATCGGACGTGGACGATACCGCCGCCATTGCCACGGCGGTGATGATCTACGGGCTGGGCCTGCCCGCCTTTGTACTGCAAAAAATTCTGCAACCGATCTATTTCGCACGCGAGGACACCCGCCGCCCGTTCTATTTCGCCGTGGTCGCCATGGTGGTGAACGCCGGGCTGGCGATCGGGCTCGCGCCCTATGTTGGCTGGATCGCCCCCGCCATCGCCACCACGCTGGCGGGCTGGGCAATGTTTGCCTGCCTAGCCATCGGCGCACGGCGCTACGGCGCGGCGGCAAAGTTCGATGCGCGGTTTCACAAACGCATCTGGCGGGTTCTGATCGCCTCTGCCGTCATGGGTCTGGCACTGTGGCTTGGCAATGCGGCGCTGCAACCCTTCCTTGGGCTGCCGTGGTGGCGTGGTCTGGCCTTGGTGGTGTTGCTGCTGATCGGGGCCGTGGCCTATTTCGGCACCGGTCAGTTGATCGGCGCCTTCCGGCTGCGTGAATTCAAAGGGGCGGTGCGGCGCGGTTAATTTTGCACTCCCGTCGTGCCCAAAATTTCTGGCTAATCACCAAATCAATCGACGCTGTGACACACAGAATACATGAAACGATACACGCACGCCCACATAGATGAGTATTGCCTAGGCAAACAAAATCTTTGTTACATTGGGTTTTCACGATAACATGCGCGTATAGCGGGAATATTTTGGGGACGGATATGAATAAATTATTGTTTATTATCGCATGCCTGCCAGTTCTGGTCGGCTGCGCAGATCGGATATTAGAAGAACAGGAAAAGAAAGCATTTAGTGCAGATTACGAAGTTATGAAGCCTGCTAAAATCCACAGGCTCAGCGATGCCGCAACTACGGCTAATAAGTTGGCCTCAGCGTATTATAATTCTGCAATTTCTGCTCAAAGAACGCAGGACGCCGCATCAGCAGCAATAATACTTACGGCAGCTTCAGTAGTTTCAGGAGCTATTCGCGGAACTTCAGACCGCGCTCTAACCAACCGCGGACTTGTAGCAGTTGGCGTGCAACAAGGCGCACAGCGCGGCGTAAATAGAACTTCAATTCAAAGCCTCTACGATGGCGCACAAATACTGAATTGTGTGGGCGCCGTCGCAACTATTTATCAAAACGATGATGAAATTGGCGACGATAACACAAATAACGAAGTAAATGCCGCAGCTGAAGTAGTGGCGGCGGTAATCAGAGAGGTTCGTATAAATGTCAGGAAGGGCCTTACCCGAGACGTCGCTGTTTATTCAAGTATAGTGACCGCATTTGAAGCTGTTATCAAGGATGATACTGGGGGGAAGAATACCCTTCGTGCGGGACAACTCTCTGCCAACCCCACCGCAACACCTGATCAGCTGGAGGTGTTTCTAAAACGGTTGGGCGGATGTGTGACCGCAAAAAACACCACCAATAGCAAGAAGGAAGCGGATGGGTGACCGCTGATTAGTGGGCGGCCTATTGTGCAGTCTTGAAGTTTTCTTACAGTCTCAAAGCCAAGATCAGATAAATGATAGGCACCAAACATTAGCGTTCAGCTGACCCTCCTAGTTAACGGCGCTGCAACCGCGCCCTGAGCCGCGCCCATTCCCCCGGCGCAAATACAAAGCTGAGCCCGAAGCCGCAGAAAAATCCCGCCAATTCGGCCACCCACAACATGCCGGTTTCAAAGAAGACGCCCCAGAAAAGCTGTAGGCCCATCAGCAGTGCAATCAGCGTAAATGCCTGATATTGCGGCCCACCTTGGCGTTTCAGAACCCGCCACATGACAAATGAATACCCCCCGATCAGCCCGTAGACACCGGGGTAGGCCCCGGTCAGCCAGACCGGATCATTCAGGAGCAAGGCATAGAGTACCGCACCGCCGATGCCCGACAGGAAAAAGATGCCGACAATCGCCAGTTGTCCCATCGCCTCGCCCACCATCTTGCCCAGTGCCAAAAGCAGCACCATGGCAAACAGCCCATGCGAAAAGCCGAGGTGGATGAAGGGGTAGGTCACCAGCCGGATCACCTGTTCCAGCGGGTACTGACCCGAGGCCACCATGCTGTCGAATATGATACCTGAAAAGCCATAGTCGCGCACCAGTCCCAGCCGCCAGCCAACGGCGCCGGGGCCGCCGATCAGGCCCGCTTCGGCGAGCGACAGCCCGGCTTCGACCCCGGCCATGGCCAGAAACAGCAAGATGACCACTGGCGGCAGGGGATTAACGGGGGGCTGGAAGTCGGGGTCTTGCATGGGGCGCTCCTTGACGGGGTTCGACGCCAGAAGTAAGCCGGGCGCGCAAGTTATTCCAGCCAAAGGTGCGTCCCCATGTCCGACAGCCAATTCACCCCGCGCGTGTTTTCAGGCATTCAGCCCTCAGGCGACCTGCATCTTGGCAACTATCTGGGCGCCCTGAAACGCTTTGCCGATGCGCAGAACCAAGGGGTTCAGTCGATCTACTGCATGGTTGATCTGCACGCGATCACGGTGCCGCAGAAACCCGAAGACCTCAAACGCAGCACCCGCGAACTCTGCGCAGGGTTCATCGCGTCGGGTATCGACCCGGAGAAATCCATCCTTATCAACCAAAGCCAAGTGCCCGAACACGCGCAGTTGGCGTGGATCTTTAACTGCGTGGCGCGCATGGGTTGGATGGGCCGCATGACCCAATGGAAGGACAAGGCCGGCAAGAACGCCGAGGCCGCTTCGCTGGGCCTCTTTGCATACCCTGCGCTGATGGCCGCTGACATCCTGATCTATCACGCCACCCATGTGCCCGTGGGCGAGGACCAGAAACAACACCTTGAGTTGACCCGCGACATCGCCGCCAAGTTCAACCACGACTACGGCGTTGATTTCTTTCCCATCACCGAACCGGTGATCGAGGGGGCCGCGACCCGCGTGATGTCACTGCGCGATGGGGCGAAAAAGATGTCAAAATCCGACCCATCGGACGCAAGCCGCATCAATCTCAGCGACGACGCCGATACAATCGCCAAGAAAATCCGCAAGGCCAAGACCGATCCTGACGCCCTGCCCTCCGAAGCGAAGGGGCTGGAGGACCGTCCCGAAGCGCGCAATCTGGTGAACATCTATGCCGCTCTCAGCGATCAGACGGTCGATCAGGTACTGGCCGAGGTCGGCGGCCAGCAGTTTGGCACATTCAAACCGCTGCTGGCCGATCTGGCCGTGGCCAAGATGTCGCCGATCACAACGGAGATGAACCGCCTGATGGCGGATACTGCCGAGATTGACCGCATCCTGGCGCGCGGTGCCCAACAGGCACGCGAGATCACCGCGCCGATCCTGAAAAAGACCTACGAGATCGTCGGCATGGTCGGCTGACGCCGCGGCGTTCTGCGCTGTGCTGGGTCAATAATATCTTTGGTGGGAGGCGCGTGTCACGCTGTGGCCTCCCACCCTCAAGGCTGCTTGCCCATCCCTGTACCTATGCACAGGTGCACAGCCCCCCTGCATCTTCGTGGACTTGTGTAACGCGACAGCGCAGAGCAGATTAGTGCCAACAGGAAAAGGAGTGTCCCATGACACAGCCCCATGCCCGCGTTGGCCATGTTCACCTTAAAGTCGCCGATCTTGACCGTGCGATCCACTTCTACGGCACCCTGTTGGGGTTCGACGTGACCCAGCGCCATGGGGACCGGGCGGCGTTTCTGGGGGCGGGGGGCTATCACCATCACATCGGGCTGAACACATGGGAAAGCGCCGGGGCCACGCCGCCGCCGCCAGGGCACACCGGGCTGTATCATTCGGCGTTCCTGTATCCCGACCGGATCAGTTTGGGCAAAGCGTTGCAGCGTGTGCTGAATGCAGGCGTCGCATTGGACGGGTCCGCGGATCATGGCGTCAGCGAGGCCGTCTATATCCGTGATCCCGATGGCAACGGGGTCGAACTTTATCGCGACCGTGACGCCAACGACTGGCCCCGCGATGCTGATGGCACGCTCAAGATGTCCAACGCCCCGCTAGACGTCGCCGCACTGTTGGCAGAGGCGGCGGACTGAGCCCACCCGACGGTCGGTCAGCGGCACGGCACGCTGGCGCATGGTGCCAAAGCGCGCTATTGCAATGATCATGTGCCGCGCCGTGGCCATACCGTTATCACCGCACCAAATCTGCTAGCCAAGCGCCATGCCAATCGCCAGCCCCGTGCAAAACCTGACGCAGCCTCGCATCCGTCCTCTGGCGGTCCGGCGCAGGCGCTGACCCTTTGAAAGGCTGACATGCCCCAAGAAAACCCTGCCGCATTCGAATTCCTGCAAAACCGTCGGTCGCGTCCGGCCAAGACGCTTGGCCTGCCGGTGCCCGACGCCGCTGCCCTGCGCCCGCTTTTGGTCGCGGCGGCGCGCACGCCCGATCATGGCAAACTGGAGCCATGGCGCTTTGTCGTCGTGGACCGGGGGGCGATGGCCCGGCTTGCCGACGTGGTGCAGGCACGCGGCGAAGCGCAGGGGCTGACCGGCGAAGAGACCGCCAAGGGGCGCAGCCAGTTTGATCAAGGCAATCTGGCTGTGATCGTGGTAGAGGTACAACGCCCCTCGCCCAAGGTTCCGCCGCTGGAGCAGACCTATTCTGCCGGAGCCGTGTGCCTCGCCCTGCTGAACGCGGCGCTGGCGGCAGGCTGGGGGGCCAACTGGCTGTCGGGATGGCCCAGCCATGACCGCGGGTTCATGCAGCAAGCGCTGGAGCTGGACGATCACGAACGCATCGCCGGGATCATTCACATCGGCACCGAAACCGCAGCCCCGCCAGAGCGACCGCGCCCGAACATCGACGAGATCACAACATGGCTGTAGGCGTTATTTTCCAATCCTTCGGTCTTGCACTGGGCCAGCTCACCGATCCGCGTTTCCGCAAGGTGTTCTTTCTGGGTATCGGGTTGTCGCTGGCGCTGCTGATCGGGGCCACGGCGGGGTTTGCCTGGCTCGTTGAATGGATCACACCCGAAGACGCTTGGGTGCCGGTGCTGGGCGAGGTGAACTGGCTCAATGACTTGTTGTCATGGGGTGCGTTTTTCCTGTTGGCGGTTCTGTCGGTGTTCCTGATGATCCCGGTCGCCTCGGCCATTACGTCGATGTTTCTGGATGATGTGGCCGATGCGGTGGAACGGGTGCATTACCCTGACCTGCCCGCAGCGGCGTCGGTGCCGATTGGCGATGCCATTCGCGACACCGTTAATTTTTTGGGTGTGTTGATCGGGGCCAATATTCTGGCGCTGTTTTTGTATCTGATCTTTGCCCCGGCGGCCCTGTTCATCTTTTGGGGGCTAAACGGATTTTTGCTGGGCCGGGAGTATTTTACCATGGCCGCCATCCGCAGGCTGGGCCGGGTCGAAGCGAAACGCCTGCGCAGGCGCCATGTAGGCACGATCTGGCTGGCAGGTATCTTGATGGCGATGCCGCTGTCAGTGCCGTTTCTGAATCTGTTAATTCCGATCCTCGGGGCCGCGACTTTTACCCATTTGTTCCATTTTCTTGCACCAGTCCCGGGCGCATCCAGCGTTCAATATCGTCCACGCTGATCCATTCGGACAAGATGACCGTGGCACAGGCCGCCCAGATCACCGCCGACGCGAGGGTGGTCCAGAGTGCCTTTTTCTTGAGATGATGCTGCTCTGGCGCGCCTGCGTGCGTGCCGGGCACCACTGTGCCCGCGTCGCCTTGGGTCTGCACGCGGATGGGCAGGACAATCATAAATGTCATGAACCAGATAACGGCGAAAAGGACGATGCCCGAGGTGATACCCATGTTCAGACCTGCTCCAGCTCGACAAGTGCGCCGTTGAAATCTTTGGGGTGCAGAAACAGGACCGGCTTGCCGTGGGCGCCGATCTTGGGCTCTCCGGTGCCCAGTACCCGTGCGCCAGTGGATTGCAGGTGGTCGCGTGCTGCGATGATGTCGTCCACCTCGTAGCAGATGTGGTGAATGCCGCCTGCGGGGTTCTTTTGAAGAAAGCCGTTGATCGGGCTGTCGTCACCCAGAGGGTGCAGCAATTCGATCTTTGTATTTGGCAACTCGATGAAGATGACAGTCACACCGTGATCCGGTTCGGCCTGGGGGGCGCCGACCTTGGCCCCCAGGGCATTACGGTATTGATCCGCCGCCGCATCCAGATCCGGCACGGCGATGGCAACATGGTTGAGACGTCCGATCATGAGTTCGCTTCCTTGCATCGTTTGGCACGTTATGGCGGTGCGGAGGCTGAACGGCAATGCGTCACGTTAACGCGCTGTTAGCCATCGCGGCGTAACCATTGAGTCGCAGATCATTGCAGGAGGCCATGATGGACCCAGAAAACCCCTTCTCGTCGGCAATCCCCGCCCCCACGGCCGCAAGGCCTCTGATGGGGTTGACCATTCTGGTTGTTGAAGACAGTCGTTTTGCCTGTGAAGCGATGCGATTGCTGTGTTTGCGCTCTGGCGCGCGGATCAGGCGGGCAGATTGCCTGCGCTCGGCCAGACGACATTTACAGGTCTACCGCCCGTCGGTGATCCTGATTGATCTCGGCCTTCCGGATGGCAACGGCGTTGATCTGATAGCGGAACTGGCGCAGACCCAACCACGGGTGGATGCGATTATCGCTATTTCCGGTGATACCCATATGGAGCCTGACGCGCGTGCCGCAGGCGCAGATGGGTTCATGGACAAGCCGATCACGTCGATCAGCACCTTTCAGGAGGCGATTTTGGCCACCCTGCCCGCAGAAAGGCGGCCGACCGGCCCACGTATTCTGACGGATGAGGAAGTGGCCCCGGACCGGATCGCCTATCAGGACGATATGGCCCATATCGCCGATGTCCTGGATTCACCCCCTGACGATCACGCGTTGGACTATGTCGCGCAGTTTCTAAGTGGTGTTGCCCGATCCGCTGACGATCAGGGGCTCGAGGAGGCGGCAAAGGCATTGGCGGTCAAGCGTGCCTTGGGCCAATCGGCCAGTTCTGAAACCGCTGTGATTGCAGGGCTGATACAACACAGGCTGTCGCAGAAAATCGCCATCTGATTTCGGCTTGGCATGGGCCACTGGCGACGCTTGCGCAGCGCGCGGCCTGTACGCATCGGGGGCTTTGCCCCCAAACCCCCAGGAATATATATGACCAAAAAGAAAGAAAGACGGTCGGCACATACGGGTGGCATCACCGGGCGCAGTGTCAGAGCAATGGATCGCCCATCGCGCGCACCAGTCCCGTCAGGTCGCCTAATCGTTCCTTCTGGTGGCCCTTGGCGTCAAAGTTTTCGGGGCTGAGCCAGGCCTCATAGGCCTCTTTGAGGGCGAGCCATTCACTGTCGATGGCCGCGAACCATGCCGTATCGCGGTTGCGGCCTTTTACCACTGCCGCCTGCCGGAACACGCCTTCGTAGCTGAACCCGAGCCGTTGCGCCGCGCGGCGCGACGGTAGGTTTAGAGCATCACATTTCCATTCATAGCGCCGGTAACCTGCCTCGAAGACCCATTTCATCATCAGGTACATCGCTTCGGTCGCGGCGCGGGTCCGCTGCAAGGCGGGGCTGAAATTGATATGTCCCACTTCGATGCTGCCTGCGGTCGGGCTGATGCGCAGAAAGCTGGCGACACCTTCCCAACGGTCGCTTTGCAAATTGCGCACCGCATAAAAGAGCGGGTCTGCCTGACCGGCATGGTCGCGCGCCCACCGATGATATTGTGAGGCCGATGAAAAAGGCCCGTAAGGCAGATAATCCCAAACCGCATCATGGCCGAGATAGGCACGATACAGCAGCGCGGCATGGTTTTCTGCCGACAGTGGTTCGAGGATGGCATATCGGCCTGTCAGAACGGCACCTTCAGGCGGTTCGGGAGGCGTCCAGTTTCCGACAGATGTGCCCAGTGGGCGGGCGGAGGTTATGGTGTTGTTCATAGTGCAGGTTATGCACAATCGCTCGGGGCCGCCAAGCCTGTAAAATGCGCCCGGTTATGCAGAAGAAGTCCCAAAGGCGGCGTGGCATGACCCTATTCGTGCCACATTCAGCGTCCAGCATTATGGTATCACAGAGGGGCGCAACATGGCCCGCAGGAGCCTGAGATGAACAGCACGACGCCACAGAACACCCAAGACCAACAGCCGCCCGTGGACTGGATCGTCGTTGTGGCAAATGTTCTGTGCCTGACCGTGGTCACGATTGCCGCGCTGCATGCAGGCGCGCAGAGTGGTGTCACCAATGTGGCCAGCTACGCCAGTGTCACTGCGACCTTCTGACGGGAACCGTCGCCACGGCTGGTGCGTTGTTTGGGCATAACAACGAAGGAATGCCCGATGCCCTCCATTTATGATGCGATCAAAGCTGATCATGACGAACACCGTACATTGTTGAACACTCTTGCCGAAACAACAGGAGCGTCAGACGAGCGACGTACAGCCTGGGACCGGTTTTATCACGATGTGAAATCCCACGCCGCCGCCGAGGAAGAGACATTTTATTCCAAGTTGATTTCCAAGACCTGGGGCCAGGATGCTGCGCGCCATTCAGTGCATGAGCATCAGCAGCTTGACGACATTTTGGAAGAGCTGAACGAGATGGACATGGCGTCGCCGGGTTGGCTGACACGGTTCAAAACGCTGAAGCATGAGTATGAGCATCACATCGACGAGGAAGAGGACGAGATATTCACCCGCGCCAAGGAAGTCATTGGCGCGGAGAAGAACGAAGAATTTGGTGCAAAGTTCGAGGCGCGCAAAAAGCAAGAGCGCAAGCTGATCGACGAAAAACGCGAAGACAGTCTGGAAGATTAATCAAAAAGGGCCGCCAGATGGGCGGCCCTTTTATCTTGGTCGTAGGAGAGCTTATTGATCCTGAGGGATCACGCGCAGGCCCAGCTCCATCAACTGATCGCTGGCCGGCTCGCTGGGCGCGTTCATCATGAGGTCTTCGGCGCGCTGGTTCATCGGGAAGAGGATGACCTCGCGAATGTTTGCCTCTTCTGCCAGCAGCATCACGATGCGGTCGATGCCAGCGGCACAGCCGCCGTGGGGCGGGGCGCCGTATTGGAAGGCATTGACCATGCCACCGAACCGCTTGCGCACCTCATCTTCACCATAGCCCGCGATTTCAAATGCCTTGAACATGATCTCGGGCTTGTGGTTTCGGATTGCGCCGGAGACCAGTTCGTAGCCATTGCAGGCAAGATCGTACTGATAGCCCAGCACTTTGAGTGGGTCGCCTTGCAGCGCTTCCATGCCGCCCTGGGGCATCGAAAACGGGTTATGTTCAAAGTCGATCTTGCCGGTTTCTTCGTCTTTTTCAAAGATTGGGAAGTCGACGATCCAGGCAAAGGCAAAGCGGTTCTTGTCGGTCAGGCCCAATTCTTCGCCGATCACGTTGCGCGCACGCCCGGCAACGGATTCAAATGCCTTGGGTTTGCCGCCAAGGAAGAACGCGGCATCGCCGACACCCAGACCCAGCTGCTGGCGGATTGCCTCGGTGCGCTCAGGGCCGATGTTCTTGGCCAGTGGGCCCGCGGCTTCCATGCCTTCGCCCTGGTCGCGCCAGAAGATATAACCCATGCCGGGCAGCCCTTCTTTTTGCGCAAAGGCGTTCATGCGATCGCAGAACTTGCGCGATCCGCCGGTGGGGGCGGGAATTGCGCGGATTTCGGTGCCGTCCTGTTCAAGAAGTTTCGCGAAAATGGCAAAACCGGAGTCGCGGAAATGATCCGACACCACCTGCATCTTGATCGGGTTACGCAGGTCGGGTTTGTCGGAGCCATACCACAGGGCAGCATCCTTGTAGGAAATCTGTTCCCAGGTTTTGTCGACGTTTTTGCCGCCGCCGAATTCCTCGAAAATGTCGGCGATGACGGGCTGGATCGTGTCGAACACATCCTGCTGTGTGACAAAGGACATTTCGAGGTCGAGTTGGTAGAAATCGGTCGGCGAGCGGTCGGCGCGCGGGTCTTCGTCGCGGAAACAGGGCGCGATCTGGAAATACTTGTCAAAGCCCGAGACCATGAGCAGCTGCTTGAACTGCTGCGGGGCCTGCGGCAGGGCGTAGAACTTGCCGGGGTGCAGGCGCGAAGGCACCAGAAAATCGCGCGCGCCTTCGGGCGACGAGGCGGTGATGATTGGGGTCTGGAATTCGCGGAATTTCTGATCCCACATACGTTTGCGGATCGAGGATACAACGTCGGAGCGCAGCACCATGTTCGCCTGCATCTTTTCGCGGCGCAGGTCGAGGTAGCGGTAGCGCAAGCGGGTTTCCTCGGGGTATTCCTGATCGCCGAACACCTGTAGCGGCAGTTCGGCAGAGGCACCCAGCACTTCGAGATCGCGGGCATAGACCTCAATCGCGCCGGTCGGCAGCTTGGGGTTTACCAGACTTTCGTCGCGCGCCTTGACCGTGCCGTCGATGCGGATACACCATTCCGACCGCACCTTTTCCAGCTCGGCAAAGGCCGGGCTGTCGTGGTCGCAGATCACTTGGGTGATGCCATAGTGATCGCGCAGGTCGAGGAACAGCACGCCGCCGTGATCTCGCACGCGGTGCACCCAGCCGGACAGGCGCACGTTGTCGCCCTTGTTATCAAGGCTCAGATCGGCACAGGTGTGGCTACGATAGGCGTGCATGATGGTCCCTTCCTAGGGCTAATTTTGGTTCGGGGCAGGTACACCTTTTGCCGCTCAGGAAGTCAAGGGTGCGCAGCCCAATAAGCCAGCAGGCAGCACCAGAATCGCGCCTGACTGGTAGAGTGCCGTGGCAAAACCGGGGATTTCGCTGGCCAGTGTCACGCTGATCGCGTTTTGAGACAGGATGCTGACGCCGGGCGGGAGAGCCTGAAAGAAGACCGTATCGGGCCATAGTACCAGCGCCGCCGGCGCCGCATCAGACAGGAGCATGACCCCGGCCAGCACCGCGATCCAGCCACAGGCGACCGCCAGCAGGGCCAGGGTGAGTTTAGTAATCATGCACATGTTCCAACTGTGCCGGGCCATCCGCAATCGCGCGCAGGGTGGACATCAGATCGGCCACCTTGACCAGCAGCAGATGGCGGGTATCGCCATACCCTTGACGCGGAAAACTGAAGATCGCGTTTTTCATCGTTGGGCTGTCTGATATCACGGTCAGCAGGATATCGTCGTTACCGGCGATTTCGACGATATTAACGCCCTGCCCGGCCATCTGCGCCAACAGATGCGTAAGCGCGCGGTAACGCGGTGTCTCAATTTCGACCCCTTCGGAGTGGTTTGCGATCACGCTAATATCCGGCATGGCCGCCAGCGCTTCTGTACTGGCGCCGGTAACGATCATCCTTAGGGTAAGTTCATCCGTCCCCGTCGCCGCGACGGCCGATGCGATGATCCCGGCGTAGGCTGATTTGGCAGCGTATTCCGCGCCCAACGCGAGGTTACGTTCGTGGTCCCTCAAGGCGCCGCTGCGGGCCGCGGCAAGTGCGGTGCGGTCGGCGTCAAAATCCCATTTGTACCACGGCACCTGTTGCAAAAACTTGGCATATGCTGCGGCCTGATCTGCCGAGAGATCATCAAGGGGGCTGTGCTGTGGTCCGCGCAGCAGAGTGAACAGACGACCAAGCGTTTCTTCGTACGCGGCCTTGAGCGCCAGTTCGGCGGTAAAGCTGGTGCCGATGACATAGACCAACTGTTTGGTCGCTGTATCGACCCCGCCATGTGCGCCCGCCTGTTCGTTCAGCGCGCAAAGCGACGACCAATAGCTGCGGATCGCACGGAAATAGCCAAAATCATGCGGGTACCCGCCTTGGATCACCTGCGCATAGTCGTCATAGGCATGCACGATGTGCCATTCCGGGTAGGTCAGCAATGTGCGCGCTTCCGCGCGGCGGTGATCGGGCGGCAGCAGCGCGGCATAGCCGTTTGCGACCACCTCACCCCGGCAGGCAATTTCCACCCAAGCGACAGGTGCCAGTAACGCCATGATGCACAGGCCCAGCACCAAGCCGAGCCGCAGCAGCCATTGGCCCATCCGGCGCATCAGGCCCGGTTCAACCGCATACCGGCCCAGAGCGCAAAGCCGCCCAACGCCAGATGTGGCGCATTCGCCAGCACCCGCAGGAGCGTGAACGACAGCCCATCAGAGCCATGCGTGAAAATCCCAAGGTCGAGGTATCCATAACCAGTAAAGAATCCAAACACACCGTCCCCAAGGTATAGCGCACCAAACACCAGCAGGAAGAACCGAGCCGCCCGATGTGACAGCAGCGCCGCGCCCAGCGCCCAAAGCGCTGAGGCGACGTGCAGCGCGTCGTCAAAAATATCCAACGCAAAGATGCCAAAGGCGCGCCCCTGATCATCGGTCAGGCCAGGAATGTAATTCAACGACGCAGCACCCATCAGCGCCACAAAGTAGCCAAGGCAGATTTTTTGCAAGACGGTCATAGATACTCCAGATAGCTGTCCCACAGGTTGTTACGGAAAATCATGTCCGGGTCCATCGCGCGTTTTGCTGCGGCAAATTCACCGGCGCGGGGATAGGCACGCAGCAGTTGCGCGGGCGTTGGGTGCGGGCGATACGGCAAATAATATGCCCCGCCGATGCCGACGATACCGTCCACCAGCGCACGGGTCATGCGGGCCATATCGGCCTCGGCCCGGGCGGTCATTTCCTGGCTGAAGGACATCACAGCAGCGATGCGCGGCACGGGCGCATAGTTGAGCCAGCTTTCAGGATCGGTGTTCACAAAGCGCAGGGTGACATTCAGAAACTCCTGATACGAGGCAGGGATCACGGCACGGCAGAGCGCCAGAAATTCGGGAAATCTTTCAGGCGTCACGAAGTATTCATGCAAGATATCGGTGCGGGTGTCGTCGCGGTCATCCAGCGTTATAACCGGCTCATTGATCAAAGAATTGCGCGTCGTGGCACCGCCGCCGACTGCTGGGCCGAGATCGGTTTCCGTCCACCAGCGCAGGCGCTTTATCGGTTCGTTGCCCAACTGCGCGCGGTAGATATGGCGCGCGAGTTTCGACATCATGCCAGAGCCTGCGGCGGCAGGCAGATCGGATTGATCGTCTGTGGCGCGGTAGGTGATCATCAGCGCCTGCGTAAAGAAATCCGCGCGCGCCACGTTCAGCCGCCCGTAGGCCATGCTGACGGTCGGGTCGGCCAATGCTTCGACAAAGGCGGTGCCAAAATCCTTGGCGGGCATTTCGGTGAATGTGGGTTTCAGGCGGGTGTTCTTTTCCATCTCGACGTCCAGCGTGGTGATGATGCCCGTCAGGCCGTAGCCGCCCATCGTCTGGCTGAACAGTTCGGTATTTTCATCGCGTGAACAGCGCACCAATTCGCCATCAGCCAGCACCATATCAAAGCCACGCACGGTACTGCCCATCGGGCCAAAGGGCGCTGGCCAGCCATGCGCGTTGACGCAGAATGTTGCCGCGACGCCGAAATCATTGTTGGACTGCATAACCTTGGGCGAAAAGCCGATAGGATCAAGGGCCGCGATCACCTGCGACCAGCGCGCGCCGGCGTGGGCGCGATATATGCCCGCAGGGCTGTCCGGCTCGACCAGTGCATTGTCGAATGTAATGGCGTGACCGTCGCGCGGTATCGCCTGACCGCCCATCGAATGGCGTGCCGCGCCGACGTTGACAGGACGCCCTTGCGCGCGCGCTTGCCTGATCTCGGCACGGATGGCGGCGACCAGTGTGTCGCCGGGATCATCCTTAAGAAGGATATGTTTATAGATCGGAGTGGGGCTGAGCAGGCTGGCGTCATTCATGACGCCCCCGGTTTCGGCCACAGCGAGGGACCGGGTACCGATCATGCTGGGATTACGCGCCACCAATCCGCGGCCCGCCCATGCCCCCAATGCGGCCCCGCTGCCCAAAAGCGCCGCTCTGCGTGTCCAGTTTCTCATCTCGTCCTCGCGCCCGGCTATCCCCGCTCAGGGTTAGCGCATCTTGAACCGCACTGAACAGTTGTAAAACGGGGTTATTCCATACCTTGTATCCCCCCCGTCCAACCCAAGTCAGGCCACGCTGCCATGCGGCAGAACAAAGCTTTGACCCCGTTTCGGTGTTGTGTTCACCCGCAATGCGCAGTGGTAGGCCTCCGACAGGATGTCGTTCGTCATCACCTGCGACGGTGCGCCACTGCTAGTGACGCGCCCCGCACTGACCACGGCCATCTGATCGGCAAACATCGCTGAAAGGTTCAGATCGTGCATCACTGCCACCACGCCGCCGCCACGGGCGGCGTAATTGGCCAGCAGCCGCATCACGATCAACTGGTGACCGATATCAAGGCTGGCGACGGGTTCGTCGAGCAACAGCCAGCGCGGGATGCCTGCCACGACCGGGTCCCAAACCTGGCACAGAACGCGGGCCAGTTGGCTGCGTTGCTGTTCGCCGCCGGACAGTTCCTGATAGAACCGAGGTCCGTAGCCTGCCAGCCCAACCGCCGCAAGCGCGCGGTCGGCCAGCGCCGTTGCCGCCCCTGATGTGCCCGCCCGCAGCCCCATGCGCAGCACCTCGGCGGTGGTGAACGGAAACGCCAGCGTTGTCGCCTGTGGCAGCACACCCCGTATCGCGGCCAATTCCCAAGGTTTCAGAGTTGCGGGGTTCAGGCCGTTCAAAATCACCTGCCCGTCAAAGGGAACCTCGCCCGTTATCGCCTTGAGCAGCGTCGATTTGCCCGACCCATTTGGCCCGACGATGGCGGTGAATTGCCCGGCGCGGGCGCAAAAATCAGCGCCGTGCAGGATGGGTTTGCCGTTAATGCGCACGTGAATGTCAAATGCCTGCAACATCATAGATCCACCAAGCCGCGACGCCGCAGCAATATCCACAGGAATATCGGGGCGCCCAGCACGGCGGTAACGATGCCGATCGGCAGTTCAGCGGGCGCGATGATCATCCGGCTGATGACATCGGCAATCAACAGCAGGCTGGCCCCAAGCAGCGCCGCGTTGGGCAGCAGGGTTTCGTGATCCGGTCCGGTGGCCAAGCGCAGCAGATGTGGCACGACGATGCCGATGAACCCGATGCCGCCCGACACAGCCACCGCTGCCCCAATGGCGGCGGCCACCGTCAGGATCGCAATGTTCTTGACGCGTTGAACCGGGATGCCCATATGCGCGGCCGTCGCTTCGCCAAAGGCAAGACCGTTCAGGCCGTGGCCCAGAAAACCGGCCACAAGGATGGCCGACACGATCAGCGGCCCGGCAACCATCACTTTGGTCCATGTTGCCCCCGCCAGTGACCCCAGCCCCCAAAAGGTCAGGTCGCGCAACTGTGCGTCATCGGCGATATAAACCAATATGCCAGACACCGCCCCGGTCAGCGCGCCCAGCGCGATCCCCGCCAGCAGCATCGTTGCGACAGATGTGCGTCCGCGCCGTGTGGAAACCCGGTAGAGAACCATCGTGGCTGACCAGCCGCCAATGAACGCGGCCAACGGCACCAGCCAGGGGCCAATCCACCCCATCAATGACAGGGGCAGCGCAGCACCCAGGACGATGGCGGCAATCGCACCAAGGCCCGCCCCCGCGCTGACGCCCACCAATCCCGGATCGGCCAATGGGTTGCGAAACAAGCCCTGCATCACGGCGCCCGACACCGCCAGCGCCGCGCCCACACAGATGCCCAAGATCAAGCGCGGCAGACGGATGTCCCACAGCACGACGCGTTCGGTTTGTGTCAGAGGTGCCCCTTGCGCCATTTTGCCCAACGCGCCCCAAAGCGAGGCACCGGAGGCGCCGTAGGTCAGGCTGATCACGCTGACCGCAGCCAGCAGCAGCGCCAGCCAGATATGTGCCCGCCGCGCGCTACTGCGCCGATCAGTCACGCGCTGTGCGCCGCGAATTTCCGCATAGGCCGTCACGTGATCAGCCTCCGTACAGGGCGGTGTTCAGATCGGTGATCGCCGCCGCCGTGCGTGGACCAAAGCCGAGCAGATACAGCCCATCCATCCGCACCACGGCGCGCGCCTGTCCGGCGGGGGTGGGGGCAATGGCGGGCAGCGCGACCAGATCCGCGATCGTGCTGTCATGGTCCCCGCCGCGGTCCATCATCAAGATCACATCGGGGTTCGCGGCCAGAACGGCTTCGTCGGTCATGGGTTTGTACCCCGAAAAAGCGGTTACGGCGTTGGTACCGCCTGCAAGGTCGATCATTGCGGCAGCGGCGGTATCGCGCCCCGATGCCATGATGCGCCCCCCTTGGATGCTGAGGATGAACAGCACCGATTTACGGGGCCCTCCTGCCTTGGTCTGGGCCTGTTCCGTCGCCAAAGAAAGATCGCGGCGTATCTGATCAGCCAGCGCCTGCGCGCGCGCAGGTTCATCAATTGCAGCACCGACTGCCTGCACTTTTACTGCGATACCTGCGATGGAATAGTCCTCTGGCACAGTGACGAAAGGCACATTGGCGGCCTGCAGCACGGCAATCGTTTCGGGCGGGCCTGCACCCTCTTCAGCGATGATCACCCGAGGCCCCACTGATAGCACGCCTTCCGGCGACAGGGCGCGCATGTAACCGACGTCGGGCAAGGCCTGCGCCGCTACCGGGAAAGTCGATGTGGTATCCCGTGCGACCAGACGGTCCTGCGCGCCAAGGGCGTAGATGATTTCCGTCACCGATCCGCCGATTGCAACGATGCCACCCGGTTTGTCCGCCGCCACTGCCGCCGTAGCGCCCAACCCCAGGACGCCAAGCGCCGCGCCAGCCCGGCCAATGAACTTGCGCCATCTCATGCCGGGATATCCGAGGCGAGGCCCGCGACAATGTCGCGCCATGCCGGGCGGCTATCGCGCCCTTCCCTGCCGACGCCAAATACCTGCAAGATCAGCCCGCCATTTGCATTGAATGCCTCGACCGATACTGCGGGGCCGCGTTTGGTGGGTTTATCAACGGCCCAAACCTCGGCCACGTGATCCAGCCGCAAATGCAGATTAAAGCGGGGATCAAGCACGTTTTGCCACGGGCCCATGGGCTTGAGCGTCTCAATCGGGCCGGAATGGATCTGGATGCAACCGCGATTGCCGGTAAAGATCATGACCTCGACGCCACGTGCCTGTGCGGCCTGCAACATGTCGTCCACGGCACCCACGGCCAATTGCCGCACATAGGGGGCGCCCGCGATGCGGTATGCCCCCAAGCGGTTCATCTTGAGCTTGGAGGTCAGACGCATAAATTGGTGCGTGTCCGTCATACGCGCCCATTCGCTTTGCAGGATTTCACGCTTGGCGACATCACCTTTTGGGGCCTCGTCTGGCACACGGTCCGACACATCCAGCACTTGTGACTGATCATCTAGGCGCAGTGTCTTTTTCGCGTTGTCCCATGCCGCAAGATGCGCGTCATCACGCAGGAAAATCTTGTGCACCGCGTCCCCCGCCGCGTCGAAAACTTGCAGGCTGCGCCGGACGCCCGAGTCCGTTTCCTTTTCGACCATATAGGCATGCTGCCAGTGGCTGGGGAAAATTCGCAGGTCAATTTCGTCGTTCAGGATCATCGAGGCATGGGCGCCGGAGTGGTAGTTGTCGTAAATCCCCGTCTTTTCATGCACGCAGGATTGGTTGCGGGTCAGGGCCATAACCTCGCCCAGGCTCTGTGCCGCTGCCATGATGCCATCAGGATGGGGGGCGATACGTGTCGACATGTCGCCGCTGTGGGCGGCGATCAATTGGGCCTCGCTGATTGCCAGCTTATCAGCCAGATCGCGTTCGCGCATCTGCGCATGATCCGCGCGAAAAGCACGGATATCGGCCGGGGAAAGGGGGGTAAGATCGTTCATGTAGCACCTGCGCCTGATCGTGGTTCCGGACGGGGCTGGCAGAGTGCGCAAAACGGCACGGGCTGGCGGCCTGACCGCTAGGCAATCAAGCTTTATAGTTGACAGTTTTAGTCAACATTTCTAGAAGGCGCAAGAGCCAAGCCAGTTTGGCCCGTCTTTTTTCACCCACCCGACGCCAGCCACTTGCAAGCAAACGGCCCCCTATTCCAGAACGCTTGTGAGGAACAACATGACACCTTCCGTTGGCAGACATGCGCAACTGCGCGGCACCACCGCCCTTTTCTTATTCATCTTTGGCGCCGCCACGGCCCATGCCCAGGATACCGGCACTGCCGACCTTGGCACGCTGATCCTGGGTCAAAGCAAACGCGATGTGCAGACCAACACCGCCACCCCGATCACGCAGGTCGATCAGGATGAAATCAACGACCGTCAGGCGGGCACCGTTGCCGAACTGATTGATTCTGTTCCGGGCGTAAGCCTTGTAAACGGGTCCACCCCGCAAGGGTCGGGCATCAACATCCGTGGTTTTGGCGCCAATGGCACCTATGGCACAGATCAAAAGGTCGCGGTGCAGGTCGACGGTGCCAGCGTCGGGGCCGAAGAGCTTTACCGGATCGGCACGCAATTGTTTACCGATCCATTTCTGTACAAGAACGTCAGCGTCATCCGCGGCACCGTCGGCAGTTTCGAATATGGCGCCGGGATCATCGGCGGCGTGGTCCGGCTTGAGACCAAGGACGCGTCGGATTTCACTGGTGGCGCGCCGGGGTTTGTCTTTGGCCAGACACTGGAGTTTACGAGTAATGGCAACGGTGTCACCAGTTCCAGCACGCTTGCCTGGCAGCCAGATGCAAATATGGAGTTTCTGCTGAACTACACCTGGCGTGATCAGAGCGATCAACAGGATGGCGCCGGAAATACCATTGGCAACAGCGCCTTCACATTGCCGTCGGGGTTGGTCAAAGCGAAATATACGTTCGGCGAAAACGGTTATCACGCGCTGACCTTCAGCCTGAACAATACCGAATCCAGTGACCGCGACGTGCCCTATGATAGTTTTACAACCACGGCCGATGCCTTTGGCAATGTTGACCGTGACACGGCATCGCGCACCGCCGTGCTAAGCTATAACTTCAACCCGCTGGACAATGATCTGCTGAATTTGACCGTGGCGCTGTCGCACGCCGACCAGCAAATTGATCAAACCTATGTGCCGGGCAGCTCGCCCATGGAAGGGACGCCAGGCTTTGCCAGATTGGCGCCGCTGGTAAATGCCGATCACCGGTACCAGACCAGCAAACTGTCCTTCAAGAATACCAGTTTGTTCGTCACCGGCCCCGTCAGCCACGATCTGCGCACCGGTCTGGAGTTCACGCGCAAGGAACGGCTAAATGCCAGCTCGGCCCCCGGAGGCGTGGACAACCGTATGGCGTTTTTTGTGGTGGATTACATGGCCATTGGCGACGCTTGGACGATCACGCCTGCGCTGCGCTATGAGCGGTCGCACATTGACGGAACGACAGCGCCCAATGATGGCAGCTTTGTCGATGACGCGCTGATGGGCGGGCTGTCGCTGCGCTATGCCCTCAGTAATGGTGTGGCGCTGTTTGGCAGTGCGGCCTATACGGAAAGCCTTCCAATCATTGACGATCTGGGCGATGCGGCCTTTATCACTCAGGCAGAGAAGTCGCGCACATTCGAGCTTGGCGTGGCGTTCGACAGGCACGACCTGATCCGTGGCGGCGACCGATTTGCGATCAAAGCGACGCTTTATCAGACTGACCTGTACGACGTAACATCCTACACCGTGCCGGGGCTGCGCCCAGCGCCAGCGCTGGACCGGATCGAAACGGAAGGGCTGGAAATCGAAGCTTCTTACGCAATGGCGAGCGGGCTGTATCTGGATGTGAACGCCAATATCGTAAATGGGATGGAATTCGGTGCAGCTGTGCCAGCTACCACATGGCGCAACACGCCTGCTGATTCTCTCCGCGTGACGCTGGGCAAGAAGTTCGGAGATGAGCTGGACGTCAGTTGGGAAATGGTCGCCAATGCCAATGTCGCGACAAGAACGACCAACCGCGCAGGCTTTGGCGTGCACAATCTGCGCGCCACCTACGTGCCGCAGTCCGGTATCCTGCGTGACACGCAGATCCGGGTCGGTGTGGAGAATGTGTTTGATCGCGATTACACGCCGCATCTGTCCACCCGCCCCGCGCCGGGCCGCAATCTAAAGCTGACCCTGTCACGCCAATTCTGACACCAGCGAAGAAGCGGGGGCATGCCGCGCAGGACCACCCTTGTGATCGCTTGACTTGCCCCCGCCCCCTGCCTAGACCCGCGTCTTTCGTTTTGACGCAGGAGAGATCGAGATATGTCAGGGCAGAGCCGCGCATTGGGCATTGATTTCGGGACATCAAACACCGCCGCAGGATATCTGCACGACGGGATGCCCTGCCTGATCGAAATGGCGCCGGGACAGACCAC
Source organism: Sulfitobacter sp. KMM 9851 (assembly GCF_057178245.1). Classification (NCBI taxonomy): domain Bacteria; kingdom Pseudomonadati; phylum Pseudomonadota; class Alphaproteobacteria; order Rhodobacterales; family Roseobacteraceae; genus Sulfitobacter; species Sulfitobacter sp. KMM 9851. The sequence continues at coordinate 3,299,520 of NZ_CM169991.1, forward strand.
CCTGCCCACCACCTTCTTTTTCGACTTTGACAGCCGCAAGACCTTGATCGGCGACCCTGCCAATCAAGCACTTCTCGATGGGGTCGAGGGCCGTTTCATGCGCGCACTCAAGCGCGTTTTGGGCACCAGCCTGATGCATGAAAAACGCCAGATCCTGAACGAACGGGTCACATTCGTCGATATCATCGCCCGTTTCCTGTGCGAAATAAAACGCCGAGCCGAAGCGGAGACCGGACTGCGATTTGACCACGCTCTATCCGGTCGCCCCGTGGTGTTTCACGGCTCGGACGACCCGCGCGAACAACAGGCAGAAGATGATCTGCGCGCCTGTTATCTCGCGGCTGGATTTGGCGATGTGACGTTCATGGCCGAACCCGAGGCCGCAGCCATTGCCAGCGGGGCGCTGGACCACGCAGGTGAAACCGGGCTGATCGTTGACGTGGGCGGTGGCACATCGGATTTTTCTGTCTTTCGCGCAGGGGCCGAAGGGGTAGATATTCTGGCCAACCACGGGGTACGCATCGGTGGAACCGACTTTGACCGCGCGATCAGTTTTGAACAGGTGATGCCGCTGCTGGGCAAGGGGGTCGAACTGCGCAATGTAATGGGCCCCGGCACCCTGCCCGCCCCAAATGCGTTGTTTGACGATCTGGCAACCTGGGAGAAAATACCATTTCTCTATACCGCGCAGAATCGTCGCGATGTGGCAGAGATGGGGCGCATGGCCGTTGAACCCGAAAAATTCGCCCGGCTGAGCGCTGTATTGCAGGACGAGCTTGGCCATGAACTGGCCTTTGCAGTAGAGCGCGGAAAGATCGACGCGAACGCGGGCCGGGCGCAGTCGCGTATCGAGATGGACGTGATCAACGCAGGCCTATTCGCCACACTTCCCCCGGATGATCTGGCCCATATCCTTGCCCCTTTTGCGACCACTTTGCAAAAGGGTGCGCGCGATACCTTGCAGCGTGCGGGGATTGCGGCTGACCAGATTGATCATGTGATCTACGTCGGCGGGTCGAGCCTGATGTCGGTGGTATCGAGTGCAATGAAGTCGGAGTTCCCGAACGCACGTCACAGCTTTTCCGAGGTATTTACCGCCGTGACGCACGGCTTGGCCAGCGCGACAGCGCGGTTGTGACAGCAGGGGCGGTTGTGAACGCAGGGGCGGTTGTGAACGCAGGGGCGGTTTAGGCCACCCCTGCGAAAAAGGTCACTTCATCTGTGTGACAGTCAACTTGCCTTTGACACGATCTGCGACAAATTCGATGTCCTGACCTTCGGACATCCGCGCGATCATCACCTCATCGGCGCGGAACACCATTGTCATCGCAGGCATGTCGAGCGTGGCCAGAGGGCCGTGGATGATGGTGACCTTGCCCGCCTTGGCGTCGACCTTCTTGATCTTGCCAGTCGCGTATTCCACCACGGCTTCGGCCATTTTCTCACCTACAGCGATGGATCCGTGCATGCCGGATTCGTAGTGGCCGGGGATCAGGCAGGCAAATTCAAACGTGCCGGCATTGGCAAAGGTCCAGATCACCTCGCCCGCGCCGCCCTCGTCCAGACGGACAGAGTTGGGATCGTCATGTTCCATGTCCATCTTTGCCATCATTTCTTTGTGTTCGGCATTGCGCTCAAGGGTGTCGATCACAAATTCATGTTCCAACTCGCCCTTGTTGATGACGTTAAAGCGGATGGTTTCGCCCTTAGCGATCTCAAGCTCGCGTGGTTCAAACAGCATTTCGCCATCGTCGGTTTCGCGCATGGTCACTTCGATGGTGCGGTCCACCGATGCGGCGTCGCCGGGCAGGCCGATCATCATCTCGGCGTGTTCGGCGGCATGGTCATCGCCGTGGCCGCCTTCGTGGCCGCCTGCGGCATAGGCAGGGGCGCTGAGGGCGAGGGCGATGGTGGTGGTCAAAAGAAGGTTTTTCATCATTTTTCCTGTAGGTTGCATAGGTTGTTGGAGCAAAGGGCCATTCAGCCCTTTGAGGTTGGTTTTGGGGTGATCTGGGTTTTCGGGCTGGTGTTGCTGGCAAACTCCGGCAGTTCGCCGGTCCATTCGTAGGCCTGTTCGCCGGGCGGGTTTTCGTACCAGCCGGGGTCTTCGTAATCATCGGCGTCGATCCCTTCGCGGACCTTCACAACCGAAAACATGCCGCCCATTTCGATGGGGCCATGTGGCCCCCAGCCGGTCATCATCGGCACCGTGTTGTCGGGCAGCGGCATTTCCATCGTGCCCATATCCGCCATGCCAGCCGTACCCATGGGCATGTATTCGGGCTGGAATGTACGAATTTTGCGGGCCAGCGGTTTTTTGTCGACGCCGATAAAGGTCGGCACGTCGTGGCCCATCGCGTTCATCGTGTGGTGCGACTTGTGACAATGGATTGCCCAGTCGCCCAGATGTTCCGCGACAAATTCATAGGCGCGCATGGCACCCACGGGGATGTCGATGCTGACCTCCGGCCATTGCGCCGCCTCGGGCACCCAGCCGCCGTCGGTGCAGGTGACCTTGAAATCATAGCCGTGCATGTGGATCGGGTGGTTGGTCATTGTCAGGTTGCCGACCCGCACGCGCACCTTGTCGCCCCGGTTGACCACTAGCGGGTCAATGTCGGGGAAAATCCGGCTGTTCCATGTCCACAGGTTGAAATCCGTCATCGTCATGATGCGCGGCACATAGGTGCCAGGATCAATGTCAAACGCGTTGAGCATGATGAGAAAATCGCGGTCCACGGGCATGAACGTAGGATCTTTGGGGTGAACGACAAACATGCCCATCATCCCCATCGCCATCTGCACCATTTCATCCGCATGCGGGTGGTACATGAAGGTGCCGGATTTCGTGAGGTCGAATTCGTAAACATAGGTCTTGCCCGGCGGAATACCGGGGTGCGACAGCCCGCCAACACCGTCCATGCCCGAGGGCAGGATCAACCCATGCCAATGCACGGTGGTGTGTTCCGGCAGGCGGTTGGTGACATAGATGCGCACGCGGTCGCCCTCAACCGCCTCGATCGTGGGGCCGGTCGACTGGCCGTTGTAGCCCCACAGATGCGCGATCATGCCATCGGCCAACTCGCGCTCCACTGGTTCAGCAACAAGGTGAAACTCCTTCACGCCGTTGTTCATCCGGTGCGGCAAGGTCCAGCCATTGAGCGTGACAACCGGGTTGTAGTCCGGCCCCGAGGACGGGCGCGGCGTGATCGCGGTGGCGGCGCTGTCCATCTGTGCGGCTTCGGGCAGGCCCATGTTGGTTGTCTTGCCCCAGGCCTGTGACGACACCAGCGCCGCACCCGCGGCCCCCGCGCCCAGCAATTGACGTCTGTTCATCATATCCTGTCCTTTCAATGTCCTGCACCGCCGCCAGCGGCCAGCGTGGCACCACCTTCGGCTCCGCCGCCGCTGCCCGCACCACCGCCATAGATCGCGGCGGTCAGATCGGCCTGCGCCATATAGAATTCGCGTTTGGCATTGGCCGCCTCCAGTTGCGCGCCCAGCTTTTCGCGCACGTCGGTTAGCAGCTCGAATGTGTTGGTGATCATGCCGTTGTAAGACAGCAGACCTTCTTCCTCGACGGTCTTGCGCAGTGGCACCAGCACATCGCGGTAATGCCGCGCGATCTTGTACGAGGCGAGGTAGCCCACCTCGGCGCCCCGCGCTTCTGAACGCACGTTCACGGCCTTTTCCGCCAGCACATTGGCGGCTTGGAGATAGGCCAGTTCGGCTTTGCGCATCCGGGCCTTGCCGCTGTCGTAGATCGGGATGGCAAATTCCAGCTCAAGCTGTGGGGTGGTGCTGGTTTCTACGTCACCGTCCTCAGCCTCGCGTTCAGTCTCAAACCCCGCGATGATCTCAAGGTCTGTGACCAGCCGCGTCTGATCTGTCAGGCCAAATGCCGCGGCCTGCGCCTCAAGGCCCAGTTTGGCGACGCGAAGATCGAGCCGGTTGCGCAGGGCCTTGGCCTCGATCCCCGCCACCTGACCGACAGAACGCGGCAAAGGTGGCAGCGCATCTGGCACATAGTAGTCGACGTCAGCACCCCACAACCCCATGAGCCGGGTCAGGTTTTCCTTGGCGCGGCTGGCGTTCAGTCGGGCCTGCGCCAGTTGTCCGGCCAATTCCGCATTGAATGCTTGTTCGCGCGCCTGGCCTGCCTTGTTCAGCGCGCCGGTCTCGCCCAGTTTACGCGCCAGTTCAGAGCCCGCGTCCGAGGTCGCCTTGGCGCGGTTGAGATAACTGACAACCTCGAACGCAGCCACGGCAGAAATCCAGGCGCGACGTGTCTGGTCGGCCAGTGTCAGCGTGTCGTTTACCGCCTCAAGCTGTGCTGCACGGAAATTCACATCGGCCAGGGCCACGCGCTGTTTGCGGGTCCTCGCATCCAATATGTTGGTGGCAATCATGCCTTCGATGGCGCGGTACGCCCCCAGCTCGGCGGCCCCAATCCCCAAGATGCCAATGGAGACGACGGGGTTTTCTGGCGTAGACTGCTGCCATGCCTCTGCCGCCGACAGCCCCACATTCGCATAAGAGGCCTGCAAGCCCTTGTTGTTGAGCAGGGCAACCTGCACGGCGGTCTCGGCTGAAATTGTCTTGTGATAGACCATCTTTTTGACGTCAGCCTTGACCGCCATATTCTCGGCCGCGGTCTGGGCAAAGACGGTACGCTTGCCGATGGCGGCAGACGTCTGGCTGGAGACATTGGCGAAACCGGCCGTGGGACTGGTATAGATGTCAGGCACTGCCGTCGCGCAAGCGCCGACCAGCAGTGGCACGCCAAGTATCAGCGTGGTTTTGAAAGGCCGCATCAATTGCCCTCCGACTGTTCTTGGTTAACGGTGCGCCAATCGCGCGGGCCGGTTGGCGCGCGCTGTACATAACCCGCTAAAGGGTCTGCGTGGCGAACCGGCGACAGCACAACACGATCCGCAGCTGCGGTCTGTGCCGTAACATCTGGCAAGGGTGTGGGCGCCGTGGCGCATGCGCCAAGTACAAGGGCAAAGCCCCCCGCAAAAAGAGAGAGTTTCATGTTGATAAACCTGAGTAAAAGCTGATGGAACTTGCACGGCAAACCGCACAAGATAAGACCCCCCGGTCAGAGGGTCGCGTTCAGATCAGGTGTTTTGGTGGCCGCAGAAAAGCGGCGGGTTCGACCGCATGCGATGGGCTGTAATATGCCGCATAGGTACTGTGAGTGCCAGCAACAACGAACGATGCTGAGGTCTCGAGCAAGGCCAAAGACATACAGATGCCATTACAACAATGCGCTGAAACGTCATCATCCTCTGCCGACTGACCCTCGGTCGCACTTTCGTCTGCGTGGGACATCATAGCGCCATGCGCGTGTTCCGCGCCCTGCTTTGCCGCACTGATCTGGTCATGGCCTGCACCATGCATACCCGATGCCGCATGCGCACCCGACGGGGGTGCCATCACCAAAGCAAGCGCAAGCATCAGGCACATAAGCACCTTTAGCAGCCCTGCAAAAGAGATGTTTGTTAGCGTCATAGCGCACAGTTGGTTGGTTTGAACCGAGGTGTCAATCCGTACAGCGCTGGAAGGTTGGCGACTTTATTTTAGGAGTGGCGAACATCTGCCAATGCGGTGGCTTGTTCTTTCGCGCCTTTGGGCCAAAGCCTAAAGCGCTTTGGCAAGCATCCACAGCCCCATGCCTAACATCAGCACATTTTCTGTCAGGGAGATAAACCCAAGCGGTACATTGCTGTTGCCGCCAACGCAGGCGCATTTCAACTCGCGCTTGTCGACATAGACCGCCTTGATCACGGATATGGCCCCTATGCCCCCGATAACGATGGCGACTGGTGCAGATAACCAGGTCAGCGCGCCTGCTGTCATCAAGATACCCGCGAGCGCCTCGCCGAACGGATAGACTTTGCCATAGCGCACCCAGCGCTGCGCCAGCAGGTCATAATTCAGAAACATCGTGGAAAAACTCTCCAGATCCTGAAGCTTTTGGACCGCCAGAATGCACATTGAAATCGAAATGAACCATTCAAACCCGCGCAGCGTAAAAATCGTGCCAAAGCTGTACCACGACAGGCCCAAAGCCATAAGAAATGCCATGGCGAAGATGGCGATCACGGGTTGATACGACGTGTCAGATTGCTGGTCTTTGGGCTTGTCCATCCCGAAGTGGATACGCAAATCATCAAAGCCCCCCACCCGCATGCCGTCGATAAAGGTCTGCGGCGTGGTTTTGACGTTATGCTTAGCCTTAAATGCGTCGGTTTCGGCGCGGGACGTGAGGGGATGATCAATAACCTCGCACCCTTGCCGCTCCAGCAGATCCTTTGATTTCAGGCCATAAGGACAGGTGTGGTCGGTCATTACCATCCGGTACAGCTCGGCGCGTTTCGACGTATGTTGCGATGTCATCTGCGTCTCCTTCATTTGCCGTCTACTTCCGGTGTCGCCGCCGGACCTCCCTCGAGATCCGTGATCAGGGCTTTCATCTCGGCGATTTCCTTACGTTGCGCCTTGATGATGTCATCGGCAAGCTTGCGCACGCGCGGATCTGAGATGTTGGCGCGTTCGCTGGTCAGGATTGCGATCGAGTGGTGCGGGATCATGGCCCGCATCCACGATGTATCATCGACAGTTGTCTGGCTGCGCACCAGAAACAACGACAGTACAAAAACCAATGCGCTCCCGGTAAAAATTGCAATATTCGCGGTTCGGTTGGTGTACATGCCCAGCATAAAGGCCAGCATGATGATCGCCATCACCGCCCCCATATAAATTGCCATGTAACTGCGTGTTTCACTAAAGAATACGTGATCCAGAGCATATGTATTGAGATACATCAGGCCAAACATCACTGTGGTCGACGTCAGGATCATTGCGAAAAAGCGCCAATAAGACATGGAAAACCTCCTTTAAGAGTGCCGTTGTAGGTAAAACAAGCCTCCAACGCGGGAAGGTTCCCGCCGACGGCAACTTTTTTTGTTGCCGACAGCGCAATCGCGAGCGTCACCAAGGGCATCAACACAGGATTTAGACCCGCCAAAGCGTTGGCGAGCCTAAGTACCTAAGTTGGCCAGTTCTTAGCCAGCAAAGACGTAGCTCGTCTTAACAATTGTATAGAATTCAACCGCATAGCGCCCCTGCTCGCGTGCGCCGAAGGACGAGCCTTTTCGACCACCGAAAGGCACATGATAATCCACGCCCGCTGTGGGGAGATTGACCATAACCATCCCTGCCTCGATCTGGCGCTTGAAGGCACGGGTGTGTTTCAGGCTGGACGTGCAAATCCCCGCTGACAGACCAAATTCGGTATCATTCGCCACCGCCAACGCCTCGTCAAAATCAGCCACCTTAATCACGGAACCACAGGGCCCGAATATTTCCTCGCGGTTGATCCTCATCGTGTTGTCGGTGCCCAAGAACAAAGCAGGCGCCTGATAGAAACCCGGCGTACCCAGCTCCAACCGCTCGCCGCCAATTACCTCTGCGGCCTCTTTGCGCGCGACTTCGACGTAGTCGAGGTTTGACTTTAGCTGCTTTTCATCGACGACCGGGCCGATTTGCGTCGCCGGGTCCATGGCATCCCCGACTTTCAGCGCCTTCATTTGCCGCGTCAATTCGTCCACGAATGCGTCGTGGATACCTGCTTGCACGATCAGCCGTGACGAAGCCGTGCAGCGTTGGCCTGTGGAAAAGAAGGTGCCGTTCAGGCAGGCAGGCACTGCGACCGAAAGATCGGCATCGTCCAGCACAACCATTGGATTCTTGCCGCCCATTTCCAACTGGACCTTCTTCTTCATCTTGCCGCAGACCTCGGCAATGTGGTTGCCGGTCGCGACGGACCCGGTAAAGGAAATCGCGTCGATTTGCGGATGGGTAACAATCGCCTCTCCAACAGTAGAACCGCGCCCCATCACCAGATTGAACACACCGGGTGGGCACCCGTTTTCATGTAGCAGCGTTGCAATCACATGCGCGCAACCGGGTGTCAGGTCGGCGGGTTTGATGATTACACAGTTGCCATAGGCCAGCGCAGGCGCGATTTTCCACGCAGGGATTGCAATGGGAAAGTTCCATGGCGTGATCAGTCCGACAATCCCTACAGGTTCGCGCGTGATCTCAACGTCGATGCCGGGCCGAACCGACGATTGCAGCTCTCCAGAAATCCGCAGCGCTTCGCCTGCAAAGAATTTGAAAACCTGCGAGGCGCGCATCGTCTCGCCAATACCTTCGGCCAGGGTCTTGCCCTCTTCGCGGGCCAGTAGCGTTCCGAATTCCTTGCTGCGGGCCGCGAGCGCATTGCCAACGGCATCCAGCAGATCATAGCGGGCCTGCGGCGTGCTGTTGGCCCATGCCGACTGCGCCGCTTGTGCAGCCTGCACGGCACTTTCCACGGAATCCGCATCGCCATAAGAATAGCTGCCAACGATGTCGTCGGTGTTCGATGGGTTCAAGTTGTCATTATAATTGCCAAAGCTGACCCATTCGCCGTTGATCAGGTTATCGTGCTTGCTCATGTTATGATCCTTCGTTTTTCGATGATATCGTGTTCGTATCTGCCTGCGACGCGGGGTCGACCGTGGGCGCGCGTTCAATGGCGTCGAGCGCGGCCTTGGCTGCGCTGTCCAGCGGCAGAAATGGTGGTACGGCGTTGTGCCAGATTGCGTTGCCGGTGCGGCGGGCGACCATGTATTTGATCGACGGGATCAATGGATGAGACATCAGCCCGGCCCGTAGACCAGCGATCTTTTCGATCAAGGCTGGGTCAGGGTCGGAACGATCTTTCCAAATCTGTGCACATACGGCGGATGAGTGGTTGACCGTGGCAGAGATGCAGCCGGCAAAGCCCGATCTACCCGCCTCTGCCAGCGAGGTTTCCGAGCTTGGGAAAACGGCAAACCCCGGTATTTTCGATGCAAGTTCACGACAATATTCCAGATCGCCGGAGGAATCCTTAATGCCTGCAAAACGGTCAGGGTACGTTGCGCAAAGGCGCGCAAGCAGCCGGTGAGACAGGGTAATCCCCGTCATCTGCGGGTAGTTGTAGAAATACACCTTGATCGGTCGCGTACCAAGCGCCTCGTGCAGCGCCTCGTACCAACGGAACAACCCGTCATCTGACGTCGGCTTGTAGTAGTAGGGCGGCAAAACCAGCGCCGCAGCAAACCCCAGGTCGTCTGCGTGGCAGGTCAACGAAATAGTCTCTGCCAAGGATGGCGTGCCCGTGCCGACCATCAGACGCACGGGGTCCACGGCCTTGGCGGCCCATGCCATGACGTCTGCGCGCGTGCCTTTGTCAAAGGAGTTTGCTTCGCCCGTTGATCCCAGAACATTCAGGCCGTCACAGCCGTTTGTCATCGCCCATTGGCAATGTTCGATAAAGGGCGCGCGCTGGGGCTTGCCTGCCGCGTCAGTGGGGGTTGGCACCGCTGCGATAATTCCTTGCATAGTCTTTCCTTTGGTTTTCTTTGCGGTGGTTTTGACGCCTATCTCCAACCGGCAACGATGGGATCATCCTTGATCGGCGGTGCGTCTTTGCGCCATCCGCCGGGCTCGGTCATAGTGCCGTCACTATCGTGGAAGACCTGTGCGTTGATCCGGATGAAGTCGGCGTCTTGTGGGTCCACCTCGTCCGCATAGCGGATGGCATCGACGGGACAGATGCTTTCGCACATGCCGCATTCGATGCATTCGGTCGGGTGAATGTAAAACATCCTCTCGCCTTCGTAGATGCAATCAACCGGGCAAGATGTTGTGCAGATCCCGTCTTTGACGTCGATGCATTCGCTTTTGATGATTAAGGTCATGTCGTCTCCGTCAGTCAGGGTTCAGTCACGAAGTCAGGTCGGAACGGGCTATCTGCCCTGCCAGATCGGAGCCCGTTTTTCACGGAATGCCAGCACGCCCTCGTTCGCGTCGGCCGACCCCAGCGCGGCGCGCAGTTCAGGCGTTTCATGTGCATAGGCGTCGTGAACGGACATCTCGCTGGTGCCGCGCACAATTGCCTTGATCGCCTTGAGGCTAAGGGGCGCGGACGCGAGAATATCGGTGACCCAGCGGTCTACTTCCGCGTCCAGCTCTGTTTGGGGGACCACCGCGTTCAGCAGCCCATAGTGCAGCATCTGCGCCGCTGGCATCATGCGTCCGGTCATCATCATGCCGACCGCAATATTGCGCGGGATCAGCCGGGGCAGCACGGACATCCCGCCATCCAACGGCATCCGCCCGACCTTGGCTTCGGGCAGGCCGAACCGTGCGGTGTCGGCTGCGATCAGAATATCGCAGCCCATCGCCATTTCCAGCCCTCCGCCAAGCGCCAGGCCGTTGATCCGCGCTATGACGGGTATGTTCAGGCTCTTGCGCAGGGATATCCGGCCGTAGCCTGTGGCGCTGATGTCTTTCCAATAGTCAACGCCCGACATGCCATTGTCGTCTTTCAGATCGGCCCCGGCTGAAAATGCCCGGTCACCGCTGCCCGTCAAGACGACACATCGCACATCAGGGTCCGCTTCGATCTTGTCCCAGATTTCCGCGAGCCGGGTCTGGGTGGCTGAATCGATGGCGTTCATCCGGTCGGGACGGTCGATGGTGACCCAAGCAACGTGATCTTCCAGTTTAAAAACAACGCTCATTCGGCCGCCCTGCCGAGGTTGGCGGCCAGCCCCAGTTCGCTGAGCACCTCTTCGGTGTGTTCACCCAGCTTTGGTGGCACATGACGAATGGATACTTTTGCATCGCTCAAATGCACGGGCGAGCTGACAAAATTCATCTTGCCGAGGTATGGGTGATCAATCTCGATCAGCATGTCGTTGATCACTGTCTGAGGATCGTCCAGTGCCTCGCCCAAGCTGCGGACGGGCGCGCAGAGCAGATCCTGCGCCTCCAGTCGTTGCAACCAGTACTCTGTGGTATTTTTGGCAAAGGCATTGCGGAACGCTTCTTGCAGCAGGGGCTTGTTCTTGCGTTGGCTTGCCAGCGTTGGGTAGGCCGGCTCAAGGTTGTCGATCTCCAGTGCGGTACAGATGTCGCGCAGGGGGTTCGACTTGAACGCGCCAACCACCACCACTGAACCGTTGGTCGTATCAAAAACGCCCGTTAGCGGCATCGCAGCCCAGTTCAGCACCTCTCCGTGTTTGTTCCACTGGGCGGCCTCCTGCATCTGCATGGCGATCATGGAATCGTAGAGCGAAACACTGACCTTTTGGCCGACACCGGATTTGTGCCGGGCAAGCAAGGCGGCCATGATGCCCTGCACCAGGTGCATCCCGGCGGTATAGTCACACAGCGTGGTGGGATAGATCGACTTGGGGATCGACGGATCTTGCCGCTTTTCCATGACGCCACTCATCGCCTGCGCCAGCACATCCTGCCCCCCCTTATGGGCATAAGGGCCCTTTTCACCATAGCCTGTGCCCGACGCGCTGATGATGCGGGGGTTGATTGCCTTAAGCGTGTCATATCCAAAACCCAAGCGCTGCATCACCCCGGCGCGAAAGTTGTCGACGACCACGTCGGAATTGCGCACCAGCTCGTAAACGATCTTTTTGCCTTCGTCGGATTTGGTATCGATCGTGATCGAACGCTTGTTGCGGTTAAGCGATGCAAACACCGCGTTATTCATCGCGATTTCGTCCGGCTCTCCGAAAAAATTCCGCGATAGGTCACCGGCACCGGGGCGTTCGACCTTGATCACATCGGCACCAAAATCCGCCAGCATCTGGGTGGCACAAGGCCCCATCATGACTTGGGTAAAGTCGATGATACGTACCCCTTCGAGGGGAAGGTTATTCTGGGTCATCGTGGCCTCCTATGCGATTTCTTTTTCTTGAACCAAAGCGTTGGCAGACGGCACATCGCCTGGATCTGCACCCTGCGCGCGCATCTGCTTTTGGATCGACGTGACATCCACATCGCGCAGCGCGCAATTCGCTTCGAGTGCTTTGGCAACAGCGACACCGGCGGCTTCACCCTGCGACATGCACGGCGGGATTTCGCGCGATTGCTTTTGCGCCTCGGATTCGACCGAATAGTGGCGCCCAGCAACGATGAGGTTGTCGATCCCCTTGGGCAGCAACGCCCGGTAAGGGGTATAATAGTCGCGGCCACGGCAGACGCTGTCGGCAAAGTGGCGGCGGCTTTTTACATCATCTTTGGTGACGATATATTCACCCTGCAAAAGCCGGGTCTGACGGATGCCCATTTGCTCGGCGGCGCCAAGCATCTTGGCATTCTCGAAACCGGGGATGTTTTTTCGAGCAAAGGCCAGAAGGTTCATCATCCGCGCGCGGCCTTCGTATTCGGCAGCGACCATACCTTCGGGGGACAGCCCGTCGTAGCCCGGCATATGCGGGCAGTTGCACCACACGATGCCCGGCAGCGGCGTCTTGAGCCACCACATACCCCAGGCACCACCGATAACGCGGCGCGCTTCTCGGTCCAGCTTTTTGTATTCTTCCGGGTTCTCGTATTCAAAGGCTTCGGCCCTGTCAGTGTCGACATCACACAGGCGGAACACAGTGGTTACGATATACTGACCGTCGGTGAACGACGCCCCAGCAGAGGAGGCAACATCCAAGTCGCCGCTGGCATCAATGACCATTTTGGCGCGGATGGCCTGACGGCCCATTTTTGTTTGGCAGATCACGCCGGACACGCGGCCATTTTCCACCAAGGCTTCGGAGAACCATGAATGTGTCCGCAAGTTGATGTCAGCTTCCTGCACCAGATCCAGGCTGACCCGCTTCCAGGCGTCAGGATCAAAGGCTACCGCATGGATGATCGGCTGTGGCATTCCCGATTGGTGGAAATCGATACAGCCCCAGCGGGACCACTTTTTCCACATGTCCCAGTTTTTCAGACAATCCTCTGACGGGGGAAAAACAGCGCCGTCCTGTTTGACCATGCGATCGACATATTCACTGACGATCCCGGTGGTGACAACTTCGTTGCCTTCGTTGACCATGTCGTCCAGCACCAGAACCATGCCGCCGGATGCCATGCCGCCAAGGTGGTGATAACGCTCCAGCAGCGTAACAGAACACCCGTTCCGCGCAGCAGATACGGCGGCTGTCACACCGGCGGGCCCAGCGCCGATGACAACGACATCGGTATCGGCAACCACGGGTACCTGTTCGGTACGAGACTGGATGTGGTCTTTGATTTGAGCAGTCATTGGAAGTCTCCTTGATTGGTTCCACAACGGGATTTTCTGATCCGCGTGGAGTATTTCGAGTGAAAAGCAGCGTTTTCTTACCAGCGGATGATCAGCCGCTCTGCGATGGCAACCGATGCAAACAAGAAGACCGACAGCCCTGAGGACATGAAAACGGTCGCGTAGAGCAGCGGCGAATTGAAGTTGAACGTCGAGTCGATGATCAAGGCACCCAAGCCGAGGTCAGCGCCGACCCATTCCCCTACAATCGCGCCAATCACACAGGTCGTTGCCGCGATCCGCAGGGCGGAAAACAGGAACGGCAGAGATGAGGGCAACCGGATCTTCCAGAAAACTTCGCTTTTCGATGCAGAAAGGATGCGTGCCAGTTCCAGCGCCTGCGGACTGACCGCCTGCAAACCGCGCACCATGTTGACCAAGGTGGGAAAGAAACAGATCAGCGCCGCGATCACGACCTTGGCCGTCAGTCCGGGCCCAAAGATGAGCACGAGGATCGGCGCGATGGCGAGAATTGGAATGGTGTTCACGAATACGGCGATTGGAAAAAACGCCCGCTCAACCGTGCGGCTGTGCACGAAGGCGATTGCGATCAATATGGCAAAGACGTTTCCGAAGAAAAAGCCAAGCACGCTTTCGTAAAAGGTCGGCCAGAAGTTCGCCATCAGGATCGGAAACTTGTCGACAAAGGTGATGGCCACGTCGGACGGCGCCGGCGCGATATAGGTCGGCACCTGAAACAGCCGCACGCCGAGTTGCCAGACCAGCAGCAGCGCGATGGCCGTTCCCAAGGGCAATGCACCAGCCTTCAGCTTCTTACGGCGCTCAATGCGGCGTTCCTCAAGTTCGGTGGAATTCTGCTCTGCCAGATTTGTTTCAGCGATAGTCATCAGCATGTCTCCAACAGTTTGCGCAGATAGGCGGAATAGCGTGTGAATTCCTGCGTATCGCGAAGTTCAATTGTGCGATTCTCAGGCAGATCTATCTCCACAATTTCGCGCAGACGCCCCGGATGTGCCTGAAGCATCATGACCTTCTGACCCAAGAAGACGGCTTCGGGGATCGAATGGGTAACAAACAGGATGGTGGTGCCCGTTTCCTTCCATATCTGAAGCAGCTGCATGTTCAGATGATCGCGCGTCATCTCGTCCAGCGCGCCAAAGGGTTCATCCATGAGAAGCAACTTGGGTTGGCAGACCAATGCGCGGGCAATCGCGACGCGCTGGCGCATACCGCCGGACAATTCATGCGGCAGCGCGTTTTCGCGGCCCTTCAGCCCGACCATTTCCAGCAATTCATGCGGCGTCTTGTTCCCGACGGGAATTTCAATGCCGCGCTTGCGTCCGATTTCAAGAGGCAGCTCCACGTTCTTGAGTGCCGACCGCCAGGGCAACAGGGCGGCGTCCTGAAAGACAAAGGCAAACTCCCGCGCCAGGCGCGCGGCTTCGGTCGTTTTACCAAAGATTTTTACATCTCCGGACGCGGCTGGAATCAGGTCTGACACCAGCCGCAACATTGTTGATTTGCCGCAGCCCGAAGGCCCAAGAATGGTATAGAAGGAGCCTTCTTCGATATCGATCGACAACGAATCGATCGCGGTGAAGGTCCCGAATTTTACCGATGCGTTTTTCAATGATGCGGCAATGGTAGGAGACGCCGTATTGATCGGTGTGATCTTGGTCTTGGCAACTGCGGGCATGGGTCAGCCTCCGAACTTTGGACGTACGTCAGCGGTCGCTTCGAGCACTGACATCGTCATGATGTCTTCGACTTTAGGGGGATCGTTTTCAAACTGGCCGAGGTCTTCGTAAATCTCGATCTGGCGCTGCCAGTTCTCCGGATTCATCGTACCCCAGCCGTTTTCGGCCGTCTTGGCGTCAAAGACATAGCTCAAGACAAGGTCTACTGTCGCCAGTTCATCTTCCCGGTTAAGGTTGGGATAACGCTCAAGCAGGATGTCCACTGCTTCTTCGCGGTTTTCATAGGCCCAACCCCAGCCCTTAGCGATGGCACGGATCATTCCGTTCACCTGCTCAGGGTGCTCTTCTAGTGTGCTGTCGTTCACGTAATAAGGATAGGCATACAGTTCGACACCCGCGTCCCACAGGGTCAGGTCAACACGTTGATCGCCCATGATGCTTGTCGCGCTGGTGTTGGTGTTCCAGCCCGTCACCACATCGACCTGTCCGGTCATCAGAGGCGCCATATCGGACCCCATGACCGAAATTTCGACGTCATCTTGGGAAATCCCGTTATGCGCCAGCAGGGCGTCCAGCAGAATGCGCGCAGTGCCGTTCGTTGCGATCTTCTTGCCGATGAAATCCTGCGGGGCGTTCACTGGATTACTCTTGAGCGAGAAATACGTGAACGGATGCTTCTGATACCCTGTCGCGATACATTTCACCGGCAGTCCGGCGGACCGGGCAAGCATCAAGGACGGGCTAGACGAGATTTGGCCTAGATTGGCCCGACCGGACGCGACCGACGCCACGCCGTCGACATTGGGGCCGCCTGCCACGATATCAAGCGTCAGGCCCTCATCCGCGAAAAAGCCCTGCTTGTCGGCCACAACTTCGCCCAAGATTCCGTTGCTGGCCAACCAACCCAGTTGCAGCGTGACTTTGAATGTGTCCTGCGCCATCGCGCGCTGGACGCTCACAAACGTACCCGCACCTGCAAGGCCCGCTGCGGCGCCGACCGACTTTAGCAATGTCCGGCGATTAAGATTAAAAGTGGAATTGTCTGACATAATTCTCTCCCAAAGTGCGTTGGCCGCTTTTCATGATCCGGCAATATACGCCTGATGTCCTGTTGACTTTAGTCCGGCACAGGGTGATGCAAGAAGTGTCAAATGCTGCCAACGGTGATGCACTTTATGCATCGCCAATTTACCGATGCTTCGCCGAGCTTAGGAAAAGGGATCACAAATGCATTCCAGCTTCTTGAAATACTTCGACGAAGTTGCCCGTCAGGGCTCTATCCGCAAAGCGTCGTCGGTGCTGAATATCTCGTCCACCACGGTGAACCGAAAGATCCTGAGCGTGGAAAAACAACTGGGCATGGCCCTGTTTGACAGAACACCCGAAGGGGTGACCCTGACCAGCACCGGAAGCATCATGTTGGAGCACTGCCGCAAAACGATGTATGATTATGAGCGCACCAAGACGCTGATGGATGATCTGCGCGACATGCGTTCCGGTCACGTCAACCTTTCGACCATCGATTCGGTCGCCTATGGCGTCCTGCCTGCGGTGTTGCAGGAATTCAGCGCCAAATATCCTGACATCTCGTTTACCGTCACAACGGCGCAGCCCGAAGAGATGATGCAAACGGTTGCCTCTGGCGACACCGATGTCGCGATATCGTTTCTGATGGATATGCATCCCGATGTGCGCGTGGTGAACGAAAAAACCGCCCCCTTTGGCATCATTGTCCGCCCTGATCACCCACTTGCGATGCGCAAGAATGTGACGATCAACGACATCAGCAGCGAACGGCTTGTACGCACTACCGATGCGCGAAGCGGCAATTCGATCATTGATCATCTGGTCTCTTCGGTCGCGGCGACCCTTAAGACACATATCTTTTCCAACAATCTGTTCATCGCAAAGCAGATGATTTTGGCGGGTCACGGCATCGGTATTTATACCAAGATGGGTTTTATGGATGAGGTGCGCCAGAACCAACTGAAGTTCATCCCGTTGATGGAAGACGGGCTGAACGATATTCGGATCGGCACGCTGGTATCCGCAACCTCTGGCATTGGCCCGGTCAAACACCACCTATGCCGTGTGCTTGGCGAATTCATTGCCGAAATGCGGCTGGATTCCTAGACGGCGCGGCGGGACAGTTCGCCAAATCTACTTCAGCCTGCTTGCTGCCTGTTCCGGCAACCAAGTGACGAGGTCGGGAAAAAGGACAAACAGGATCAGGACCGCCACTTGGATCAGGAAAAATGGGATCACCCCGCGATAAACCTGACCGATACCGATCCCAGCAGGCAGCACCCCTTTGAGATAGAATAGGGTGTAACCGAACGGCGGCGTGATATAGGCCATCTGCGCTGTGACCATGAACAGCACACCAAACCAAAGCGGATCAAAACCAAGGGTTTTGATGATCGGGACAAACACCGGCACGCAGAGCAGAATGATCCCAATCTCGTCCAGAAACAGACCGAGGAAGATCAACACCAGCAACATCGCCAGCAGAACGACGTATCGTGATGATTCCAAACCCTGAACGAAATTCAATACACTATCCGCGCCGCCCGTCGCGACAAAAACCGAAATGAACGCCTTGGCGCCAAGCGTGATCCAAAGGATCATCGCCGTGACACGTAACGTGTCCGTCGCCGCCGCATTGAGGTTGGCCAAGCGCAACCGCCCCGACACAATTGCAGATAGCAATGCGCCCAAGACACCTACTGCCGCGGCTTCGGTCGGTGTGGCGATCCCGGCATAGATCGACCCCAGCACCGAAATGATAACAAGCGCGGGCAGCACCAAATGCCGGAGCGACGCCAGCTTTTGCCCAAGCGGGACGACTGTGCCGCCCTGCGGTTTGGGGGCCAGTTCGGGGTTCAACATGACGCGCACCCAAATATAGGTACAATACCCGAACGCGAGGATCAGACCCGGTAAAACACCTGCGATGAACATCTGCCCGATCGAGATTTGCGCCGTGATCGCGTAAACAATCGTGACCACGGACGGTGGGATCAAAATGCCCAAAGTACCCCCGGCACAGATCGCCCCCAAAGCCAGCGGTGGATGGTATCCCCGCGACAGCATTGACGGCAACGCCAAGATACCCATCGCGGCCACGGCGGCACCTACGACGCCTGTCATGGCAGCCATGATCGTACAGATAACAACCGTGCCGATGGCCAACCCGCCGGGCAAGCCGCCAAACCACGTTTCCATCGCGGCATAAAGATCGTCGATGATCTGGGACTTTTGCAAAATCGCGGCCATCAGCACATAAAGCGGAATGGCCATCAACGCTTCGGATGTCATCGTCTCGAACGTGTTGAGCACGGTGACGATCAACGCACTGGGCCCCCAAAGCGTGGCAGTTGCCAGAAAGGCGATGGCGCCCAAGACAAAGGCCAACCCGGCACCGCTTAGCATCAGCACCATCAGAGCAGAGAACATACCGACCAGAACAAGACTGCTTTCCATCACGCAGCCCGCCCTTTGACAGCAAAGACAACTTCGGCAAGTGATTGCAACACGAGCAGAAGTGCAGCCAGTGGCAGCACGACCTTGGCGGGCCAGATGATCGGATTCCACCCTGAATAGCTGGTTTCACCGTATTGATAGGCCTGCCAAGCAAGCGGCAAACTGAAGCGCAGCAAAATCAGGCCAAACAACAACGCCAGCAGCGCCGCGAGAACGGCGAGAACCAGCCGTAGTTTGCCCCGCGCCGATGCGGAGAGAATATCGACGGCGACGTGGCCGCCCGTGTGCAGCAGATATGGCCCACCCATTAAAAAGAAGGGGCCGAACAACAGGGTCGCGAGTTCCGGGCCCCAACTGGTCGGCGTGTGAAACGAGTAGCGCGATATCACTTCGAACAGCATGAGTGCCGCAATGACGTAAACCAGCCATTTGGTGGCCTCGAACGTCCATCTATTAACTGTGGTTATGGCCTGTGCCGCGCGAAACATTAACGCCTCCCTCTGTCGCAAAACCGGCCCGTCGCTTTGTTGCACGGGCCGGTCTTAGTCATTTTCTGGCTGGTTAGAGAAGCCGCAGATCCGCCATCAGTTGTTTCTGGCTCTGCATCATTTCGGTGGCTAATGCATCACCGTTGGTCGCCTTTTCCCACGAAGCGACGGCCGTGCTGCGTGATTGCGCAACATCTTCGGGGTCGAACGTAATGATCTCGACACCCGCCTCTTCGAATTTTGCCATGTACTCTGCGTTGTCCACGATGATGTTCTGACGCAGCGCGCCTGACACTTCGCGCGCGGCAACGGCAAGCGCTGCACGCTGCTGATCGTCCAACTGCCCGTAAGCTGCGGTATTGGCTACATAGCATGTCGCAGTGGACGGCTGATGGACACCAGGCAGAATCAGGTATTTGGCAACCTCATGCAGGCCTTCCTCATAGTTCGCCTTGATATCGCCCCGGTCGGCGAAATCGACTAGACCCTTGTCCAGGGCCGAGTAAACCTCAGATGTTGGCAGCGGCGACACCGCGACCCCAAAGTCACCCATCACTGCGGCCGCAAGGCCGACAAAACGGCCTTTCAACCCATTCATATCGGCGATCTTACGGATCTCGACCTTCGAATGCAGCGGCTCTTCGCCGTACACTGTGGGTGCGACATAGGTCAGCCCGGCGGGCGCATAAGATTTAGCCGCCATTTCCAGGCCGCCGCGCTCGTAAAACCATGCCTCGTACTGATCGGCCTCTGGAAACCCAAACGGGACAGTCGACGAAAACCCGTGCGCGGGGATCTTGCCGGCGGTGTAGCCGTCAAATGTCTTCATCAATTGGAAAGCGCCACCGCGCACCGCGTCGAACGACTGGGCTGCGGGTACGATCTGCCCCCCTGCAAACGGTGTGATATCCAAACTGCCACCAGTCAATTCGCGCACCCGGTCACAGAATTTCTCTTCGTAGAGCATTGGCGTGGTGCCACCGCCCCAAAGTGCCTGCATGCGCCATTGAATCGTGCCCTGCGCGCGCACCGAACTGGCAGCTACTATTGCCGGTGTGGCCAGCCCTGCCGCGGTGGCACCGCGGATAAATTGGCGCCGGGTCGATGGCGTGTTAAGTGTTTTTGTCATTGGTCGTCCTCCCTAAAATAATCTGTACTCTGCGTGGCGCTAAAGCTTCGCCAGCACGTCTTTTGCGGCCTGAACACTGATGTGCCCCTGCGCAGCAATGGCCTTGGCCACTGCTTCGATCTGCGGGCCGATAGCGCCGGCCAGAATGGCGATGTTGCGCGCATGCAGCGCCATATGGCCTTTCTGGATGCCTTCGGTCGCCAGCGCGCGCAACGCGGCCATGTTCTGCGCAAGCCCCACGGCAACTGTCACTTCCGCCAGTTCCTGTGCGCTGCGCACACCCAGCACCCGAAGCACAGCCTGTGCGGCTGGATGCGTCTTCGTCGCGCCGCCCACCAGACCGAGGGCCATCGGCATTTCAATGGTGCCGGTCAGCGTCCCGTCTCCGCCACGCTCCCACGTCGTCAATGATGTGTACTGACCGCTTCGTGCGGCCCAGGCATGGGCGCCGGCCTCGATCGCACGCCAGTCGTTGCCCGTGGCGACAACCACGGGATCAATGCCATTCATCACACCTTTGTTGTGAGTCGCCGCGCGATAGGGGTCGATCTGGGCAAGCGCGTAGGCTTCGATCATACCGTCGATGACGTCATTCCCGTCCATCGTCTTGGTCGTCAACGCGTCAGGCGTCAGCGTGACATAGGCCCGCGCCAGTCTGCGGTCTGCCAGGTTGGATAGGATGCGAAGGCGGGTATGACCTCCTGCAATTTCCGCCACCCTTGGCGCGATTGTTTCGGCCATGGAATTGACGGCATTGGCCCCCATAGCATCGCGCACGTCCACAAGGATATGCAGCACCGCCATCGGCCCTACAGCGGACGTTTCGAACACATGCACCTCGATCCCGATGCAGCCGCCCCCCAAGGACACCAGCACTTCGTCGCGGCCGTTGCACATCTGGCGCAACTCGCCCTCGGCCGCCAGCAAGCGCTGTCGTGCGCCGTTGGGGTCAGTCAGGCCGACCACCTGAATTTGCGCCCGCATCACTGGCCGGTCAGATGAGGTGTGAAACCCTCCACAACTCCGCGCGATTTTGGCCATGTAAGAGGCGGCAGCGACGACAGATGGCTCTTCAACCACCATCGGGATTAGATAGTCCTT
Source organism: Sulfitobacter sp. KMM 9851 (assembly GCF_057178245.1). Lineage (NCBI taxonomy): Bacteria > Pseudomonadati > Pseudomonadota > Alphaproteobacteria > Rhodobacterales > Roseobacteraceae > Sulfitobacter > Sulfitobacter sp. KMM 9851. The sequence goes on from NZ_CM169991.1 coordinate 3,320,580, forward strand.
GTCGTTGATCGTAAAATTGGATGCCACGGCAAGCGGCAGTTCGAATTTACCGATCACGTTTTCGATCATGCCGTTCGCCAAGGACATCGGCAACACATCCTGCCCGGCCAGTGTCGCTCGGTCTGCATCGTCCAGGCCGACGGTCTTCGCCACCAGATCCAATCGCGCTTCTGGCCCGAGGTCACGCATATTTTCTAGCCGCGAACTGATCTGCGAAGTTTTGCCATTCGTCATTCGGATAATGCCCCCAAGATTTCCAAGCCGATCTTTGGCGTAGTCCCGAGGCAGATCATAGGTACAATTGTGGAATACAGTGTCACGGTGTACTGGTACTTTTACCGGTACAGTTTAAGGCGTTCCATGAACAAGACCGATAACATTGCAAAACGTCTGGCCGATGATATTGCCAATGGCAACCTGCGCGCCGGAGAACGCTTGCCCTCCATCCGTGCGGCCGCGCAAGAGCAAGGTGTTTCAAAAAACACCATCGTCGACGTATATGACAGGCTGGTGGCGCAAGGGCTGATCACAGCCCGACAAGGTTCTGGTTTTACCGTCGCGATGCCTAGTCACACGTTTCGCGAAGATGATGTCCCCCGACATCTGGTTGAAGCGGTGGACAGTATTTCCCTGCTGCGAGCGCAACTGGATCAGAACTATGCAGTGCGGATCGGTGATGGGCGACCACCGGCTATCTGGATGGCAGGAATACCGATGCGCAATCTTCCCGAGCTATTGAGCGACACCGGGAATGACGCATCAGGCTACGGCTCTCATATGGGGTATCACCCGCTGCGCATGCTGATCGCGGCGCGGCATAACGCGGATGGCATTGCCGTTACCTCGGAACAGATCGTGACAACTTTCGGCGCCAATCATGGTCTTGACCTGATTGTGCGCCGCTATCTGAAGGCGGGTGATACCGTTTTGGTGGACGATCCGGGATATTACCCCCTGTTTGCCAAGCTACGATTTTCCCAAATAAATTTCGTCGGCGTGCCGCGCGGGATAAACGGTCCTGACCTGGGCCAATTGCGCAGCTTGGCAACCGAGCATCGGCCAAAACTATTCTTTACTCAGTCTCTGGCGCAGAATCCGACGGGAACTTCGATGGATCTGGCCACGGCGCATGGCGTGCTGAAGCTCGCCGAGATCATGGATTTTATGGTGGTAGATGACGACCCCTTTGTCGACCTTCCCGACCCAAAAGGCGTGCGTTTGGCAGCACTTGACGGATTTGACCGCGTGATTTTTGTCGGCACTTTTTCCAAGACGCTATCGGCGTCCTTTCGCACAGGCTACATCGCTGCGCACCGCAGCATTACCGAAGAACTGGCCGAACTGAAAATGATCACCACGGTCAATTCGTCGCGTTTTTCCGAAATGATCGTTGCCGAGATGATTCAAAACCGTCGCTATGCGCGGCACCTCAAAAAGCTGGCCGGACGGCTGCAAAATGCTGCTGTAAAGCTACACAGCGATCTGGCGCTGCTGGGTCTGCACTGCAAAGTGGCACCGGGTCAAGGGTATTACGCATGGCTTGATCTACCCGCAGGCACCAGCGACACCGAACTCGCTAAAAAGGCCGCCGCCGAAGGGATATTTCTGGCGCCGTCGAGCTTTTTCTGCGTTCAGCCTGCCAGTGCACCATCCGGGATGCGGCTAAATGTGACCCGCACCGGTGACCCACGATTTCTCCGGTTTCTGCGCCGAGAGCTGGATCGCTAGAACCGTGGCCACAGGTTGACGCGGTTACCGGCACAGCGCGCACTGATCATTTCATTGCCCCTGTGGCACCGGGTTCATCTCGCTTTGGCACCAGTGCACAGATGGCTTCGTGCTGGCTCAGGAAAACCTGGCCGGTTAGATCGTCAAGGAAGTGGCTGCGCTGCAACCGGTCCATCACAGGGCCTTTCACCTCGCTCAGATGCAGCCGGATGCCTGCATCCTTCAGCCGACTGTTGATCGCCTCAAGCGATTCCAGCGCCGAAAGGTCGATCTCGTTCACGGCGGGGAACATCAGCACCACGTCAGTCAATTCGTCCTTTTCGGCGGCATAGCCCGCAAGCTGATCCTCAAGGTAACGCGCGTTCGGAAAATACAGGCTCTCGTCCACGCGCAACGACAGGATATGCGGCTGGGTTTCGACATCATGGCGCAGGACGTTGCGGAAATGCTCCGTTCCCGGCACGCGTCCCACCACGGCCATATGCGGCCGCGAGGTTTTGTACAGATGCACGAGGATTGAGGTCACTACACCGGCGGTCACGCCCACCTCTACGCCAAAGATGAGCGTTAGCAGAATGGTCACCGTGACAGCGGCAAAATCTGCGCGACTGAACAACCAGGCGCGTTTGAGGATCGAAAAATCGACGAGGCTGAGCACAGCAACGATGATCGTCGCCGCCAGCGTTGCCTTGGGCAGGTAGTGGATCAAAGGTGTCAGAAACAGCGCCGCCATCGCCAACCCGACAGCGGTAAAGGCCCCGGCCGCCGGTGTTTCGGCGCCCGCGTCATAGTTCACCACCGATCTCGAAAAACCACCGGTGACCGGAAAGCCGCCGGTAAATGCCGCACCGAGGTTCGCAGCGCCCAGGCCGATCAATTCCTGGTCCGGGTCAATGCGCTGGCGCTTTTTGGCGGCAAGGGTCTGCGCCACCGAGATGCTTTCGACAAAGCCGATAATCGAGATCAGCAGCGCGGGCACCAGAAGTTGAGACAAAAGGTCAGGAGAGAAGGAGGGCAAGGTAAGCGGCGGCAGGCTTTGGGGGACGTCGCCTACAATCGCCACGCCGTTGCGCCCCAGATCAAAGCCCCAGACGGCAAGCGTCGTGGCGACGATCGCCAGCACCGGACCGGTCTTGGCACCAAGATCGGCCAGGCGTGGCCCAACACCCGCGCGGCGCAGCAGCGGTTTCAGCCCGCCCCGCACCCAGAACAGAAATGCGGTGGCAGACACGCCCAGCGCCACGGTGATCGGATTGGTCTCACCCAGATGCGCGCCCAGACTAACGAGTATCTCGACCAGCGTATGCCCCTCGGCCCGGATGCCGAGAATATGGCGCAATTGGCTTGCTGCAATCAGAATACCGCTGGCGGTGATGAATCCAGCAATCACGGGATGCGATAGGAAATTGGCGAGAAACCCCAACCGGAACACGCCAAGTAAAAGCAGCATCACCCCCGACAGGAAGGCCAGCGTCAGCGCTGCCGCGATATATCCCGCCGTCCCGGCGTCGGCTATGTTCCCCACCGCTGCCGCCGTCATCAACGACACCACCGCCACCGGTCCTACCGCCAGCGCACGGCTGGTGCCAAAGATGGCATAAAGCACAATCGGCGCGATCGAGGCATAAATCCCTGCCTCGGGCGGCATTCCCGCCAACAGCGCATACGCCAGCGACTGCGGAATCAGCATGATCGTAACGATGACGGCGGCCACCATATCACCGCTGAAATTCGCGCGGTCATAGCGCCGCCCCCAGTCGAGGATCGGCAGATAACGTGACAGCGAAGCGGGGTTCATATCGGGCGATCCAGCGCGTTGAGGGACAATGGCGAAAGGGCGGCCGCGCGGGCCGCCCAGTTAGGCTTTAGTCAAAGCGGTTGACCGGCAGCTTAAGGTAATGATTGCCATCGTCCTCCGCAGGCGGCAGCCGTCCGCCACGCAGATTGATTTGCAAAGCTGCCAAGATGCGATCGGGCAACGACAGGGTCGCATCACGCTTCTGCCGACGCTCGATATAGTCTTCGCGCTTGGTGCCGTCCTTGACGTGGATGTTATGTGCCTTGTGTTCGGCGACTGTCGCCTCCCACGCGGGCTCCTTGCGCGTCTTGGTGCCGTAGTCATGACCAATATAAAGCCGCGTGTCGCTCGGCAGGGCGAGGATTGCCTGAATAGAGTCCCACAATTCCGAGGTTTTGCCGCCCGGAAAGTCCGACCGCGACGTGCCTGCGTCAGGCTGCATCAACGTGTCATGCACAAAAGCCGCGTCGCCACAGACGTAGGAAATAGATCCGAGCGTATGGCCCGGCGACAGCATCACGCGCGCCTCCAGATCACCGATTTTAAAGGTTTCCCCTTCTTTGAACAAGTGATCAAAGTCGCGGTCCGCGTCAAAAGCCTGAGGCAGATTGTAGAGGTCTGCCCATATTTTGGCGATCTTTGGTACCAGCGCGCCGATGGCGTTGGGGGCCCCGGTGCGCTCTTTCAGATGTGCCGAAGCCATGACGTGATCGGCATGGGGGTGCGTGTCGAGAACCCATTCGACGGTCAGATCGTTCTCGCGCACGAGGTCAAGCACTTGATCCATGCTTTGGGTCGAGAAGCGATAGTTCTTGGGATCAAAGTTCCATACGACATCAATCAGCGCCGCCCGCCGCGTTGCCGGATCGGCACAGATATACTGGATCGACCCGGTGTCTGGCTCGTAGATGCCCCAGACATCCGGGCTGCCCGCACCGGTCGACGCAGAATGACGGACGACGGGGGACTTCAATGGATCGCTCATTGCGCAACTCCTTTTTTCAGGGTCAGGTCAGGTGTGTGCCGGGCCAGCCACATGCCACCCAGCATGAAGGGCACGAAGATCAGGGTGCCGGTTGCCGCGATCGGAAGCGCCGTCAGCGCAGGGCCGGGGCAGAACCCACCCAATCCCCAGCCAATGCCGAAAATCGCCGAGCCGGTCAGCAGCTTGGGGTCAAGGTCGGTCTTGGTCGGCATCCGGAACTCGCCATCGAAAAAAGGCCGTTGGCGCGTGCGGGTCAGCCAGGCAAAACCTGGCGCCGTCACCGCGATAGCCCCGCCCATTACAAAGGCAAGACTGGGGTCCCATGTGCCAAAGAGATCAAGGAAGTTGAGCACCTTGGCCGGGTCAGCCATGCCCGAAACGATAAGCCCAAGACCAAAAATTAGGCCCGAGAGAAGTGCAAAAGTCTGTTTCATGTCAGGCTCCGATAACGTGGCGAATGAAAAAGACGGTGACGATGGCCGCCACCATGAATGTCGCGGTCGCCACGATAGAGCGCCCCGACCCACGGCTGATGCCGCAGACCCCGTGGCCGGAAGTGCAGCCGTTGCCATAGGTCGCGCCAAAGCCAACCAACAGCCCTGCAAACGCCATCAATAGCGGACTACTGGGCACCCATTGTTGCGGCCAACCGCCAGAGGTCAGCAGCCACAGCGGCGCGGCCAAAAGCAGACCCAGTACAAACAGCGCCGAAACGCCACGGGCCTCGCCGTCGGTGCTGCGTGAGAACAGGCGAGAGGTAAGCCCGCTGATGCCTGCGATGCGGCCATTGGTAGCCATCAGCAGAACCGCCGAGGCCCCTATCATCATGCCACCGCCAAGCGACAGCCATGGGGTAAATTCAGTTTCCACGTATCTTCTCCATGTTTGGGCAGCTTGCGCCGCAGACCCGGCAATGCCGGATTTCGCTTGGAACCAGCCAGCCTTGAATCAGCCTGATAGACAGTATATATTCGTCTCATCTAATATTCAATGAGTCTAATATGAAAAACTTCGACAATCCCTTCGACGGAGATATTGCAGGTGCTGCAGCGCTGATGGGAATGCTCGCCTCCGAGACGCGACTGCAAATCCTTTGTCGTCTGCTGGAAGGGGAACGGTCGGTGGGTGATCTGGCGGCGGCGTGTGGCCTGTCGCAGCCCACTATGTCGCAGCAGCTTAAACGTCTGAAAGAGGCAGGCCTGGTCGATGGGCGACGCGCGGGTCAAACGATTTACTATTCGGTCAAGGGTGGCGAGGTCGCCGCCGTGCTGGAAACACTACACGCGCTTTATTGCGCGCCGCGACCGTAGCAGCCCAGCGCAATAAGGCCTGCGGAAGGCGATGCTCCCCGGTGCGAAAGGCGACTACTTCCCAAATGACGTGCGGCCAAGGTTTTGATTTCGCGGCCCGCGATCCATGGTCCGGCGGAATATACCCTGCCGGGAACCTTAGCCCGCCGGGCGTTCGTCGCGGAGCAATTGCAGAAAGTCCTGCAAGATCAAAGAGTGCTTTCGATCCGCCCTCCAGAGCGCACAAATCGGCGTAGAATACCCAAAAACCTCGGGCAGAAGTTCAACAAACTCGCCGTGCATCAGATCCTGACAATGCCTTGGGAAATAGCCCAAATAGACGCCGCTGCGCACAAGGGCAAGAACCGCTTCGGTCTGATAGACGGTGCTGCCCACAGGGAATTTCTGTTTACGCTGCCGCAACCGCTCGCTTTCGAAATAGGCTCTATGGACCAGCTTATGTTTGCAGATTTCGGCTTCGGTTAAGGTGACGTTTTGTTGGATCGCTTGCATCAACGGATGCTGGCCGCCACAGAATAGCCCGACATCTTCGTCGTAGAGCGTGAAATAATCCAGGCTGGGGTGACGCTGATAATCAGGAATGATTCCGATATGCAATTTGCCGTCAATAATGCCCCGCTCCACTTCGTTGGGTGACCCTGTCATCAGATTGATCGACACGTCCGGGGCAACCTCTTGGAATTTCTGCATCGTCGAGATCAACGGGTTTTTGACGTCGGACATGGTAAAGTCGATCATCCCGATCTCGATATTCCCGACCATCTGATTACTGATGCTGGCGATTCTGGAGGCCAGATCATCTGATGAGATCAAAAACTGATCAATGTAATCAATCGCCTGACGTCCTTGCTGGGTAAGGTAAAAGCCGCTTCTTCCACGGTGACACAGCCGCAGACCCAGCCGCGTCTCAAGGTCGGATATCTGCCGCGAAATCGTCGAGCGTCCGACCCCCAATTCAGTCTGCGCCGCAGACAGCCCCCCGCATTCGATGACGGCCTTGAAAACCCGCATCAGCCGCAAATCTACGTCGTTCACTTTTCCTGAAAAGGCTTTTTTGCGGCGTGCCATCTCGGCTGCTCCTGTGGTCGCGTAAGTTGTACGAATATGAAACAGAAGTTAGGAATGTTCAAATTTAAACACACACGAATTTAGCCATATTGGCAGGTGACAAAGAAAGAGGTGCACTATGGCTTGGTCCGACCAAAAACTCGCAGAGTTACGACACACATTTGCCGATGCCACTGGTGGCGAACTACAGAATCCGAATTTTCAGAGGATCGCGGACAAGATATTTTCCGAAGGCGGCCGTCGGCCTGCACCCTATTCCGGGATGCCGACACTGCTGGACGCCCCCCACCGAAACTGGGCCGAAGGGACAAGCATCTCGGACCTGGATGTGGCGCTCTATGGCGTGCCGATGGACCTTGGCGTGACCAACCGCAATGGATCGCGTTTCGGTCCTCGGGCCCTGCGCTCTATCGAACGGGTCGGGCCTTATAACGATGCACTGGACTGCGCGCCGATTCATGAAATGGCGGTTGCTGATATTGGCGATGTGCCTTTCCAAAGCCGGTTTGATCTGGCCCAAAGCCATGCTGATATCGAGAAATTCGTCGCCGGGATCGTCGCACAGGGCGTGATCCCAATGGCGGTTGGTGGTGATCATTCTATCAGCCATCCGATCCTCAAGGCAGTGGGCGCAAATGGCCCGGTCGGTATGATCCACATCGACGCGCATTGCGATACCGGTGGATCATACGAAGGCGAAAAATTCCACCACGGCGGTCCTTTCCGCAATGCCGTGCTTGACGGTGTTTTGGACCCAGAACGCACAATCCAGATCGGGATACGCGGCGCTGCCAAATACATCTGGGAGTTCTCGGAAATGTCCGGGATGACCGTGATCGAGGCCGCCAGCATCACCGAAACCGCCATTCCCGACATCATCCGTCAGGCGCGCAACGTGATCGGTGACGGCCCGACATATTTCTCATTCGACATCGACAGCCTTGATCCCGCTTATGCTCCGGGCACCGGCACGCCTGAGGTCGGCGGGCTGACAACGCGCGAAGCGATGGCAATTATCCGCGGTATGAAAGGTGCGAACTTTGTCGGCGGCGACGTGGTCGAGGTTGCCCCAGCCTACGACCCGACGACAAACACCGCACAAAACGGCGCGCAGATGTTTTTTGAAATCTTGAGCCTGATGCAGTTTTCACCGTTCAGGAAAAACGCGACGGGATAAAAAGATGGCGCGCGTGGGTGGCAGGGATGTCGCCTGACGCATAACGCGCCATGGCCAGAGCATCTGCACGCGGACTTATGATCCCACGCGTGGTAACATCTGAAAACTGAAACACCCGCCGCAGCATCGCTCCGGCGGGTTTATATATTCTTGGGCAAAAGGATCGCGCAGACGTAGGCGGGATAGTCGTCTGCCAATGAGATGAAATACTCCACCTTCAAAACCAGACGGGGCGGCGCAGGATAAACCTGCACGCCCCCCCTCGCCCGTTGGCTCATGGCCCGGCGCGTGGCCTACGCGGCGTTGAACACTGACATATGGGCCGGGTCCAACACCACAGCGACCTGCGCGCCAATCTCAAGACCCTGACATTCGGTGTTGGGGCAGCGCACGCGGAGGCGTTCGCTGCCGACGTCCACGATCAGCTCTGTCGCGGGGCCGAGGTCGCGCATAAACGCAACAGTTCCAACCGGCGCATGACCTGCGGCTGACACGGGCAGCAGTTGAATATGCTCGGCGCGCACGGCGGCCTGCAGTCGTGTGCCTTCCGGGTGATGTGTTGCAAATTTCGAGGATGTGCCGAGCAGTTGAATTTCTCCGCTCTTGTAGGCGCCTGCGTCGATCAGATTAGCCGCGCCTAAAAAATCCGCGACAAAGCTGTCTGCGGGCTGCTGATAGACGACCGAGGGTGCGGCGGCCTGGCGCACAGCACCGTCCTTCAACACGACCAATTCATCGGCGAGCATCATCGCTTCGTGCTGGTCATGGGTGACCAAGATCGTTGTCACCCCAAATTTTTGCTGCAACTGGCGCAACTCGATCTGCATGTTGTCGCGCAGCTTGGCGTCCAGCGCCGACAGTGGCTCGTCCAGCAAGAACAATTTGGGCTGAATGGCCAGAGCGCGCGCAATCGCCACCCGCTGCCGCTGTCCGCCGGACAGAGCGGAAACCGGGCGATCGGCGATCGACGGCAACTGGATCACGTTTAGCAGTTCTTCCACCCGGTTGCGCTGCTCCTTGCCGCTGACGCCCCGCAGTTTGAGCCCGTATGCGATATTGCGCGCCACGCTCATATGCGGGAACAGCGCCAGCGATTGAAACACCATGCCAAACCCGCGTTTGTGGGGCGGGATCTGCGCAATGTCGCTACCATCCAGCATCAACCGACCGCGTGACGCCGTCTCGAAACCCGCGATGATCCGCAACAGCGTGGTCTTGCCGCAACCCGAGGGGCCCAGCAAACACACAAATGAGCCGCGTTCGATCTTGAGATCAATATCCGACAGCGCCTTTACGTCGCCAAAGTTCTTGGAAACACCGTCAATGTGAAGGTGGGTATTCTGCGTGGTCAAGGTATTGGCCCTTTCAAAAGAGGCTCGCACGACCGGCGATCAGCTTGTCTACAAGCACGATCAGCACCACGTCGGCGATGATGATAAAGACGGAAAGCGCCAGCGTTGACGGATCAAGCGACGACACGGTTCGGCTGTACATCCAGATCGGCAAGGTGCTGACGTCAATGGTGTACATGAAGAAGGTGATCGTGAATTCGTTAAAGCTGATGATCAGTGCAAAGATCAGCCCGGCCAGAGTGCCCGCCTTCATCAGCGGGATGACGACATCCCAGATCGCGCGCAGCGGTGAGGCGCCCAGCGATACGGCGGCTTCCTCAATCTCGACGCTGATACCGCTCATGGCACCAAGACAGTTGCGCAGCACGAATGGCAGCACCAATGCGACGTGCGGGATGATAATCCGCCAAATCCCGATATCTACCCGCAGGCTTTCAGCGATGAGCAGGAATGAAATGCCCAAGATGACCAGCGGAAACACCAAAGGCAGCGTGAACAGCAGTTCCATACCTGCGCGGATGCGCCGGTCGCCACGCGCAAGCGCGTAGGCCAGCGGAATACACACAAAGGTTGATATCGCCATCACGATGACCGCGACCAAAAGGCTGGTCAGCGTGGAATCGACAACCGACTGGGCGCTTGATGCGTCTTCGTTGGTGAAAAGTGCGATGACATCCCAGTACCAGCGCAACGACAACGCTTCTGGCGGGAACCCCGTATTATCAGCCGCCGAGAACGACATGATGGTGACAACGACGACCGGCAGAGAAGAGATCAAGATGCCGACAATGGCCAATGCGATGACGGCAAACCGATATGTGCCGCCGCCCTCTGTCGGGAGAAGTCCTACGCGCATATCAGTGCCTCACATTTTCGGACGTAACCCGAACCAGCCAAGAAGAGAAAACCAGAACGATCAGTGTCAGGAAGATCAGGATCATCCCCGCAGCCGCCGCGCCCGACCAATTGAACATCGGAGAAATCATATCCCGTATTGCGACGCCCATCATCTGCACACGCCTGCCCCCCAACAACAGCGGAACCGCGAATGCACTGGCGTTAAACGCAAAAACGATTGACGCAGCCCCGAACAGGCCGGGCCGCAGTAGCGGCACAGTCACGTCAAAAAAGGTGCGCCATTGCGACGCGCCAAGCGAGCTTGCGGCCTCCAGATGCTCTTGCGACAGACCGCGCACAGAGCTGACGATTGGAAATACCGCCAGCGGTAAAGAAGTCTGGATAAGGCCCAGAAGCACGCCCGTTTCATTGAAGAGCAGAAATATAGGCCGCTCGATGATCCCGAGCCCCCGCAGGGTTGAATTCAGAACACCACTTGGCCCCAATAGCAAAATCCAGCCATAGGCCTGAACCAGCAGGTTGAGGATCAGCGGCAACAGGATTGTCACGGTCAGACACCGCCGTGCCAGCGGACTGCGCAGCGACGTCAGCAGAAACGCCAACGGCACCGCCAGCAGCATGGCAATTACTGTGGCAATGAACGCAAGCTTGAGTGTCAGCCAGACGGATCGCCCAAAGAAGGGCGTCATAAGGTCCAAATATGGCTGGATCGACCAGCCGTCGATCTGTCCCCTTTCGCCCGAAAGTGAAAACCGAAAGATGAAAAAGCAGGCCCCCAAGAACGGCAGTATCGCGATGAATGCCGGCAAGGAAAATGCCAGTGCTCGTGATCGAGATAGCCTTATACTCATGTTCTGGGGTCCTGCTTTAGGTCTTGGTTTACGACAGCGTCTGGGTGTAGCGGTTGATCCAGCCTTCGCGCACGTCAGCGATGAACGCCTTGTCGTGGACAACAGCCTTTTCGCCCATCTGCTCTGGCTTGATGATGAAGGGGCTCGCCTTGGCAGCCTCTGACATTACGGCGTTCTGGTTGATGGGGCCGTTCAGAACGGCCTCTGCCATGACACCCTGAACATTCGCGTCCAGCGTGAAGTCGATGAAGGCGTGCACCACGTCATCGTCGCCCGGCTTGGACTTCGGCATGATCGTATACATCAAATCGGCGTAGAAGCCTTCGTCCACATCATAGGTCGCACCCATGTTGGAATTTGCAGGGTCCATCAGTTCTTTGGCATAGAACGCCGGGGCGTAAACGCCACCGATATCCAGCGCGTCAGAGCGGAACAGTTCGGACAACTGCGCGGGGTTTTCACCAAATGTCAGAATGCTGTTGCGCAGTTCTGCAAGCTTGGCAAAAGCTTCGTCAGCATTGGTGCCGTCGCCGCCAATCATCTTGCCGGTCGCAAAGATGGTATCGAGCGCGTCCGTCCATGTCGCAGGCGGCAGAAAAAGACGATTCTGATGCGCCGCATCCCACATCTGTGCATAGGACTTTGGCGGCTCTGCAAAGGTTTTGGTGTTATAGATCAGGCCACCTGTCCAAAGGAGATAGCCAATGCCGTGACCGTCGGCCCCGGTGCGGAACCGTGGGTCAACCTGTTCAAGGTTGGGCAACATGTTGAGATCAGGTTTGGCAAGCAGGCCGTCCCCGGCCAACTCCACGCCACCCACACCGGCAAGGGTGATGACGTCGTATTGTGGTCGATCGCCAGCCGCACGCAGCTTGGCCACCATTTCAGACGTCGATCCGGTGCGGTCTGCAATGACGCGCGCGCCGGTCTTTTCTTCGAATGGCTTGGCGATGTGATCAAGAACGGCGAGGCCGGTGTTGTCCGACCACGTCAACAGGCGCACTTCTTTGCCTGCAAGCGGCTGGGCGCGCACGATTGATGGCATGGCCAAAGTTGCGGCCAGCCCCGCGCTTGTTGCAAGGAGATGCCGACGTGATAATTTGTTTTGCATGTTGCTTCCTTCCGAGATGGGTGACCGCCACCGATTATCGGCGGAGCACAAGATTTTCCGATCATCGGAGATTGTCGCAGATATTAAATATCCATGAATCCAAGGTGTGTTTCATATAAAGGCAACTAACGCTGATTTGTTCGCTAGTTTGCTACGTGACCAATATCTGTGCAAAATATTCGATTCTGGATCGCGACACATGGCATGTAGATATCTTCACACGCTCCGGGTGGGTTGCCTAGATTGGTGCCAGATAACGCTTAAACAGTTCCGTTGGCGCGCCAGAACCCCACTACTGCTTGTGGGCCATTTAAGTCACGAAATGTGGCGGCGCCCTGGGGGCACCTAGCGCAGATTGACAAAAAATCCCTCCGTACCTAAATCAGATACCATGCTGGAACACGTAGATCATTTTCGATTTCTACTGCTGAACCGCCCTTTTCCCCGGGCGGTCTAGGCGCGGCTGCGCCTGCCACACCCCCCGGGGCCTTCTCTTTATCCTGATACAGAACGCGGCGCATTCGCCCGAGGAGAAGTTATGTTCGGTTCCACTCAGAACAATGGCACGACAAACGCCAATGAAATTGTTTTCAACGTATTACGTAAATTCTGCCACACTGCCCGAGGCGGTTCATCAATCGCTGCAAGATCACCTTGATGACAGCTACGGCGCGCCCGCGACACCGCTGACGCTGTTGCGCGAGACTGGCACCATCAACGTGCAGATTGTGACTGCTGCATCCCCCCTGCGCTTTAGGCTCAACTCCATTCCCAACATACACAGATAATCCGATAGGAATTTCCCCATGTCTGCCACCGATACCTCCCCAAAACGACGACGTAACCGCAACCCAAAGATTGTGATCAATGCGGATGATCTTGCCCACCTAGAAGGGCTTGCGGACGGGATGATGAGACGTCATCCAACCTTGGCTGACCGCCTGTTCGAAGAAATCGGCAGAGCGCGTGTCGTCGCATCGAATAAGATGCCGCAAGGGGTCGTCGGCATGGGCAGCACAGTCACTTACCGTGACGAAACGACAGGACAGGAAAAATCTGTTACGCTGGTCTATCCGGAAGAGGCCGATATCTCGCGGTTACGTGTCTCTGTCATGACGCCGATCGGCGTTGCCCTGATCGGCCTGTCCGAAGGGGCCAGTTTTTATTGGGACACGCGCGAGGACCAGCGGCGAACACTTACTGTCCTCAGCGTGACACAGATGCCAGCGACCAAAGATGTTTGATGTTCCCAAACGCTGAGTGTCAATCATGCGCGGGCAGCTTAAGGTAGCAAAAGATCGGCACGACCATGATCGGTATTTCGGCAGGATATCGGTCACCAACCAGTCATTCACTGCAGGTCTGGCATCCGGTATGCCCGGCCTAGCATTCTTAGGGTATTCGATATGAAAATCGTCGTTATGGGCGCAGGCGTCATTGGTGTGACAACGGCCTACTACCTGGCCAAGCAAGGCGCAGATGTTGTTGTCATTGATCGGCAATCCGGGCCAGGGCTTGAAACCAGTTACGCCAACGCAGGACAGCTCAGCTATGGGATGTCGTCACCATGGGCGGCCCCCGGGATTCCGGTGAAGGCGATCAAGTGGATGTTCATGAAGCGCCGTCCGCTGTTTATCTGGCCGTTGATCAGCCCGACCATGTGGAAATGGTGCGCCCAGATGGTGCGCAACTGCAACGAAGACAGCTATCGTATCAACAAGGGACGCATGGTGCGCGTGTCGAGTTATTCGCGCGATGTCATGCCGGATCTGATCGCCGATACAGGCATCGAATATGACGGCCGTCAGCAGGGTACGCTGCAACTTTTCCGCACAGCGAAACAGATGAAGGCGTCAAAGGCCGATCAAGATATCCTGTCAGAATACGGTTCCCCCTACGAGGTGCTGGGTCGTGATGCCTGTATCGACGTCGAACCCGCTCTTGCCGACGTGCGCAACAAATTTGTGGGCGGTTTGCGTCTGACCGCCGATCGCACAGGGGACTGCCGCATGTTCACCATCGCGCTGACTGAAAAATGCGTCGAGATGGGTGTGGAATTTAAATACGGGCAGTCGATCAGATCCATCGCTGTAGAGGGCGGCAAGATTGCAGGTGTGGACACCGAAATCGCGGGGCGCATCACGGGGGATGCCTATGTCTGCGCCATGGGCAGCTATGCCACCGGCGTCTTGGACCCCATTGGTATTAAACTGCCGGTTTATCCAGTGAAGGGCTATTCGGTCACCTTGCCCGTTTTGGATGATGCTTTCGCACCACAATCCACAATCATGGACGAAACCCACAAGGTCGCCATCACGCGCCTGGGTGACCGTATTCGCGTCGCGGGGCAGGCCGAAATTGCGGGCTATTCAAACCGTCTGGGGCCGCATGCCACTGATACTGTCAAACACGTAATCAGTGATCTGTTCCCCAAAGGGGGCGATATTTCACGTGCCGAGGGCTGGACAGGTCTGCGCCCCATGACACCGGATGGCACACCCGTGTTGGGACCCACACATTATGAAAACCTGTTCCTGAATACTGGTCACGGCACGCTTGGCTGGACGATGGCCTGCGGCTCTGGGCGTGCAGTTGCAGACACCGTACTCGGCAAAACGCCTGAAATTTCGATGGATGGCCTCACGGTGGCCCGCTACGCAAAATAGGACGATCGAATGTCGCGCTGCGTTTGCGGGGGGGAGCGATACACTCCCGCAAACGGAGCGCACATCCCAGCGGATCATTCGTCGGCCCTGCGCCTAACCATTGTCCCGGTCCGCCGCGGCGGCCTGATCCAAAACCTCGCGCAGCTCTTCTTCATTGCGGTAGCCGATCAAAATACCTGCTTTCGCTTCTCCGAGACTGCCGTCACCCGCACCAATCCAAGCATCCGACCGGGTGGTGCGCTGTGACGTACGTCTGGTCCATCCGAAAAACAGTCTCTCCAGCCTCGCCAGTTCGTCCGCACATTCCGGGTCAGCGCCAAGATCGACGCACTCCTCCGGGTCCATGTCCAGATCGAACAGCATCGGCCGAAACCCTTCGGCAAAGGTATATTTCCAGCGCCCGTCAAACAGCATCGTCAGCTTGGCATCCTGGACCTCTACGCCCAGCCGGGACCGCACATCGCGCATCGAGTAATCGTATTCAGACACCACAAATGGGCGCAGGGCATCCACCTGCCCCGTAAGGATTGGTCTAAGAGACATCCCTTCGACGATATGGGGCACCGCGTCGCCGCCGAAATAATCGAGGATTGTCGGGACGACATCAATCGCCTGAACCAGTGCCGAAGTTTTCACCCCACGTGTCGCATCCGCCTCGGGGCTTGGGTCAACCACGATCAGCGGGATTCGCGACGAAGCATCATGAAACAGTTCCTTCTCGCCCATCCAATGATCGCCCAGATAATCGCCGTGATCCGAGGTAAAGATGATCATGGTCTCATCGGTTAGCCCTTGCTCATCCAGAAACGCCGTCAACCGCCCAATCTGATCGTCGATCTGTTTGATCAGGCCCATATAGGCGGTCAGCACCCGTGTGCGTGTCCCATCATCGCAAAAAGCCCGGCTGACGCGTTCTTGCATAAAGGCGCCGTAAACCGGATGCGGGTTCGCGCGCTCGGCCTCGCGGCGAACCGGGTCCCGATGCGTCTCGGGCCCGTACATGTTGTGATAGGGCGCAGGCACAATATAGGGCCAGTGCGGTTTGATATAGCTAAGGTGCAGGCACCACGGTGTCTCCGCTGCCGCCGCGATAAACTCCATAGCGCGCCCGGTGATATAGGGGGTTTCGCTGTCTGCATCGGCGGCGCGGGCGGGTTTGTCGGCGTGATCCATGAACCAACCACTCAGGATAGTGCCATCGTCATCTTCGGCGCTATTTGCCACAGCCTGCCACGGGTTCTCGTCGGGCCAGCCGCGCTGGTGCATATGGGCATCATAGGCCGAATTACGGGCATAGCGCGCGCCGTCAGGGTGTAACCCATCATCCCGCTCGTAGGGTTCAAACCCACACTCCGCCACCAGCGCACCGATTTGACTGTCGGGCGAAAGGCCAAGGCGGCGCATCCCTTCAATATCCGCGGCCATGTGGGTCTTGCCGCACAGGACGGTGCGCACACCAAGCGGCCGCAAATGGTCGCCCAGTGTCATTTCCCCAACCTTGAGCGGGATGTTGTTCCACGTAGAACCATGCGAACTGACATACCGCCCGGTGTAAAACGACATCCGCGACGGGCCACAGATCGGCGACTGCACATAGGCGCGATCAAACAGCACCCCGCGCGCGGCAAGCCTGTCGATATGTGGCGTGTCCAAGTGCGGATGCCCCGTACACGAGAGGTAATCCCAGCGCAGTTGGTCGCACATGATGAAAAGAACGTTCTTGGTCATAGTCTGTCACCATCTACGGCATGACCAGTTGCGCCGTCGCGCAGCCCGTCCCCGCCCCTAACGAATATCTCTGTCACTGATACATCATCGCGCCGATCGCATCCACGTTGGTCACAACCCAAATATCACGCGCAGGTTGCCCTAATCTCGAACCGTACGGCACGATCGGTCTCTGGCCCTAATTGAATCGCACGAGGACATTACGCCCGAGGCATCGACGATATTCGATCAAATGAAACCGGCAACGTTGATCTGCGTCAGCACCCGAATACACTAACAGCACTGCATTAGATAACTCGACTTGGCTTCCTCAGACGCAGTGGATTGCGCTGGCCAAAGCGCCGTTTCAACCACACGCCCGGCAGCGATGGAGAATTCATTCCAATCCGCGCCAACGTGGACAGAATGAGATCTTTGCAAGCGGCCGAGTGGGGCGTTCTTAGTTTAGTATCACGCTATGGTTTCCAAGCGACCATTCGCTCTCTCGCATTGACTTTGAGAAACGGCGTTTCTTTGGTATCGTGGCACTACTATTTTTTGATTTCGTTTAACTCAAATGAATAGGAGCCTGACATTGTCCGCTGTTCATTTAACTAAAACCTTTGGAAGAAAAGCCCTGAAATCCTTGGCCATCATTGCCTGCACAAGCGTGTTTGGCTCGGTCGCCGCGATGTCCTCAGCCGCGGATCTGCTATTCGCCGTGCCGGATTTTCGCGACCCACCCACGCAGACGTTCATTGAAACCATTATGTCTGATGATGCTTTAGCCGAAGCAGGTCTTAAGCTGGATGTTTTGCCCTATTCCACATTCGGCGGCCCGGTCGCCACAGTGCAGAAGGTCATCAACGAAGAAGCTGTCGCTCTTTTGAACACGGAATTGCTTGCTCTTGTAGCGCGCAATGAAGAGACGATCCCGACGGTTGAGATGCTCTCTGCTTATGAGACGTCTTTTTTTGGCGTGGCACCTGGTGCGAACAGACCGGGACGCAGAGCACCCTTGGAATTGGGGGCGACGGTATTGCTGGGTAATCTCGGCCTCTACGGTTTGGCGACATGGCCATCTTCTCCGAGCAGTGTCTTCACTCGGCAGGCGCCGGCAGACCTCGCAGATTTGCGGGGATTGAGGGTGCGCACAGTTGAAAGCGCTTCGACGGAGATACTTGAGCAGTTGGGCGCTGTTCCTCAGTCGCTGTCATTCGCGGAAGTGTTTCAGAGTTTGGAAGCTGGCGCGATTGATGGTGCCGAAGTGCTAAGCCTGCCGGAAGGAAACCTGAGGCAGTTCTATGAAGCATCCTCGGGCGGCGCACTTTATACGGATGCCAGCGCGCGAACCGGATTTTTCGTTGTCGGTCAAACGGGTGCAGATGCGCTTACGGCACGACAACTAAAAACACTGGAAGGTGCTGCGCAAAAAGCATCGCTGGCAGCGCGAGAAACC
Organism: Sulfitobacter sp. KMM 9851; assembly: GCF_057178245.1. Classification (NCBI taxonomy): domain Bacteria; kingdom Pseudomonadati; phylum Pseudomonadota; class Alphaproteobacteria; order Rhodobacterales; family Roseobacteraceae; genus Sulfitobacter; species Sulfitobacter sp. KMM 9851. The sequence continues at coordinate 3,338,650 of NZ_CM169991.1, forward strand.
TTGGTCGAGACGTATGAGGCGACGCTCCGCGAAGCAAAGGAATATGGGGTGCAGGTGGCAAGCTTTTCAAATGTGCTTCCCGAACAAGTGTCCGTTGCCGAGCAGATTGCGCAGGCCTATGGGCTTTCCCAAGAAGAGATACGCGACCTGATCGGTGATACCGAGATCGCTGATGAACCAGGTGAATCTGCCCCGCGCGCCGAAAACGGTGTTTCGCGCAATGGTGCCGGGCGGCCTGCTAATCTGTTTGTGGTAACACCCCGAAATGATGAAGCCGATCACGATGTGCGCCTGCGTTTCGGATACGAAATGGATGCGAGCACGCCTCTGCATTGCTTTCAGCTGAATTACACTCGCGAGGATGGCCGCCACTTTGGGCAGCCCTTTACAGGTGCGATGGTCATCAGTCCCGACGGGATGACGACAGGATATGGCGACTGCATAAAGCGGATTTTCAGACAGCGGCAACCGGATCAGAGGGTGACGATTTTGATCCACGGGTTCAACTACAGTTTCGAAGATGCGGCCAACTGGGCGGTCTCCGTGACCGAAGATCTCGGGGTACAGGGGGATGTCGTGCTATGGAGCTGGCCGAGTATGGGGCAATTATCTGGGTATGTTCGGGATCGCGATGGCGTTGATTTCAACCGCGTCTATCTGAGGTCCTTTCTGGCCGCGCTGAAACTGCTTGTGGATCAAGGGCAGGCCTATGATATCTCGATCATCGCACATTCCATGGGCGGGCTTGTGGCAATGGACGCCTTGCGTTTCCTTGCGGAGCCGCCGCAACTGGGCGTCAGCAATGTGGCCTTGGTAGCCCCAGACATGCGCAAGGCGTATTTTCAGCAGACCTTGCAGCTCGGCCCAAATATCAGCCCGATTTGGTCGATCTACGCCAATTCGAACGACGTAGCCTTGCTGGCGTCTTATGGCGTGAACAGAAGCCCCGCCATTGGGTTAGGAGGCCAGTTTAGGCTGATGATGCCGGGCGTTGATACAGTTGATGTCAGCGCGTTGGACCGAGACGTGTGTGCGTTTTGGAACCTTGGCAAGGCGCGTTGCCGCAATCACACCCATGCGTTTGATGTGCAGCCTGTCGCAGGTGACCTTGCTCACCTTTTAGCGTCTCGCACGCCAGCGGCGGCGCGGGGATTGATTGAAAGGCAGACCAGTGAGGGCCTGACCTACTACGAAATCAAACCTTGAAACGTCGCTCGCGGCCCCAACCGAACATTTACAACGGTACGGAAAGCTACGATTCAGCTTCTTCTAAGCAGACATTAGCTGCATCGCAGAACTTCATCCAAGTGCCCCCTAGGCCTCAGATCGGTTAACAAACACGGAGCGTTGTTTTTTCTCCATGTAAGTCCAAGCAACGAAACGGCTTGTTTTTTGCCCTTGCGCCATTTCGATGACTTCGTAGTCCGCAACCTTGGCTTTCCCTAAAATTCGTTGGAGCGGCTGCAAGTTATCTTTTTTCGATACCAACGAGGTAAACCACAAGCACTGTTCGGCAAACTCCATGCTTTCTTCAACCATCGTCGCGATAAATTTTATCTCGCCTCCGGGACACCAAAGTTCAGCGTTTTGTCCGCCAAAATTGCGCTTTCTTGAATTCCCTTTACCAAGATTACCCCACTTGCGTTGGGTACCTTTTGCAGCCTTTTCCATGGAGGCATGAAAAGGCGGGTTGCACAGGGTGACGTGAAAGGCATCGTGGGGTTTGATCACACCTCTAAAAATATTCTCACGTTTACCTTGTTGTCTGAGGGTAATTTTTAGCTTGTTGAAATCGCAAAGCTGCTTCGCAGATTTGAGTGCCGCCGGGTCTATGTCGACGCCAGTGAAGTGCCAGCCATATTCACTCAGGCCGACGAGCGGGTATACCAAGCTCGCACCGGTGCCGATGTCTAACGCTTTGATGCTACGCCCGCGTGGGATATCTTGATTGTTACTGTCGGCAAGCAAATCCGCGAGATAATGGATGTAGTCGACACGACCGGGGATTGGTGGGCATAGATAGCCGCTAGGGATATCCCAAAAATCAATGTTGTAATGCGTCTTCAGCAACGCCCGATTAAGCATACGGACCGCGCCCACGTCTTGAAAATCAATCGTCGTCTGACCGACCGGATTGCTGATCATGAAAGCTTCAAGTTCAGGGGTCTGCGCCACCAAACGCACAAAGTCGTAACCTTCTGAATGTTGATTACGGGGATGCAGGTTCGCTTTAGTGGCCATGGGGAACGCCTTAAAGAAGTTTTGTGGACGGCACCCGCCAGACGGTCAGTCAGTTTTAGTCGCTCATGCACAAATAGTAAAATCGACGCCAGGGCGGGTCCGCCGATGATGATGCGGTCCGGCGGTTTGTAAACTGTGCAGCATCCAACAATTTGGGCTCGATGCTGACATTCTCTAACGCGCAGTAATGCGCTAGTCCAATACGTTCATTGGCGGGTTCTTCAGATCGTGAAGAGCGCCGTTGGGCCAAATTGGTTGGAAAATTCGGCCCAGAGCGGCCACTAATGACGCGCTGTGATGCTGCGGCGCGCCTTCCCGAGACCAGCCATTCGAGCGTAACGCAGTATTCCCGGCGCTAATTTGTCGGCCAGAGTACATTTCAGACCTTCACTGCAAGAGCGCAGAACCTCTCGCCAACCGGAGCTAAAAAAAGCCTGAGCCCTTTGATAAAGACTCAGGCTTTTCAAAAGTCTCCTTTATTCTGCTATAAATCGCGTGATGCTCAGGTGGCTGCCGTCTCGTCATAGGCAAGCTCGTGATCGCCAAGATCCATAACTACTTCATTCTGCTTTACCCATTCCGCACGGTCCTCATCTGTGGCCAAGGGCGAGAACAATCCAGTCACCGCATAGAATATCCCGATCAGAGGGGCAGTCCAGCAGGCAAAAGCGAGCGGGATATAAAGCAAGTTGGTCAGGTTGCCGTCCATTACGCCCAGACCAAGCGCGGAGATTACGAAAGCACCGCCAGCATTCCACGGGATCAGGGGGCTCATCATCGTGCCGCCTTCCTCAACCGCACGACTTAGGTTGAGTGTGGAGTACCCCATGCCACGATAAAGCGGTGCGAACATCCGGCCCGGCAAAGCGATGGAGATATAAGGATCACCTGCGACCATGTTGGTCGCGAACGCGGTGCCAATTGCCGACGTCTGCACAGCGGCAAAGCTTTTCACCCGGCTGATGATCGCCATGATGATGGCCTCAAGGCAGCCTGTCCGCTCCAGTGCGCCGCCAAATCCGAGTGCGATCAGCATAAGCGAGATGGTCCACATCATGGACTGAATACCACCAGCGTTTAGCAAGCTATCTATGTCTGCGATACCGGTATCGATGACATATCCTGACTGGGCGAAAGCGAAGACATCATGTAGGCCAGCGCCTTGCCAGAAAATCGCGACGATCGCACCTGCCACCACACCGACAAAAAGAGATGGCAGTGGTGGTTTTTTCATCAACGCCAGAGCCACGACAATGAAGGCAGGGACAAGCGGAACCAGACCAAGGTTGAACCGCTCATTCAGTTCGGCTGTAATCTGGTTGATACTGGTGACATCGCCAACGCTCTCGTCAATCATCAGAAATCCGACGGCGATATAGATCACCAGAGCAATGAACATCGCCGGGACCGTCGTCGGCAACATATTTTTGATATGGTCAAAGACGTTTGTGCCAGTCACCGCCGGAGCGAGGTTCGTAGTATCAGACAGCGGCGACACCTTATCGCCAAAGAAAGCACCCGAAACAACTGCACCCGCAGTCCAATATGCAGGAATGCCGAAGCCCGCCCCTATCCCCATCAGAGCCAGACCAATCGTGCCGACTGTACCCCAGCTCGTACCCAGCGACAGCGAGACGACCGAGCACAAGATCATTGCGGCGGCCAGAAATATTGAAGGCGTGAGCATAGTAAGGCCATAGTAAATCAGCGTAGGCACAGTACCCGATGCGATCCAGACGCCGATTATCATCCCGACCACGATCAAAACGGCCAGCGAGGGCATCGAAACATGGATGACGTGGAAAATGCCTTCCCGAATATCCAACCAGCCCTGTCCGCGCAGCACGCCCAGCAAAGAAGTGATGGCAAGGCCCAGAATCAAAGGAATGTGAGGGGTAAAGTCGCCATAATAAAATAATTGGAGTGCAAGCAAACCAAGTGTCAAAATAACTGGCAAAACTGCCAGAGGCAAAGATGGAAGGTTTTTTTTGTCCATTGCGTCTGTGTCCCTGTTTCTCCGCCAGTCGTGCAACGAGAGGCGTATGTCTGCTTTATCACGCGCTGTCGCGACAATGAATCGCATGGGCGTGGCGCTTTTGAGTTAAAGTCGGCACCCATTGATTACGTGACTGCGTCGAGTCATTAAAACTGAACCGCACGTTCAACGTTTCAAGGGCGCTTCAAAAAACCTCGTTCTTGCCACTCGTGCCAAACGCCTCAGTCTATGCTGACAAAACTCTGTACAAGCACCCAACCGGTTGTGGAAAATTCTCTTGAGCGTTTGGTGATGGCAGGCATCCATGCATCACGGCCGCATCAGTGACTTTGGGCTCTAAGCAGACTTCGGATGCGCACGCAAACAAGGTCAGCAGTGAGAGATGCGGCGAGCGTCCGGTCTGCGGACCTTCCTGCCGTTCGCTGCGCGCGCAGCTTGCGACACACGATGCGACGGCTTTGGTTAAAGGCGGAAGCTCTTTCGGGCCTGGTGCCACCGATACAGCTGGACCGCCTTGAACGGCGTTAGAGGGTAATCTCCAAGCGCCAGATGAAGGCCTCGTATTCATCGTGATAGATTTCGGGGTCGCCATATCTCCGCCGTTCGGTCTTGACCTGGGCACCTTCCCATTCGATGTCGTAGCGGATCCAAGTTTCAATTCTAGATAGCGTTTCATCATCAAGGATGATGCCTGGCCAGTGAAGTTCGAACTCAAACTCTTCGGACTGTACGCCGATAGCTGGCAGTGCTCCGTCGAATAGATCGAAGTCAGCACCGGTCGCATTGAACTCAAATCGATGATCAGTGGTGGACAGGCGCATCTTGACCATCTCCGGCCACCCATGTTCCGCGTTGCTCATCCCTGTGTCACCGAGATCTGGATTTCGCTGATCGACCGATTGAGCGCATGTGCGAGGAGTTGGCGATGCAGATCAATTACCTCGGCCTCGTCAAGGGTGTCGTCCTCCTCAATATCGATGTCGTCAATGATGCCGAGCGCTGCTTGTCCGACCTGGTTGATATGAGAGTAGAGCTCGAGGCGGCTTTCATAGCCATGTCGACCGGTCCAAAAGTGGCCGAGCTCTAGCTTTTCCAATGCGCGCAGAAAGGCGATTAGGGTGCGTCGGCTTTCGCCGAACTTGCGCTCGAGTGTCTGAACCTCGATCTCTGCAAGTTGGTTTTTGCGCTTCGACATCCAATCGAAGATTGGCTGTGCGCAAGGCTGGGTCTCGACAATCTGCCTCAGGCCAGCGATCCGTTCCGAATTGTCCATGTAAGCTCCATTGCTCATCTTTGATGCAAACAGACTTACATCCAGCATCCTGCGCGTCAACCCATAAGTCTCTTAATGTAACCTTAGGGACTAAGGGGCGGGAAGAAAACTACACTGAAGGGCGGTGCTATCTGGGGGTGCGATCGGGAGCAATCGGCTGGAGCGGTGGAATGCACCCGCAGCGGAGGCTTCGCTCGGACGTGGTAATTTGGGCTCAAACCGGACTTTAGCCGCTCCGCAGCATGGAACAACAAGCAATTAGATCAGCCACATGGCGGCTATGCGGATAAAGTGTGAATTCGCTGCGCTTGCGCCAATGACTGCTTCTAGAAAGTAGGCATCAACACAAGGGAAATTTAGTAAGCCAAAAGTAGTCATTTCAAAACATGCGCTTGCCCTTAGCTCGTTGGGAACTAACCCTCAAACTGAATGCGTAAGTTCTCTAAAGCCTTTAATATCGCCACCTTATCAGCCTTATAAAACACCCAATTCTTTATCGGACGGTATGTGACAAGTTCCGCATCGGCCATGATGCGCAAATGGTTTGTCACAGTCGGTTGAGACAAACCAATTTTAGCAACAATAGCCCCAACACATACACCGTCAGTGACCAAGTCCCCATCCCGCTGGGGTGGGAAGTGAGTTCTTGGATCAAGCAGCCATTTCATGATTTGCATACGCTTTTCATTTGCGAGCGCGCGCAGAACATTCTGTGTTGACGGGTCCTCCTCATCCATATAGTCATTTACCTATATTGCCTAACATCTATACAGTTATGTCTATCAAACAAAGTAGATGTAGAAAACCCTTCTGGAATGGATGAACCCGTGACCATTCGCGATACTTTGCTTGTTGTCCTTACAGCTCTGATTTGGGGGTTCAATTTTGTAGTGATCAAGTGGGGCGTTCAGGATGTGAGCGCCTCAACCATGACAGCGCTAAGATTTGCCCTTGTCGCCGTCCCGCTTGTCTTTTTCGTAAAGAGACCAAAAATTCCTCTGCTCGCCGTTGCCGGATATGGGCTTTTGTTTGGATGTGGCATCTGGGGTTTGGTAAATTATGCAATCGCGCTCGGCACGCCAGTGGGTCAATCGTCACTGTTGCTACAGTCGAGCGCGTTTATGACAGCAATTGCAGGGGTGGTGCTATTCTCTGAAACAATTTCAGTTCAAAAAGTTACAGGAATCCTCGTTGCTTTTGTTGGCTTCGTCCTGATTGCAAAAGGAGCATTTGAAACCAGCTCGTTTCTTGGTGTTGCCCTTGTTTTTCTAGCAGGTTTGTCATGGACGGTTTGCAATGTGATTGTGCGATACTACAAGCCGGAAGACATATTGAGTTTTATCGTATGGTCCAGCCTGTTTGTTCCGCTGCCAATCCTAGGCTACTTGGCGATATTCACATTTGATTTGACGGATATTCTAAATCTTACTGGTTGGCGTGGAATAACGTCCATCATCTTCCAAGCAGGCGTTACGACCATTGTCGGCTACGGCATCTGGACAAAGATGATCGCAAAGTATGGGCTTTCTGTTGTGTCACCGTACTCGCTCATCGTGCCGGTATCCGGCTTGATATTTGCGTCGATATTTTTTGGAGAAAGCCCCAACAATATCGAAATACTGGGCTCATTACTCGTTGTGCTGGGCCTGGCCTTCATGTCTGGGCTTGTCTCGGGAACATTGAGGTGGTTTTGCGTCGCCAAACGGCGCGCAGCAGTGCTTGAAGGGCGAGGTCCGTTGTCATACGTGATCGCATTGACCAACCGACGACTCGCCTCGAGAATAGATCGATGACGACAGCCAGATATGACCATCCGTCATGCGTCTTTATGTAGGTGATGTCGGTCACGCAAATGGTGTCTGGGGCATCTACTTCAAACTGCCGGTCCAGCGTGTTGCCAGCAACGATGGCTGGTTTGCCGCCATGTCGACCAGCCGACGTTTTGCGCTGCGTTCCCTGCAAGGCTGGCCAACCGCGCAACAGGTTCTCAGAGCGGGTCTCACCTTGATCAAGAAGGTTGTCTGATAGTTTGCGGTATCCATAAACTTTGCCGCTGCCCGCCCAGGCTAGTTGGATCAGACCAGTCTGCCGCCCATCCGCAAGCGCACGGTAGCTTAACTGTTCTTTAAGCCACGCAACGAAGCCGCTGAAATGACCCATCAGCACGCGACACATAGAACGGACCGAAAGCTCGGGCCGATGCGCCTCAATAAACGCGTACCTCCCTGAGACTCTCGCGAGGTACGCGGTCCCGTTTTTTGAATATTGCGCTCCTCGGTCACCCGCGACAGTTCTCGTTTTACCCGCTTGAGCTCAGCAGCCAAATCCAACTCCGCGTCTCGGACGCGTCCTAGCTTCGCGAACTGCGCTTTGCATGTGTACAGTGACTTGGTGCTTATCCCAAGCCGCTCTGCCCACTCACTGACCGCATATCAACGCTCAACCACCTGTGCCACCGCGTCCTGTTTATACCCGTCCGTAAACCGAATTCCCTTGTTGATACCCATCTCTCCTTGGTTCCAAAATTACCAAGCATAGCGTCTACAAATCTAGGGCACCTCAGAGGTCTACCGCAGCAAGGTGGCGAATCTAGCGGAAGCCCTGAACGCGCCCGAAATCAAAACCGAAGCGGCCGAGATTATGCGCAGCCTAACCGTGATCAGGCTCTCATCTGAAGGGGTAACACTGCGCATTGATTTGATTGGAGAATTGGCTTGATCGTTATCGCTTGGCGAAACGCAGAACACCCGCAGCGTTTTGCGCTGCGGGTGTTTCTGTTACTTTGGTTGCGGGAGTAGGATTTGAACCTACGACCTTCAGGTTATGAGCCTGACGAGCTACCGGGCTGCTCCATCCCGCGCCAAGTTCGTGTGATCTAAGGCATACACAGACCGAGCACAAGGGGGCTATGGGTAGGTTTTGCAAAGAAAAAGAGATTTTCTGAAACTCTGGCGCCGCTTCGGCATTCATCCGCCAGAGTTGCCTCTTCGCGACAGCGTACAACTGGAAATTTGAGGAAAACGGGAGGCTTGAGGTGCGAATCTGATGAGCTGGGTCCGCGAGATTTATGCGGGACGCATCAGGTGCGCGTAGATCGGACCACGTGCAACACAAGATGCAACCATCACGTCCTCGTATACGCCGAGCAGATCATTGATGTGGTGGGATGGCTCGCACCGGGGTAATGCGCGCTTTCACTACTGGGCCTCAGTCGTAAGCGTTGCATATAGACCCACTTCTCGTCGATTGCACATCTTGCTTAGACGCCAGGGCTGGGATTTGCTTAGACGCCAGGGCTGGGATGTGAACAGGAAGAAGCTGTATCGGATCTACCGCGAGGAAGGGTTAACCGTTCGTAAATGCAGCGGACGCATGCCCGTGCTTTGGTCGCAGCATGGCGCACCGACTTTAACCACCATCGCCCGCATTCCAGCCTCGCTGGTCTGACACCAGCGGAATATGCTAATTGGTCAAAGGAAGACCAAAACCTGAGCAGAGCTAACCCAAATTTGCGGCCTCTATGGGGAGCAGGTCAGCATGCCTAATGTTCCTGCATTTTAGTTTTAAGTTTTTGGTTTGGTTTAAACGCCAACAGCCGCCCTTTTGGGGCGGCTGTTTTGGTATTGATCATCGCAGAGAGATACTGATTTGAGGAACTTATTAGGTTTGGCGATGACCTACTCTCCCACGTCTTAAGACGCAGTACCATCGGCGCTACGGCACTTAACGGCTGGGTTCGGGATGGGACCAGGTGTTTTGCTCGCGCTATGATCACCAAACCAAATAAATTCCTCAAATGTCCAAGTCATGTACAGCTAATGTATGTGTATGCTTTTGATAAGATTGTAAAAGTCTTGCTTCTACTGGATCAAATCAAGCCTATCGAGCAATTAGTACCAGTCAACTGAACGTGTTACCACGCTTACATCTCTGGCCTATCGACGAGGTGGTCTACCTCGGCTCTCAGGGATACCTTGTTTTGAGGGGGGCTTCCCGCTTAGATGCCTTCAGCGGTTATCCTGTCCGATCATAGCTACCCAGCACTGCTATTGGCATAACAACTGGTCCACCAGTGGATCGTTCACCCCGGTCCTCTCGTACTAGGGGCAACTCCTCTCAAGTATCCTACACCCACGGAAGATAGGGACCGAACTGTCTCACGACGTTCTAAACCCAGCTCACGTACCTCTTTAAACGGCGAACAGCCGTACCCTTGGGACCTGCTCCAGCCCCAGGATGAGATGAGCCGACATCGAGGTGCCAAACACTGCCGTCGATATGGACTCTTGGGCAGTATCAGCCTGTTATCCCCGGCGTACCTTTTATCCGTTGAGCGATGGCCCTCCCACTTGGGACCACCGGATCACTATGGCCGTCTTTCGACTCTGCTCGACTTGTCAGTCTCGCAGTCAGGCTGGCTTCTGCCATTGCACTCAACGAGCGATTTCCGACCGCTCTGAGCCAACCTTCGCGCGCCTCCGTTACGATTTAGGAGGCGACCGCCCCAGTCAAACTACCCACCACACAGGGTCCCGGATCCGGATAACGGACCGCGGTTAGACATCAAGCAGAACAAGGGTGGTATCTCAAGGGAGGCTCCACGCAAACTGGCGTTCACGCTTCAAAGCCCACCACCTATCCTGCACATGTTCGGCCTAATGCCAGTGTGAAGTTGTAGTAAAGGTGCACGGGGTCTTTCCGTCTAACCGCGGGAAACCTGCATCTTGACAGGTAATTCAATTTCGCTGAGTCTATGTTGGAGACAGCGGGGAAGTCGTTACGCCATTCGTGCAGGTCGGAACTTACCCGACAAGGAATTTCGCTACCTTAGGACCGTTATAGTTACGGCCGCCGTTTACCTGGGCTTCAATTCAGAGCTCTCACCCCTCCTTTTAACCTTCAGGCACCGGGCAGGCGTCAGACCCTATACGTCGTCTTACGACTTCGCAGAGCCCTGTGTTTTTAATAAACAGTCGCCACCCCCTGGTTTGTGCCCCCAGCCTCTAGTTGCCTAGAAACCGGGCCTCCTTCTCGCGAACTTACGGAGGTATTTTGCCGAGTTCCTTCAACATAGTTCTCTCAAGCGCCTTGGTATTCTCTACCAGTCCACCTGTGTCGGTTTAGGGTACGATCTAGCGATGGAGCTATTTCCAGGAACCTCTAAGCAGCCCATTCAATCCGATAAGGATGAACTACCCTCGAGATCCGTCACTTCCATCTGGCCCAGGAATATTAACCTGGTTCCCATCGACTACGCCTTTCGGCCTCGCCTTAGGGGTCGGCTTACCCTGCTCAGATTAGCTTTAAGCAGGAACCCTTGGACTTTCGGCGAGAGTGTCTCTCACACTCTTTGTCGCTACTCATGTCATCATTCTCACTAGTGATCTCTCCACCGGATCGCTCACGCGCCGGCTTCACAGAAAAGACTACGTCTTTTCTGACCTTTTTATGCACTACCGCCTTCGGCTACTTGAGTGCGAACACCCTCGTAACTGACCTTGGTTGTACAAAAGATCATAAAGACACAGTCTTATGTCACACTACGCTCTGCTACCATGCAATAAATGCATCCTCAGCTTCGGCTCATGGCTTGAGCCCCGTTACATCTTCGCCGCAGGACAACTTATTTAGACCAGTGAGCTGTTACGCTATCTTTAAAGGATGGCTGCTTCTAAGCCAACCTCCTGGTTGTTTTGGTCGTCCCACCTGCTTTCCCACTTAGCCATGAATTAGGGGCCTTAGCTGGAGGTCAGGGTTGTTTCCCTCTTCACGACGGACGTTAGCATTCGCCGTGTGTCTGCCATCTAGTACTCCTCGGTATTCGGAGTTTGGTTAGGATCA
>NZ_CM169991.1:3355000-3702886 GCF_057178245.1 Sulfitobacter sp. KMM 9851
ACCACCAACCGCAGAGGCGCGCCGTTCTGGTTCGGGATGTCCTTGCCATAGATTCCGGTCGCCATGATCGTAAGCGGGTGCATCGCTTCATCCAACCGCAGCCCTTCGACATACGGCCAGTCCAACACCGGGAAACCCACGCCCGGCATCTCGTCGGGGCGCAGCGCGGTTTCAAAGGCCACGAATTTCGCCCCGGACTGCACGCCGGCAAGGTTCAGCAAATCCGCCAGCTCAAACCCGTTCCACGGCACCACCATGGACCATGCCTCAACACAGCGCAGCCGATAGATGCGCTCTTCAACAGTCATCGCTTTCATGATGTCTTCGAAGGCATAGTCGGCAGGCTTGTCCACCATACCGTCGATGGTCACGGTCCAGGGTGCAGTCGTCAGCCTATGGGCATTATCTGCCGGATCGCCCTTGCCTGTGCCGAACTCATAATAATTGTTGTACTCGGTGATATCCTCATAGGCGTTCGGCTCCAGCGCCTGCTGTGCGGCGGCGTCTTGCCCGATCCCCGCCAGACCCAGCCCCGCGATGGCCCCACCCATGATCTGCCGACGGCTCAGAAACGCAGCCTCATCGGTCACGTCCCGGTCACTCAGCCTATTGATCCAACGATTGGCCATCTTCGCACTCCCTACTATACTATAGAGGTGAAAGTAGTGCCCGCCCTGCCCTGCACCAAACCCTTTCGGCCCACATTTCAGCCACCACACTCAAATGTCAGAGGCCGAGATAACCGGAGGAACCTATGTACCGCCTTATCCTTGCCGCCAGCCTTTCCCTTGCCACTGCAGTGAATGCGGAGGAAATGATCACCTATGAGACGGATCAAAGCTTTGATGATGTAATTTTCGGCGTTGAAAACGCAATCCTGAACGCGGGGCTGATCCCCGAAAACGTCAGCCACGTGGGCGAGATGCTGGACCGGACACGCGCCGATGTCGGATCAGACGTCGTGCTGTTCGAGGCGGCCGAAGTCTTCAGCTTCTGCTCTGCTGCGCTGTCGCGCAAGGTGATGGAAGCCGACGTGATGAACATCGGCTTTTGCCCCTATGATGTCTTTGTCATGCAACTGCCTGACAGTGATACTGTGACCATCGGCTATCGCGTCTTTCCCGAAGGGGCGATGCAAGAGGTGCAGACCCTGCTCGATCAGATCGCAAAAGAAGCGATTGGCGAAGAGTAAGGCCCGCCGCCGTTACCTCGCCAATTACACCCTCACGGGAGTGCCCCCCCGATGCGCAACCCCACTTGCGCACCACGGAAAAAGGCCGGGGCGCTAACCCCGGCCTCTTGCTGATATGTCTTAGCGCCTCAGTGTACCGTGGCCTCATCCGGCTTGGGTCGCTTGCTCGGCGCAAGATGATCGCCAATGATCAGCCCGTCCGGCCCCGCCGTCACCTTGATGGCATCACCATCGGCCACCTCTCCGGCGAGCAGCATATCCGCCAGCGGGTCCTGCAAGGCGCGCTGGATCACCCTCTTCAACGGACGCGCGCCGAAAACCGGGTCATAGCCTTCGTCGGCCAGCCATTTACGGGCATCCGCATCCGTCTCCAGCGTGATCTTGCGCGCCAGCAGACGTTTCAGCAGCCGTGCCATCTGGATATCCACGATCCCGTCCATGTCCGCGCGGGTGAGCCGATCAAAGATGATCGTCTCGTCCAGACGGTTCAGAAACTCGGGCCGGAAATGCGCCCGCACTGCGTCCATCACATCGCGCTTGGCACCTTCCATGTCACCGCCGTCGGGCAACTGGCTCAGCGCCTGCGCCCCAAGATTGGACGTCAGCACGATCAACGTCTGCTTGAAATCGACGGTGCGGCCCTGACCATCGGTCAGCACCCCATCATCCAGCACCTGCAACAGCACGTTGAACACATCCGGGTGCGCCTTTTCCACTTCGTCGAACAGCACGACCTGATAGGGTCTGCGCCGGACGGCTTCGGTCAAGACACCACCTTCGTCATAGCCCACATAACCCGGAGGCGCGCCGATCAGACGGGCGACCGCGTGTTTCTCCATGAACTCTGACATATCAATGCGCACCATCGCGTTGTCATCATCAAACAGGAACTCGGCCACCGCCTTGGTCAACTCGGTCTTGCCCACGCCGGTTGGCCCGAGAAACAGGAAAGACCCCAAAGGACGGTTCTCGTCGTTCAACCCGGCCCGCGCCCGGCGCACCGCACTTGCGATGGCCTTGACGGCCGCATTCTGGCCGATCACCCGACCGTGCAACTGCTCTTCCATGCGCAGCAACTTGTCGCGCTCGCCTTCCAGCATTTTGCCCGCCGGGATACCTGTCCAGCGTTCCACGACCGAGGCGATCTGCTCGGGGCGCACGGCCTCTTCGACCATCATACCCTCTTCGCGGGCCTCGGCCAGTTCAAGGTCACGCTCAAGCTGCGGGATGACGCCATATGACAACTCGCCCGCACGCGCGAGGTTGCCCTCACGCTTGGCGATGTCCAGATCGGCGCGGGCGTGGTCCAGTTTTTCCTTAATGTCACGCGCCCCGGCCAGCCGATCCCGTTCGGCCTGCCACTGCGCCGTCATTCCAGCACTGCGGTCCTGCAAACCGCTCAGATCTTTTTGCAGGGCTTCCAGCCGGTCTTTCGATGCCGCATCGTCTTCTTTCTTCAACGCCTCCGCTTCGATCTGCAACTGCAAAATCTGGCGGTCCAGCGCATCCAACTCCTCAGGTTTGCTATCGACCTCCATGCGCAGGCGGCTGGCTGCCTCGTCCATCAAGTCAATCGCCTTGTCCGGCAGGAAACGGTCCGTGATATAGCGGTGGCTCAGGGCCGCCGCGGCCACCAGTGCGGCATCGCTAATCCGAACGCCGTGGTGCAACTCGTACTTTTCCTTGATACCGCGCAGGATGCTGACGGTGTCCTCTTCCGTCGGCTCCAGCACCATCACCGGCTGAAACCGCCGCGCCAGCGCCGCGTCCTTCTCGACGTATTTACGGTATTCATCCAGCGTCGTCGCCCCGACGCAATGCAATTCACCGCGCGCCAGCGCAGGTTTCAGCAGGTTCGAGGCGTCCATTGCCCCATCTGCCTTGCCTGCACCAACCAGCGTGTGCATCTCGTCGATAAACAGGATCACCTCGCCCGCCGCATCGGTCACCTCGGTCAGCACCGCTTTAAGGCGCTCTTCGAATTCGCCACGATACTTGGCGCCCGCAATCAGCGCGCCCATGTCCAGCGCCAGCAACCGCTTGTTACGCAGGCTTTCCGGCACGTCGCCATCGACAATACGCAGCGCCAGCCCTTCTGCAATCGCGGTCTTACCCACACCGGGCTCCCCGATCAAAACCGGGTTATTCTTGGTCCTGCGGCTCAACACCTGCATTGCGCGACGAATTTCATCATCGCGCCCGATGATTGGGTCGATTTTGCCCTCACGCGCGCGCTCAGTCAGGTCCAGACTGTACTTTTTCAACGCCTCATAGCCGTCCTCGGCACTGGCGCTGTCGGCCTTACGTCCTTTGCGAATGTCATTAATCGCGGCATTTAACCCCTGTGCGGTCACCTTGCCCGCATCCAGCGCTTGCTTGGCCCCGGATTTGATCATGCACAATGCCATCAGGATACGCTCGACGGTGACAAAACTGTCGCCAGCCTTTTTGGCCAGCGCCTCGGCCTCGGCCAGAACCCGGGTGGTGGTGCCGTCCAGATAGACCTGCGCCGCATCGCCGGTGACTTTGGGCATTTTGGCCAAGGCCTGCTCCAACGTCTCAAAAACGCGCACGGGGTCGCCGCCGCCCGCCGTGATCAGGTTACGCGCCAGCCCTTCTTCGTCGTCTAGCAATGCCTTGAGGATATGCTCGGGCGCCAAACGCTGATGGCTGTCGCGTGTTGCAATGGTCTGCGCGGCCTGAATGAACCCGCGCGATCTCTCCGTGAACTTGCTCAAGTCCATGGTTCTCTCCTTTTCCATAAGCGCCCCGCAATGATGCGCCCGGCAAGCGGCACGCAATCGGTCAGAGCCTTGACCCTAATTTGGGGATCAAACCGGCCTGTTCAAGGGTCAACCTATCCGGGAAGCGACATTGCAACACCGCTTTTCCCGGTCTGCTTTTGTCCTCAGCAAGCAATATGACCGGCAAATTTCCGCCCAAATCGACCTAAGCATAATAAATTATCCACGGATAGCGTTCTGTTTTCCAATAAAAGTTCCACCTTATCCACAGGATCGACATGCAGCATGAAACCTTTTTGTTACGTGCCGCGTTAACACTCCAGAGCGGGAGAGAAAGAAACAGACCCGCCCAGTTCAGTCCGAACGATACAAGAGGTGATACGATGCAGACCCAGCCCATTCAATTGACCGACGTCATCTACAATGCGGCCACTCAAAGCTTCGAAGCCCTGGTGACCGTGCATGACGCGGACCGAACGCAGAAATACATGTGCGCCATCAACGCGCCCATCACCATGACATTCGAGGACGCCGCAGATGGGCTGACCCGTCAGGCCGTCCGTCGCCATCGCACGGGCCACGGCCCCAGCAGCGAAATCCTCCGTCAGAAACCCGCGCTGCGCGCAGGCCGCCGTGCCTTCGACCCGATGCGCTGGTTGGACGAGATCATCCAGTTGCCCGGACGCCGGGCAGCTTGACGTCTTCCGCGCAGCGCCTGCCTGCTGCGCGGTTTTCGGCGGAACCCACACGCACTGTCCCGCGTCCGGCGTTCCGCACAACAGAGACGACTGCCTGCCTGCACAGTCTCTGAACACTGGCCCGGACGCGCCTTGGCGCTGTTCGGGCCTTTTTTTGTGTGCGCGGCACTGGCAAATGAAAGATGGACTTGCGCCGTCGCTCCCCGTACATCAAGGCCGTTTGCAAATTTATAGGAAGCGCGCCCATGTCTGATGACCGTTTGATCGTTGCCCTTGATGTTCCCAACGCCGTAGCGGGGTTGGAATTGGCCCAAAAGCTGGGTGATAGCGTCAGTTTCTACAAAATCGGCCTGGGTATGCTTACCGGCGGCGGGCTCGCCCTCGCCAATGAACTCAAGCAGGAACATGGCAAGCGCATCTTCCTCGACATGAAACTCTTTGACATCGGTGCCACGGTCGAAGCTGCCGTACGCGGGCTGGCGCAGTTCGATCTGGATTTCCTGACGGTGCATGGCGATCCGCATGTGGTCAACGCCGCCAAACAGGGCGCAGCCGGGTCACATCTGAAAATCCTCGCTGTCACCATCCTTACCTCGCTTGACCGTGCCGATCTGGACGCCGCCCTGATCCAGCCCGGTGATCTGGCCGAGCTGGTGCGCATCCGCGCCGCCCGCGCGCTTGAGGCCGGCGCCGATGGGGTGATTGCCTCACCACAAGAGGCCGCCGCCATTCGCGCCCTGCCAGAAGCCGCCGGTCGCCTGATTGTCACACCCGGCGTGCGCCCGCAAGGATCGGCACTGGGCGATCAAAAACGTGTCGCCACTCCGGCCCGGGCCATCGCCGACGGGGCCGATCACATCGTGGTAGGTCGACCCATCTGGCAAGCGGACGATCCTGCCGCCGCCGCGCGCGCAGTTGTCGGTGAGTTTTCAAACAGTTAACAGATTCAACCACAGACTGTAACAAATACACAACAAAATAAGGCCTCGGCCCGGTGTGGGGGTAATCCTTACTATGTGAATTTGCATATTGGTGCTAGGTTGGTGGCAGGTGATACTCCCCGACGAACTGGTTCTTCCTGATGTTCGTCACCTCCCCCCGCTCACTCAGGCGGGGGGCCTTTATGTTGCCGATCCACTTTCATCAAAATCCTGCGCTGGCGCACCGTCAAGATAGCTGCGCAACCGATCCTGAAACGCCGGCACCGCCGTGCGGTGGGCCAAAAATGCCTCCTGCCCCATCAACGTCCAGCGCTGCCCCTCGTCGCCAAACACGATCTGCGCCACCGCTTCGGCAGGCAGACGCGCGACAAAAAACCACTTTTTCCGCCCCGCCTCGTCAAATTGGCGCTGCCAAACCACCGCATCCTGCGGTACAATGATGCCTAATTCCTCGCGGCATTCGCGCAATGCACAGTCCAGCGGGCTCTCGTCGCCCTCCCTGCCACCTCCGGGCAAATCCCAGTGGCCCGCAAACGGCAGGCCCGGCGTTTCATCGCGCAGGATGACGGCCAGTTGCGTGCCCAGATATAGCGCCAGCTTGGACCCGTCGAATTCGCTGCCCGAAACGCGATCAATACCCATGTGCAATTCCTCGTCGGACCGTTAAACTCATCCCCAAACCCCCTGTGATCCTAACCCCGTTGTCCCTGGTGCTATGATGGCCACGCTCTGCCGCGATTGTCTGCGCGAAATAGAACCCAGCCGCCGCTGTCCGTCCTGCGGCAGCCCCCGCGTGCTGTCGCATGCGGAATTGTTTGATCTGTCGATTGCGCATATGGATTGCGACGCTTTCTATGCTTCGGTCGAAAAGCGCGACGATCCCAGCCTTAATGGCAAACCCGTGATCATCGGAGGTGGGCGGCGCGGTGTCGTCTCGACGGCGTGCTATGTGGCCCGGATCAGGGGGGTTCGGTCGGCGATGCCGATGTTCCAGGCCCTCAAACTATGTCCTGATGCGGTGATTATCAAACCCCGGATGCAGGCTTATGTCGACGCCTCCCGTGCGATCCGCGCCATGATGGAGGAATTGACCCCCGCCATCGAACCGCTATCGCTGGATGAGGCGTTTCTAGACATGACCGGCACCGCGCGGCTGCACGGCCATCCCCCGGCAGTGATGCTGGCCCGGCTGGTGCGGCGGATGAAAACCGAATTGGGGCTAACCGGCTCCATCGGGCTAAGCCACAACAAGTTTCTCGCCAAGGTCGCGTCGGACCTCGATAAGCCGCATGGGTTCTCGGTGATTGGCCGCGCAGAAACCGCCGCTTTCCTGCGCGACAAACCGGTGCGGATGATCTGGGGCGTTGGCATCTCGACGCAGGCCGCACTGGACAAGGCGGGCATCCGCAACTTCAACGATCTGCTGCGCTGGGAACAGACCGATCTGGTGGCGCGCTTTGGATCTATGGGCGACCGACTATGGCATCTCGCGCGCGGTCAGGACAACCGCCGGGTATCGGCCCATAGCCCGGTCAAATCCATCAGCAATGAAACAACGTTCTTCGATGACACCGCCGATACCCATATCCTCGACGGCCATATATGGCGCATGGCCGAAAAGGTCGCAGACCGTGCAAAGGCACGTGACCTTGCCGGACGGGTTGTCACGCTCAAGCTGAAACGCTCTGACCATTCGCTGATCTCGCGCCGGGTGTCGCTACATGACCCGACCCAACTGGCCGACCGCATCTACCGCACCGCGCGCGGATTGTTTGATCAGGTCGATCACAAAGGCCCCTACCGTCTGCTGGGGTGCGGTTTGTCCGACCTTTGCGATGCCGCAGGCGCTGACCTGTCCGGCGACCTGCTGGACCCAAACGCAGCCCAACGCAGCCGTGCCGAACGCGCCACCGACAGCATCCGAACCCGTTTCGGTGAAAAAGCCATCGTCAAAGGCCGCGCGCTGCGCTGACGGCGTTTCGCTGACCGGCTTTTCTAAGTGTTAAATACCCTCGTGGGGGCCACACCGCGGTTGGTCGGTGGCCCTATTCCGCCGCCAATGGCACCCGGCCCTGCCCGATCTGTGCCACCTCGGCCACCACCTGACGCAATACCGCCTGCACGGCCTCAAAGTCACCATTGGGGCGCACCAGCCGTTCGTTCATGTAAAGTGCGCGGTCAATTTCGACCTGCACCGCGTGCTGCCCGCGCGACGGGCGGCCGTAGGCCTGCGTAATATAGGCTCCGGCAAAGGGCGCATTGCGCGTCACTGCGAACCCGGCGGCGACAAAGGCGGCCTCGATCCGGTCCACCACATCGCCGCTCGCGGCTGCGCCAAATCGGTCACCCAGCACCACATCTGGCCGCCGCACGCCGGTCCGCGCGACACCATCCATCGCTTCGTGCGGCATCGAATGACAATCCAGCAAGACCGCCTGCCCGTGGCGCTGATGTGCGCGGTCCAGCAGTTTCTGCAACATGGCGTGGTAGGGTTTCCAATACTGCTCAATCCGCAGCTCGGCCTCGTGCATCGGCATCTTGCCACGATAGATCGCGCGCCCGTTGGCCACCACGCGGGGAATCACCCCCAGACCCGAAGCAACGCGCGGGTTATGGCCCTGGCGTGGCACCCCGTCGATAACCGACGGGTCCAGTTCATCCGGCGAACGGTTCAGATCGACAAAGGCACGCGGTGCCCCCGCCTTGATAAAGGTCGCGCCGTAATCGGGCGCACAGTCAAACAGCAAATCGACAAAGGCATCTTCGGACGACCGGATCGCATGTTCATCCAGCACACTACGACGCAGGAACGACCAGGCATAATCGCGCCCCGAATGCGGCGAGGCAAAAACCACGCAGGATTCGTCGCGAACCGGGTGCAGCACTTCATAGGCAGTGGTGGGCATATTGCGTTCCTCTTGCCGATCAACATAGCCCAACATTATTCAAAGCCAAAAGCCCTTGATCATGCCCGCGACTCCTTTTATAGCAGCCGGACCGGCGCGTCATATCGCGCCCCATTTTTGTTTGGGGCCGAAATTTCGTGTCAAAGTGCGTGATTAGCTCAGCGGTAGAGCACTTCGTTGACATCGAAGGGGTCACTGGTTCGATCCCAGTATCGCGCACCATAGATTCACTGGTCCGGTTCGCCGGACTGCCCGTAACCCGGCGCTGGCCCGCGCCACGACATAGGAGAACGACCATGAAGGTTCGCAATTCGCTCCGCTCGCTCAAGAATCGGCATCGCGACTGCCGTGTTGTGCGTCGCAAAGGCCGCGTTTACGTGATCAACAAAACGCAGCGCCGGTTCAAAGCCCGCCAGGGTTGAGATCTACCGTAGCAACAGAATAAAAGGCCGCACCGTTTCGGGGCGGCCTTTTTCGTTGAGCGCCGCTCAAACTGGCAGGGCCGTCGTCTTGCAGACGGTGCGCAGTGAAAAACTTGACTGCATCTGTGCCACGCCCGGCAGACGCGCGAGGTGCTGCCGGTGGATGCGCGCAAAATCTTCGGTATCCTCGGCCACGATTTTCAACAGATAATCCGCCGTGCCTGCCATCAAGTGACATTCCAACACGTCGGGAATACGCGCCACGGACTTCTCAAAGGCTTCCAACACCTCTTCGGCCTGCGCCTGTAGGGTGATCTCGACGAACACCGTGGTCGGGACGCCCAGCTTGCGCGGGTCAAGCAGGGCCACGTAGTCGCGGATAAAGCCTTCCTTTTCCATCCGCTGAACGCGACGGTGACAGGCCGAGGGCGACAGGTGCACGTCCTCCGACAACTCCCCATTGGAAATCCGCCCGTTACGCTGCAACGCCCGCAAGATACGCCGATCAATCTCATCAAGTGCCATTTAGCGCAAATCTTTCGCGTTTGTGTCCCGATTCACGCAATTATATTCGAATATCGGCCCCGCTGGCGACCCCTAATTCGTGCCGTTTTGCAGGTCATTTACGCTACCATCACCCATTCGACAGAGGAGGAGGAAACCCCATGAAAATCGGCTGCCCCACAGAAATCAAACCACAGGAATTTCGCGTTGGCCTGACCCCCAACGCCGCACAAGAAGCCGTGGCCCATGGCCATGATGTGATCGTTCAGGCCGGTGCCGGTATCGGCGCGGGTTTCGAAGACGCAGACTATACCGCGGCGGGCGCCAAGATCATCGCCACCGCCGAAGAAATTTTCGCCAGTGCCGACATGATCGTCAAGGTCAAGGAACCTCAGGCGGCGGAGCGCAAGATGCTGCGCGAAGGCC
Source organism: Sulfitobacter sp. KMM 9851 (assembly GCF_057178245.1). NCBI lineage: Bacteria > Pseudomonadati > Pseudomonadota > Alphaproteobacteria > Rhodobacterales > Roseobacteraceae > Sulfitobacter > Sulfitobacter sp. KMM 9851. The sequence continues at coordinate 3,364,834 of NZ_CM169991.1, forward strand.
AAGTGTTGTTCACCTACCTGCACCTGGCCCCGGACCCTGATCAAACCCGCGATCTGATGGCCTCGGGCGCCACCTGCATCGCCTATGAAACCGTGACCGACCGCATGGGTGGGTTGCCTTTGCTGGCCCCGATGTCCGAAGTCGCCGGGCGTCTTGCGCCCCAGGTCGGCTCCTGGACGTTGCAAAAGGCGAATGGCGGGCGTGGGGTGTTAATGGGCGGCGTACCCGGTGTTGGCCCGGCCCGCATCGTGGTCATCGGCGGCGGTGTCGTCGGCACCCACGCGGCGCGGATCGCGGCCGGTATGGGCGCCGATGTCACCGTGCTTGATCGGTCGCTTCCGCGCATGCGCTATCTCGATGACGTCTATGGCGGTGTGTTCAAGACGTCTTACGCCAGCGCCGGCAACACCATCGAACTGGCCCGCGAGGCCGACATGATTATCGGTGCGGTGCTGATTCCCGGTGCCGCGGCGCCCAAGCTGATCAGCCGGGCGCAGCTTTCCGAATTGAAACCCGGTGCCGCGCTGGTTGACGTGGCGATTGATCAGGGCGGTTGCTTTGAAACCTCCAAGGCCACCACACACCAAGATCCGATCTATGAGGTCGATGGCATCATGCACTATTGCGTGGCTAATATGCCTGGCGCCGTGGCGCGCACCTCGACCATCGCACTTGGCAATGCCACCATGCCCTTCATGCTGGCGCTGGCCAACAAAGGGTGGCGGCAGGCCTGCGCTGATGATCCGCATCTCAAGGCCGGTCTGAACGTCCACGCCGGGCAGTTGACCTATGCCGCGGTCGGCGAAGCGTTGAAAATCGACAGCATTACCGCAGATCAAGCCATCGCGGCCTGATCCCGCGCGCCCCACGACAAACGAAAAAGGCCCGTCCAGCAGACGGGCCTTTTTATTACGCTACTGCGACGCCGATTTATCTACCGCGCGCCAGCGCATCGCGAATTTCCAGCAGAACATCAAGTTCGGAGGGGCCGGTGGCAACCTCAGGCGCCACTTCGTCTGGCTTTTCGGCGGCGGCCTTGATCCGGTTAACCATCTTGACCAGCATGAACACGACAAAGGCGATAATCAGAAAGTTGATGACCGCCATGATGAACGCACCATAGGCAAAGACCGACGCCCCGGCTTCGCGCGCCTGTTCCAGCGACGCACCTGCTGGCACGTCCCCGGCCAGAATGGCGTAGTTATTGGTGAAATCGACGCCGCCTGAGAACAACCCGATAATCGGATTGATCAAATCGCCCACCAGCGAGGTGACGATCGCGGTGAATGCCGCGCCGACGATGATACCAACAGCCATGTCCATGACATTGCCCTTGGCGATGAAGTCCTTGAATTCATTGATCATTCATTTGTCCCTTTTTTTATCGGACGACCCCGGCGTTGGTCCCCAAGGTTCACCCCTGCACATTGGTTAACATATTTCCGCACAGGTCAAAGACTGTTTTGCCGATGGTTGGGGCTTATCTCTTTCCCAGATACCAAAGGAGATTTCCAATGACCGATCTATCAAGCTTTGCCATTACCAGACGCTGGCCGCCGCAGAACCCGGATGTCCTACAGCTTTATTCTTTTCCCACGCCAAATGGCGTCAAGGTCTCTATAGCGCTGGAAGAAATGGGTATTCCTTACGAGGCACATAAGGTCACGCTGTCGGATGCGGATGTGAAAAGCGACGAATTCCTGTCGCTGAACCCCAACAACAAGATCCCCGCCATCATTGATCCCGATGGTCCCGATGGCGCCCCCGTCGGCCTGTTCGAAAGCGGCTCAATCTTGATATACCTCGCCGATAAATCCGGGCAGCTGATTGGCAAGACAGCGACCGAGCGGGCGCATGTCCTTCAATGGCTGATGTTCCAGATGGGCGGCCTTGGGCCGATGTTGGGGCAACTGGGGTTCTTTTACAAATTCGCCGGGTCCGAGTGGGAAGACAAACGCCCCCAGGACCGCTACATCGCCGAAGCAAAGCGCCTTCTGGCCGTGCTGGAGAAGGAATTGACAGGCAAGCAATGGATTGCGGGTGAGTATTCGATCGCCGATATCGCAATCGCCCCTTGGCTGCGCGCGCTTGATTTCTACGGCGCGAAAGCGGCGGTAGGCTGGGCGGATCACCCCAATCTGGTGGCCTATGTCAAGCGGTTCGAGGCGCGCCCGGCAGTGCAAAAGGGGCTGGTTACGCCTGCGCGCGACTAGGTTGATACCTTCCCCCGGCACGAACTCACGCGCACAGCGCCATTGCCAGCCATGCGCAGGTGATGGCCCTGTGCGTACGGTGCCATCACGCGACCTTAACCACCACGCGGCATCTTAGCCGTGTTGCAACAAGCCTACCCAAGGACCAGAGGCGCAGACGATCGCGCCATATCTGACCGGTTCAGACATGCAGGGATAAAATCCTGTCTCTTATATCCGATCTGGCGGCGCCGCCCTTTTTATCAGGCACACCCACGATCCACATCAGCGTATGACCAAAACCTGCATCGGGCATCGCCCTATGCAGGCAATTGGCCTGTCAGCACATAGCGCAAAATCTGCACCACCTGTGCAGGGTCCGATGCCACGGCCAATGCCGCCGCGTCGACTTCTTTCAAGGCATGGGCGTGGTCGGCCCCGTGCAAAATGATCAACGATTTGCCCAAAGCCGCGGCAAAACCCGCGTCAAAGGCGGCATTCCATTGCTTGTATTGATCGCCAAAACGCACCACGACCACATCTGCATCGGCAATCGCCTTGCGGGTGCGGATCGCATTGACCTGCGCACCCTTGCGGTCGTGCCAGAACTTGTCCGGCTCGGCCCCAAGGATCGCCACACCACAATCGTCGCTGGCGGCGTGATCGGTGACGGGGGCAGAAAACGTGATATCCAGCCCCTCGGCCCCCGCGATGATCTGCTCACGCCAATCAGTGTGAATCTCGCCGGATAGATAGATTTTCATCGTCTTTTCCTCTCGTCTGCGTTCAGCCGCGCAGCACGCCGCCCGTGGCCTTGGCGACTTTCTCGATCACTTTGACGCCCACGGCTTCGATGTCGGCATCTTTCAATGTCGCCTCGCGGGGCTGCATCCGCACGGTGATGGCGAGGGATTTCTTGCCCTCCCCAAGGCTGCCGCCGATGAATTCGTCGAACACGCGCACATCCTCGATCAGCGCCTTGTCGGCCCCCATCGCGGCATTGACCAGCGTCAACGCATCAACATCCGTGTTCACCACAAAGGCAAAGTCACGCTCCACCGCCTGCAAGTCGCTGATCTGCAAGGCCGGGCGCGTGGCCCCTGTCTTGCGCGGCAACGGCACCTCGTCGGGCCATAGGGTAAAGGCCATTGCCGGGCCTTTGACGTCCAGCGCGGCCAGCACCTTGGGATGCACCTCACCGTAGACGCCCAGCACCTTTTTCGGGCCTAGGCAGATCATGCCATGACGTCCCGGATGCCACCACTCGGACGCGCCGCGCAATATCTGCACCTTGGCGGGTGCGCCCATTGCGGCCAGTACCGCCTCGGCGTCGGCTTTTACGTCAAACAGATCGACAGCGCGCGCCGCCCCATGCACATCCTTGGGTCCGGTACGGCCAACCAGCAGGCCGGTGACCAGCATATGCTCTTCACCTGGCTCGCCTCCTGAAAAGGCCGGGCCGACCTCGAACAGGGCCATATCGGCAATGCCGCGCGCCTGATTGCGCGCTGCCGCCTGCAACAGACCGGGCAACAGCGCCGGGCGCATATGGCTCATGTCGCTGGAGATCGGGTTTTCCAGGCGAGTCGCATCGGTGCCACCGCCGAACAGCGCGGCACTGGCCTGATCAATAAAGCTGTAGCTGACACATTCGTTGTACCCCAGCGCCGCCGTGGTGCGCCGTGCGGCCACCACCCGGCGCTGCTTGGGCGACAACACAGGGCGCGGCACGCCGGGGGTCAGCCGTGGCAGGGGGCGGCCTTCGAGCTTGGTCAGCGACGCAATGCGCGCCACTTCTTCGACCAGATCGGCCTCGCCCTGAACGTCGGGACGCCAGCTGGGCACATGCGCCATGTTCCCTTCCAATCGGAACCCCAGCGCCGTCAGCGTCTGGCGCTGGTCGCTTTCGGGGATCGTCATCCCGACCAGTGATTGCACCCGCGCGGCGTCCAGCTTGTAGGCGCGCGCAGTGTTGGGCACTTTGCCCGCCACGACCACCTCGGACGCTTCGCCGCCGGCGTGATCCAGGATCATCCGGGTGGCATGTTCGATGCCGTAGGCTGTCCATTCAGGGTCGACGCCGCGCTCAAAGCGATAGCGCGCGTCCGAATTGATTTTCAGCGCGCGGCCCGCATAGGCAATCTGCACCGGGTCCCAATAGGCGCTTTCGACAAAGACGTTGACCGTGTCTTCGGTCACGCCTGTCGCCTCGCCGCCCATGATGCCCGCAATGCTTTCAGCGCCGTTGTCGTCCGAAATCACCATTTGGCCGGGCTGGAGGCTGTAGGTCTTGTCGTCCAGCGCCACGATCTGTTCGCCACCTTTGGCGCGGTGAACACGCAGGTTGCCGGCCACCTTGTCGGCGTCAAAGACGTGCAGCGGACGGTTGCGGTCGTAGGTGAAAAAGTTGGTCACATCGACCAAGAACGAGATTGGGCGCAACCCGATGGCGCGCAGGCAATCTTGCAACCAAGCGGGGCTGGGGCCGTTTTTCACACCGCGAATGACGCGGCCGTAAAACACCGGGCAGCCGTCCAATGTATCGTCGTCGATGCTGACGCTGATCGGGCAGGCAAACGCGCCTTCGACCGCCGCCGTGTCGCGGGGTTTAAGCGTGCCAAGCCCCCGCGCCGCCAGATCACGCGCAATGCCGCGCACGCCCAGCGCATCGGGGCGGTTGGGGGTGATGGCAATCTCGATCACCGGGTCGACCTTGGCCGGATCATTTTCCGCCAGCCAGTCGATGAAACGATCCCCTACCTTGCCCGAGGGCAGTTCGATGATGCCGTCGTGTTCCTCGCTCAGCTCCATCTCGCGCTCGGATGCCATCATGCCGAAACTTTCGACGCCACGGATTTTGCCCACACCGATGGTGGTGTCGATCCCCGGCACGTAAACGCCCGGTTTGGCGACTACAACGGTGATGCCTGCGCGGGCATTGGGCGCGCCGCAGATGATCTGCATCACGCCTTCGTCGGTGTCGACCTGACAAACGTTCAGCCGATCCGCATCGGGATGTTTTTCTGCCGATTTGACATAACCGAGGGTGAAATCAGCCAGCTTTGCCGCCGGGTTTTCAACGCCTTCGACTTCAAGGCCAAGGTCGGTCAGGGCATAGGTGATCTCATCAATCGACGCCGTGGTGTCGAGATGGTCTTTGAGCCAGGAGAGAGTGAATTTCATTTTTCATTTCCGTCCGTAGGGTGGGTCTTTGACCCACCGTGTCTGTATTTGGCAGATGCGCCGCGCAGGGCTGTCTTAGCGCGACAAGCCCCCATGCAAATTCGGCTGATCCAAACTCGCGAACCCATAATGCCGCAGCCAGCGCAGGTCTGAATCAAAGAACGCGCGCAAATCCGGCACGCCGTATTTCAGCATCGCAATCCGGTCGATGCCCATGCCGAATGCAAAGCCCTGCCATTCGTTCGGGTCGATCCCGCCTGCCGCCAGCACCTTGGGATGCACCATGCCGGACCCCAACACCTCTAGCCAGCCGTCGCCCTCGCCGATGCGCAACTGGCCGTCGACCCATGAACACTGGATGTCGACCTCAGCCGAAGGTTCAGTGAAGGGGAAGTGCGAGGCGCGGAAACGGGTTTTGATGCCGTCGATTTCGAAAAACGCGGCAAAGAATTCTTCCAGCACCCACTTGAGGTTCGCCATCGAGATGTCCTTGTCGATGGCCAGCCCCTCGACCTGATGGAACATCGGCGTGTGCGTCTGATCGTAATCGGCGCGGTAGACGCCACCGGGGCAGATGATGCGCAGGGGCGCGCCTTCGGCCTCCATCGTGCGGATCTGCACGGGGGACGTGTGGGTGCGCAATACGTGGGGCGGGCGGTCGTCGCCTTCCGCGCGGGCCATGTAAAATGTGTCCATCTCGGCGCGGGCCGGGTGATGGCCGGGGATGTTGAGCGCGTCGAAGTTGTACCAATCGGTGTCGATGCGCGGACCTTCGGCCACGGAAAAACCCATCTCGGCAAAGATTGCGGTCAGTTCTTCGGTGACTTGGCTGACGGGGTGAATGGTGCCTTGGCGCTGGTTACGCGTGGGCAGCGTCACGTCGAGCCATTCGCTGCGCAGACGCTCATCGAGCGCCGCATCGCCCAGCGCTGCCTTTTTCGCGGCCAGCGCTGAATTGATCTCGTCCTTGAGCGCGTTCAGCGCGGGGCCGGCGACCTGGCGTTCTTCGGGGGTCATCTTGCCCAGTTCGCGCATTTTCAGCGCGACCTCGCCCTTTTTACCCACGGCGGTCAGCCGGATATCTTCCAGTGCGGCCTCGTCGCCGGCATTGGCAATCTGGGTCAGGTATTTCTGCTTGAGATCGTCCATCATCGTCGTCCTTCACATGTCGAAGACGTGCTAGCAGACTGACGGCTGAATACAAGTCATGCAGGGGCGCCGGGCAGGAGCCACGCCTGTAAATAGGGCCGCAGGCGGTGTTCCAACTGCACCTCATTGTGCAGCGCGCAAAAATGCAGCGCCATGGCTTGGATGGCAAAGGCCTGCACCCCTTCCGCCAGAATCGCGGGCAGCACATCACGGCGAAACGGGCCATTGGCCAGCCATGCCGCCAAGACCTGCCCCTGACGCATACAGGTGGTGGCAATGACGCCAATGTCCTCGGCCAGCGCGGCACCGGAATGGCGCAGAAACACGTCGAACACGTAGCGTTCCACGGTCATAAACTGCATCAGCGGCATCAGCGCTGTGACAATTTCATCAATGTTTTTCGGCGCTGGCAGGGTTTCGATTGTGTCGAGGTGGCGATTGATCTGCGCGCCGATCAGCTGCTCCATCAGCGCATCCTTATCGTGGAAATGGGCGAAGAACGTGCCTTTGGCCACGCCCGCGCCCGCCACCACGTCTTCAACGCGCAGCCCATGGTAGCCATGTTCAGCCACCAGCGCCGTCGCCGTCGCCACCAGCCGGGCTCGGGTTTCCAAGGTGCGTTTTTGTACAGGCTGTTTCATGGCCCATATTTGCCACGCTTCTTGACCATGGTCAAATTTAGTTATTGACCGTGGTCAATTTTGCAATTACCGAATAATGACCACGGTCAATTATTAGGAAGCACCATGCCCAAACGTATCTACATTTTAAACGGCCACCCGGCTGACACATCGCTAAACCACGCCTTGGCCGAACGCTATGCCACGGCGGCGCGGGCGGCAGGGTACGAGGTGCGTCTGACCCATATCGCAAAGATGGATTTTGACGTGGATTATGGACGTGCGGGATACAGCAACCCAAAGCCGCTGGAGCCGGTCCTGGAAACCATGCTGGCCGACATCGAATGGGCGCAGCACTTTGTACTGACGACACCAATGTGGTGGGGCAGCATGCCTGCCAAGTTGAAGGGCGCAATCGACCGCGCATTCCTGCCGGGGCGCACCTTTGACAGTCGGGTGCCGAAGGGCACGATGCCCAAACCCATGCTGACGGGACGTTCTGCGCGGGTGATTATCACCTCGGATTCGCCGAAATGGTTTCTGGCCCTGATGTACCGCAACGCGATGATTCACCAAATACGCGGCCAGATACTGCGGTTCGTCGGGATCAAGCCTGCGCGGCTGACCTATTTTGCGACCGCCAGCAAACCCGAAGCCGGGCAGGTTGACGGCTGGCTGGCGAATGTGGAAGCATTGGGCAAGGCTGGGGCGTAGAGATACCCATACCGCGTCCAGATGTCGCCGCGTGAATCTGCGATTTGGCTGGCACTCTAGGTTTGGACGGTGGTGATGTTATGCGTTTTGGCTTTTATACCTGCCTGTTTGGCCTCGGGGCGATGGCGGCCCCCGGTCTGGCCAATGAAATCTCCGGTCAACTGTATATCAGGAATGTCGTGGCACAGCAGGCGCAGGCGCCGCTGGGGGTGAATTGCCCTGATGGGATGGTGTATCGGACCATCCAGATTGAAACTGCCATCACAGAACTGTCGATTGCCGCGGCGTTCATGCAGTTGCCCAAAAAGGCCATTGTCATTCGGCGCGCAGGAAAGCGCGCTGATGGGGTGGTGCAACCTGTCCGCCGCCCGCCCGCCGAAAAACCGGCAAACTGGGTCGGGGCCCAGCCGAAAGAGGTCGACGTCGTGTTCAATGTCGATCTAAGGGTTTGCGAGGCGATGGGTTTTGTGGAGCTGGCGGACGGCCGTCTGACGGTGACCGGAACGGTGGGGTTCTACCGTCTGGCCTTTGACAGGTCGCTGCACGGCGGACCGCAGGACGACATATCAATTGACTGGCAACGCCGGGCAACGGATCGCAAGGTCGGCGACGTGATGGGCCAGCTTGGCCTCTGGATAGAAGGTGTGCCGATCAAGATGATACACGAAGATGGGACGTCGGAGATCAAAGCGCAGCTCAAGATGGAAGTCCGGGCCGAGGTTCTGGATGGTGGTGTTGGCCGATGACCGCCAGACAGCGCATGGCCGTGTCATATGCGGCGCTGCTGGCTTGCGGCCTGACCCCGGCGGTGGGTCTCGCCGAAACCGCTGTCCGCTTTGTCCAAAGCGAGCCGATTTTGGTCAGCGCGACGCCCGCGTCCGATGCTGGATGGCGCGCGCCCTGCCCGGACGGGTTGACGCCCCACAGCTTGCCGCTGTCTCTAGACCTCGCGCAGCACGGCTCGATCCAGATGCCGGTAGAACTGCGCGCCGCGCAGGGGCAACGTGGTGCGCCGCGCGCCAGTCAACCTGTCGCCCCACCCCCCAACTATCTGCTGGGCAAAGCCGACACCGATCCGCCGCTGCGCGTTGAAGGCGAGGTCATGGCCTGTGGGTTCCGTCGGCAACTGATGCTTGTCGGTGGGGTGCTGCGTGTCACTGGCACGATTGGGGCCTGGTCTGTCACGGAGGGTGCTCAGGCCGAGTATAGCGCCGAAATCTGGACCGGACAGGCTGAGCAATCTTTTCGTGCGCGGCTGTCGGGCAAGCCAAAGCACACGTATTATACGAACAACATAGACCAGACTGCAATCTGGGGCGGGCAGAAGGTTCAGTTTGTGGTCGTGCAGCCCAAAATCCACAATGACACAGGCGCGGCGCAGCTACCGGGTGACATTTTGATCGAGATGTATCTGCTGGTTGCAGGAAAATAGCAGCCAAGGAACAGCGCCCGTACACACAAACAAAAAGGCCCCCGCATCGCTGCGAGGGCCTTTTGAATTCGTATCTGGCGCGGGTTACGCGGCCAGCGCGTCCTGTGCCTGCTTCACGATCGCGCCAAAGGCGTCGGGCTCGTGTACGGCCAGGTCGGCCAGAACCTTACGGTCCACTTCGATGCCAGCCAGCGACAGACCGTTGATAAAGCGGCTGTATGTCAGCGCTTCGTCGTGGCTGCGCACGGCAGCGTTGATCCGCTGGATCCACAATGCGCGGAAGTTCCGCTTGCGGTTCTTACGGTCACGTGTGGCGTATTGGTTGGCCTTGTCGACCGCCTGTGTGGCGACCTTAAAGACATTGGAACGACGACCATAATAGCCTTTGGCGGCTTTGATGATCTTCTTGTGGCGGGCGTGGGTGACTGTACCACCTTTTACTCGGGACATATCAGCTCTCCTCTATCAGCGGTCGTAGGGCATAAAGCCCTTGATGATCTTTGCATCGGGTTCAGACAATGCTGTCGTCCCGCGTGCGTTACGGATGAATTTGTTGCTCCGCTTGATCATGCCATGCTGTTTGCCAGCCTGACCGCCGATGACCTTGCCGGTCGCCGAGATCTTAAAGCGCTTCTTAGCACTCGATTTCGTCTTCATCTTGGGCATTTCCGTCTCCATCTTTTGAGTTCGGTAAACGCGCGACTCGGCATGCCACTTTGGCCGGACGCACGGACTAAGATGCGCCGTATAGGCGGGGATGCTGAGGGATGCAAGGGGTTTCGCCGCCCCTGCCCGGCGCAACACTTGGCCCCACCACGGGCCCAGGCGCCGGTCAGGGCAAGAGTTTTGCAGTGACCCTGACAAAGACATCCGGCAGTTCCGACATCGCATAGCCGCCAGGATGCGATTTGATCGCATAGAGCACCAGACCGCCCGCAATGAGGATCGTTAGCGCCGAGGCCCTCGGCGCGCGCCTGTCGCTGATGGCAGAGAGAACGGAAGGCACCGACAGAATTGCCAGAACGATACCCAAAACCAGTGCCAGATCTGCGTCCATGTCCATGTCCCTCCGCGCTATGGGCTAAGCCTACTCTGGATCTGACGAATAAATCAAACGTTCGTCGCAGGGCGCCACGCGCAGGATATTGGTGCTGCCCGGTACGTTGAACGGCACACCGGCGGTGACGACGATGTGGTCCGTCGCCTCGGCGTAGCCTTCCGAGCGGGCCGCCTTGGCCGCGCTGACCACGGCCAGCTTGAACCGGTCGTGCGGGTCGGTCAGCACACAATTGGTCCCCCAGGTCAGGGACAAGCGGCGCGCGGTGTTTTTCAGCGGGGTCAGGGCGATGATCGGCACGCGGGGCCGTTCGCGGGCGGTCAACAAGGCGGTGGTGCCGGACTGGGTAAAACAGCAAATCGCCTTGATGTCCGTTGTCTCGGCAATCTCGCGCGCGGCGGCGACGATGCCATCGGCAACAGTCATCCGGTCGGCGGTGCGCGACGCTTCGATAATCTGGGTATAGGTCGGGTCCAGTTCGACCTCGGTGGCGACGTTGTTCATCGTGGTTACGGCCTCGATCGGGTAATCACCCGCCGCAGATTCCGCGCTGAGCATGACGGCATCCGCGCCCTCATAAATCGCGGTTGCCACGTCAGACACTTCGGCGCGGGTGGGCATCGGGCTTTCGATCATGCTTTCCAACATCTGGGTTGCAACGATCACCGGCTTGGCAGCGGCGCGGCATTTGCGCACCAGACGTTTCTGGATTGGGGGCACGTTCTGCACTGGCAGTTCAACACCCAGATCGCCCCGCGCCACCATGATGCCATCGCTGACCGCAAGGATTTCGTCAAACCGTGCCACCGCGTTCGGCTTTTCGATCTTGGACAAAACTGCCGCGCGGCCCTTGACCAATGCGCGGGCCTCTTCCACGTCGGCGGGGCGCTGGACAAAGGACAGGGCCAGCCAATCGACGCCAAGCTCGCAGACAAATTCCAGATCGGCGCGGTCCTTGTCGCTGAGTGCGGCGAGCGGCAGTTCGACATCCGGCACGTTCACGCCCTTGCGGTTCGAGATGATCCCACCGGTCACCACGTCGCAGTCCGCAAAATCGGGACCGCAGTCGCGCACCTTGAGACGGATTTTGCCATCGTTCACCAGCAAGGTTGAGCCCACTTCTAGTGCTGCAAAAATTTCGGGGTGCGGCAGGCAGACGCGCGCCGCCGTGCCCTCGGCCTCGTCCAGGTCAAGGCGAAACGATCCGCCTGCGTCCAACTGTTCGCTGTCACCGGCAAAAACGCCCACACGCAGCTTGGGCCCCTGCAGATCGGCAAGGATACCGATGGCGCCGCCGGTCTCTTCTTCGATCTGGCGGATGATCTGGTGCTTTTGGCGGATTTCGTCATGGCTGCCGTGGCTCATGTTGAGCCGGAACACATCGGCGCCCGCCTTGTGTAACGCCGCAATCATCTCGTAGGTGTCGGATGCCGGGCCAAGGGTGGCCACGATCTTTACATTGCGCGAGCGTTTCATATCTATTCCTTCGTATCGGTGCCGAACAGCGGTGATGTTAACGGTAACATCGGTTCCCTAGCGGAAGTATCGGCCCTATTGCTGCCTGTCAAAGGTTTCATCAGAATGACGCGTCATGCCTGTCGCGTCCAGAGTCACAGATCGGAGTTTTCCATGCCCAGCCAACAAGAGATTGAACTGCAAGCCGCCGCCTTTCGCCGTTTGCAGCAGCACCTGATGCAAGACCGCACGGATGTGCAAAACATCGACCTCATGAACCTCGCCGGGTTCTGCCGCAACTGCCTGTCGCGCTGGTATCAAGAGGCCGCTCAGGAACGCGGCATCGAGATGGGCAAGGAAGAGGCCCGCGAGTTGTTTTACGGCATGTCCATGGCCGACTGGAAAGCCAATCACCAGATAGAGGCCGGGGACAGTCAAAAAGAAGCATTCAAGAAGGCCTTTGAAGAGAATGTCGGCAAGGGCTGAAATGCGTCATCCGGCCCGGCACAGGCCCTGCCGGATGCACAGCTAAAAACGATTGACCGTTACTGCCCGCTTTGAGCAATAATTGCAGCGGATGACATCCCCCAACATTACCAACGCTGACGTTGGCCCCTGGTCAGAGCAGGTACAGCACCAGCCAGTCGGCGCTGAGTGCCGGGCGGGCCTCGCCCTCAATCTCGACAGTGGCCTGAAAACGGGTCATCAGATTGCCCCGCCCGCGCGTCTGCGCCTCGGCCAGCACGAAACGCCCCCTGACCCGCGCACCCGAACGTACCGGCGTGATAAAACGCACCTTGTCGAAGCCATAATTCACCGACGCGCCCTGCCCCGCCATCGCGGGCAGCGCGCCATAGGCCATGCCCGACATCATCGACAGCGTCAGCATGCCATGCGCAACGGTGCCGCCAAAGTCGGTCTCTGCGGCGCGGATCGGGTCGACGTGGATGAACTGATGGTCCTCGGTGACATCGGCAAAAGCATCAATGCGGGCCTGATCCATGACAAACCATGGCGATACGCCCATTTCCCGCCCCACAGCCGCGATCATCGCATCTTTGGTGATTGTCGTCATGTGATCCCGCCTGATTGCTTGCGCGCAGACTAACCATCCGCCGCGCCGAAAAACAGCCTGTTCATCCGGGTGGGTTTGGTCAGAATGACGGCACCCCGACCTGCATGAATGGATAACACCAATGAACACCCCCCTGCTGCCGCTGATTATCGTGGCGCTCGCCGGCTGCGCCGTGGCGTTGCAGACACCGATCAACGCTGCACTGGGGCGTGGCATTGGCAGTGGGGTGGCCGCTGCGGCGGTGTCATTTGGTGTAGGATTATTGGTGCTGATGGCCGTGCTGCTGGTGCTGGGACAAAGCGGCAGCCTGCTGGCCATTACCCATGTGCGCCCGGTGCTGCTGCTGGGCGGGGTGCTGGGCGCGTTTTACGTCTGGTCGGTGCTCTGGGCGATCCCGACATTGGGGGCGCTGACCACGATTTCTGCGCTGATCCTTGGTCAACTGGCCGCAGCTCTCGTTATTGATGCCACGGGGCTGATGGGCCTTGCCGTCCAGGCCGTCACCCCCACCCGCATCGCTGCTGCGGCATTGGTGGGGGCGGGGCTTGTCTTGTCGCGGTATTAGATCGCGGTCTTGCGCATCTCGCCGATATATATCTCGCGCAGACGCGGGGCCAGTTTACCCGGCGTGCCATCCCCGATTGTCGCGCCGTCGATTTCGACCACAGGCGTGACAAAAGCGCTGGCCGACGTGACAAATGCCTCATCCGCCTGCATGGCCTCTTCGATGGTAAAGTTACGCTCTTCCACCTGCATCTGCGCCTGACGCGCCAGTTCCAGAACGGCGGCGCGGGTGATGCCGTGCAGGATGTCGCTGGATAGGGCGCGGGTGATGATTTTGCCATCCTTGACGATATAGGCGTTATTGGACGTACCTTCTGTGACAAAGCCATCCTCGACCATCCAGGCATCCTCGACACCGGCCTTCTTGGCCATCATCTTGCCCATCGACGGGTAGAGCAGTTGCACCGTCTTGATGTCACGGCGGCCCCAGCGGATGTCGTCAATGCTGATCACGCGAATGCCGGTTTGTGCGGCGGGGCTGTTCGAGAGGCCGGGCTTGGACTGGGTGAACAACACAAGTGTCGGCTGGGTTGTCTCTGGGTCGGGAAATGCGAAATCGCGATCCCCGTCAGAGCCGCGCGTGACCTGTAGATAAATCAACCCTTCTTCGATCTCGTTAAGCCGTACCAATTCGCGGTGAATTTCCAACAGCTCGGCGTCGGTCACCGGCGCACGCATGTCGAGCTCGCGCATGGACCGGCCCAACCGTTCGATATGACCCTCAAAGGCGATCAGCTTACCATCCAGCACGCTTGTGACCTCATAGACCCCATCCGCCATCAGGAAACCCCGATCAAAGATCGACACTTTCGCCTGATCCTCAGGCAGATATTCGCCGTTCACATAGACTGTCCGCATGTCTTATCCCCATAGTGCGGCGACGGGCGGGTGCACGCCTTTGCCGTCAAATTTCAACGCATGATCGCGGTCTTCGGCCAATAACAGCGGGCCGTCAAGATCAACCACCCGCGCGCCCTGTGCCACAAGCGTGGCAGGCGCCATGGCAAGTGATGAGCCGACCATACAGCCGACCATCACATCGAAACCCTGTGCGCGGGCCGCATCCCGCAGCGCCAGCGCCTCGGTCAGCCCACCGGTCTTGTCTAGCTTGATGTTCACCACATCATATTTACCCTTTAGCCCGGCCAGACTGCCACGGTCATGACAGCTTTCGTCGGCACAGACAGGCACGGGGCGGGCCATTCCCAAAAGGGCGTCATCCTCGCCCGCGGGCAACGGCTGCTCTACCAGCGCCACGCCAAGGCGCAGCAGATGCGGCGCGAGATCGGCATAGACCTGCGCCGACCAACCTTCGTTGGCGTCGATGATGATCATTGAATCGGGTGCGCCTGCGCGTACGGCCTCAAGGCGCGGCATGTCGTCCGGCGTGCCCAGCTTGATCTTGAGCAACGGGCGCGCCGCATGTTTGGCCGCCTGTGCGCGCATCGCTTCGGGCGTGTCGAGCGACAGCGTGTAGGCCGTGATCTCGGGCCCCGGCACGGCAAGACCGGCCAGTTCCCAGACCCGCTTGCCCGACTGTTTCGCCTCCAGATCCCACAGGGCACAATCCACAGCATTGCGCGCGGCGCCGGCGGGCAACAGATCGTACAGGTCGGTGCGGGTAAACGCGTCTGGCAGGCCTTTGATCTGCGCGGTAACACTTTCCAGCGTTTCGCTATAGCGCGCATAGGGCACACATTCGCCCCAACCCGTGATGCCGGCGTCATTGATCTGCACGGTCAACACTTGCGCCTCGGTCCGCGACCCACGGCTGATCGTGAAAACCTGTGCCAGCCTGAATACGTCCCGGCCTACTTCAATGCGCATGGCGCCTCCTTTACTTCGCAAAACAAACCTCGCGCCGGGGTCTCCGGCGGGGGCCGCATGGTCTGCCGTCAGATGTCAGCCAGCGCATCGGCCAGACGCGCGGCACCCTGACGGAACGGGTCGACCGCAGGCAGGCCCAACCGCGCCTCGACCTCGGCCAGATACGCATCCGCCGCGTCCGGTGTCATGTGGTGGGTGTTCACCGATATGCCCACCACCTTGCACGCCGGGTTGGCCACATGTGCCAGTGTCAGCGCCATGTCACGCACAGCCTCCATGCTGGGAAGCGTATAGCCCGGCAATCCACGCATGTGGGTGCGGGTCGGTTCATGGCACAGGATCAGCGCATCGGGCTGGCCGCCGTGGATCAGCGCCATCGTTACGCCGGAATATGACACATGGAACAGGCTGCCCTGCCCTTCGATGATATCCCAATGATCAGCATCGTTATCGGGTGTTAGGTATTCCACAGCGCCTGCCATGAAATCTGCGATTACCGCATCCAACGGCACGCCGGACCCGGTGATCAGGATGCCCGTCTGTCCGGTAGCGCGGAAGGTGCTTTTCATGCCCTTTTCGCGCATCGCCACGTCCAACGCCAAGGCGGTATACATCTTACCTACCGAACAGTCTGTGCCTACGGCCAACACGCGTTTGCCGGTTCGTTTGGTACCATCGGCAATCGGGTAGGCCACATTCGGCACGCGTACGTCGTGCAGGGTGCCCCCACTGACCTGACTGGCCGCGACCAGATCACCTTCGTCGCGCAGCAGGTTGTGCAAACCAGAGGCCAAATCGAACCCCAGGTGCAGCGCTTCGATCAGCACCTCTTTCCACGCGGCGCTGATCTTGCCGCCGCGGTTGGCGACGCCAATCACCAAAGTGCGCGCGCCGGCTGCGCGGGCATCGGCCAGTGACATGTCCTTCAGCCCCACATCCGCCATGCAACCCGGCATGCGGAACTGGCCCACGGCGTTTTCAGGGCGCCAGTCCTTGATGCCCTGCGCTACTTTGGCGGTAAGTTGATCGGGCGCATCGCCCAGAAACAGCAGATATGGGGTTTCGATCATGGGTGGGCCTCCGGTGAAACAATCATCGGCAGTTTGGGCGCAGGAATACGCAAATACATCTCATTATCGACGTCGTTCGCATATTTCGCGCCGCCATCAGAGGCCCTATGCCGCAAAACGCGCAAAATTATTGCGCCAAGGCGCGGATATAAATGCTGCACCTGCAAAATGCCCCTTGCAGACAATCGCGCAATTTAATACCAGATAGGCCGACAAATCTGAAACATAATTACGCACAGGTGCCTTCATGAGCTTTCGCATCCAGCCCGCCGCCCCGGCCCGCCCAAACCGTTGCCAGTTGTTTGGTCCCGGCTCGCGCCCCGCAATCTTTGAAAAGATGGCGGCCTCGGATGCGGATGTGATCAACCTTGACCTCGAAGACAGCGTCGCCCCGTCGGATAAAGACAGCGCGCGCGCCAATATCATCGCGGCGATTTCCGAGGTCGACTGGGGCAACAAGACACTGTCGGTGCGGATCAATGGACTTGATACGCCATATTGGTATCGCGACGTGGTGGAACTGCTGGAACAGGGTGGCGACCGGTTGGATCAGATCATGATACCAAAGGTGGGCTGCGCCGCCGATGTATATGCCGTTGACGCCCTGGTGACGGCGATCGAGACGGCCAAGGGGCACAAGAAACGCATCTCGTTCGAGGTGATCATCGAATCGGCGGCCGGTATCGCCCATGTCGAAGAAATTGCAGCCTCCTCGCCCCGGTTGCAGGCGATGAGCCTCGGTGCTGCAGATTTTGCCGCCTCAATGGGGATGCAGACCACGGGGATCGGCGGGACGCAGGAAAATTATTACATGATGCGCGACGGCCAAAAACACTGGTCCGATCCGTGGCACTGGGCCCAAGCCGCAATTGTTGCAGCCTGTCGCACCCATGGGGTTCTGCCTGTCGACGGGCCATTTGGGGACTTTTCAGACGACGAAGGGTTCCGCGCGCAGGCGTGGCGGTCGGCAACATTGGGCATGGTTGGCAAATGGGCAATTCACCCCAAGCAGGTGGCCCTGTGCAACGAGGTGTTCACCCCGTCAGAAGCGGCTGTCGCCGAAGCGCGCGAGATTCTGGCGGCGATGGAAGCGGCCAAGGCCAAGGGCGAAGGCGCCACGGTTTACAAGGGTCGGCTGGTGGACATCGCCAGTATCAAGCAAGCCGAAGTGGTGGTGCGCCAGTCCGAGATGATCGGCGGCGCGTGATCTGTGACCAATATGCGGGGCGTGGAGTGGGGGCTTGCCCCCCCACTCCGCGCTGCGTTTATCTGGCAAAATGAAGCGGGGTCAGGCGCGTTCATCCTTGGACGAGGCGATGACAACATATGAGGTGATGCCGCTGACCTGCGGCAATGCCCCTAGAAGATCGGTGTGAAACGCCTTGTAATCACGCAGATCGGCACATTCGACACGCAGCATATATTCGATGTTGCCAGTGGTGTTGTGGCACTCGCGCACGACATCGGCCTGCATCATCGCGCGCTCAAAGGCTTCTTGGCTTTTCTTGGAGTGGTTGTTCAGACTGACCCCCACGATTGCGACAAAGCCAGCGCCGAGGGCCGTGCGATCAAGCACGGCACGGTAGCCGGTGATGATACCTGCCCGCTCCAACTCTTGCACCCGGCGCAGGCAGGCGGAGGGCGACAGGCCCACGCGGGCGGCCAGTTCGATATTGGTCAGCCGTCCGTTGCGGGTAAGTTCGCGCAATATACTGTCTGAAATCTGATCTATCTTGGCCATAGGTTGCACAAATATCGGAAATCCGCCGTAACTTGCAATATATTGCGCATCAGAACGTGGCATATATTGTGCATGTTGCTAGAATCTCTCCCTGCGCTTGCGCTGTTTGCCTTTGTCAGTTCGGTCACACCGGGGCCGAACAACCTGATGCTGATGGCGTCGGGCGCCAATTTCGGCTTGCGGCGCACGGTCCCGCATATGCTGGGTATCTCAATCGGCTTTGCCCTGTTGATGGTGCTGCTTGGCATCGGGCTGGTGCAGGTCTTTGACCGTTTCCCGCTGATTTACACCGTGCTGAAAGCGGCGAGCGTTGTCTATCTCCTTTTCCTGGCATGGAAGATCGTCAATGCCGCGCCGATCCGGCATGGCATCGGCAAAGGGCAGCCGATGACTTTTGTGCAGGCGGCGGCGTTTCAGTGGGTCAATCCCAAGGCCTGGGCGATGGCACTGACGGCGATCACCGTCTACATCACGGACGCGTCGACGGGGATGTTGGTCCTGGCGGCCTGCGTGTTTTCAACTGTTAATCTCCCGTCGGTCACGCTTTGGGCGGTGATGGGGCAGCAGATGGCGCGGGTTCTGACCAATCCGGCGCGGCTGCGGTGGTTCAACTGGACCATGGCGGTGCTGCTGGTTGCGTCGCTCTATCCAGTGTTGTTGGTTTAGTAATCGCGCAGCGCAATTTGGCCCAAGCCACACCGCTCACGGCAATCGGTGGCATCACGGCCCTGATCCTCGATCAGCAGCACATGGTCTGCGCCGGGGCCATCGAAACGGTAGTCATCGCATTGCCCATCGTGCGACCATTCGTTGGAGTCATCACCAAAATCAATCGCCGCGCATTCGGTGGCCGCCTGTGCCTTGGCAAAATCCCAAACGGTCAGCCGCGCGGCCTCGACTCCGTTGCGGCAATCGGTGGCGTCATGGCCGACGTCGTCGCGGTCCAGCCCTTTGGCCATCCCGGCGCCGCGAAAACGGCGGTCGTCGCATCTGCCGTCCCGCGCCCATTGGCTGGCGTCATCGCCAAAGTTGATCGATTGCGCCGATGTCAGGCTGGGCATGGCCAAAGCCAAAAGCAGCGACATCATCATATTTTTATGCATACGTTTCTCCACTGAATCCCAACAGGCTATCCCTCAATGCTCCGCGTTGCAAACCGTGCGAAGGGAGGTCATATATCAAGGCAACAAGCCGGAGTAAGCAATGACCCAATATCTGGATTTCGAAAAACCGCTCGCCGAGATCGAAGGCAAGGCGGAGGAATTGCGCGCGCTGGCGCGAGCCAATGACGGAATGGATGTTACCGCAGAAGCCAAGGCGCTGGACACCAAGGCCGCGGCGCTGCTGGACGATCTATATGATTCGTTGACGCCCTGGCGGAAGTGTCAGGTCGCCCGGCACCCCGAACGCCCCCATTGCAAAGACTACATCGAAGCCTTGTTCACCGAATTCACCCCGCTCGCCGGGGATCGCAACTTTGCCGATGATCTGGCGGTGATGGGCGGGTTGGCGCGATTCAACGATACGCCGGTAATGGTGATCGGCCACGAAAAGGGCAACGATACCAAATCGCGGATCGAGCGGAATTTTGGCATGGCGCGGCCTGAGGGCTATCGCAAGGCGGTGCGGCTGATGGAACTGGCGGGCAAGTTTAACCTGCCGGTGATCACCATCGTCGACACCCCCGGCGCATACCCCGGCAAGGGGGCCGAAGAGCGCGGCCAATCAGAGGCGATTGCGCGCTCGACTGAGAAATGTTTGCAGATCGGCGTGCCTTTGATCAGCGTGATCGTCGGCGAAGGCGGATCGGGCGGGGCTGTGGCCTTTGCCACCGCGAACCGGGTCGCGATGTTGGAACATTCGGTCTATTCGGTGATCACGCCCGAAGGCTGTGCATCCATCCTATGGAAAGATTCCGAAAAGATGCGCGAAGCTGCCGAGCAGATGCGTCTGACGGCTGACGACCTCAAGAATCTGGCGGTGATCGACCAGATCATTCCCGAGCCCAAGGGCGGCGCACACCGAGACGCCAAGACCACGATCAAGGCCGTGGGCAAGGCACTGGAAGGGATGCTGCGGGAGCTTGATGGTATGGACGCCAAGGCGCTGATCAGAGACCGCCGCACCAAGTACCTTGAGATCGGGCGCAAGGGGCTGGCGGCCTAAACGCTACGCCAATTTGATCCTAAAGCGGGGACCGGGAGCGATCTGGCTGAAGCCGGCGTGCTGGTAGAAAGCCTGCGCGCGCCTGTTGTCAGGGTCGGTGCCCACGGTGATATATCTGCAATCGGATGCCTTGGCGCAGGTAATTGCGCCTTGAAGCAATGCCTTACCCACCCCCTGCCCGCGCGATGTGTCGCAGACAAAAAGGTGGTGCACGTCCATGGCCCGCACGCCGAAGTGCAATTGCACCAGCGGGCAGAGCGCGGCGTAACCCCGCAGCCCGCGCACCCCTTCGGCAACCAGCAGCGTGGCCCATGGCGCGGGGCCAAGCGTGTCACGTTTGAGTGCATCAAGCGTCAGTGTGGCGGCATCGCCGTGAAAGGCGGCCAAGGCATGGGCCATGTCGAGCACCTGGCGCAAGTCGTGTTCTGTGGCGGATCTGATGTGGGTCATGGTGGTCTCTCTGGGGGGCCACAGGGAGACATGAAAAAAGCCGCGCTGTGGCGGCTTTGGGAATAGGAAAAACGGCCGCGTTTAGGATGTGCGGCGGTAATACTGCTGTGCTGTAATCATGCGGTTTTCCATGTGAGCAGATAGCCGTCAAACGACTGATGTGTCAACGCCACATCACCGACGTTGTGAAGGGTTGTGAATTGAAAACGTCCCTGATCGGCACGATATTTAGAGCAGAGGGCGTCAGCGACCACCTCTCGGCCCCTAGGCGCCTTTCGGTTCAGATCGGAAAGGAGCCTGTCATGTACAAACGTATCCTCACATCCGCCCTGCTATTTGGGATGGCCTGTACCGGGCCACCGGCTTGGGCGCTAAGCTGCGCACCGCGCGAGGCGCTGGTGGCGCGGCTGACCTCAGACTATGCTGAAACACTGACGGCGAGGGGCCTACAGAACGGCACGGCCCTGATTGAGGTCTGGACCTCGGCAGAGCGGGGCAGCTTCACCATCTTACTGACGCGCCCGGACGGGATCAGTTGCGTGATGTCGACCGGAACGCACTGGATGATGGAAGACGCCATTGCCGCCAGCGATGGGGTTGCAGGATGATACCAAGCAGTAGGGGCCAGAGAGTGCACAGTGCGCCCGGGCCAGGGTGGCACTCCTAGCTGGCCAGCATCCGCAAGCCCTGTGTCACATCCGAGCGCACGGCAAGGCGCAGGCCCGGTTCGTCCCCGGCACGCAGGGCGGCGATGATCAGACGGTGGAAATGCGGCGGCTCTGTCCGGCGCAGACGACCATAAAGCGCGCGCATCGTCGGCCCCAGTTGCAACCAGACGGTTTCTGCCATCGCCAGCATCGCGGGGGCCTGCGCACGCAGGTAGAGGGTGCGGTGAAATTCCAGATTGGTGCGAATATAACTCACGGCATCGCGGTGGGCCACGGCCTCGGCGACGCCGACATTAATGGTCTGCAACCGTTCAATCAGCGCCATATGGGCACGCGGCAAAGCGCGCGATGCCAGTTCGACCTCGATCAGCGCGCGCAGGGCGGCCAGTTCCTCGATCCGTTCGTTGCTCAGTTCCGGGGTCGAGATACGGCCAGAGGCGGACATGGTCAGCGCGCCCTCGGCCGCCAATCGGCGCACGGCCTCGCGCGCGGGGGTCATCGACACCTCGTATTCGCGGCCAATGCCACGCAGGGTCAATGCATGGCCCGGCGGCAGGTCGCCGTGCATGATGCGGCTGCGCAGGTGGCGGTAGACGCGGTCATGTGCGAGCGACGTGGCGTCGGCGGTGCGGGGGTTCAAGATCATGATCTGGTTGTGATCACAAACCTGCCACCCGTCAAGCGCGGGATTTTGCCGCTTTGCGGCATTGGGCCATTGTTTGACGCCGCCCGGCGCAGTATCGCGGGGCGAAACAAAAAACAGGTGCCCGTTTGACCCAAAGATCCTTTATCCGCCATGTCGTCTTTTTCTCGGCCAAAGACCCCAAGAATATTCCGACCATTATCGCAGGGCTGTCGAAACTTGGCGATATTCCACATTCGAGCAGCTTTGAAGTTTGCGAGAACAGCCGGGTCGATGCCCTGTCTGGCGAAGTGGATGTGATCGTTTATGCCGAGTTCCCCGATGCGGCGGCGCTGGCCGCCTACAAAGCGCATCCGATTTACCAGCAGTCGATCGACATCGTGCGCCCGCTGCGCGACCTGCGTATGCCTGCAGATTTCTAAGGCGCGGATTTGACGCCTCATTGCGTATTGTTCGACGAGGGGCCGCTGCGCGGCGGCACAGGGTTTCTCGCGCCCCGCCGGATCATTAGGGCCGACACGCCCGCAGCGGTGCCGGGGGCCTTTGCCGCGCTCCAAGCGGCGCAGGCGGCGGGCCATTGGTGTGCCGGGTTTGCAAGCTATGAATTGGGGTATCTGGGGTCGGGCAAGCTGCGCGATCTTCTGCCCGCACGGCGTGGCGTACCGTTGATGCATTTTGGTGTATTTGATACCCCCATAGCCCATGTGTTTGACGACAGCGGTGCAGAGGCGAATTTATCGGGGCTGACGCCGGATTGGGATTTTGAACAGTACCGCTTGGCCTTTGATCGGGTGCAGGGCTTCATCACGGCGGGGGATATTTATCAGGCCAATCTCACCTTTGGGTTAAGCGGGCGCTATACAGGCAGTCCGGCCGCTCTTTATGCGCGGTTGCGGGCCCGTCAAGCGGTGCGCCACGGGGCCTTTGTTGATCTGGGGGGGCCGGTGTTGTTGTCGCGCTCGCCGGAGTTGTTTTTTGCGCTAGATGCGCAGGGAGCCATCACCGCCCAACCGATGAAAGGCACGGCAGGCCGTGGCGCGGATGCGGCAGAGGATGTGGCGCTGCGCGATGGGTTGCGGGCGTCCGAGAAAAACATGGCCGAGAACCTGATGATTGTCGATTTGCTGCGCAATGACATCAGCCGGATTGCGCAGGTTGGATCGGTGCAGGTGCCCGCGCTGTTTGAGATCGAGAGTTATGAGACGCTGCATCAGATGACATCGCGGATTACGGCGCAGTTGGTGCCGGGTTGTGGGATTGCGCAGGTTTTTGATGCGCTGTTTCCCTGCGGGTCAATCACCGGTGCGCCGAAAATCCGGGCGATGCAGATATTACGCGCGTTGGAGTGTGGGGCGCGGGATGCCTATTGCGGGGCGATTGGCTGGATCGCGCCGGATGGGGCGATGCAGTTCAACGTCGCGATTCGCACGCTGGTTTGCCACGCAGATGAGCGGGTGCGGCTGAATGTCGGCGGGGGCGTGGTGCATGACAGCACGGCGGCGGATGAATATGCCGAGGCCTTGCTGAAAGCGCGGTTTGCGGTTTTGGAGTGAGGGTGATGAGGGCCAGCATCTGCCCGTGGGGTGGGGATTGGAACTTCAATCCATGTTACTTTATTTCTCATCGTTAGAGTGATCCATCAGAATTGTGCCCAGTCTCACTATATCGCCTCCCCGTGGGGCGGGC
The DNA here is from genome assembly GCF_057178245.1 of Sulfitobacter sp. KMM 9851. Classification (NCBI taxonomy): domain Bacteria; kingdom Pseudomonadati; phylum Pseudomonadota; class Alphaproteobacteria; order Rhodobacterales; family Roseobacteraceae; genus Sulfitobacter; species Sulfitobacter sp. KMM 9851. Next base: position 3,388,526 of record NZ_CM169991.1, read on the forward strand.
AGGCGATGGCCCGGCGCCTGCGGCTTGAATCCGGGCCGGTGGCAGTATTGGCGTTGAGAAGAGGGCGATCAGAACCGATAGCGGTGCAGGTCGCTGCCGTTGTCGCGCAGCCATTGGCGGGGGGCTTGGTAATCGCCGTAGATACGCGTGACCTCGGCCCAGAAGGCGGGCGAGTGGTTCATCTGTGCCAAATGCGCGACTTCGTGGGCGGCGACGTAATCAAGCACCTCGGGCGGGGTCATAATCAGGCGCCATGAAAACATCAGCCCGCCGTCGCTGGTACATGACCCCCAGCGCGATCGGGTGTCGCGCAGGGTCAGCCTTGTGTAGGGCAGGCCCAGCAGGGCGGCATAGTCGTCACAGGCCCCTGCCAGCCGGTCCCGGGCCACTTCGCGCAGATAGGCGGCAAGGCGTTTGCCGATGCGATCGGGCGGGCCGGGTACGGCGATGCTTTGGGTGCCGATTTGCACGCGCCGCCCCTGCCCCGGCGTGACGCGCAGCATCTGGCCGCCGATGGGCAGTTCCACCCCCAGCCCCACGTCTACGTCCACACCACGCGCGGCGAGATGTTTGCGAATCCAGTCTTGTTTGGTTTCGGCAAAGTCCAGCGCCTCGCGTTCGTGCAGGCGTTTGGGCATGGTTAATGTCACGCGGCCATCAAGCTGCGAAATGCGCAAGGAAATGCGCCGCGCACGGGCAGAACGGCGCAGGATCAGGGGGATCGGCGGGTTGCCGGGCAGAACGGGGTCTTTCATTACCGGGGCAACGTCCCTACATAATGGCCAAAGCCTTTGACAGTGCCCCCCTCATATGGCACTTGGCCGGAATCATCTACACGCAACAGCAATTTCACAAAGGGGTGTTTCATGCCCAATGAAGAATGGGGAACCAAGCGCCTGTGCCCCACAACGGGCAAGCGCTTCTATGACCTGAACAAGAATCCGATCATCAGCCCCTATTCCGGCGAGGTTGTCGAAGTTGACAATTCCAAGTCGCGGATGATCGCGGCAGACGCCGAAGACGCCGTCACAGCCAAGGCCAAAAAGACCGATACGGACGAAGACGAAGTATTGGTGGATGACGACGACGTTGATGTGGATCTCGACGACGATATCCTGGACGATGACGATGACGATGACGACACTGTGCCGCTGGACGACATCGCGGATGTGACGACAAACGACGACGATTAAATTCTATGGGGGCGGGGTGGATTTTCCGCTTGATCCCGCCCCCACTTGCGCCTATTCAGCGGCGCACGACCCGGATCGTAAAGATCCATATGGGGCCTTAGCTCAGCTGGGAGAGCGCCTGCATGGCATGCAGGAGGTCAGCGGTTCGATCCCGCTAGGCTCCACCAAACACTTCGCTATGCGAAGTGTGAAGGCACGGCAGTCGCTTCGCAGAAGCGATGAAAGTGCCAGCACCACCAGACCCCACAAGCGCGACTTATCCGGCCATCGACATTTTGATATGTCTGACCCTCCCGAGGGGCTGACTGACGCGCAGCCGCTGCGCGGTACGCTCGGGGGACTGTAGCCTGATACCGGGCCAGACGACCTTTAGAACAGGCCACGCCGGATCAGGTTCACCCCCGCCACCATCAGCACAAGCAGCGTCATCTTGCGGAACAGCACAGGATCGACCCGGTCCATCACGCGGCTGCCCAGCCATGCGCCCAGCAGCACGGGCGCGATCAACAGGGCCGAAAAGGGCCATGTCTCGGCCCGCAGCACACCGGAGCCGATATGCGCGCCGAGCAGCGCCAAAGCCCCAAGGCCATAGATGACCCCCTGAATGCGCATCTGGTCATGTTTTTCAGTACCAAGTGCGGTGAGGTATGCCACCGTGGGTGGCCCCCAGATGCCCGACATGCCGCCGATGGCACCGGCAAAGCCGCCCACAAGCGCTTCGATTCGCAGCGAGCGGCGGGCGAGGTGGAATTTGTATTTCGACAGTTGCAGCAGGGCAAAGAACACCACTGGCACACCGATGATCAGCAGCATCGCCCGTTCGGGAACCACGCGCACCATCTGCGCTGACAGGATCAGGGTAACGCCGCCAACGGCCAAAAACACCCAGAACAGCTTGATCGAGCCGAGCGCGGCCTCCGGCCCCTGGCGCAGCGCCTGAAAGGCATTGGCGACCAGCGTGGGCAGAATCAGCCCCGCCAGTGCAAGTTCCGGTGCCATGAAGGTGGTCAGCCCCGATATCAGCACCAGTGGCAGGGCAAATCCAACCACGCCTTTTACAAAGCCCGCGCAGACCGCGATCGCCAATGCGGCATAAAATTCTGTCGGGGCGAGAAAGCTGAAAAGACTGTCCATGCCTTTACATATCAGCTTAATTTTTCGCTGCACCGCAAAAATGAACGCGCAACATTAGAACAAGCTGCAACGTAAAAACGTATCTTTGTTGTGCTGCAACTGCGAAAGAGTTATGTCCCTCATCAACACGAAAGGATAGATTATGGCACATGACGGGCAGGATTTGACGATGCGGCACCCCGTGGTTCTGGACGATTTGCTGGCATTAACCGCTGCGGCGCTACCGCCGCTTGACGCGGTGCTGGACAAGGCACTGAATGCAGTGCGCGCGCAGGTCAGCAGCGATGGCCGCGTCAGCGCTGGTTTGATCGAGGCAAACCAGACTGCGGCGCATGGGCTGGCGTGGCTGGCGACCTATGTGCAGGCGTTGCGGCAGATGCATCTATGGGCTGAACGCTTGCAGGGCGATGGGCGCTTTGGCGAGGTGGAGCAGTTGCTGCACCAGATCGCCTTTGGCGAATACCTCTGGCAGATTTACGGTGGCATCCAGATGAATCAGGGCGAGGTGGTGCGCCTACAGGACCTTGGGCTGTCGCAGGATGACCAGCGCGCATTAATGGACCCAGCGATCATGGCGCTGACGCAGGGCGGCAACACGCAGGCCGCGCGCACGCGACTGGTCGAGCTGATGCAGGAACACAGCGCCGACGTCACTGTAGGCGCATCGGGCCTTGATGAAGAGCTTGAGATGATCCGCGCCCAGTTCCGCCGCTATGCGGTGGAGAAGGTCGAACCATTTGCCCACGACTGGCACCTGAAGGACGAGTTGATCCCGATGGAGGTGATCAATGAACTGGCAGAAATGGGCGTCTTTGGCCTGACCATCCCCGAAGAGTACGGCGGCTTTGGCCTGTCCAAGGCGTCGATGTGCGTGGTCAGCGAGGAGCTGTCGCGCGGCTATATCGGCGTTGGCTCGCTTGGCACGCGGTCCGAAATCGCGGCGGAGTTGATTCTTTGTGGTGGCACCGATGAACAAAAGGCCAAGTGGCTGCCGCGCATTGCGAGCGCCGAGACATTGCCGACGGCGGTGTTTACCGAGCCAAACACCGGGTCCGACCTTGGCAGTCTGCGCACACGTGCGGTGAAAGAGGGCGACACCTATAAGGTGACGGGCAACAAGACGTGGATCACCCATGCGGCGCGCACCCATGTGATGACCCTGCTGGCGCGCACCGATCCTGACACGACCGATCACCGTGGGTTGTCGATGTTTCTGGCGGAAAAGACGCCGGGCGATGTGGCCGATCCCTTTCCCACCCCCGGCATGACGGGCGGCGAGATTGAGGTGTTGGGCTATCGCGGGATGAAGGAATACGAACTGGCGTTTGACGGTTTTGAGGTCAAGGGCGAGAACCTGCTGGGCGGCGAGGAGGGCCGGGGGTTCAAGCAGTTGATGGAGACATTTGAAAGCGCGCGTATCCAGACGGCGGCGCGGGCCATTGGTGTGGCGCAATCGGCGCTGGATATCTCAATGCAATACGCCATCGACCGCAAGCAGTTTGGCAAATCGCTGATAAACTTTCCCCGCGTATCAGGCAAGCTGGCGATGATGGCGGTCGAGTTGATGATCGCACGGCAGCTGACTTATTTCAGTGCGTTTGAGAAAGACGCAGGCCGACGTTGTGATGTTGAGGCCGGGATGGCGAAACTGCTGGGGGCGCGGGTGGCTTGGGCCGCCGCCGACAATGGTTTGCAAATCCACGGCGGCAACGGCTTTGCACTGGAGTACAAGATCAGCCGCGTGCTCTGTGATGCGCGTATCCTCAATATCTTTGAGGGAGCGGCCGAGATTCAGGCGCAGGTCATCGCACGACGTCTACTAGGCTAGGGCGCGCGCGCCCCAGGCGCGGGTGCAATCCCCGCGCCAGCCAGCCCATGCCCAACATCCCAGCCCCGCAGGCCGCGAATATGCCCGCCAGCGGCATCACCATCAGCACCAGCGCGGCGGCAGCCGGTGTCAGAATACCCGACACATCGCGGTAGCTGGCGTAAACCGCTGACATCTCTGTACGCTCGGACGGGCGCACCGCCATCAGGAACGGCAGGCCGCCGCAGACATCCAGCATGATCAGCGTGATTGACCCGGCATAGAGGCAGGCCACCACAACCCACGGCATGCCTGACAACCCGTAGGCCAGCACAAAAAGCGCCCCGCCTAGCACAAAGGCCCCGCTGACACCCGCGCGCACCCCAATGCGCCGCACCAGCACCAGCATCGCTGGCGCCACAAACAGCGACAGGTTCGCCGCCGACAGGGCGGCGGCGCCCACGGTATCGGGCAGGCCATTTTCGACGCAGTAGATCGGCAGATAGACAACATAAACCCACCAGCCGCAGGATCGGATCACGGCAAAGAGCCAGCCCGCAATCAATCGAGGCTGGGCCGCGAAACGCCCCAGAAAGGCCAGCGGCGAGGGCTGCGGCCCCCGCGCGCGGGTGATCTGCTTGCCATTGCCGAGGCGCAGATACCAAAACATCGCCATCTGCACGGCGGCGAAGATTCCCGCGACGATAAAGGGCGCGGGTGTCCACCAGTTCAGCAGCCAGACGCCGACGATGGGGCCAAGCACCCAGCTCGGCCCGCTAAAGACCAAACGCAGGCTTTCGGACGTGCCCAACTGCGTGCGTTGCACGTAGTCCAGCACATAGGCGTTCAGGCAAACGGCGATGGTGACCGTGGCCAGCGACAGCGCACCGAGTGCGAAAGGCATGACCATCGGCCCACCGAGCGCGGCAAGGCTGACCCCCAGCAGGTACAGAAACGTACCAAAGCTATACATCCAGCGCCGCGACAGCTTGCCCGCCAGCCATGGCACCAGCAGGCCGAAGATGAGCGAGACGATACCAACGCAGAGGTAAATCCGGCTGACCACCACCGCATCACCAAATGCGCGGTAGATCACCAGCGGCATGACCGACATCAGCGTGCCACGCACGCCGGCCTCGAGCCCTGCCAGAATGGCAAAGTCGCGGACCTTGGGTATCGGGAGATGGGTGAGGGAGATGGGCGCGCGCGGGGTAAACATGCCCCAGACCAACACCCAATATGCGCCGGGGTCTTGGCGCTTCGCGACATGCGGCGTCGAAAACAGCCCCCTTGCCTGATCGCAGCGCAAGCCCTAGTCAGCAGACATGAGCAGTACGCGCCTGACCCCTGACATCTGGATTGCCGCCGGGCTTGCTGCACTGGCCGTGGATGGCGCCCAATCGCTGGCCGCCGAACCAATGGCCCGGCGGATCGGCGCGACCAAAGGGTCATTCTATTGGCATTTCAAAGATGTGCCAGCCTATCACGCCGCCGTGCTGGCGCGGTGGCAGGTCGGCGCACTGGCCGCACTTGAAGAACAGGCGCAGGCCAGCGGCGCCGCCGACCAGAGGCTGCGCGCCTTTGGCCACGGCTTGCTGAATGATCCGGTCGAGGGGCAGATGCGCCGCTGGGCACAGGGCGACGGGGCGGTGGCGCAGATACTGAACGGACTGGATGCGCAGCGCCTGGAGTTTCTGACCAGCCTGCTGCGGCATCTGGGCCTCGGCAACCCGGATTTCGCGCGCGCTTTGCTGGCTGTGATTGCAGGCCTGCCGCAGATCACCCCCGATGCGCCCTCTGTTCAACTTGCCACGTTCGACACGCTGGTCGACACTGTGCTGGCCCTGTCCTGACAGGAACTGACATGCGGACCCTGATGATCCTTGGCGCGCTTTCGATGCTACCCAATTGCAACGGCGATGAAACCGTCCGTGCCTACGGCGCGGCGGACAAAGTCTGGCGGGTAATAGAGATCGACGGCAAACCCTTTACCGCCCATGCCACGCTGACCTTTCCTGAGGCTGGAAAGATCGCCGGGGACGCGCCCTGCAACAGCTATAGCGCCACAATGACCGTGCCCTACCCCTGGTTCGAGGCTGGCCCTGTCGCTGTGACCCGCCGCGCCTGCCCGGAACTGGCGGCAGAGGCCGCGTTCCTTGCCGCGCTGCGCGATGCGACACTTTCGGAGGTGCTGGGTAATACGCTGATCCTGTCCTCGGTGAAACGTCCGCTCGCGGTGTTCAAAGCCGTCGAGTAAAGGCATCGACAAAACGCGCACGCGCCTCTGGCAGAGGCTTACCGCCCAGATCGCGCGCCAGATGTGATGTCAGGAAATAGCCGGTGGTGACGAGGCCCTGAGCGATATCGGCGTCGCTGCCTGCCCCGCCCCGCAGCACAGGGGGCAGCGGCAACATACGGTCGGCCCAATCGCCCGCCCCCGCCGCCGATACCGCCCGCCCGGATTTGGGCGAGACATAGACCAACCCTTTGGTCGCCCCCGTCACCGCACAACTGTCGAGATCAAGGGCATAGCCCATTTCTTCGAGCAGGCGCATTTCCCATTTGAGATAGGCCAGCGGCCAGATGTCGCCCTGCCCCAGCATATCCAGCAAGGCGACCGAGCGTTGATAAAGCGCCGGATGCGGCTCGCGCTCGGGCAGGCAAAAGGCCAGAAGCGCCGTCACGGTGTTCAACCCGGCCAGCGCCAGACGGTCGCCCATCGCGACGGCGGCACGGCTGCGCAGGGGTTCGACCGTGAAGGCACCTATGTGATCCTCCAGCCGCGCGCGCCAGGCCAGATCAAGCTGCGCACCGGGTTGCAGAATGGGCGCGATCTTGCGGCTGGTGCCGCCGCGTACAATACCGGCATGGCGACCCTGCTCAGGGGTAAAGACTTCGATGATGGCAGATGTTTCGCCATGTCGCCGCGCGCTCAGCAATATGCCCTGATCGCGCCATTCCATCAGGCCAGCCCCGCCTCGTCCAGCAGATGGCGGCCCTGTCGGTCCTCAACCTCGACCACCCAGAGATCGGGATCAAATCTGCGCTGGCGGGTCACCGTTGCATCGACCTCGCGTTCATCACCCGTGGCCAGTTCGACCCAGCGCCGATCGCCGGTCATCAGATCAAAGGAGCGTTGGAACAATACCGCGCGCCCATCCAGCGTCGCGAGTTTGACCAGAACCGCCCCGCCGGTGTCATCGCCATGCGCCACGACATAGGCCGGAATATCCTGCAACCGCAGTCGCGTCAGATAGGCATCGACCCAGAAACGCGCTGTTAAACGGGGCATGAAGCCCCTCCATTCACCTTGTCATCTAAACCCGAATGCGCGCAGTGATGGGTGGCGCGATTGGCGATGGGATCAAGTGTTGCCATCTTTGAAATCCAAGCCCATCTCGGTGTAGCGCTCGGCGTCTTCCAACCAATTGGCCCGCACCTTTACCTGCAAGAACAGATGGATGCGACGGCCAAGGAATTCTTCCAGTTCCTCGCGGGCGGCCTTGCTGACGGCCTTGATGGTTTCGCCCTTATTGCCAAGCACAATGCCTTTGTGGCCATCGCGGACCACGTAGATAAGTTGATCCACACGGGCAGAGCCGTCTTCGCGCTCCTCCCAATTTTCGGTCTCGACCGTCAATTGGTAGGGCAATTCCTGATGCAGCCGCAGGGTCAGTTTTTCGCGGGTCATCTCGGCGGCGATCATGCGCATGGGCAGATCCGCAATCTGATCTTCAGGGTAGAGCCAAGGCCCCTCGGGTACTTCGCCCGCCAGCCATTGCCGCAAGGCGTCCACGCCATGACCACGCTCGGCGGAAATCATAAAGGTTTCGGCAAAATCAAACTTTTCGTTCAACGCCTTGCTGAGCCCCAACAGAACCGGAGCTTCGACGCGGTCGATCTTGTTGATTGCCAGCGCGACCTTGGCACCCTTGCCGATATTTTCCAGACCCTCAAGTATCCGGTCGACCCCTTCGGACACCCCTCGGTGCGCCTCGATCAAAAGCACGATCACATCGGCGTCCGCCGCTCCGCCCCAGGCCGCGGCAACCATGGCGCGGTCAAGCCTCCGGCGCGGCTGGAACAGACCGGGCGTATCGACGAAAACGATCTGGCTGTCGCCCTGCATCGCCACGCCGCGAATGCGCGCGCGGGTGGTCTGTACCTTGTGCGTCACGATCGACACCTTGGCGCCGACCATGCGGTTCAGCAGGGTGGATTTGCCCGCATTGGGCTCTCCGATCAGGGCGACGAATCCGGCGCGAGTGGTCATGTGTTGCTCTCCAATTGCCGCAAAAGCAATGCGGCTGCGGCCTGTTCGGCGGCGCGTTTTGACGGGGCGGTGGCAGCGGATTCCTGGCCGTTCGCCAGCCGCGCCGTAATTGTGAACACCGGCGCGTGGTCCGGGCCGCTGCGATTTGTCTGAACGTATCGCGGCGGTTCGAACCCGCGCGCCTGCGCCCACTCTTGTAACGCGGTTTTGGCGTCGCGTGCATCTTCTTTTACGGTTTTGAGGCGTTTACCCCAAAGCCGCAGAACCAGCGCTTTGGCCGCGTCAAACCCACCGTCCAGATAGACCGCGGCGATCACCGCCTCGATCCCGTCACCCAGCAGCGCCAATTTGCGGCGACCGCCCGAAATCATCTCGGACCTGCCCAGCTTCAGCACCTGACCCAGATCAATATCGCGCGCAACATCAGCGCATGTTTCCTTGCGCACCAGCGCATTGAAACGTGGGGCCATTTGCCCCTCGGTGGCACCCGGATCAAGCGCTAACAGCGCCTCGGCCATGACAAGCCCCAAGACCCTGTCGCCCAAAAACTCCAGCCGCTGATTGTCGTCGCGGTTCGCCGAGGACATCGAGGCGTGGGTGACGGCGCGGCGCAACAGTTCGGGCTCGGTGAAAGAATACCCAATACGGCCTTCAAAGGCTTTGAGATCGGCGCTTAGCTTCATCTGATCGCTTCAAAGAACCGGTCACTGCGCCAAGTCCAGAAGAACAGCATCGAACGCCCGGCGGAGCTGAACATGATCCGGTCGGCACGGCCAATCAGATTTTCATAAGGCACAAAGCCCACGCCACCCGCCTGCTGGGCCAAGCGGCTGTCGGCAGAGTTGTCGCGGTTGTCGCCCATAAAGAAATAGTGCCCCTGGGGTACGTTATAGACGCCGGTATGATCAGACTGCTGGTCCGCGATGTTCAGGATCGGGTGCTTTACGCCATTGGGCAGGGTTTCGATCTGACGCCCCTTGATGCAATTGCCACCGACGCCCACGGGGCCATTTTCACAGCGCGGGCGCAGCCCCTGAGGACCTTGCGGCGCCATTGTCTCTTCGAAAGTGCCGGCATCTTCCACCTCGACCGGGGTGCCGTTGATCGAGATGACGCCATCCACGATCTGCACCTTGTCACCGGGCAGACCGATCAACCGCTTGATATAATCGCGGCCCGACACCGGGTGGCGAAAGACCACCACATCGCCGCGTTCCGGGTCGCCGCCAAACAGGCGCTTGTTGTCGCCATCAAAGACGCCGCAGATGTCCTCTGCGTCCACTTCGATACCTAGGCCCGGCATCATCAAGCTGGGACAAGAGGCGTATGAATAGCCATAAGCCATCTTGTTTACGAACAGGAAATCACCGATCAGCAAAGTCTCTTTCATCGAACCTGAAGGAATCCAGAAGGGCTGAAAAAACAGGGTACGGAAAACGCCAGCGATCAGCAGCGCATAGACAATCGTTTTGATGGTTTCGACAAAGGCGTTGCCGGTTTTTTCCTTAGCGGCCATGCGGCGCTCCTGTCTGTTCGGTTTGGGGTTACATGCGGGTGGGTGCGGGCCAAGTCAAGAGAAGCCCGCCGCCTATCCCGGCTGTCAGCAGGCAAATGCGACGAACCGTCGCCTATGCTGCTCTGTCACGCCACTAATGGCGGATTGGTCGCCCGCACGGTCGGGCCAACAACTGGCGCCTTGATGTCGCGGGTCTGGGGTGCGATGGGCGCCGCGCTCTCTGCCAAGTCTACTTGGCAAGCGGCCGCGCTTCGATGACGACAAAGGCCTGCGCCCATGGGTGATCATCGGTCAGAGTTACGTGGATGATGGCGTCATGCCCCGGCGGGGTCATGGATGCCAGACGCTCTGCCGCCCAGCCGGTAACCTGCATCACCGGTTGCCCGGTCGCGAGGTTACTGACCGCCATATCGCGCCATGAGATGCCCATGCGAAGTCCGGTACCAAGCGCCTTGGAGCACGCCTCTTTTGCAGCCCAGCGTTTGGCGTAGGTGCCCGCAACGTCCTTGCGGCGTTCTGCCTTGCGCTGCTCGACCTCGGTGAAAACCCGGTTGCGGAACCGGTCACCGAATCGATCCAGCGTACCTTGGATACGCTCTATGTTTGCCAAATCGGTGCCGATGCCGAGGATCATTCAGGGGCCTGTCACTAGTTGCGTACCCCCGGAGGGGCCATGCACAACAGCTAAGCCAACCGCGGCCCAGACACAATATTGCCGCCCCGGTTCGCACCGAGGCGGCAATATCTGCACACAGTGGGAGGAACTGTGCGCCAGAGGTCACTTAAGATCAGGCGGCGTGACGGATCTTTTCAGCGTGTGCTTCGTCGATCGCGCGCTGTACACTGGCCCGCTGCTGAGCAAGAAAGGCGTAACCGGCATGTCCAGCAGTTGCCTTGATCGCGGCATCGTAGTTTTCCAATAGCGCGGTTTCGCCGTTGACGATTTCGTCATAAACAGCTTCGTCGTCGCCGGTCAGCGCGTCGCGCAGTTTCAGCCAGCCACGGTGGGCGGATGCCGCAAGCGATCCGTCGTCGGATACGTCGACACCTTCGGCGCGCAGTTGATTGTGCAACTCGGCATGAAACTTTTCGCGCTCAGCGATACGGCGGTCGAAAAAGCCGACATAGTTTACGTCGTCTGCAACCTGTTTGCGCGATTCGGTATAGCCGTCGCGGCTGTCGATGAGGCGTGTATGCAGTTTCGTGAGGGCGTCAGTGTGATTGGTCATGACTAGTTTCCTTGTGACAACATTGCTTCTGGATAGGCAACGCGGAAACACGGCAACAAGTTCATCGCAAATAATGAATTCGGTGGCTTATCGCCGGTCTCAGCCCTCGCGCGCTTCGTCCATCAGGCGGCGCATTTCAGTGATGGCGGGCTTCAGCCCCAAAAAGATCGCCTCGCCAATCAGGAAATGCCCGATATTAAGCTCGCGCACTTCCTTAAATGCAGCGACAGGGGACACCGTGTCATAGGTCAGGCCGTGACCTGCGTGGACTTCAAGCCCAAGGCTGTCAGCAAAGGTCGACATCTGTTCAAGCTTGATCAGTTCCTTTTGTGCCTCTTCCCAGCGGCCTTCGGCAAAGGCGTCGCAATACGCCCCGGTGTGCAGTTCAATCACTTCGGCACCGATGCGGTTGGCCGCTTCGATCTGGCGCGGGTCGGCGGCGATGAAAATCGACACGCGGCAGCCGGCCTCGCGCAGGGGTGCGATAAAATGCGCAAGTTTGTTTTCCTCGCGTGCAACCTCCAGCCCGCCTTCGGTCGTGCGCTCTTCGCGCTTTTCCGGAACGATGCAGACGGCGTGGGGTTTGTGACGCAGGGCAATTTTCTGCATCTCGTCGGTGGCGGCCATCTCAAAGTTGAGCGGCACCGAGAGGACATCCATCAGTCCTTCGATATCGGCATCCGAAATGTGGCGCCGGTCTTCTCGCAGGTGGGCGGTAATACCGTCGGCGCCAGCCTTTTCGGCGATCTTGGCCGCGCGCAGAGGGTCGGGATATGCGCCACCCCGGGCGTTGCGCACCGTTGCAACATGGTCAATATTCACGCCCAGTCGGAGTTTTGGTTGCTCGGCCATGATGATTCCCTCAGTTCGTTTGCGCGAACCATAGGTCGGATTTTGCGCCAACCCCATACTGTTGCGCATTTTTTTATGTGATTTTGTGAAGGGGTATTCGAGACGGTCAGCGCAGGCCCGTCGGGTGGCAATCAATACCTGTGCGCGCCGCAGGTTATGCCGCGGCATCGGCGTGGATCGGCAGACGAGTACGCAATGGCCCAGCACGCTGTGCCCTGTATTGCGGGTCGAAACCTACTCGGCGCGCCGTTTCGCGTCAGCCTTTTGTGCAGCTTTCAATTTCAGCGCCTCGAACTTGGCCTTGATCATGCCCCGGCGGCGTTTCTGATAGGCGCGCAGCAGCGGCACCGACAGGTAATAGCACACGGTGGCGCAGAACATGCCCGGCAGAATGCCGCCAATCAGATAGGGGTAGAACACCTGCTTGAAGAATACCGCCAGTCCGGACCAATCCATCGTGGCGTCGGTGAAGATGGCAAAGAGGTTTTCCTGAAGGTCGCGGCCCGCGTCCACGAACTTGCCGCCGAACGACCGATGTTCGCTGTCTGCAATGCTCGTGCCCAGAATCCAGTGTCCGGTTTTCAGCGCGGTCAGGCCAATCGGCAAATAGGTCAGAGGGTTGCCAAAAAACGTAGCCATGAGTGCGGCAAGCAGATTGCCCCGCATCCCGCGTGCAATCATGGCAGCCACAACGAAGTGCAAGCCATAGAAAGGGGTGAAGGTCGTAAACACGCCCGCCCAGATGCCCCGCGCAATGCGTTCGGGGCTGTCAGGCAAGCGGCGCATCCGATGTTTGATATAGTGAAATGCGCGGGTCCAGCCGCCCCGTGGCCATAGAAATTCCGCCAGCGCACGCAAGGTAGGTTTTGGGTCGCGGCGTTTGAAGATCAAGTCAAAAGTCCAAATATCGGCGTTACGTCGGCCCTGCTCAGGCGGTTTTGTCGGTGCTCTTGCCCAAGGTCATGTTGCGGTGCCGAGATACATCCGCCACTTCGCTTTCGGCTTCTAGCGTCAGCATCAGTGAGTGCAGATGTGAGGCATCCCGCAGGTCTACATAGATCAGCAGTCGGTAAAAGTCAGGCTTGCGTTCAATAAATTCCAAGTCCGAGATATTGGCTGACGCTTCACCAATCAAGGTGCAGATCCGACCCAATACGCCGGCCCCGTTGCCGATCGTGATATCGAGCGTGGCGGAATAGACTGCTGGATGGCTGCCGTCGTGCCAACGCAGATCGAGCCAGCGTTCGGGCTGATCCTCGTAGGCCGACAGGCGGTCGCAATCAATCGCATGCACGGTTACGCCCTTGCCGCGGAATGTGATGCCGACGATGCGTTCACCGGGCAGGGGATTGCAGCAAAACGCGCGATCAAAGCTTTGTCCCGGCTCAAGCCCCACAACGGCGCGGCGGGCGTCGATGTGATCGCCCTTTTGTGGCGCAAGATCGGGATAAACCGATTGTACCACTTCGCGCCCGGTCAGCTCGGAACTACCAAGGCGCGCCAGCACCTCGTCCGGACCATCAAGGCGCATGTTCTTGGCGACCGTGTGCAGCACCTTATCGGTCACTTTCTTGCCGACATGGGCAAACGCAGAGCGCGCCAGTTCGCGGCCCAGCTTGATAAAGCGTTCGCGGTCCACCTCGCGCAACGAGCGGCGGATGGCGGATTTGGCTTTGCCCGTGGTCGCGATGTCCAGCCATGTGACCTGCGGCGTCTGGCCCTGCGCGGTGGTGATTTCGATCGACTGGCCGTTCTTGATCCGGGTCCATAGCGGCACGCGCATACCGTCGACCTTGGCCCCCACGCAGGCGTTGCCGATGCGGGTGTGGATCGCATAGGCGAAATCAATCGGTGTTGCACCGCGTGGCAGTTTCACCACGTCGCCCTTGGGGGTAAAGCAGAACACCTGATCGGCGTACATCTCCAGCTTTACAGCTTCGAGGAAATCCTCGTGATCTTCTTCGGCGTCGAATTGTTCTGTGAGTTGCGAAATCCACTTGGCCGGGTCTACGGCAAAGGGATTTCGGCTGCGCACGCCGTCGCGGTAGGACCAATGCGCCGCAACGCCGGTTTCGGCAACGTCGTGCATCTGGCGGGTGCGGATCTGGACCTCGACCCGTTTGCCGTCGCGCCCCGACACCGTGGTGTGGATCGAACGGTATCCGTTGGTCTTGGGCTGACTGATGTAATCCTTGAACCGGCCCGGCACCGCGCGCCACCGGCGATGTATTGTGCCCAGCGTGCGATAGCAGTCCTCTTCGGAGGCGGTGATGATGCGAAAGCCGTAGATGTCGGACAGGCGTGAAAAGCTCTGTTCCTTTTCCTCCATCTTGCGCCAGACGGAATAGGGTTTCTTGGCGCGGCCAAATACATCGGCCTCAATACCGGCCTTATCCAACTCGCTGCGCATGTCGGTGGTGATGCGCTGGATCACATCGCCGGTTTCGCGCTGAAGGGTGATGAATCGGCGAATGATCGACGCGCGCGCCTCGGGGTTCAGCACACGAAAGGCGAGATCTTCGAGTTCTTCGCGCATCCACTGCATCCCCATGCGACCCGCAAGTGGTGCATAGATGTCCATGGTTTCGCGCGCCTTTTGGGTCTGCTTGTCCGGGCGCATGGATTTGATCGTGCGCATGTTGTGGAGCCGGTCAGCCAGCTTGACCAGAATAACGCGCAGGTCCTTGGACATCGCCATGAACAGTTTGCGGAAGTTCTCGGCTTGTTTGGTCTCGGTCGAGTTAAGCTGCAGGTTGGTCAGCTTGGTGACGCCATCGACCAGTTCGGCAACTTCGCGACCAAACAGCTTTTCGACCTCGGCGTAAGATGCCTTGGTGTCCTCGATCGTATCATGCAGTAGGGCGGTGATGATGGTGGCATCATCAAGTTGCTGTTCCGTCAGGATGGCGGCAACGGCAACGGGATGGGTAAAATAGGCCTCGCCGGAATGGCGAAACTGACCCTCATGCATCCGCACGCCATAGTCATAGGCTGCGCGAATCAGAGTTTCATTGGTCTTTGGATTATACCCTTGGACAAGGGCCAACAGATCATCGGCAGTAATGTCGGCGCTGCTCATGCCATCTGCCTCATAGCCCCCAAGGGGGCGCGGGGTTTTACCCCTGCCCCTGTGCCGCCATCAACTGCCGCAGCAGCATCTCTTCGGACATGCTGTCTTCTTCGGGCTTGTCCTGCTCGGCACCCATGAGAAGCGCCATGGCGTCTTCTTCGGGCTCGTCCACTTCGATCTGATTCTGGTTGCTCTCGATCAGGCGCTCGCGAAGATCGTCGGCAGATTGGGTTTCATCCGCGATTTCGCGCAGCGAAACGACAGGGTTCTTGTCGTTGTCGCGGTCAACGGTGACAGGCGAGCCAGAAGCGATTTCGCGGGCGCGGTGCGCCGCCAGCATGACCAGTTCAAACCGGTTGGGGACTTTATCCACACAATCTTCGACGGTGACGCGGGCCATGGAATGCTCCAATATCTCTTTTGCTGCCAGAAGTGGGGTATTTAGGCCCCTTTGCCCCGATTTACAAGCGCCGATTACAGGCGGCGCACTGCCGCCTTGTCGGCCTGCGGCAGGACGTCCAGCATCGCCCGTACAGACATGTTAAGCAATGGATGCCGCCAATCAGGCGCAACATCGGCCAGAGGTACCAGCACGAATGCGCGGTCCTGCATACGGGGGTGCGGCAGGATCAGCTGCTCTGGCGTGCGCCCGATCTGCGCCTCAAGAGGCAGATTGCGCCATGACAGGTGGGTTTTGGCGTCTGGCACCACCAGATCGTCACAGGCCAGCAGATCAAGGTCCAACGTCCGCTGCCCCCATCGCTGTGTCCGCTCGCGGCCCATCTGAGCTTCGATTCGGTGCAACACTTGCAACGCGGCTGGCGGATCCCACGGTGCTTCTAGCCAAGCGGCGGCGTTCACATAGTCGGGACCAGATCCCGCGGGGAAGGCAGGTGTGTTATAAAAGGGGCTGACGGCGCGAATCACTGCGCCGCTTATTTTTAGCATTTTTAACGCGTTGCTTAGAGTTTCTGCGGGCTTGCCCAACGACGATGGAAGATTTCCTCCTAACGCTATCAGCAGGCTACGCTGGGCTTTGGGCGGAACGCTGCCCACTCCCAAGTCGACCGGGACTTGCCCCATATTCAAAATACCCTATCTATGCCGCGCACCACGAGGGCGACGCTATTATCGAAATCTGCTTTATTTGATCGCAGACTCTTTCACCAAACCACATAATCTGGCGCTCGCCCCGCCGAAAGGATAAATGAATGTTCTACAAAGATGAGCGTCTGGCACTGTTTATTGACGGTTCCAACCTCTACGCCGCAGCGAAAACGCTGGGCTTCGATATCGACTATAAACTGCTGCGTCAGGAATTCATGCGCCGTGGCAAACTGCTGCGGGCCTTCTACTATACAGCGCTGCTGGAGAACGACGAATATTCGCCGATCCGACCGCTGGTAGATTGGTTGAACTATAACGGGTTCTCCATGGTGACCAAACCGGCCAAGGAATACACCGACAGCATGGGCCGCCGTAAGGTAAAGGGCAACATGGACATCGAACTGGCGGTGGATGCAATGGAGCTGGCACCGCGCGTTGATCACATCGTGATCTTCTCCGGCGACGGCGATTTCCGCCCGCTGGTGGAAAGCCTGCAACGTCAGGGCGTGCGCGTGTCCGTGGTGTCGACCATCCGCAGCCAGCCGCCAATGATTTCAGACGATCTGCGCCGCCAGGCGGACAATTTCATCGAACTTGACGATCTGCGCGATGTCATCGGCCGCCCACCGCGCGAACCGAACACCGACAACAACGAAGATTAATCAACACCACTGAAAATAACAGGCCAGGGGCGAAAACGCCTCTGGCCTGTGAAACAATATAAATACGCTAGGAAAAAATAATGTAACGCGAGACTTTTCGCGCTTCCCTTTGTAAAGATTGCACAGGTTAACAAGTGAAGCGATCCCCCGAAAAAGGGGGGGGTAAGGAAAAGGATGCTGCTCAAACACGCAGAGCGATTGGAACAGTTAGATCACATAGACGATCTCTGGCAGGGACTGGTCGCGACCCTGAGAACCATCGGTTTTGATCACGCCATTCATATTAGTGTCGATGCGGATTTCGGCGCGCCCCAGGTGCGCTGCACGATGCCCGGCCTTTATGATCATATGCCACCGCAGGATGACCCGTTCCTGCACCACTCCTGCAAAAGCTATGCCGTGTTGACAATTGGCGCGGTGTTTCTGGACCTTTATCCAAATGTCACTGCCGCTGAACGCGCCTTTATCACCCGCGCGGGCGCGGCGGGTCTTAGGGCGGGATTTGCCGTGCCAATGCGCCTGCAGGGATCGGACCGTTTTGGCGGGTTCATCATCGGCAACGGCCTCGACCGTGCCAGCTTTGAATCTCAGTTTTTGCCATGCGCCGAAGAAGTCCGCCTGTTTTGCCTGTTGATGCACCGCCGAATTGAAGATTTGACAGGCACGACCCCGCTGCCCCTGCCGCGCTTGCCGCCCGTTTTCGATGTCCTAAGCCCGCGCGAGAGCGAGATTATCGGCCTGCTGGCCCACGGCCACAGCCGTCAGCAAACTGCCGACATATGCCGTCTGTCGATCCACACGGTATCGGACTATGCCAAATCGGGTTACCGCAAGCTGGGCATCAGCAACCGCGCGCAGGCTGCCGCGCTGATCCATGCCACGGCCGCCGACACCGCGCCAGATATGGGCACCACCGGGCTGGACGATTGACCGACAAGCCCTTACCTGTGCCCCAAGCTGCCGGAGACACGCCCATGATAAAGCCCCCGCTGACACTTTACCTTGCCGCCCCGCGCGGGTTCTGCGCCGGGGTAGACCGTGCCATTAAAATCGTCGAGATGGCGTTAGAAAAATGGGGGGCGCCCGTCTATGTGCGCCACGAAATCGTCCATAACAAATTCGTCGTCGACGGCCTGCGCGACAAGGGCGCGGTATTTGTCGAAGAACTCAGTGAATGTCCCGATGACCGTCCGGTGATCTTTTCCGCGCATGGCGTGCCGAAATCCGTGCCAAACGCCGCGCAGGCGCGCAACATGGTCTATGTCGATGCCACCTGCCCGCTGGTGTCAAAGGTGCATATCGAAGCGCAACGCCACGCTGACGCAGGATTGCAGATGATCATGATTGGTCATGCGGGCCACCCTGAAACCATCGGCACCATGGGGCAATTGCCCGACGGTGACGTGCTGTTGGTCGAAACGCCCGACGACGTGGCGCAGGTGACAGTGCGCAACCCCGCACGGCTGGCCTATGTTACCCAGACCACATTGAGCGTCGATGACACAGCCGAGATCGTCGCAGCACTCAAGGCGCGGTTTCCCGACATTATCGGCCCGCACAAGGAAGACATCTGTTACGCCACCACCAATAGGCAAGAGGCCGTCAAGGCGATGGCCCCGAAGTGTGATGCGATGCTGGTGGTAGGCGCGCCCAATTCGTCGAACTCACGCCGCCTGGTCGAGGTCGGCGCGCGCGCAGGTTGCGCCTATGCGCAGCTGGTACAGCGCGCCGACGATATCGACTGGCGCGCGCTGGACGGCATCACCAGCATCGGCATCACGGCCGGTGCCTCGGCGCCCGAGGTGCTGATCAACGAGGTGATTGCGGCCTTCGAAACACGCTTTGACGTCACGACCGAGCTGGTGGAGACCGCGCAGGAAAATGTCGAATTCAAGGTGCCGCGCGTGTTGCGGGTGCCGGCATGATTGGCGGGGGCCGCATCCCCGCGCCGGCGCTTCTTCTGGGTATTGCCGGGCTCGCCCCCTTTGTCTGGGCGGCGCTGATGGTGTTGGGGCTGACTGACGACATCGGGGCCGCGCTGCCGCGGGTCTTGCAGGGCGATGGGCGGCTGATCATGCTGCGCTACGGCGGCATCATCCTGCCGTTTATGTCCGGGGCGCTCTGGGGCTTTGCCAGCCGCGCCAATGGCGCCCGTGCCGTGCTGGCCTATACGATCTCGGTCACGCCGGCGCTGTGGTGGTTCTTTGTGCCCGGCAGTGGTGCCGGCAGCGCACTGATCAACCTCGGCTTTGGCTTTGCCGGGCTTCTGGTGCTGGACGTTGTCTTTGACCGCTGGGGCCTGGCGCCCGCATGGTGGCTGGCGCTGCGCTTCTACCTGACGGCTGGGGTGCTGATCTGCCTTGCCATCGGCATCTGGGCCTAGGTTGACAAGACGCCCCGCGACCGCGATGTGAAGCAAAACCACCAGAGGACCAAAATGCCAGAGCTTTTTGCTTATACCGACGGAGCCTGTTCCGGCAATCCCGGCCCCGGAGGCTGGGGTGTACTGATGCGCGCGATGGAAGGCGGCAAGATCGTCAAGGAACGCGAACTAAAGGGCGGCGAGGCCCAGACCACCAATAACCGGATGGAGTTGCTTGCAGCGATCAATGCCTTGGAATCGCTCAGCCGTACGACAGAAATCACCATCGTCACGGACAGCAACTACGTCAAAAATGGCATCACTGGATGGATTTTTGGCTGGAAGAAAAACGGCTGGAAGAACGCCGCCAAAAAGCCGGTCAAGAACGCAGAGCTTTGGCAGCGACTGGATGTCGCCAACGCCCGCCACAAGGTCACCTGGAAATGGGTCAAGGGCCACGCGGGCCACGCAGAAAACGAACGTGCTGACGAATTGGCGCGCGCAGGAATGGCGCCGTTCAAACCCGCGGGCAAGAAATGACCCTGCTGTCCCTGCTCGATTATGCCTCTGTGCTGATCTTTGCGATCACCGGCGCGCTGGTCGCCAGCCGCGCACAGCTTGATCTGGTAGGCTTTGCCTTTATCGCCTGTCTGACGGCGGCAGGGGGCGGCACGATCCGCGACCTGCTGCTGGACCGCAACCCGATCTTCTGGATCGAGAACCCGGCGATGCTGGGCGTGGCTGCCGCTGCAGCGCTGGCTGTGTTTTTCACCGCGCACCTGCTGGAAAGCCGTTACCGCGCGCTGATCTGGCTGGATAGTCTCGCGCTGGCTGTGGCGGTCGCAGCGGGCGCCGGTGTGGCGATGGCCGCCGATCAATCGGCCAGCATCGTGGTGCTGATGGGTATGATCACCGGCACGATGGGCGGGTTGATGCGCGATGTCGTGGTGGGTCAGGTGCCGCTAATTTTGAAACAGGGCGAATTATACGCCACCGCTGCCTTTGCCGGGGCAGCGACCGCCGTGCTCAGCACTCCATATCTGCCGGACAACTACCCGCTGATGGCCTGCGCTGCCGTCACATGGGTCCTGCGCGCCGGATCGGTTCTGTTTGGCTGGCACTTACCGGTCTACAAAAGCACCCCGCCCAAGGTCTGAGCGCGACACCCTTCTCTTTTTGGTCTTAAATATTCCCCGCCGGAGGCACGCATTGCCCGCAGGGCAATGCCATAAGGACACTGATCACCGCCGCCAGTGAAACGGCACGATGATCAAGGCCCCGATGGACGAGACAATCGCATTCACCCCCGGACTGGAAAACCCGATGCCGAACATCAGGCGCACAAAGTAGAACAAGAACGCCCCGCCGATGCAGATGATGATCGACTGCAAAATGCCGTTATGAGTGAAATTTGTCTTTTCGGACAGATACCCGACGATTCCGGCGATCACCACTGTACCGATCATGGTGGGAAACATGGTTACACTCCGCGCAGGTTGGTGCCGGGCGCGATCTGCGCGCCGCGTTGAAACACTTCCGTATCCTGCGCCGCTTTGCCCGCCCGTTGCAAGCGCGTCAGCCGCACCGCCCCGTCACCGCAGGCGACCCGCAGGTCGTCCGACAGCACCTCTCCTGCTGCACCTGCGCCGTCGTCCCGCGCAGAACCCAGCACCTTTACCCGCTGATCCCCCAGCGCGAACCAGGCGCCTGGAAAGGGCGACAGCCCGCGGATCAACCGATCCACCTCAACCGCTGGGCGGCGCCAGTCGATCTGCGCCTCGGCCTTATCGATCTTGGCGGCATAGGTGATGCCATCATCTGGCTGTGGCTGGGGCGTCAGTCGGTCCAGCTCTGCCAGCGCCCGCACGATGGCGGCGGCGCCCATGGCGCTCAGCCGATCGTGAAGTTCCGCAGTCGTTTCAGCAACACCAATTGCGGTTTCGGCGCGCAGCAGGACCGGGCCAGTGTCCAGCCCGGCCTCCATCTGCATGACGCAAACCCCAGTCCGCGCGTCTCCTGCCATGATCGCGCGGTGAATAGGGGCGGCACCGCGCCACCGGGGCAGCAGGCTGGCGTGAATATTGAGGCAACCGCGTCTGGGCGCATCCAGCACTGCCTGTGGCAGGATCAAGCCATAAGCTACCACCACGGCAACGTCGGCCTTGAGTGCCGCGAAATCCGCTTGTACCTCAGCGCCTTTCAGCGAAACAGGGTGACGCACCTCCAGCCCCAGCACCTCTGCGCGCTGCTGCACCGGGCTGGGCCGGTCTTTCTTGCCGCGCCCTGCGGGGCGGGGCGGCTGGCAGTAGACAGCTGCAATTTCGTGGCCCGCATCGACCAGTGCATCGAGAACCGATACCGAAAAATCCGGTGTACCCATGAATATTACACGCATGTTCCAAGTCTCCCGTTGGCGGGCGCGGCACCCAACTTGCGTAAGGTGCAGCCCGGCTGCACCACCTCTTAGCCGTTCAGCTTGCGCGCACGGCGCAGCAGCATGTCGCGCTTCATCTTGCTAAGGTTGTCGAAATACATCCGGCCGGCCAGATGGTCGATCTGATGTTGTACGCTTGTCGCCTCAAGCCCGACAAAATCACGCTCAGTCACCGCGCCGGTCTCATCAAGATAGCGGACCTTCACGCCACGCGGGCGACTAATCTGCGCACTAACACCAGGCAGGTTCGGACTGGCCTCGTCGTGCACATTCATCACCGCAGAGGCGTCGATTACCTCGGGATTGGCCAAGCGGATGCGGCGGGTGCGCCCCTGCGACGCATCGACCACGGCCAGTTGCAGCATCACCCCGATCTGCGGCGCGGCAAGGCCGACGCCGGGCATGGCATCCATCGTGTCGATCATGTCATCCCAGATCGCGCGGATTTCGTCGGTGATGCCTTCGACCGGCAGCGCGGCGCTGCGCAAGCGTTTATCCGGCCAAGGGATGCAGCGGCGAACGGTCATTGGGCCTCAAACTCGGCGATCTTGGCCGCGCGGGTATCGGCATCCAAATGATCAAAGGTCACGACACCGTCGAGATGGTCCAGCTCGTGCTGCACACAAGCAGCGGCAAAGCCTTCAAAGCTTTGCACATAGCGGCCACCATTAAGACCCGTCCAAACCATTTGCACCTGTGCGGGGCGGCTGATCTCGGCACTGACACCGGGGATGCTCAGACAGCCCTCACTGTTGGTGGCGCGCTCTTCACTGACTTCCTGCAGCATAGGATTGATGCAGACCAGCGGGTCGGATTTGCCCTCTTTCCAGCCCGCGTCCATCACGAAAATCCTCTGCATCGCCCCGACCTGCGACCCGGCAAGCCCGCGCCCCGGTGCGGCATACATGGTTTCCAGCATATCAGCGGCAAGCTGTTCAATCTCTGGCGTGATTTCCGCGACCGGCGCACAGGTTTCAGCCAGGCGCGGATCGGGCCAGCGCAGGATCTCCAGCACGCTCATCCCCGCGCCAACTCGCGCTTGAGCTTGACCATCTTGCGGGTAATCATCTGGCGCCTTAGCGGTTTAAGGTAGTCGATGAACAGCTTGCCATCGAGATGGTCAATTTCGTGCTGCACGCAGGTGGCCCAGAGGCCGCTAAAAGTTTCGGAGTGCTCGCGCCCGTCGCGGTCGATCCAGCGCACGTCGACATCAGCCGGGCGCGTGACGTCCGCATATTGTTCGGGGATCGACAGGCAGCCTTCCTCATAGGTGTTCACCGCATCCGAGGATGCGACGATTTCAGGATTGAACATCACCAGCGGGCGCGGCGCCTCACCCTCCTCCTTGACGCAGTCCAGCGCGATCACGCGCGACAACACGCCGACCTGCGGTGCAGCAAGTCCGATACCCGGCGCGTCATACATCGTGGCCAGCATATCATCGCCCAGCGCGCGCAAGTCGTCGCTGAGATCAGCAACGGGCAGGCTGGGCTTTTTCAGCCGCGGGTCGGGGTGGAGGAGAATGGGGCGTTTCATGCCGCTCATTTAGGCCATGACCCGGCGCTCTGCAACCGGGGGCTTGCGGCGGGCGCGCTGACCGCTAGGTTGGCCACAACACCACAGGAGAGCAGCATGAGCTTTGACGATATCATCGACCGGCGCGGCACCCATAGTGCAAAATGGGACAAGATGGAGGCAGTTTATGGCGTACCTGCCGACACAGGCATTGCCATGTGGGTCGCAGACATGGATTTCCGCCCCCCCCAAGTGGTGCAAGCAGCGTTGCAGCAGCAACTAGATATCGGCGTTTATGGCTATTTTGGCGACGACAGCGAATATTTGGCGTCAATTCAGTGGTGGATGCAGAACCGCCACGACTGGACGGTCGAACCCGCGTCGATCTTCACGACACATGGGTTGGTCAACGGCACGTCCATGTGCGTCGATGCCTTTACTGCACCGGGCGACGGCGTGGTGCTGTTCACACCCGTTTATCACGCCTTTTCGCGCGTTATCAAAGCCTCTGGGCGCAAAGTCGTTGAGTGCCCGCTGGCAAACAACGCCGGGCGTTACGAAATGGATTTCGCCACCTACGATGCGCAGATGACAGGCAATGAGTCGATGCTGATCCTGTGTTCACCGCACAACCCCGGCGGCCGGGTCTGGACCCGCGAAGAACTGCAGGGCGTGGCCGATTTCGCAAAGCGGCACGATCTGGTGATCGTGTCGGACGAAATTCACCATGATCTGGTGATGCCGGGGCACAGACACATCCCCATGGCGCATATCGACGACATCGAGGACCGTCTGGTGATGATGACGGCAACCACCAAGACCTTCAACATCGCGGGCAGTCATTCGGGGAATGTGATCATCGCGGACCCTGATCTGCGCGCGCGCTTTGACCAGCGCATGACGGCGATGGGAATTTCGGCCAACTCCTTTGGTCTGTTTATGGCGACGGCGGCCTATTCGCCCGAAGGTGCGGCGTGGGTCGATGATCTGGTGCGCTATCTGGACGGCAACCGACAACTGTTCGACGCGGCAGTAAATGCGATCCCGGGGCTGAAATCCATGCCACTTGAGGCCACCTATCTGGCCTGGGTCGATTTCGCCGATACCGGGATGGAACAGGCCGAATTCTATGCACGTGTCGAAAAGACCGCACAGATCGCAGTAAATCACGGGCCCAGCTTTGGCAGCGGCGGCGACAGCTTCCTGCGCTTCAACCTCGCCACGCCACGCGCGCGGATCGAGGAAGCGTGCAACCGGCTCGCAGATGCCTTCAAGGATTTGCAATAAGGGCTAAAGGTAAGGTGGGGGGGCACCCCACCTTACTCCGTCACTCGTAACGGTTGTCTTCAATGAAACCTGCGGGCGCATGGGCGGATTGTTCAAAATCCAGCGCCGCGCGTTCGGCCACAGCAGTGGCGCGTTTGAATTCAAACTGCATCTCCCCCGCCTCTTCGTCGCTGGCGACGATCAGACATTGGAACAGGTGCTTGCCGCCATCATAGATATCGACCAGCCCGCGCAAATGCGGCGCCAGATCGGCCTGCATGGAAAATCCGGTCTTCCACATCCGCAGAATGCGGTGCATCTCTCCGTCGACCTCGATCCGCAGGCGTGACGACTTGCGCATGGCGGCCAGACGCGCGGCGTCCAAGCCGGCTTGAACCTCTTTTGACAGGACAGTTTCCATCATTTCCCCCTCCGGCAGATGGTCATAGGCTGGCGTAAACCATCGGAAATTCAAGTTAATTTTTCATGACAGAGAGTCGATGTGCATCACCGCAGATCAGCTGCGCGCCCCGCGACATGGGCGGAACGCTGCAAAGGCGCTAGATATTCCCCCAACAACGAAGAGGAGAACAAGATGGGCCTTTTGGTAGACGGAAAATGGCAAGACAAATGGTACGACACAAAATCCTCGGGCGGGAAATTTGAACGCGCGGCAGCACAGTTTCGCAACTGGATTACCCCCGATGGCAGCGCGGGCCCCTCGGGTGAAGCGGGGTTCAAGGCAGAATCAGGGCGATATCACCTCTACGTCAGCCTCGCATGTCCCTGGGCCCACCGCGCGCTGATCTTTCGCCAAATCAAGGGGCTGACCGATCATGTCGATGTCTCAGTGGTACATCCTGAAATGCTGGGTGATGGCTGGACGTTCGACACCGATTTTCCCGGCGCCACGGGTGACACGTTGTTCGGCCTGCCCTTCGCGCGCGATATCTATATCCGCGCCGATCCAGAGTTTTCCGGCCGCGTGACCGTTCCGATCCTCTGGGACAAGACGCGCAACACCATCGTATCAAACGAGAGCGCCGAGATTATCCGCATGTTCAACAGCGCCTTTGACACCCTCACCGGGAACACGCAGGACTATCGCCCCGCCGCCCTGCATGGCGCGATTGATCGGGTGAATGACCGGGTCTACGACACGCTGAACAACGGCGTGTATAAATGCGGATTTGCGACGACACAGGCCGCCTATGATGACGCGGTGCACCCACTCTTTGACACGCTGGACTGGCTCGAAGATATTCTGTCCCGCAACCGCTATATGACGGGCGACACGCTGACCGAAGCCGACTGGCGGCTGTTCACGACGCTAGTGCGATTTGACCCTGTGTATCACCTGCATTTCAAATGCAACCGCAAGCGCATCACCGATCTGCCGAACCTCTGGGCCTATACCCGCGAATTGTATCAGGTGCCGGGCGTGGCCGAAACGGTGAACTTTGAACACATTGTGCGCCATTATCACTACAGCCACGAAACCATCAATCCGCACCGGATTATCCCGATTAACCCTAGGCTCGATTTCGACGCGCCGCACGGGCGGGGCTAAACGCGCCGTTCAAACTTTTTTGGACTAAAAATACCTCTGCGCCGCGCCAGCGTCACATAGATCGATCCAGTTGGGGGTCACTCACGGGCGGCGGCGTAATGTTCGACCATCGCGGCCAGATCATCGGGCGGTGTGGCGGTAGGAATGAGAGCGCAGGCGTTGGCAGAATGGGCAAAGATAGACCCATCTGAAAAAAACGATGTGTTGGTGACAAAGATCACCCGCGCAGCGGGGTGGCGGTAATTGGCGTAATCCGCCACCGCCAGCGCCGAGCCGTCTTCTATCACCAGATCAAGGATGATGATATCTGCGGCGTTAACCGCCAGATAAGCGAATGCCTCGTCCTGCGACTGCGCCAGCACCACCTGCATCCCCTGCCGCACCAGATGCCGTTGCCAAAGCTGCCCCAGATCCAACCGGCTTTGGACGATCAGGACGTTCATTTCCTTAGCTCCTTTATCACCCATCTTATCATGGCGGCATCACCCGTCTGACGTGGGACTGTCAACGACGTAAACAAATTTATAATGCCCCCATTTCGCCTGGGGTCCGCTTCGACAACGGGGTATTGCAGCATCCGCGCGCGAGTGGAAGAGGCTTGATCGTGCCGCCGAATTCGGCTTTGTCCGAACCAGCAGGCGCGACGACCACCCCGTGCCCGACCGACGAAAGGCACGATGTGACGGTACCTCCCCCCCCAGCAAATCGCGACCACGGCGGCGGCATCGATGCCGCTGCGGCGCAGTATGGCGGCGCGCGGGCGGCGTGGATCGACCTGTCGACGGGCATCAACCCGCACCCCTATCCCGTTCCCGCTGTGCCAGCCGACAGCTGGGCGGCCCTGCCGGATGCCGCAGCGCGTGATGCGCTTGACCGCGCGGCGCGCCGGTTCTGGCAGGTGCCGCCCGGTGCGGCACTGATGGCGGTGCCGGGTGCCTCGGCAGCCATCGCACATATGCCCGACCTCGCGCCGTCAGGGCGGGTTTGCATCCCCGGACCGACCTACAATGAACATGCCGCAAGCTTTGCCGGAGCCGGGTGGCAAGTGAGCGATGTCGGCGGCAGTGCCTCGGTGCACGTTCATCCCAACAATCCCGATGGCAGGCTGTGGCAAGCCGAAGACATGACCGGCGTGTTGCGCATCATCGACGAAAGCTTTTGCGATGTTACGCCTGCACAGACTCATATGCCGCTGGCGACCCGATCCGGCACGCTCATCCTGAAAAGTTTTGGCAAATTCTGGGGGCTTGCAGGGCTGCGGTTGGGGTTTGTCATCGGTGACCCGGCGCTGGTGGCACAGGTGGCGCGGATGCTGGGGCCATGGCCCGTCAGCGGTCCGGCACTTCATATCGGGGCGGCAGCCTTGCAGGATCATGCCTGGGCCGAGGCAACGCGCGCACGGCTGACGACAGATAGCGCGCGTCTGGACGGCATGATGCAGGGTGCTGGCGCCACGATCATCGGCGGCACGACGCTGTTTAGGCTCTACAAAGTCGAAGACGCGGCCAGTTGGCAAAACCGTCTCGCGCGACATAACATCTGGAGCCGCGTCTTTCCGTACAACCCACACTGGCTGCGTCTGGGCTTGCCTCCTTCGGATGGCTGGAAACGGCTGGAACAGGCGTTGGCATGAGCGCGGCGGCGATATTGGCGCTGGCACTGCTGCTGGATGCGCTAATGGGGGAACCCGACTGGCTGTGGCAACGGATACCGCATCCGGCGGTTGTGATGGGGCGGACGATCGGTTGGTGTGACCAGCGCTTCAACGCAGGGGCCAGACGTCGCGCGCGCGGTATCGCTGTTTTATTGGGGCTGATGGCTGGGGCCGGTGCCTTGGGCTGGGGGCTAAGCTTTGGCGGGCCACTGATCGAGGTCATCGTGGTTGCCACCCTGCTGGCGCAGCGGTCGCTTGTTACTCATGTGCGCGCGGTGGCGCATGGGCTGCGCCAATCGCTGCCTGCGGGGCGGCGCGCGGTGGCAATGATCGTCAGCCGCGACACCGCCGATATGCCCGGCGATGCGGTGGCACGAAGTGCCATCGAAAGCGGGGCAGAAAATCTGAGTGATGGGGTGATTGCGCCCGCGCTGTGGTTCCTGCTCGGCGGCCTGCCAGGGCTGCTGATCTACAAAATCGTGAACACAGCCGACAGCATGATCGGCTATCGCACCCCGCGCCACGAAGCCTTTGGTTGGGCAGCAGCACGCATGGATGACCTGCTGAACCTGATTCCGGCCCGCGCCACGGCGCTGATGATTGCCCTGCCCGGCGGCGTGGTGCAGCAATGGCGCGCCATCCGCACGGATGCGGCACTGCACCGGTCGCCGAATGCCGGTTGGCCAGAAGCCGCCATGGCCCGCGCCATAGGTGTGGCCCTCGCGGGCCCGCGTGCCTATGATGGCGTGATGCAGCCCTTTGCTTGGGTCCACGGTGCGGGGACGCGCGCCATTGGGCCCGCGGCAATCGACGCTGCCGTCACCCGTCTATGGCAGGCCTGGGCGGTGATGTTGGGCGTGACCCTGATTCTGGCCTGCTTGTAAGTGAAGGAAACCCATGCGTCCCCATATGTTTGCGGCAGCCCTGCTGTGCCTGCCCCTTGCCGTTCATGCCGAGCCAAACTGCGGCGGTGATTTTTCCACTTTCATCGCGGAAGCGAAGGCCGAGGCCGTCGCCAAGGGAGCAGATGTCACCACCGCAGATCGATTCTTTGACGGGCTGCGCCACGACCCGTCCGTCCTGCGCGCGGATCAGGCCCAAGGCGTCTTCCAGAAGCCCTTTATCGAATTTTCGCGGCGCTTGATCTCAAATGATCGAATCAATCGCGGACGAGCCAATGGTAAGAAATACGATGCCGTCTTTGACCGCGTCGAAGCCGACTATGGCGTGGACCGCAATGTACTGTTGGCGTTCTGGGCGTTTGAGACGGACTACGGCGCGGTGCAGGGTGATTTTAACACCGCCAATGCGCTGGCGACCCTGGCGCATGACTGCCGCCGCCCAGACTTGTTCCGCCCACAATTGTTCGCCGCACTTGAGCTTTATGCCCGCAGCGACTTTGACCCGGCCCGCACGGCGGGGGCCTGGGCTGGTGAAATCGGCATGGTGCAAATGCTGCCGCGCGACATTCTGGAAAACGGCGTCGACGGCGATGGCGACGGCAAGGTGACACTCAAGACTTCGGCGCCCGATGCGCTGATGTCGGCTGGCAAGATGCTGCAAAGTCTGGGCTGGCGCGCGGGCGAGCCATGGTTGGCCGAAGTGTCGCTGCCACATGATTTCGACTGGGCGCAGACCGGGCTGGAAACCACCAAGACGATAGCCGAATGGCAGG
Organism: Sulfitobacter sp. KMM 9851; assembly: GCF_057178245.1. Lineage (NCBI taxonomy): Bacteria > Pseudomonadati > Pseudomonadota > Alphaproteobacteria > Rhodobacterales > Roseobacteraceae > Sulfitobacter > Sulfitobacter sp. KMM 9851. The sequence continues at coordinate 3,417,845 of NZ_CM169991.1, forward strand.
CACTGGGCGTTACGCCACGCAACGGACCGCTTGCCGAAGGACAGAGCGCATCGGTGCTGTTGCCCCAAGGGCGCGGCGGACCGGCCTTTGTCGCCTATCCGAATTTCCGGGTCTATTTCGAATGGAACCAAAGCTTTGTCTACGTGATGACCGCCGCCTATTTCGCCACCCGCCTACAGGGCGCGCAGATCTATGAGGCGGGCAATCCCGCGCAGAGCTTGGACGGCGAGGCGATGAAGCGATTGCAAACCAAGCTACAGGGCCTTGGGCATGACGTGGGCAAGGTTGATGGCATCCTCGGCTCTGGCACCCGTGCTGCGGTGCGCGCGGAACAGACACGGTTGGGGCTGGCCGTTGATGGCTGGCCCACGCCCGAACTGCTTGCAAAACTTTGACGGAGAACGCGATGCCACTGAAAACAACAGCCGCAGACATGGTGACCCAAGCACGGGCGCGCATAGATGAAATCGACAGCGCCGATGCCATAGCAATGCTGGATGACCCGAACGTGCAGTTTGTCGATCTGCGCGACCCAAGAGAGCGCGAGCGCGCCGGGTTCATTCCCGGTGCGTTCCACTGCCCACGCGGGATGCTGGAATTCTGGGTTGATCCAGATAGTCCATATTTCAAAAATATCTTTGCGCAGGATAAGAAATTCGTCTTTCACTGCGCGTCAGGCTGGCGGTCGGCGCTGTCGGTGGCGACCTTGCAGGATATGGGATTCGACGCGTCGCATTTGCGCGATGGCTTTTCCGGCTGGGAAAAAATCGGCGGGATTGTCGAAAAACCTTGAGCGGACCGGGGGGCCAGCCCCCCGGACCCCCCGAGGATATTTTTGACTCAAAAAAGTTGGGGCGGCATCGAACGGGGTGATCCGCCGGATTGAACTGGTCCGTCCCGCGTGAAACTGGCACAAGTCGCGCATCATCAACAGGAGACACATAATGTCCGATATTAAACGCCACCAAACCAACGCCCGCATGAGCCAGATCGTCGAGCATGGCGATTTGATCTATCTCGCGGGCCAGGTCGGCACCGCCGGGGCCGATGTGGCCACGCAGACCCAGGACTGCCTCGACAATATCGACGCGCTGCTTGCAGAAGTTGGCGTAGATAAAACACGGATGTTGCAGGCAACGATCTGGATGGCAGATATGGCAGATTTCGCCGCAATGAACGCAGTTTGGGATGCTTGGGTACCAGCGGGTCAGGCACCGACGCGGGCCTGCGGTGAAGCAAAGCTCGCGACGCCAGAGTATCTGGTTGAAGTGATCGTCGTCGCCGCCAAAGCCTAAGACGGATACCCCATTCCGTTCACCTGCGCGGGATGGGGCATACCTTAGGGTCTTCGGGTCATCTGCGTTGCCAGTAACAGATTGGTTTCGCTGGATGTCACGCCTTGGATACGCCGAATCTGGCCCAATACGATATCCAGTTCCTCCACCGTTTCGGTCCCGGTTTCTACGATCAGGTCCCATTTTCCGTTTGTCGAATGAATTGCTTGTACTGCCGGCATCCCGCTGAGGATGCGTTTGATCCGGTCGGTGCCCAAGCCTTCGATTGCCAGCATGGTATGACCCCGGATCGGACTGTGCCGCATGTCTTCTTTCAGAACCAGCGTAAATCCCAGGATCGCGCCCGAATTGATCAACCGCTCTAGCCGGGCGCGCACGGTGACGCGTGATAAGCCAGTGATTGCGGCAAGGGTCGAGAACGACATCCGGGCATCACGCCGTAATTCCGAGATGATTTTGCTGTCTTTTTCGTCCATCTGATCGACCACGCCTTCACACTGAGCCCGCTGCGATCACAGTAGTGAATCAACTGTCCCAGCGCCACCGATCACGCTCAAAACCCACTAAACCGACAACCGTTTATCGTTATCGGCAAAGTTATGGATGCGGATTGGGGGGCTAGCCCCCCACTGTCGCTTACCAGTCACTGGGCCCTTTGTCGGCGAATTCGTGCACAAGGAAGTCGATGAACGCACGCACCTTGGGCTGGGTAAAGCGGCCCGGTGGATAGACGGCATAGATGCCTTGGGTTTCAAGCGGCAGGTCGGGAATGGCATCCTCAATCAGCCCCTTGGCCATGGCATCGGAATACAGGAAGCTGGGCAAATAGGCGATCCCGAGGCCGGAAATCGCGGCGTTTAGCAGGCTTTGCCCATCGTTCACCGACAACCAGCCAGCCGTACGCACCTGACGTTTTTCGCCGGATGGCGCAGTCAGCTTCCAGACGTTGCCCGACGATTGATTGGAATAATGCAGCAGCTTGTGATCGTTGAGATCATCGATCTTTTCCGGGCGGCCGTATTGTTCGAAATATTTCGGGCTGGCGATCATGCGTTTGGTGGTTTCAGTCAGTTTACGCGCGCGCAGCGTGCTGTCTTCCAGCTCACCTATGCGCACAGCCATGTCAAAGCCTTCGGAGATCAACTCCACATAGCGGTTGTTCAGCACCATGTTCACCGTGATGTCGGGAAAGTCGGACAGGAAGTCGGACAGAGCGGGCGACAGATGATTAACGCCGAAATCAGTCGCTACCGAAATGCGCAACAGGCCGGATGGTGCGGACTGCATGGACGTGACCAGCGCATCGGCTTCGCCTGCGTCGTTCAATACGCGGCGCGCCCGGTCGTAATAGGCCAGGCCAATCTCGGTCGGTGACACGCGGCGGGTGGTGCGGTTCAGCAATCTTGCGCCCAAACGCGCCTCCAGAGAGGATACATGTTTGGAGACGGCAGACTTGGAGATGCCCATCTTTTTGGCGGCGTCGGTAAAGCCACCCTGATCCACCACTGTGGCAAATGCTTCCATTTCTGTGAGGCGGTCCATTGCCTGTCCCTTCGCGTTAAATTCTACGCGTTCAGCTATGGCGACCAATTCAGGCAAGAACGGGGCAGCGATAAGACAGTCCCGTGGTCTTTGCGGGGATCGTTCATGGCATGGAAACATCGCAACAATCGGTTTCCATGTGGAATCAAAGCCAGCGCAGCCACTTCAACACACCCAGCATTACCGCCGCCAGCACCAGTAAGGACAGGCACAACAGGGCAAAGGCGCGGGCATCATCAACCCCGGGCATCCCGCCTACATTGACGCCGAACAGCCCTGTCACGAATCCCAGTGGCAGGAACAAGGCGGCGGCGAGCGACAGCACATGCCCGTGGCGCGCCTGGCGTTGGGCGGTCTGGTTGTCGTGCTCGTCCTGCACGGTGACGATCCGCTGTTGTAGCGCGTCCAGCTCTTCCACCACGATCGTGGTGCGGTTTGCCAGTTCGCGCAGGTGCAGCGCGTCGGCTTCGGGAATCATCGGCAGATCGATCTCTGCCAAAGTGACCAGCGCAGCGCGCTGTGGGTCGAGGTAGCGGCGCAGCTTAATCACGCTGCGCCGGGTGATGGGCAGATCCTTGGGTGGTGGCGTGCTGCGGTCTTCTAGGTCAGTTTCGTAGAATTCGGTGCGCGCAGCCAATTGCGCCACCTCTTCCTGCACCCGCGCTGTCAACCGCCCGATCAGCGCCCGCAGGAAAGCGGCAGGGGTTGGTGGCGCGGCATGGGCCACGGCAAGCTGGCGTATCTCGTCGATGGCAAAAATCTTGCGCAGGCGCACGGTGATAACGACATCCGCCGCGACCCACATACGGACCGACACCATCTGATCTGCGTGCTGACCCGCGTTCATGTTGATGCCGCGCAGGTTTAACATCAACCCGTCGCCAAATTCATCGCAACGCGGGCGGGTTTCGGGCTGCATCAGGGCGCCTGCCGGGATCGGCGGCAGATGCGCCGCCACCCAAGACGCCAGCGACGGGTCGGACAAATCGTAGTGCCACCATCGGTAGGTGCCGGGGCCTGTCAGCGCGGTGTCATCCGGTACTTTGGTGGTGCCGTCCGGAAAGATGTCGAAGACGCAGATGGGCATGGGCGGCCTTGCAAACTATTTGATCTGATCTTGCGGGTTGGGGACGCGGGGCGCAATAGGCCGCGTGTGCCCCAAGACAGCGCATAGGGTAAGCACCGCCCCCACCCCCCGCGATTATAGCGCCGCGGCGAGCCTTGTTCCCTGGTTGATCGCACGTTTCGCGTCAAGTTCGGCCGCGACATCGGCTCCGCCTATGACATGGCAGGCAACGCCGCGCCCTTCCAATGCATCGGCTAGCGACCGGTCCGACAGTTGGCCGGCGCATAACACTATGGTGTCCGCTTCGATCAAGGTCGGCTTTTCGCGCGCCTCGCCAAAGGAGATGTGAAGCCCCTCAGCGTCGATCTTTTCATAGTTCACGCCAGCGATCATTTGCACGTTCATCATCGTCAGTGACGCGCGGTGAATCCAGCCTGTCGTCTTGCCCAACCCCTTGCCCACCTTGGTCGGCTTGCGCTGCAACATCGTGACCTGCCGCGCGGGCGCATGCGGTTGCGGGCCTTCGGGGGCGAGGCCGCTGCGGTGTTCGGCGGGGTCGGTCACGCCCCATTCGCGCATCCATTCGGGCAGGTTCAGCGTCGTGCTGTCGCCGTCGTGGACGAGGTGTTCGGACACGTCAAATCCGATTCCTCCGGCCCCGATCACGGCCACCCGTTTGCCTACCTTGGCCGACCCGTTCAGCACGTCGATATAGCTCACGACGTTGCCCCCTTCCTGACCTGGGATCTGCGGGTCACGCGGCACAACACCGGTGGCGATGATTACCTCATCAAACCCAGCCAAGGCATCGGCGGTGACTTCTGTGTTCAGTGTCACGGTCACGCCGCGCTCGGCCAGCATGGTGCGGTACCAATCGACAAGGCCCCAGAACTCCTCTTTGCCCGCCACCTGCTTGGCAAGGTTCAACTGGCCGCCGATCTCGCTCGCGCGGTCGAACAGGGTAACACTGTGCCCCCGCTCGGCAGCGGTGATGGCCGCCGACAGGCCCGCAGGTCCGGCACCGACGACGGCGATGGCTTTTACCGTGGATGCCGGCTCGATCCGCAGTTCGGTTTCGTAACACGCTTGCGGGTTCACCAGACAGGTTGAGATTTTGCCGCCAAAAGTGTGATCAAGGCAGGCCTGATTACAGGCGATGCAGGGCGCGATCTGGTCAGCTTTGCCAGCCATCGCCTTGGCGACAAAATCCGCATCGGCCAACATGGGCCGCGCCAGTGACACCATGTCGGCGCAGCCGGTGGCCAGCACCTCTTCGGCAACCTGAGGCGTGTTGATCCGGTTGGAGGTGATCAGCGGTATGCCAACCTTGCCCATCAGTTTCTGAGTGACCCAAGCAAAGGCGGCGCGTGGTACAGAGGTGGCAATCGTCGGGATACGTGCCTCGTGCCAGCCGATGCCCGTGTTGATAATCGTGGCCCCGGCCTTTTCAATCTCTTGCGCCAGTTGCACGACCTCGTCATGGGTCGAACCGTTGGGGATCAGGTCAATCATCGACAAACGATAAATCAGGATAAACTCTGCGCCCACGGCTTCACGCACCCGACGCACGACCTCGATCGGCAGGCGCATCCGGTTTTCATACGATCCACCCCAGCGATCGGTGCGCTTGTTGGTGTGGGTGACAAGGAACTGATTGAGGAAATATCCTTCGGACCCCATGATCTCGACCCCGTCATAGCCGGCCTTTTTGGCGCGCAGGGCACAGGCGGCGATATCGCTGATCTGTTTTTCGATGCCGTCCTCGTCCAACTCCTTGGGCGCGAACATCGAAATCGGGGATTTTACGGCACTGGGAGCAACGCAATCAGGGGTAAAGGCATAGCGGCCGGCGTGCAGGATCTGCATACAAATCTTGCCGCCCGCCTCATGCACACGTTGGGTGATGACAGAATGGTTGTCCACGTCCTTCTGGCTGACCATCATCGCCGCACCATGCGCCACCGATCCTTCGGGATTTGGCCCAATGCCGCCGGTAACCATCAGCCCCACATCGCCGCGCGCGCGGGTGGCATAAAACTCGGCCACGCGGTTCCAGTCCTGCGTTTCTTCCAACCCAGTATGCATGGAGCCCATGAGCACCCGGTTCTTGAGCGTGGTGAATCCAAGGTCGAGCGGGGCAAGAAGGTGGGGGTAATCGGACATGGCTTTACCTTTCTGGTCGGGCGTGGTCAGAGCGACATCATCGGAAATGGCAGGCCAAGTCACGCGAAACGCGGCGTCACCCGGCGCTGCCATAGGATGTAAATCATGTCGGGGGTGCAAGGTGGATCAGGACAATATCGCGCTACGGCAGGCCGTGAAGGGCGATTACGACGCGTTAGGATTGGTAATGTACGACGCCATTCACACCGGGAAAAGCGATTATACCCCAGATCAACGGCTTGCTTGGCTGGCCGCCCCCTATGCTGGACCACAGTGGGCGACCAAGCTGGCCGCACAGCATGTGGTGCTGGCCGAGACAGCTGGCGCGCCATTAGGATTCATGACGCTGGCGGTAAACGGATATGTTGACTTGGCCTTCGTCGCCGCGCGGGCACAGGGCTGCGGTGTGTTTCGTTTATTGTATGCGCAGATCGAACAGGCCGCACGGACGCAGGGCGATCGGCGGCTTTGGACCCATGCCAGCCTTATGGCGCAGCCCGCCTTTGAGGCCGTCGGATTTCATGTTATTCGGCAAGAGCGCGTGGCGCGGGCGGGCCAGTTTCTGGACCGTGCAGAAATGGAGACACCCCTGAGATGACACCGGAAGATATTGCCAAACTGCCGTACAGGCGCTGTGTTGGCGTGATGCTGGTAAACGGGGCGGGCGACGTGTTTGTCGGGCAGCGCCGCGACCGCGATCAGGACGCATGGCAAATGCCGCAGGGTGGCGTCGACGAAGGCGAGGCACCGCGCGATGCTGCCCTGCGCGAGCTCGAGGAAGAAACCGGCATCCTGCGCGATCTGGTGACGGTAGAGGCCGAAACCGAAAACTGGCTTCCCTACGACCTGCCGCATGACCTGGTGCCCAATATTTGGAAAGGCCGCTATCGTGGCCAGGAACAGAAATGGTTTCTTTTGCGTTTCAAAGGACGCGACGATCAGGTGAATATCGCCACGGCAGAGCCTGAGTTTTCCGCGTGGCGCTGGCTTCCTGCGGCGGAGTTGGTCGCGGGCATCGTGCCGTTTAAACGTGCCGTCTATACCGCTGTTCTCAAGGAATTCGAGGAGAAGTTGTAATGCGTTTTCTGATTTCAATCTTCGCGCTTCTGGCCCCCGTTCCGGCACTGGCCCTGTCCTGCCTGCCGCAAACGGTCGAAGGCACATATCAGCGCGCAGCCGATTCCGAAGATGTCTATATCGTCGTGCATGGCCGACTGACATTCAACGCCGCCAAATTGCCGCGCAACGGTAGTGCCACGCACACACCTGACAGAATGACCCGCATCCCCGCCGAAATCCGAGGCAAGTCCTTGTCAAAAGACGGGTTCAAGCTGCCTTTCGATCAGAAGATCACGCTGGAGGTCGCCTGTTATGGCCCTTGGTGCGGCTCTGCGCAGTCGGGACAGGATGTTCTGGCGTTTCTCAAGCGCGGGCCGGATGGCTATAGCCTCGAAAGCAACCCCTGCGGCGGTAATCTGTTTGGCACGCCCAAAGTAGGCATGCTCAAACAGGTACGGACCTGTTTTAATGGCGGTGCCTGCGCCGCGACACGCTGAGTTAGCCCAGCACGGGAATGTGGGGCGCTGCGCCGCGCGGAAGCAGCCCTGTCAAACGCGGGTCGTCGTCCAGTTCGACTTCGCGGCGATAGGGTGTGAAGCCTGAACGGATATAGAACCCAAGCGCCTGTGGGCTATCATTGGTGCATGTGTGAACATGGAACCGCGCAATCGGCTGCGCCCATGCCAGATCAATTGCCTGTGACATCAGATACCGTCCCGCGCCAGACCCGATCAAGGCCGGCGTCAGGCCAAAATAGGCCAGTTCGCACGCGCCCTCTTGGGTGAAATCCAACTCCATCAAAGCTTCGTCACGGCCATCACGCGTCAGTGTGTAAAAGGACCTCTTGGCGTCGGCAAGAATTGAGCCTAGGCGCGCATCATCCAGCGCCAGCCGACCATACCACAGCCAATCGGCCCCCACGCGGCCAAAGATATCACGGTACCATGCCAGCGTCGGGACGATCTGGCGAAAGGTGATGCCCTGCGGCGGGAGCGAAGGGCGCAGCACTGGCGGGGCAGACATCTGTAGATGTGTCACAACGACAGCCAACTTGCCCGGCGGAACATCGTGAAATCCGTCCCCCAGCATGATCAGACCAGCCCCAGCGCCTTGAACTGCGCCATCATATCCTTTTCGGGTCGTGGCCCGACATGGCTGATCACTTCGGCGGCGCAGATATTGCCCATGCGGCCACAGGTCTCCAGATCGCGACCGGTGGACATGCCGTAAAGGAACCCCGCGGCAAATTGATCGCCCGCGCCGGTGGCATCCACTGGCACCACCTTTTTTACCGGCACATCAACGCGTTCATCGCCCCGGATCAGCGTGACGCCATCACCGGACCGGGTGCAAACGACGATCGGACAGATGGCAGCGGTTTTGGCCAGGGCCAGTTCGGTGTCTTTGGTTTCCCACAAGGCGCAGATTTCAGCCTCGTTACCGATAACATATCCCAAATCGTGTTCGATCAGTGACAGGAAATCCGCTCGGTGCCGCTCGACGCAGAACGGATCGGAAATGGCGATCCCTGCCATGCCGCCGCCTGCCGTCGCCGCCCGCGCGGCTTCGCGAAAGGCGGTTTTGCCGGCGTCGTGGTCAAACAGATACCCTTCAAGGAACATCAGCTTGGCTTTGGAGGCGACGGACTCTGGCACATCATCAGAGGTCAGCCCGGTGGAAATACCCAGATAGGTATTGAGCGACCGTTCTCCATCTGGCGTGACAAAGATCATGCAACGCGAGGTAGGCGTTTCGCCCTCAGCCACAGGGGCATTCACGAAATCAATGCCGATGTCGGTCATGGCATTGGCATAGAACTGGCCCAGCGCATCGTCACGCACGCGACCGATAAAGGCTGTTTTCATCCCCAGCGCCCCGGCGCCCGCGATGGTATTGGCCACGGCACCGCCCGGGGTCTGAAGTCGGTCAGTCATCGAGCCATAAAGAATCTCGGCGCGGTCCTGCTCGATCAACTGCATGATGCCTTTCTCGATGCCCATATGGCCAAGAAAACTATCGTCGGCATGGGTGATTACGTCGACAACGGCGTTACCGATGCCAACCAGATCGTATTGGGTCATTCTGTCTTGTCCTCAAATAGGCAAAGGTCACGGATAATGCAGGTGCGGCACTGTGGTTTACGCGCCTTGCAGTGATACCGGCCGTGCAGGATCAGCCAATGGTGGGCGTGATGCTGAAAATCGGCCGGAATATGGTCTTCTATGGCGCGTTCAACGGCATCCACCGTCTTACCTGGTGCGATGCCAGAACGGTTGCCTACGCGAAAGATATGCGTATCCACCGCCTGGGCCGGGTGGTGCCACCACATGTTAAGCACGACATTGGCGGTTTTGCGCCCGACTCCGGGCAGGGATTGCAGGGCAGCGCGTGAATTTGGCACCTCGCCGCCGTAGTCGTCGACAAGGATCTGGCTCAGCTTCATCACGTTCTTGGCTTTTTGCCGAAAAAGACCAATGGTCTTGATGTGGTCGGTTACGCCCTCGATCCCCAGATCAAGCATCTTCTGCGGGGTGTCGGCGATTTTGAACAGGGCGCGGGTGGCCTTGTTAACGCCTGCGTCAGTGGCCTGCGCGCTCAGCGCGACAGCCACCACAAGTGTATAAACATTCACATGCTCCAGCTCGCCCTTGGGTTCCGGGTCGGCAGATTGAAAGCGCGTGAAAATCTCGCGCAGAGTATGATAATCCAGCTGGCGTGCCATGGGCGAGGGTATGCGATGAATGTCTGCGCAGGACAAGCCATGATGGCCTTGCCGTGCACGCTGCGTACTGCAAAAGTCGATCGGCTAGGAGAATGGGATGCATCATTTCTGGGCTGCGGGGATCGCGGCAGTAACATTTGCGGCCCTCGTGACGCAATTTACCGTATCGGAGCGCGCGATGGGTCATCCCGGTGCACTGGCCGTGGTTTGGTCCATGCTGGGGTATTTTACGATATTAACCAATCTGTTGGTTTTTTTCAGCTTTGCAGCGATGGCCGTGGGCCGCGCATGGTCAACGGGATGGATCGGTGGTTTGACCCTGTGGATCGCAGTGGTTGGCATCGTCTATCACCTGCTGTTGGCGGGGCTCTGGGCGCCGGTCGGGCTGGCGTGGTGGGCGGATCAGGGCCTGCACACAGCGGTGCCGCTGCTGGTGCTCGTGTATTGGTCGCTATGGGGCACGCGTACCGCGCTGCCTTGGCGTATGGCGCTGATCTGGTTGGGCTGGCCCGTCGCCTATTGCGCCTATGCCATGGCGCGGGGGGCGCTGACCGGGTTCTACCCGTACCCCTTTCTCGATGTGGCGGCGCTGGGCGCGGTCCGCGTGGCGATGAACATTGGGGCGTTGGTGCTGGGATTTATTTTGGGCGGGGGGCTATTGGTGGGCCTGTCACGTCTGCACCGTGCCGATTGATATTTGCCGCAAGAAACGGGTCGCGCGCTGGCCTGGCTGCGCCTAGATTGATCACATGACACAGATATCCCCACTGCCCACCCCCGAAGCCGATGATGGCTACCACTACCAAGTGATGCGCCGCGCGATTTCGTTGATCGACGCCGCCGACGATCCGATGCAATTAGATCAACTTGCCGCCCAGATGGGCATGTCGGCGGCGCATTTTCAGCGGCTGTTCTCGCGTTGGGTGGGGGTATCGCCAAAGCGCTATCAGCAATATCTGATGCTCGGGCAGGCCAAACAAATGCTGCGCGACAGCGTCACCACGCTGGCGGCTTCCAATGAACTGGGTCTTTCAGGGACTGGCCGCTTGCACGACATGTTCCTGCGGTGGGAGGCAATGAGCCCCGGCGACTTTGCCCGCAAGGGGGCAGGCTTGGTGATTTATTGGGGGCGCTTCGAAAGCCCGTTTGGGCCCGCGCTGGTCATGGGCACAGACAGGGGGCTTTGCGGCCTCGCGCTTGCCGCGGAAACGGGCGAGGCTGCGGCGATGGCCGATCTGCAAGGGCGTTGGCCACTTGCAAAATTTATCGAGGACGCGGACCGCCTGCGGCCCTGGGTGTTAACCGCATTTGGGGCGCAGGCCGATGCGGGCGAAAAGGCCCCGCTTTACCTGATCGGTGCGCCGTTTCAGATCAAGGTGTGGGAGGCGCTGCTGGCCATTCCATCGGGCCAAGTCACCAGCTATTCCGACATCGCCGAGCGTATCGGTAGCCCCCGCGCAGTACGTGCAGTTGGCACGGCAGTCGGGCGAAATCCTGTCAGTTGGCTAATACCCTGTCACCGCGCGTTGCGAAAATCCGGCGAGCTGGGCGGCTATCATTGGGGATTGCCCGTTAAACGCGCTATGCTTGCCTATGAGGCAGCACGCGCCGACACCTGATCCACTGCCGTCCCTTATGGGCGATATGTCGCCGATATTGCATAACAGGCAATGTTCTGCGGAACTTTCCCTCTATATGCTGCGTTTGCAGTAAGATGCCCTGCCCGAACGGGGCCCGAAACATGAAGGCAGTAGACAGATGATTTCTTCGAAAATGACTTTGGCCGCAGCATTGGTCGGCGTGATGACGCTGGGTGCATGTACTGAAACTGGCCAGATGGGTGCCGCTCCGGGTGATCCCAACCAGAAAACCAAAAACGGCGCACTGATCGGTGCAGGCGTCGGAGCCCTCGCGGGTGCGCTGTCCAAAGGTGACGGCAACCGCGGAGATGCAGCCCTTAAGGGTGCCCTGATCGGTGGCGCAATCGGCGCTGGCGTTGGCTATTCTCTGGACCAGCAGGAAGCAGAATTGCGCCGCGCCATGGACAGCCGCGTGGTCATCACCAATACAGGCGACCGCCTGATCGTGACCCTGCCGCAGGATATCTTGTTTGCCACCAACAGCACCACCGTCGCCCCGGCCCTGCGTGGTGATCTGGCGGCGCTGGCCAACAATGTGAACATCTACAAGAATTCGACCCTGCAGGTCGTCGGCCACACCGACAGCGATGGCGAAGCGGCTTATAACCAGCAACTGTCCGAGGGCCGTGCCCGTGCGGTCGGCAACATCCTGATTTCGAACGGTGTGCCATCGCAGCGGGTGCAGACCTATGGCCGTGGCGAAAGCCAGCCTATCGCAAGCAACCTGAGTGCTGCGGGCAAAGCGCAAAACCGCCGCGTGGAAATCGTGATCCTGCCAAACGCTTGATCGCGCACGTTCTGATCGAACTGAGCAAACCCCGGCCTTCGCGCCGGGGTTTCTTGCTTTTTGGCCTTGGCGAACGACATTATACTCTGAGATAACGTCATCGAGGAATGCCACGTTTATGGCCAATCTGAAACTGCTGGGCATCTGCGGTGCCTTGCGCGCCCAATCGACCAACCGCAAATTACTACTAGAGGCCGCCCGCCTTTTTGGCCCCTGTGATTTCTCTCAGGCAGATATTCGGTTCCCGCTCTATGACGGCGATGATGAACAAGCGTCGGGTATCCCTGACGTCGTGCGGCATGTGCAACGACAGATCAAGGGTGCCGACGCGGTGATCATCTCCACACCAGAATACAACAAAGCCCCCTCCGGGGTGTTGAAAAACGCGCTGGACTGGATCAGCCGAGATGGTGGCCTCGCTCTGTGGCACGGAAAACCGGTAGCGGTTATGTCTGCTGCGGCAGGGCGCGCAGGAGGTGAGCGGGCGCAGACGATCCTGCGCGCCTGCATGGTGTCGTTTCGACCGATGATCCTGCAAGGGCCGGAAATTCATCTGGCGGATAGTTCTAACCAGTTTGATGACGGCGGGCGGCTGACCGGCGAGATTTATATCAGGGAACTGACGGCATTGATGCAGGCCCTTCGCACCATCGCGCAACGCGATTGACGTTTAAAAACTATCTGAAACCTAAAAACTATCTGAAACGCGAAAGCCCTCTGGGATACTATCGATGCCGTCCAACATCAGATCGGCCATGACCTGCGCTACCTTGGGAGCCATACCAAAGCCGATCTTGAAACCGCCGTTGGCGATGAAGTGACCCGGTTTTTCCGGCCAAGCGCCCAACATCGGCGCACGGCTGCGGCTGCGAGGGCGCAGCCCGGCCCACCGCGCGATGACCGGGGCATCGGCCAATGCGGGGACGGCGGCGCGGGCGGCGTTGATGACATCGTCCAACTGGCCATCTGTCTGGTCGGGGTTATCATAGTCGCGTTCCGTTGTGCCACCAACAGCAACCGTGCCATCCAGATGCGGGATAACATGCACCCCACCTGCGAAAAGCTGCGGCGCGCGCGCCATGTCGAGGCCCAGCAGTGCCGCCTGGCCCTTGATCCCGGCACCGACCATGCGGGTATGCACCGCGTTCAATGCCTCAAGCCCGGCCACGCCAGTCGCCCATAGCACAGCACCCTGATCAATGCCTTCCGCTTGCACCGACACACCCCGCCGCGCCAAGGCGGCCACGAGCGCCTCACAGGCCCGGCGCGGATGCAGATGGGCGCTGAGGTTGTCACGGATCAGCCAGCCAGAGGGGCTGACCGGCTCCCAGTCGGCAGTTTCGGCGCGGATCACATCCCAAGTGGCGCGCCCTTGCCACAGCGCTGCGGCGGTATGGCTACGCGCCTGAGCCAGGACCAAGGCAGCGTCATCGGCGATAGGTTGCAACCGTCCAGTCCGCGCATATCCCGGTGCACCACCCCCCTCTGCCGCAACATCTGCCCAAAAGGCCTCCGCCATCAGCAGGCTGTCGCGCTGAAACTCTTTCTTAGGGTTCCAGTTTTCCGGCACATGCGGGGCAAGGGCCCCTACGATTCCCCCCGATGCGCCGGCGGCGGGTCCCTTCGGATCGATCACCTGCACGCTGGCGCCGCGCAGCGCACAGGCCCAGGCCACCGACAGACCAAATATGCCCGCCCCTCGTATGGTTATGTCCACCATTGCCAATCCCTGTCAGTTTGCCCAGTGTCTGCGCAACATTGCCCCCTCTATCAGGACAACCCGTGCCAGACCAGAATGCTCAGATTAGTTGGAGAGAGGGCCGCGTGCCTGTATCCACCCAGTTCGACGACCCCTACTTCAGCCTGGACGACGGTGTTGCCGAAACATCCCATGTCTTTTTGGCAGGCAATGGCCTGCCCACACGTTTTGCGCCAGAATTTCACATTGCTGAACTGGGGTTCGGCACCGGGCTGAACCTGCTGGTGGCCTGGGACGCATGGGTGCGTTCGGGCCAAACGGGCATCTTGCAGTTCACCAGCTTTGAAGCCTTTCCGATGCGTACCCTCGACATGGCGCAGGCCCACGAAGCCTTTCCCGCATTCGATGGCAAACGCGACTCGCTGACCGCTGCATGGCGGGGCGACGGTGGTGTCTTGGACCTGCCCGGCCTGCGCGCCGAAGTTATCATTGGCGATGCCCGCGAGACCCTGCCCGCTTGGACAGGGCGGGCCGATGCCTGGTTTCTGGACGGCTTTTCGCCCGCCAAGAACCCCGAGCTTTGGGGTGATACCCTGATGGCCGATGTTGCCCGCCACACCGCCCCAGGTGGCACCGCTGCGACCTATACGGCGGCGGGATTTGTGCGCCGCGCGCTGGCCGCGGCTGGGTTCGAGGTGACGCGCAGCACAGGATATGGCCGCAAACGTCACATGAGCACGGCAAGGCTGACTACGTGAGCCAGTCCAACAACATCCCGCTAGGTATTGCGTTGATGGTCGCGGTCACGATGGTCTTTGCCGCGCAGGACGGACTGTCGCGCCATCTGGCGGAAAATTATAACGTGATCATGGTGGTGATGATCCGCTATTGGTTTTTCGCGGCATTTGTCATTGCCATTGCTTACCGAAAGGCCGGTAGCGTGCGGGCAGTTGCGGCCACGGCGCAGCCGCTTGTTCAAATGACACGCGGGCTTTTGCTGGCTGCGCAGATTTGCGTGATGGTTCTCGCGTTTACGCAGTTGGGGCTGGTCGAAAGCCATGCGGTCTTTACCTGCTATCCCCTGCTGGTCGCGGCCCTGTCGGGGCCGATCCTGGGTGAAACCGTCGGCTGGCGGCGGTGGGCCGCGATTGCGGTGGGTTTCGTCGGGGTGTTGATCATCCTGCAACCGGGGCTGACCGTGTTTGACCCTGCCGCTTCAATTCCGCTGCTTGGTGCCGCGATGTTCGCCGTCTACGGCCTGCTCACGCGGTATGTTGCCCGGCAGGACAAGACGGCCACCAGTTTCTTCTGGACTGGGGCGACCGGGGCGGTCGCCATGACCGGTGCTGGCCTGTGGTTCTGGGAACCGATGATCGGGCGTGACTGGTTGCTCATGGCCATCCTCTGCGTCACCGGCGTGACCGGGCATTGGCTGCTGATCCGCTGTTACGAGGTGGCAGAGGCCAGCGCGGTACAGCCCTTCGCCTATTTGCAGCTGATCTTTTCTGCGGCCATCGGGCTGAGTATTTTTGGTGAGACCCTGCGCGTGAATGTGGTTTTTGGGGCGATGTTGATCGTTGTGGCGGGGCTATTCACCTTTTGGCGCGAACGCCTTCAGGGTCGCACCGGTTAATTCCTCGCTGAACGGGATCGGCAGCGGGTCGCGCCCCAGACGCGCGCGGTAGACGGGCAAGCTTTCAGTGACGCGCATGACGTAATTCTGCGTTTCGCGAAACGGAATCATCTCTACCCAGTCGACGATATCAATCTCGCCCTTGCGCGGGTCGCCATAGGTTTTCATCCAACGGCTCGGGCGGCTGGGCCCCGCGTTATAGGCGGCGGACATCATCACGACATTGCCATCGAAACGGCCCGCCATCTGCGACAGATAGGTGGCACCCAGACGGGCGTTGTAATCGGGATCAGCAGTCAGCCGGTCCGTGGTGTGCAGCGCTGACAGGCCCAGATCACGGGCCACGTCCTTGGCGGTGGCGGGCATGATCTGCATCAACCCCCGCGCCCCAACGCCGCTTTGTACCACGGGATCAAATTCGCTTTCGCGCCGGGCGATCGCCAGGGTCATTTCCGGCGCCATGGGCAAATCCATCTCGATCAGCGAATGAAGCGGATAGTAGGGTGCGGCAATAGTCAGCCCCCGTTGCGCCGCGCGCTTGCCAATCATGACCGCCAGATGCGGCTGATTCATGTCGATCGCCGCCTGCCCCAGCAGCGCGATGTCTTCTGGGACAAGCTGTTCAGCCAGATGGGTCCAGAACCGCTCGGCAACCGAGGTTTCGCCCGAGGCTTGCAAAAGCAGACCAGCCTCGAACAAGGGTGCGCGCGCTATTGGTGCGCTACGCCAGTCCTGCGCTTCGGTTTCGCCTGCCAGTGTGGCATCGAACGGCAAACCGCCGCGTTCTGCTGCCAGCAGCCCATAGAATGACGTTTGGAATTTCGCGCCCATCGCATAGGCTTTGGCCGCCCCGTCGGCATCGCCCAGCGCCTCAAGCGCACGGCCCTGCCAATAACCGGCGCGACCCTGGCTGATCGGCGATTCCACCTCGCTGTCATGGGCCTTGAAATGGGTCAGTGCCTTGGCCGGATCCTTGAGGAACCGCAACGCGATGTAACCCGATAGCCATTCCAGATCGGCAAAGTCAGACCCGCCCAGCAGGAAATGCTGCGATGCCAACCGGTAGGCGGTCTTGGGATCGCCGTTGCGCATTTCGTCGCGCGCCATGACCCGGCGGCGGTTGGACCATGCAGGCGGCTGGCCCAGTGCCTTGGCGGTCGTAGACCGTTCCAGCAACAAATCCTTCGCATCGTCCGACAGCCCCTTGCGAATGCGCCATTCAAAGCGGTCATGCGCCAACCCCGGATCGCCCGCTTTTGACGCGGGCAGCGCCTTGATCAAAGCGTTCACATCCCCTTGCAGATTTTGCAGGGCAAGGCGCGTCTTGGCCAGTGCCTGATCTTCCTTGCTGACCAGATCAAACATCTGTCGCGCTTCGGCATGTTCGCGCTGCCACAGCATTTCATCCAGACGTGCCACATGATGCGGGCCCA
Organism: Sulfitobacter sp. KMM 9851; assembly: GCF_057178245.1. Taxonomy (NCBI): domain Bacteria; kingdom Pseudomonadati; phylum Pseudomonadota; class Alphaproteobacteria; order Rhodobacterales; family Roseobacteraceae; genus Sulfitobacter; species Sulfitobacter sp. KMM 9851. The sequence goes on from NZ_CM169991.1 coordinate 3,434,884, forward strand.
GCAACGTCGCGTGATCGTCCAAAAACAGTGTCTGGCTGCTGGCGTTCATCGGCATAGTGCGCCAAGCCAATACAAGGTTCGCCTCGGCCTCGCCACGCTGCCCGGCGCGCGTCAGCGCTTGGGCATGGGCCAGCACGCCACGCGGGGTCTGCGGGGGCATTTGTGCAAAGAACGCCAGCATATCGGCGTCAGACTGCTTGATCACATCATCCTCAACCTGCTTGCGCAGATATTCCTCGCCGGGCCAGTCGGGCCGCCGCACAAGAAAGTCGCGCGCGGCGGCATATGTGCCATTGCCTGCGCGCAGCCGATGCCATTCGATCACGTCCGCCGCCACCGGGCCGTCCCGTTCTGCCAGCAGGGCGGCAGTTTCCCAATTGCCTGCGCGCATGGCATCCATCGCCCATCCCAAGGGGCGCGGGCGCTGCGCCTCGGCAGGCACACAGAGGGCAAAAATCGTAATCAAGATTGCGACCAGACGCGTCATCACTTGCATTTCCCACGTGTCAGAGGCTAGAGCCATGCAACATATGGCTTGGCCCGCGTTTATCAAATCACGATGCCAGAACAAGCCTTCATCCAGACCGGCGTCCGTCGGCCAGCACAACAAAGGAGCGTGCACATGTTCAAAGGCTCACTGCCTGCCCTCGTCACGCCGTTTCGGAACGGCGAGCTGGATCTGGAAACACTGAAGAAACTTGTAGAATGGCACATCGGTGAAGGGTCAAACGGGCTGGTTCCTGTTGGCACCACGGGCGAGTCGCCGACGCTGAGCCACCGTGAACATGAAACCGTTGTCGAAGAGGTGGTCAAGGCCGCCGCAGGCCGCGTTCCGGTGATTGCCGGTGCTGGCTCTAACAACACCGTCGAAAGCATCCGTCTGGCGCGCCACGCCGAAAAGGTTGGCGCCGACGCATTGCTGGTCGTGACGCCCTATTACAACAAGCCCACCCAACGCGGGCTGATCGCGCATTTTACCGCCGTGCACGACTGTTGCGAATTGCCGATCATCATCTACAACATCCCCGGTCGGTCGGTTGTGGACATGATGCCCGACACTATGGGTGAATTAGCCAAACTGCCGCGTATCATCGGCGTCAAGGATGCCACCGGCGATCTGGCGCGTGTTTGTTATCAGCGTCAAAGCTGCGGCAAGGATTTCATGCAGTTGTCCGGCGAAGACGCCACTGCGCATGGGTTCAACGCCCAAGGCGGCGTCGGCTGCATTTCCGTGACAGCAAATGTGGCTCCCGCCCTGCTCTCGCAGATGCAGGCCGCTTGCTTGGCTGGTGACTACGCCAAGGCGCTGGAGATGCAGGACCGCCTGATGCCGCTGCACCGTGCCATCTTTACGGAACCGGGGCTGGTGGGCGTGAAATACGCCATGGCCCAGCTGGACCTGTGTTCAGACGAAGTGCGCCTGCCGCTGACAGGTCTCAGCGATGCAACCAAAGAATTGGTCAACCATGGCCTGCGCCACGCAGGTCTGATGAACTAATCGCATTCGTCTATGCGGCGCGTTCAGGCGCGCCGCATCACCGTTTGCCGTAATACAGCCCGACGACATGTTCCGCCTCGGCAAAGAACAACCAACGCGCCACCAGTACACCTGCCACATGGCTTAACACGGCAACCAGCGCCGCGAGGTGGTGGAAGGACGGCAGCGCCAGCAACAGCACCGGCAGCGCCGCCATCAAGACCAGCGAAATGACCCGCAGCTTCAGCGCATGTTTGCGGCCGACCACGAACGCAAATTCGCGCAGCAGGTAATTGGTACCTGTGTGGGGCGGTTCAAACGCGCGTACGGCGCCAATACCGCCCAGTTGCGTGGCGCTGGCCATATCCGTGCCCGAAGCGGCAAACGCGCCGTCACCGCGCAGCCACGTGGCAATTTGCACGACACCCGCGACGACGATGAGACCCATCGCCCATGTTACCTGCCCGGCCAACAGCGCCCCACCTGCAATCGAGAGCGACAGGAAATTCACCGGCGTCAGCGGGCTGTGCCAGCGCGGCACGGTGCGCAACTGGGTATAGATCATTGCCGTGGTGAACACCGTCGCCAGAGACAACAGCGCGCCGATCACCCCTAAAGGCCACCAGCGTGCGTCCCAGAACACCAGCCCGGCACCATAAGCCGCCATCACCAACAGGGCCGCCACGGCGCAGCAGCCTTCACGGCTCAGCCAGCTTGTCCGCCATTGCGTGAACGCCTTGAGCGCACGTTCGGGATGGCCAAGGTGAAACGTCGATGCGATCAGCCCACCAACCGCCAGCAGATAGGCAATGGCGAAAAAGACAAAGGCGACCCAGCCTGTGACTGCTGGCAGACCGCAGCCCAGCCATGCAAGCAGGCCAAACCCAAGGCCGGAAAATGTGCTGAAAAAGATAACGGATGGGGCCGGTTGCATCAGAGTTTCTCCAGCGCTTTGTCGAGCCAGCCCAGAAAGCCCTTAGGCCCCTCGGTAACGGGGGCAAGGAACGGCGCCAGGACGTCAATCTCGTCGCCTTGCGGCCCCTGCAACTGGTCCTTCGGGCGGGGTGGCAGGTATTTGTTGACGGGTTTGGTGCCCTGCTCTGGCATCAGGTCGACACCGCCGCGCGCCAAGACCAATCGGCTAACATCGCTGTCGGGGTCGCCCAGATCGCCAAAATGCCGCGCGCCTGCGGGGCAGGTGCGTACACAGGCGGGCTCGCGGTCCACCTCGGGCAGGTTTTCGTTGTAAATCCGATCCACGCAGAGGGTGCATTTCTTCATCACGCCCGCCGCCTGATCCATCTCGCGCGCACCGTAAGGGCAGGCCCAGGCACAGAGGCCACAGCCGATGCAGTCGCTTTCGTTGACCAGAACGATACCGTCTTCGACACGCTTGTAGCTGGCGCCCGTGGGGCAGACGGTAACACAGGGCGCGTCGTCGCAGTGGAGGCAGGATTTGGGGAAATGGACCAACTGGGCACTGCCCGCCTCCGGCTGCACTTCGTAGCTGTGTACGCGGTTCAGGAAGGTGCCGGACGGATCAGCGCCATAGGCGTCTTGGTCAGACAGCGGCGCGCCGTAGTTTTCGGTGTTCCAACCTTTGCAGGAGATGACGCAGGCATGGCACCCGACACAGGTGTCGAGGTCGATCACAAGGCCGAGTTTCTTGTCAGTGCTGGCGGGAAGGGACGTCATTTGCTGCGCGCCTTGGGAATGTCGGACTGGGGGCCAGCCCCCAGACCCCCGGGAATATTTCCAACCAAAAAGAGGAGAATCATTTGCCCACCTTCCACGCCAGAAATTTCGGACCTTGGTCGACTGGGGAGGCGATCGCTGGATAATCGGGGCGCGCGGTATGAACGGGGTCTGTCTTTTCGATTTTCACCTTGAGGTCAAACCAGGCCGCCTGTCCGGTGATCGGGTCGGAGTTGGCCCAACGCAGCCCGTCGCCTTTGGGTGGCAGCAATTCGTGGATCAGGTGGTTGAGCAGGAAGCCCTTGGTTGCCTCCGGCGCGTCCTTGTCGAGCGCCCAGGTGCCTTTGCGTTTGCCAATGGCATTCCAGGTCCAGACAGTATTGTCGTTAAGCGCGGCCATTTCCATCACGGGCACGGTAATCTCGCCGTGCGGCGAGGACACCCTTGCCCAGTCACCATCGCTTAAATCGTTATCCCGCATGAGGCGCGTGGGCAGGTATAGCGGGTTGTGCCCGTGCAATTGCCGCAACCAGGCGTTTTGGCCGCCCCAGGAATGATACATTGCCATAGGGCGCTGGGTCAGGGCGTGGATGGTGTAGCCGTCATTGCCCTGTTGGTCAGTGTCGTACCAGATCGGCAGCGGCGTCATGGTATCCTTGATGCGTTGGCGCAAATGGTCCGGCGGCTGTCGGTTGCCGTGACCTTCGGCAGCCAGCTGAAAGCGCCGCAGCGGTTCGACGTAGAGTGAAAACAGATAGGGTTGCGGGCTATCGAAGATGCCCATTTTCACCGCCCAGGTTTGATACGCCAGATTCCACGGTTTGTAGTAATTGGCCCCCTGCGGGATGTGCTCGACAAAAAAGCCGCCATTTTCGATGTAGCGGTCGATCTGGTCGGGATTTGCCTCGCCGCGCCCGACATCCTTGCCGTCCTTGCCACGGAACCCGGCCAATGGCCCGATACCGGGGCGGCGCTGATGGTTGGTGATGTAATCCGCATAGTCGGCATATTTCTGGGTGCCGTCGTCATTCACAAATCCCGGCAGACCCAGCTTTGCCCCCAGATCGCAAAGCGCCGACTGAAAGCCGCGCACGTCGCGGTCGGGTTCGACCACGGGCCAGCGGATTGCGTCGGCGGCGGCGTCGGCTTCGCAGATCGGACGGTCGAGCAGGGAAATGCAATCGTGCCGCTCTAGGTAGGTGGTATCGGGTAGGATCAAATCGGCGTAGGCGACCATTTCAGAGGAATAGGCATCGGAATAGATGATGCGCGGGATCACGTAGTCGCCGCTTTCATCCGTGTCCGTTAGCATTTGCATCACGCCACCGGTGTTCATGGATGAATTCCACGACATGTTGGCCATGTACATGAACAGCGTGTCAATCTTGTAGGGATCGCCCGCATGTGCGTTCGAGATCACCATATGCATCAGCCCATGAGCCGACATCGGGTTTTCCCAGGTAAACGCCTTGTCGATGCGCGCGGGAGTTCCATCCGGCTTTAACGCCAGATCGTCTGGCCCCTGCACAAAGCCAAGGTGCGGTCCGTTGAGCGCATGCCCCGGCTGAGTGCCGCAATGGGGCTTTGGGTGCGCCTTGGCCGGTTTGGGATAGGGTGGTTTAAAGCGGAAACCGCCAGGCACTTCGACGGTGCCAAGAATGATCTGCAGCACGTGCAGCGCGCGGCAGGTCTGGAACCCATTGGCATGGGCCGAAATGCCCCGCATGGCGTGAAAGGACACCGGGCGGCCCGTCATCGTCTTGTGGTGCTCGCCCCGGAAGTCTGTCCATTCGTGGTCGAGTTCAAATGCTTCATCAAAAGCGACGCGGGCCAATTCGGCTGCGATCGCGCGGATGCGAGGTGCCGGGATGCCGCACCGGTCGGCCACAGCTTCAGGGGCGTAATCCTCTGACAGATATTGCTCAGCCATATGATGAAAGACAGGGCGGTGGGTTACGCCCGCCGCGCGGTGGCTGGCTGCGAGGTCAGGCTTGACCCCCGGTGTGTCATAGGCCGCCAATTTGCCGGTCGCCCGGTCGATCACCAGCTCCTTGCCCTCGTCATCACGCAACAGCAGGCCAAATTCGGGGGACTTGTCGTCGCCGTTCACCAGCACCGGCGCGTCTGTGTATTGCGCCAGATAATGCAGGTCCATGCGCCCAGCCTTCATCAGGCAATGGATCATCGACAGGATAAACAGCCCATCGGTCCCCGGCGTGATCCCCACCCAGTCATCTGCGATGGCATTATAGCCTGTGCGGATGGGGTTCACCCCGATCACCCGAGCGCCGCGTGCTTTAATCTTGCCCAGCCCGATCTTGATTGGGTTGCTGTCATGATCTTCGGCCACGCCGAATAGCATGAATAGCTTGGTGTGGTCCCAGTCAGGCTGACCAAACTCCCAGAACGCCCCGCCCATCGTGTAGATACCCGCCGCCGCCATGTTAACGGAGCAAAAGCCGCCGTGCGCTGCATAGTTCGGCGTGCCGAATGCCTGCGCCCAATAGCTGGTGAAAGACTGCGACTGATCGCGCCCGGTGAAGAACGCCAGCTTTTCGGGGTTGTCGCGGCGGATCGGGGCCAGCCAGTCAGTCGCGATTTGCAGCGCCTCATCCCAGCTGATTTCTTCAAACTTGCCCGATCCGCGCGGCCCCACCCGTTTCAGAGGGGCACGCAGGCGGGCGGGGCCATTGTGCTGCATGATGCCGGCCGACCCCTTGGCACAAAGCACGCCTTGATTGACCGGATGGTCGCGGTTGCCTTCGATATATGCGACCCGCTTTTTACCATCGAGCCCCTCTTTCATGTGCACGTTGATGCCACAGCGGCAGGCGCACATGTAACAGGTGGTCTTGCGCACCTCGTCGGACACCTTGGGCGACAGATCAATCTTGGGCTGTGATTGCGTCATGGTGTGTGCGATTCTTTCAGCAAGGCCAAGGCGTCTTGGGCGATGTGTATCTCTTCGGCGGCGGGGATGATCCAGCCGGGAACATTTCCTGCCCAGCTCAAGTTTGCAAGAACTTTTTCCCTCACGGCCACGTCGTTTTCGCCGATGCCTCCGGTGAAGGCTATACCGTCCAACCCGCCCATCGCTGCCATCATGGACCCCGCCTGACGCGTGATCCAATAACAGAAATGATCGCGGGCAAAGCGCGCGTTCTTGGTATCGGTCTGAAGTAGCTGACGCATGTCCGCAGTGATACCCGACAGGCCCAGAAGCCCACTGTCGTGATGCATCATGTCGTGCACCGCCTGCACCCCGACACGCTGTACCAGATACAGCACCGCGCCTGCGTCGATCTCGCCCACGCGGGTGCCCATGGTCAGCCCGCCAAGCGGCGAAAAACCCATCGTGGTGGCGACAGATCGACCATCCTTGATCGCACAAAGCGACGCACCATTGCCCAGATGCATCGCCAACAGGCGGCGCGGCAGCGGTGCACCCGTCGTTTTCTCAAAATTCTGCACCAGGCTTTCGTAGCTGATGCCATGAAAACCAAAACGCTGCAGGTTGGTGGTATCCGGCGTGGACGGCAGGGCGTAACGGCGCGCGACGTCGGGGTTGGTGCTGTGAAAGCCGGTGTCAAAACTGGCAAACTGCGGCAAGTCAGGCATCGCGTCGGCGATTGCGTCAATTGCAGCCAGGTTATGCGGGTTGTGCAACGGGGCTAGCGGCAGACAGGCCGCGATTTTTTCCCGTACCGCCGAGGTGACACATACCGCGCTGGTCAGATCAGGCCCGCCATGCACGACCCGGTGCGCCGCTGCTGCAAGCTGATCTGCGGTGATGCCCTCATCGCGCAGCGCGTCAAATATGGCGGCAAGGGCAGCGCCGTGATCGGGCAGATTGCGCGCCAGATTGCCACCGCGACTGGTTGTTACCCGGCCCGTCTGGCCCACACCAATTGCCTCGATGCGCAACACCTCGCAGAGATGCGCATCAAAGACGGCGCATTTTATCGACGACGACCCGGCGTTGATAACCAGAATCAGCCCATCTGTCACGCGATCACCCCTTTTGCGGGCGCATGTCATCCCGGTTGATACCAGCAACCGAAACCGGCTTTTTCATCGCATCGCGGCGAAACGGCTCACCAAGCTCTTGGTTCAGCAACACTTCGATAAAGGTCGTCTGACCATCGTTCATCTGCGCCTTGATCGCGGTGTCGAGCGCGGTCGTCAGTTCGTCCATGGTGGTCACCTGAACACCTGTCACGCCGCAGGCCTGGGCAATCGCGGCATAATTCACGTCCTGAGCCAACTCCGTGCCGACAAAGTTATCGTCAAACCACAGCGTCGTGTTCCGCTTTTCCGCGCCCCACTGGTAGTTGCGAAAGATCACCATGGTGATGGCCGGCCAATCGTCGCGGGACACTGATACCATTTCATTCATCGAAATCCCAAATGCACCATCGCCGGCAAAGCCTACAACGGGCACATCCGGGCAGCCAATCTTGGCCCCGCAGATCGCAGGAAAGCCATACCCACAGGGACCGAACAAACCTGGGGCGAGGTATTTACGTCCATCTTCGAAGGTTGGGTAGGCGTTGCCAATGGCACAGTTATTGCCGATGTCTGAACTGATGATCGCCTCTTGCGGCAAAGCCTTTTGGATTGCACGCCAGGCCATGCGCGGGCTCATTTTTTTCGGCTCGCGGTCGCGGGCGCGGGCGTTCCATGTCGTTCCGGGATCGTCGTCCTCGTGGTCCATTGATGTGAGCGCCTGCGCCCACGCGGATTTGGTCTGCGCAATCAGATTTTTGCGCTCGGCGCGGCCCGCATCGCCTGCGCCGTCACTGAGTTTGGCCATGATTGCAGTTGCGACTTTCTTGGCGTCGCCAACGATGCCCACGCTGACCGTTTTAGTCAGGCCGATGCGGTCGGGGTTAATGTCTACTTGAATGATCTTGGCCTCCTTGGGCCAATAATTAATCCCGTACCCCGGCAGGGTCGAAAACGGGTTCAACCGGGTGCCAAGCGCCAGCACCACATCGGCCTTGGCGATCAGTTCCATCGCCGCCTTGGACCCGTTATAGCCCAGCGGCCCAACCGACAGCGGGTGCGAACCAGGAAAGCCATCGTTGTGCTGATAGCCGCAACAGACCGGCGCATCCAGCCGTTCGGCCAGCTTGCGCGCATCGTCGATTGCGCCGCCGATCACCACGCCCGCCCCATTGAGGATGACCGGAAATTTTGCCTCTGACAGCAGTTTGGCCGCGTCATCAATGGCCCTCTCTCCACCCGAGGGGCGTTCGAATTCGACAATGGCCGGCAGGTCGATGTCGATCACCTGGGTCCAGAAATCGCGCGGAATATTGATCTGTGCAGGGGCTGAATGACGCTTGGCCTGGGCAATAACGCGATTCAGGGTCTCGGCCATACGCGTCGGATCCCGCACCTCTTCCTGATAGGCAACCATGTCGCGGAACAGCGCCATCTGCTCAACTTCCTGAAACCCACCCTGCCCGATGGTCTTGTTTGCGGCCTGCGGCGTGACCAGCAGCAGCGGCGTGTGGTTCCAATAGGCGGTTTTGACAGGGGTCACAAAGTTGGTGATCCCCGGCCCGTTCTGCGCCACCATCATCGACATCTTGCCCGAAGCGCGGGTGAACCCATCCGCCATCATACCCGAGTTGCATTCATGCGCGCCGTCGAAAAACCGGATGCCCGCCGCCGGAAACAGATCGGATATCGGCATCATGGCCGAGCCGATGATGCCAAACGCGGTGTCGATCCCGTGCATCTGCAAGACTTTTACAAAAGCTTCTTCTGTGGTCATCTTCATGGCGGAAAGTCCTAAAAATATGGGCGAAATCGCGGGATAGGGCAGGACGGAGGATAGGCGGCGGGCGACATGGCGAATAGGGCCAGAGTTATGAGAGGGCTAGGTCCAGATCAGGGCATCAAGGCAATTTCACGGGCGATCATAGCAACGCCTTCGGGGATGCGGGCGCTGGGGATCGAGGTATAGGCAAGCCGGTAGTAGTTTGACGGCTTGTCTGCGCCCGAAAAGAACACGCGCCCCGGTTCGATCAGCACGCCACTCGCATGCAACCTCTGAGCGAGATCTTGGGTGTCGATATGCGCGGGGGCCCGCATCCAGAAGGACGACCCACCATAGTCGCCGCGCCCCGAGATACACAGGCCATGGGTATCCAAAGCTGCCTCCATAACATTGCGGCGTTCATGCAGCGCACTCCCGGTGCGGCGGATCAGTGCATCGTAGTGACCCAGCGACAGGAAATAGGCGGTTGTGCGCTGGATATGGCCGGGCGGATGCCGCAAGACCGACGCCCGCAGCGCGCGGGCTTCGCGGATAAAGGGTTCGGACCCGACAAGATAACCCAGGCGCAGCCCCGGAAATAGCGATTTGGAGAAGGAGCCGACATAGATCACGCGACCATCTGTATCGAGAGATTTCAGCGCCGGTGAAGGCGGTTTGAGAAAGGACATCTCGAACTCATAATCGTCCTCGACGATCAACGCATCCAACTCGCGCGCGCGCGCCATCAGGGCGCGTCGGCGGTCCATCGGCATGGTCGCGTTGGTGGGGCATTGATGGCTGGGCGTGGTAAATATCACATCCGTGTCCGGAGGAATCGCATCAGGCGGCAGCCCGTCCTGATCAACGCGCACAGGCGTGACATTGCAGCGCGACTGGCCAAGAATATCGCGCAAGGCGTAATAGCACGGATCTTCCAGCACCGCCCGGCGGCGCTGGGTCAGCAAAACCTGTGTGGTCAGCCACAACGCGTTCTGCGCGCCCATGGTGATGAGTATCTGTTCCGGCCGCGCAGTGACGCCGCGCCGGGGCAGCGTGTGCCGGGTAATGAATTCAATCAGCTGCGGATCGTCCAAATCGAAATAGTCGGTGGTCATCGAGGTAAAGTCACGCTGTCCCAGCGCCTGCAACGCACAAAGCCGCCAATTGGCATGATCAAACAGGGTCGGATCGGCCTGCCCATAGATGAACGGATACCGAAGGCTGGCCCAATCCTGCGGTTTGCGCGGTGTGTCGCCCCCACTGAACCGCTGACCGATGGCGCGGGACCAGTCGACAGCGTCGGTTTCCTGTGGTGTGGGCGCAAAGTCTGGCGGGGTCGGTGCATTTTCGGACACGTAGTAACCAGACCGCCCGCGCGAGGTGAGGTAGTCATTGGCCAAAAGTTCGGTATAGGCGATGGTCACCGTAATCCGGCTGACGGCCAGATGCGTGGCCAGTTTTCGCGTCGATGGCAGCTTTTCGCCCTGCTGAAAACGGCCCGACAGTATGCCCTGGGCAATCATCTGCTGGATCTGCTGTTGCAGCGTCCCTTGGGCATCCGGGCGCAGGAAAAATGTTTCAACGGGAAGAGCCATTGCAGCACGATAGGCTGGACTTAGTTCGTTTTCAATCTGGCATTACGTATCGCCGAATTTATCACCGGAAAAACAAAGTTCATAGAACAGTTAGGGATCGCGCACAGCGGCGACACCCTTATCGGTAGGATATTTCGGTGATGGCCGTGTCCTGATAATGTGTGCCGGGATAAACATCCGCAATTTCAAAGATCGCCCAGCTCACTGGACCAAAATTGACAAGTTCTGGAATGTCTTGCCAATCGGACGTGTCACGCAGCGAGACCACAGCGTGATCACCATGTGAGGTGGTGATCCGCAAGGCACGCACCCGGCTATTTCTGGAATAGGTCCGGGCCGATTTTGCATATCCATTGCGCAGCTCAAGGCGGCCCATCTGTGTTGGCGCGGTAAAGACTAGCGAGAAATGTTCGCCGATCCCATGGCCCGCGACGCCCTCCACCCATGAGGTCTGCGGATTTCCGTCCTGCGTATTTCGCGGCACATAGGTGTTTGCCCCCTGCGCCGCCAGATAGGATGAAAAGCAAAGGTTCGTCGGCGCATAGGCTGCGGCGATAGGCACGCAGTTTCGCATTGCCCTGCCGGGCGGTGGAGGTGGCGGTGGCGGCTGTAGTGCTGGCGTCGGTGCGGCAGGCACACGCCCATTTCGGCGTATCCAGCCCCTCTCAACCGCTGCGAGCCGTTGGTGTCGCGGGGGGTGGGTTGCGGACCCGCTTTCGGACAGGGTGACCCAAAGCGATTGCGACTGTTCCAGCGATGCGCCCAACGCAGCGAGTGTAAACCCCGCATACTCGTCGGCCTCCAATTCCGTCGGTGGGCGTGATCCATTGCCCGTTATGGTATGGCCTTGCAGGTGATGGCCAACCTCATGGGCGATGACACCATAAAGCCGCCATTTTTCCGCTTGGTCCGTCTTGTACTGCGCCATCCAATCTGGGTTGAAGGCGAGATAGCGCTCTCCGTCCAGTACGACTGCGGCTGCGTTTTCGACTTTTTCGGTTTCGACCACCTGAAAGTTTGGCGATAACCCGGACACCGCGAGAATGTCGTCGATGACGGTCCACACATTCTGCACTGAAAAGGCGCTGGCATCCGAATAGCGTGGCTTAGGAAGGCTGATTTCACTACAGCCCGCAACGGTGCAGACAACCTGTGGCCGCTCGGCGTCTTGCGCCGAAGCGACGAACCCGGCCAGACAGAACCCAAGCGCACAGGTGATGATAAATCTCGGCATAGCTTGCCCCCCTTTACAAAGGCTAGGCCAAGTGGATCACGCCCGTAAAGGGAGCAGGTCAATTTTACCCGTTTGAGGGTGACCCCTAGCCCGCGACTAAACGCCAGAAAAACACCGCACTCATCCCGAAGCCGATCACAGCGATGATGCCGCGCACCACGCGTTTCGGCAGGGCGCGTGCCAGAGGCGCACCGGCATAGCCGCCTGCAGTCGCTGCCAGCATCATCATCAGCGCCTGTGGCCATGCCACCAGCCCGGCCAGCGCAAAAATGGCGACGGAAATGGCGGAAAGCACAAAGCTGAGCCCGGTTTTCAGGCCGTTCATGCTGTGCAGGTTGGTCATGCCCCACAGGGCAAACAGCGCCAGCAGCACGATGCCCAGCCCGCCGTTGAAATAGCCGCCATAGATGCTGACGGCAAAAAGGCCCAGCGCCCCTTCGGGGGTGACGGCGCGGACGTGTTTGGCGGCGTAGGCGCGGATTTGATCGCCCAGCAAGAACGCCAGCGTCGCGGCCAGCAGCAGAAAAGGCACGACGATTGAGAAAGCCTCGTTCGAAGAGACCAGCAGCAAGCCAGAACCAACAACGCCACCCGCGAGCGTGATCAAGCTTAGGCGCAGCAGGCGTTTGCGGTCGAACTGGCCCAGCTCATCGCGGAACCCAATGGCACCACCGAGGTAGCCGGGGAATACGGCCACGGCGCTGGTGGCATTCGCCATTACCGGTGGCACGCCAGTAAACACCAGCGCTGGAAACGTCAGAAACGTGCCGCCTCCTGCGATCGTATTCAGCACGCCTGCGCCAAAGGCAGCGAGCAGGAGGATCAAGATATCAGTCATCAGTTTCCCTCAGAGCGCCAGGAGCGGCGGTAAACTTGGTTTTAGGAGGGAACTGAGAGGAGGCCAAGCGCGGCATTGTGAAAATTCCGGCATCAGCCGCGCCGAACGGGACAGCACCAAGTAAAAAAGGCCCCGACCGAAGTCGGAGCCCTTTGACCTGTGCCTTGGAGAGGGCGTTTATGGGCAAGCTGCGTAGTAACGCTGGCCTGCGCTGTTTTGGTAAACGCATTTGCCGCCTTGGGTTTTACCAATATAGTTACCGGCTGCTGCGCCTGCGGCGCCACCGATGATCGCGCCGACAACCTTGTCGTCATCATTGGAAACCGCTGCACCGGCAGCAGCGCCCAACGCGGCACCTGTCAGTGCGCCGTTTGTGCCGTCGCACGCAGCAAGGCCAGCAATCATTGGAATGACCAATAGGAACTTCTTCATGTCTTTCTCCCGTTTTAAACTATCGGAGGCCAACGCAGGAAAGTGCATTTGGTTCCCGCGCGGCTTGATTAAAGTGCAAAAATTCGCAAGTCGGCGAAACTTTGATTGATGTCATGTTCGGGCAAGACAACGGGGTAGATAGCGGCAGGCACCGCGCGGTCAAGCCACGGTGCCTGTCAGGCGATCCGGCCTGCGGTTTTACGCCGAGGCGAAGACGCGGGTCAGCGCGCCATCAACTGCCGAAACGATCTGGTTGATATCATCCTTGGTGGCGATAAGCGCGGGCGAGAAACACAGAGTGTTATTCTTGCCCGGCACGGATCGGTTGGTTGCGCCGATGATGACACCCTGCGCCATGCAATCGCCGACAACCGCCTGCATCTGCTTTTCCGGCACCGGCGCGCGGCTGTCGTGGTCGGTGACCAGCTCGGCGCCAAGGAACAGCCCCTTGCCACGCACCTGCCCGATGATCGGGTGTTTGTCGGCCAATGCGGCCAGTTCATCCAGCATGTAGTTGCCCATGTTGGTGGTGTTTTCGAGCAGGCCTTCGCGTTCGATGATGTTCATGTTCTCAATCCCCGCCGTTGGTCCGGCGGTGCAGCCGCCAAAGGTGGAAATGTCGCGGAAGTAGTTCATCGGATCGCTGGCATCGTCCTTGAACATATTGAACACCTCTTCGGTGGTCACAAGGCAAGCGATGGCGGCATAGCCGGAGGCCACACCTTTGGCCATGGTCACCATGTCAGGCTTGATGCCGTAGTGCTGATAGCCAAACCAAGTGCCGGTGCGGCCCACGCCACAGACGACTTCATCAATGTGCAGCAGGATGTCGTATTTTTTGCAAATCTCCTGCACGCGTTCCCAATAGCCGTCGGGGGGCGTGATAACGCCGCCGCCTGCGGTCACGGGTTCAAGGCAAAGCGCGCCGACGGTATCTGGCCCTTCGGCAAGGATCACATGTTCGATCTGATCGGCAGCCCAAAGGCCATAGTTTTCCTGCGGTGCGCCGTCCTGTTCAAAGCTGCGGTATTCGAGGCAATGTGGCACCCGCACGAAACCCGGTGCAAAGGGGCCGTATTGCGCGTTGCGTTCATCCTGCCCGCCCGCCGACAGGCAGCCGATAGTCGTGCCGTGGTAATCGCGGTCGCGGTAGAGGATTTTGTGTTTCTTGCCGCCATAGCGCTTGTGCGCGATCTGGCGGACCATCTTGAACCCCTTCTCGTTCGCCTCGGAACCCGAATTGCAATAGTAGACCCGGCTAAGACCCGGCATCTTGTCCAGCAATTTGGTGGCGAAGTGAGAGCCGGGGATTGATCCGGCGGAACCTGCAAAATAGTTCAGCTTGATCAACTGGTCGCGCACGGCATTGGCGATGCTTTCGCGGCCATAGCCGACGTTGACCGTCCAGACCCCGCCCGACACCGCATCAAGGTGCTCTTTGCCTTTCTGATCCCAGACGCGCATGCCTTTGCCTTCGACAATGATGCGTGGATCGGTGGTCTCATAGGGTTTGTGCTGGCTTAGGTGATGCCAGATATGGGCACGATCTGCCTCGACGACGCGAGAAATGTCATTTTCGTTGAAATTGCCGTCCATGGAACCAGACCTTTCTTTTTTGTGGGATGCCCACGAATGAGAGACGCGGCGCGCGCGTATTGTCAGCCACCACAACACCGCCAATCGAAAGTTTCAAGTAGGTCCAGATCAAGATGATCTTTGAGGCCAGAGTGCGCTTTGGCGGATCACGGCCTGCGCGATGCCGCATCGGCGCGGGGGATAACAGCGTTTGAGGTGCCGCGCAGCTCAGACGGCGCGCGCGTCGGGGCAAACTGGACTCATCATGTGGCGAAATGTGGACGTTTATTCTGCAAGACTTCCATCGCCAGACTAGCGTGCGAGCGTTTGCCAAGGGGCTGCGTTTTCAGGCGCCGGATGCCGGAAAGACGCAAAAATGGGGGTTTCAAGTACATTATGTTGCCCGGTGAGGGGAATAACGACATGCTGAACGTAGTCATTAACGTCAGCGATTGAGGGGGTGTAGCGAACTTCATCCCAGCGTGACCGCAGGACAGAGTGGGTTAACCCACCATATGCGATCACCCACGAACGACCAGACAAGGGGCCAGCAAGGACCCGAAAAAATCCATCAGGAGAGTGATATGATCAAGAAAACAACAGCTGGAATTGTTGCCGGTGCCGTGATGGCGCTATCTGGGCAGTCGGCTTTTGCCGAATCTCATGGCGAAATCACCGTGGCGTACTTCCTGGAATGGCCGATGCCGTTCCTCGCCGCCAAACAATCAGGTGCTTACGACGACGCGTTGGGGATGAAGGTGAACTGGGTATCGTTCGAAACCGGTACCGCCATGTCCGCCGCGATGGCGTCAGGTGACGTGCAGATCGCCGTTAGCCAAGGCGTGCCACCCTTCGTTGTGGCAGCGTCAGGTGGGCAGGATATCCAGATCGTCGATGTCGCCGTCAGCTATTCAGACAATGACAACTGTGTTGTCGCGGCAGGGCTTGAGATCGACAAAGACAGCGCCGGCGAATTGGCAGGCAAAAAGGTCGCCGTGCCACTGGGGACCGCCGCTCACTACGGATTTTTGCGTCAGATGGGTCACTTTGGCGTGCCACTGGACAGTTTGCAGGTCGTTGATATGGCCCCACCAGAGGGTGCCGCCGCGCTGAGCCAAGGGTCGGTTGACATGGCCTGCGGCTATGGTGGCGGTCTGACGCGGATGAAGGAATACGGCAACGTACTGCTTACCGGCGCAGAAAAGGAAGATCTGGGCATTCTGGTGTTTGATGTCACATCCGCCCCCGCCGCATATATTGCGGAAAATGGCGATGTGGTGGCGAAGTTCCTGAAGGTGACCGCAGATGCCAATGCCGAATGGAATGCCAACCAGGACGCCGACATGCTTGCGGCGATCGCGCAGGAATCGGGCATGGATGTGGACGCGACACGAGACTTCATCGGCACGATGAAATTTCTGACGGTCGAGGATCAGTTGGGTGCTAAATGGTTGGGCGGTAACGCGCAGACGTTTATGAAAGGCGTGGCCGAAGTATTCGTCGAGGCAGGCAGCATTGATGGTGCGCTGGACAGTTATGATGGCGCTGTAAACACTGGCCCGCTAACGGCCGCCAGCGAGATGTAGACCAACCCCGCGCGCGCCTATTGCCCGGCGCGCGCCCATCTATCCCAATCAATCAGAGGCCGGGACAACCCGGCCCGATCTACAACAATAGGGACGGAAACCAGCCATATGACAGGACTTTCCATAGAAAACCTCTCCATGCGGTTCGATCTGCCGGGGGGCGGATCGGTTCAGGCACTCAAAGACGTGTCGATAGACTTGAAAGCGGGCGAATTGCTTAGCGTGCTGGGGCCATCGGGCTGCGGCAAGACAACTTTGCTGAACATCGTAGCGGGGTTTTTGGCCCCAACTGACGGGCGCATCATTTTGAACGGGCATGAGGTCCATGGCCCCGACGCAGAGCGCGGCATGGTGTTTCAGCAAGGCGCGTTGTTTGAATGGATGTCGGTGCGTGAAAACGTGGGCTTTGGCCCGTCGATGAAGGGTATGCCCAAGAACAACAAAGCCGAAATAGTGGATCACTTGTTGGACGTGGTCGGTCTGCAGGACTTTAAGGAAAAAGCCGTTTACGAACTGTCGGGTGGCATGCAGCAGCGGGTCGCGTTGGCACGTTGTCTGGCCAATGACCCCGATGTCATTTTGATGGACGAACCGCTGGGGGCGCTCGATGCGTTGACCCGCGAAAAGATGCAGAGCCTCGTTTTGAAACTGTGGAAAGAGACCGGCAAGACGATCATCCTGATCACCCATTCCGTCGAAGAGGCGCTGTTGCTGGGCGAGCGTTTGATCGTGATGGCCCCCAGGCCGGGACGCATTCATACCGAATACCGCCTGCCCTTTGCCGAGCTGGGCGTGGGCCAGGATCTGCGTGAGGTGAAAAAACACCCCGATTTCGCGATCAAACGCGAGGAAATTCTAGGTATGATCTGGGACATGGAAGAGGAAATTATGGGCCGGACGGAGGTGAGCGCGTGACCGGCTTCATCTTCCTCGCGATCTACATTGCCATCTTTGCCGCCGCGTTCTTTATCGTCACCCAAGTCATCATGCGGGCCCGAACGCGGGATTATACCTCTCTCAAGACAGTGACGTTCGGCGACGAAAGCGCTGTGCGGCCCAACCGGGCGGCGGGGATCATTTCGATATTCACCGTGTTCCTGATGTGGGGGATATTCACCGGTTCAAACTGGTTGCCCGGTTTTCTGCATGCCCCCGGCCCGTTTCAGGGGACGGCCAAATTTACCTACACCGCCGAGGCCGAAGGCAATCAGCGCGACGATGCAACGGTGACTGTGGTCGTACACCCACGCGGCACGCCCCAAGACGCCCCAGAGGTCGCGCCGGGCGATGGCTTTGCCAAGGACGACAGTGCCACGGTGGCTCAGTGGCGAACTGTGTTGATCAACGTGGACCGCAACGATGACATCACGAAAAAAGACGGCGCACGGGTGATCGCCATCGACGGGCGCAAGATCGCGCCGGGCGGATCGGTTAAAATTGACGGCGGCGTGGTGAACCTATCGGACAAGGGCACCCCGAACTTTGAGCCTGCGCGCGGTTGGCAGATGGAACCGCTCTACCTGCCCGCACCCGAAGACGTATGGGCGCGCACGCTCAAGATAGCCGACGAAGGGTTCCGCAACACCTCACTGCTCGGGCATCTTGGCTATTCGCTGTTTCGCGTGATTATCGGGTTTATTTGCGGCGCCATCGTGGGAATACCATTGGGCTATGCAATGGGGCTCAGCAATTGGTTCCGCGGCTGGTTCGACCCTATCGTGGAATTCATGCGCCCGGTGCCGCCGCTGGCCCTGATCCCCTTGGTCATCATTTGGGCCGGCATCGGCGAAACAGGTAAGATCATTCTGCTGTTTCTTGCCGCGCTCTGGATCATGGCAATTGCGGCGCGATCAGGCGTGTCGGGCGTGAATATCGCCAAGGTGCATGCGGCCTACAGTCTGGGGGCCAGCAAGTCGCAGATCATGCGTCACGTGATCATTCCCAACTCGCTGCCCGAAATATTTACCGGCGCCCGTGTTGCAATGGGTGTGTGCTGGGGCACCGTCGTGGCCGCCGAACTTGTCGCGGCAGAGCAAGGGGCGGGGATGATGATCATGACCGCGTCAAAGTTTCAGAACACCGATATCGTGATCATGGGGATCATCCTGATCGGGGTGATCGGGTTTGGCATTGATATGCTGATGCGCTGGGCCGAGCGGATTTTGGTGCCTTGGAAGGGGAAGTCATAGCGATTTCTTTTGAAGAAATCGGACCGGACTTTTTTAAAAAGTCCGGGGTGGAGAATGACAACGCCGGGGTGATGCCCCGGCGTTTTCTCGATTTTAGAACATTTAGAAAAAGAGGTGTGGTGGCTCAAACCCCGTTTGCATTGATTTGTACCGGCAATTTTTGCATCCTCCTCGGGACTATTATTGTCAGCGGGATAATTTCTGAAACCGTGGGTCCGGCTGGCGTGACTCTGAGAAAGTGACGCAATGAGAGCCATCGTATTATTCTTCACTTTGATATCAGCGCAAACACTGGCTGCGGGCGATTGTAACGAAGCGTGCACTGCAAGCGATCCCGAGAGAGCAGAGCAGTCGGGCCTGAATGCACATGATGGTATCGAACTGTTCGCTGGGGCTACGGGCTATCCGGAGATGATCGCTGGTGATACCCGAAAAGTCAGATCAGAGAATTCGCCGAAATGGCTCGAAGCCGTTGGCAAATTGACCTCAACCGTTTCAAAAGGGAAAGAGGAGAGTTGTTCGATTGTGCTGATTGCTGACCATCCCGAAAAAGACGGAATTATTGCAATTACGGCAGGTCACTGTGTTGATCATTGGTATAATGGGCAAGAGTCATTCAAAGCTGGTGAAAATCACGTGCGCTTTACCAGCAATAGCGGCAAGGTAATCAACACTTCTATCAGTGAAGTCTTACGAGCAGAGATGAATCCCGGTGACTATGCTGTGGTCAAGCTCAAGTCGAAGATTTCCAAGTCTGACATAAAGCCGCTCATCAATGCTCCGTATGATTATGGAGATATGCTGGATGATGAGTACTTTGATGGAGGTTATGCTACGATGGCTGGGTACAGCGCCGACACGGGGCTTGGCCAAAAAGGTGAAGTTTTGACCTACGATGAATGTGTATCCCTCAATGGAGGCGCTTCTGGTCTTAAAAAAGCCTATTGTCACTCATACCACGGTGCGTCTGGAGGAGCGGTTGTAGTAACCGTCGATCTCGAAGATATGCCTGAAATGGACTATCAACAGGATAGAGGAGTGCAGCCCTATTTTGTTGGTTCAATTTCCGGCAGACGCAGCGGCGACGATAATTCAAGAACTATGTTCACTGAGACAACTCATTATAGCCGTCTTCTTGATAAAATCCTGGAAGCAAATTAGTCATTCTTGTCCGAATAGCAGCGCGTTGTCGGCCACTTCGCACGACTCCTACCACGGATGAATGAAGCAAAGTAAGCACGACCACCACGTCGGCGAAACAGACCTCGGCGCAGGTTGCGGTGAACAACTGCTACGACCGCACAGCGAAGCAACACGCCCCCCGCCCTAGAGGTTGCCCCCTACTAAATACGCCAGAAGCAGGTCATGACCTACATGTGACAACGCCGAGGCAATGCCCCGGCGTTTTCTTATTTCGGTTTGGGTGTGCTTTTGCTTTTCGGCTTAGCACCCGGTTTGCCCATCTTGTTGGGCGGGGTGAAACGCTTGGACGGGTCCGAGGCGCGCTGATAGCTCTTTTCACCTCCGGGTTTACCCGGCTTGGGTTTGCGCGGCTCATAGGTATCGCCTGCTGGCTTTTCCTTTTTCCACACAGCCTTGGCCTTGGGCTTGCCGCCGTCCTCCGGTTTAGGGTTCGACTTTGGCTTAGGTGCGGCACCGGGCTTCATCGGGCTGCGTTCAGTTTTGTGCGATTTTGGCGGACGTTCACCCTTGGGCGCACGCGGTTTGTCGAACTTGGGCTTATCAAACTTCGGCTTGTCCGCACGCGGCGCATCGACCGAGGCGGCGCCGGGGGCGTCCGCTGGTTTGGCGCGGGGTTTGCGTGGGGCCGGGGCTGCATCGGGATCATAGCTGTCACGCGGCGGGCGCGGGGCGCGGTCGGGGCGTTCTGCCCGGTCGCCTTTGTAGCCGCCGCCGGGTTTTGGCCCGCGATTGTTGCCACCTGGTTTCGGGCCGCCACGGCCAAGGTCAGGTGCACGGTCAAGCTGGGTAATGATTGCGCCTTCTTCGACTTTCATGTCCGGCCCGACGGCACCGAGGAATTTCGGCACGGAGCTGGCCAGTATTTCGACGTAGCTGTGGCTGGGCTGGACGCGGATCGCGCCGATGTCGTCTTTGGTCAGGTCGCCCAGACGGCAAAGCATCGGCAGCAGGGTGCGTGGTTCGGCCCCATCGTTGCGACCGGTGGAGACCGAGAACCAGACCGAGGCACCAAAGGCGGCGCGTGGTTTTTCATCGCCCGGCGCGCCGGGTTCGGCGAGCTCTTCCGGGGCGGATTGGCGTGCGCGGTAGAGGTTCACAAAGGCGGTGGCCAATTGTTCGGGGCTGAACTGTTCGACCAGCGAGGCGACGAAATCGGCGGCATCTTCGGGGATCGGGTCGGACCATGCGGCGTCGGCCAGCAGGCGCGCTTCGTCCGCGGCGTTGACTTCGGTGGCCGACGGCGGGTTGGCCCATTCGACCTTGAGCTTGGCCCCGCCGATCAGGCGGTTGGCCTTGCTGCGCAGTTTGGCAGGGACGATCAGGGCAGAGACACCCTTGCGCCCGGCGCGGCCTGTACGGCCAGAGCGGTGCAGCAGCGTGTCGGAGTTGCTGGGCAGGTCGGCGTGGATCACCAGTTCGAGGTTGGGCAGGTCAATGCCGCGCGCGGCGACATCGGTCGCGATACAGACACGCGCCCGGCCATCGCGCAGCGCCTGGAGGGCGTTGGTGCGTTCAGACTGCGTCAACTCGCCCGAGAGCGCCACGACGGAAAACCCGCGGTTGGTGAAACGGGTGGTCAGGCGGGATACAGCCGCGCGGGTGTTGCAGAACACGATGGCGTTCTTTGCTTCGTAAAAGCGCAGCACGTTGATAATCGCGTTTTCAATGTCACGCGGATGCACGTTGAGTGCGCGGTATTCGATGTCGCTATGCTGTTTGGCCTCACCCACGGTGGTGATGCGCTGTGCATCTCGCTGGTAGGATTTCGCCAGTTTCGCGATGGCGGCCGGCACGGTGGCCGAGAAAAGCAGCGTGCGGCGGTCTTCGGGGGCTTCCGACAGAATGAACTCAAGCTCATCACGGAAACCAAGGTCGAGCATTTCGTCAGCTTCGTCCAGCACCACGGCGCGCAATGCGTCGAGCTTGATATTGTTGCGCTTGATGTGGTCACACAGGCGGCCGGGCGTGGCCACGACGATATGCGCGCCCTTATCTAGCATGCGGCGTTCGGTACGAGTGTCCATGCCCCCGACGCAGGTGGTGACAACGGCGCCTGTCTTGCCATAGAGCCATGTTAATTCGCGGCTGACCTGCATGGCCAGTTCGCGCGTCGGCGCAATGACCAGCGCCAGCGGCGCGCCTGCGGGCCCAAAGTGGGTGTCATCGCCCAGCAATGTGGGCGCAATAGCAAGGCCGAAGCCTACGGTCTTGCCCGAACCGGTTTGCGCGGAGACCAACAGATCGGCATCATTTAGGGCGGGGTCGGTCACGGCCTCTTGTACGGCGGTGAGGCTTTCATAGCCCTGTTGGGCAAGGGCATCGGCAATAGTCTGAATCACGGGGGTTGTCCTGTTTTGAACGGTGCTGCGGGGGGCAGGCGGGCGGTTTACGACCTGCCACGGCAAGGGGTCGCCCGTCGGTAAGGGGTCTGACAGGAAATGTACATGGTGTTTCTAACAGGCATTTCCAACTCTGATCGCAGGGATTGCGATACACAAGCAGCCAGAATAGCATGAATCATGTGAAGTAATGAGGATCTCCAATGTCACTGGACGCCCACCACCCCGCTGCACCGAAGCCGCCGCAAGACGGCCTGCACCCGCCTGTGCAATCAATCGAGGACGTCATAACCTTTCGTCTGCACCGCTTGATAACGATGGCCGAACGCGGCGGAAACAACTGGCCGGAGGCGCAGTTTGGTCTGAGCCTGAATGAATGGCGGTTGTTGGCGCTGGTCAAGGCGCGGACGCCTGTCCGCGCAGGCGACGTGGCAGAGCTTTTGATGATGGACAAAAGCCAGATGAGCCGTCTGATCAAGGGCTTGATCGCCCGAAGGCTGTTGCGCAACGCGCCGGATGCCCGTGACGCCCGAGCGGCAGCCCTGACGCTGACACCCCAAGGGCAGACGCTGCACGACCGCATGTTGGCCGAGGTTTTGCGCGGCAACGAAAAGTTGCTGGCGGTGCTGACGCCGGATCAGGTAGACGCGCTGTACGAAATGTTATCCATACTCATCACACATTCCGAAGCTTTGCTGGCGGCACGCATGAACGGGTGACACTACGGGCCGGTGTGCTGACCACAAGGCTATGGAATACGATGCAGAAGTTGAGGGACGCTGTCTCTCAATTTCCTTTGGAATATTTAGAGTTAAAAGTCCGAAAAGGGGCATCTTGTGCGGTCTGAGCTGCCATTGACGCGGGATTTGGTGCTGATCGGCGGTGGCCATGCCCATGCGCTCGTGTTGCGGCGGTGGGGAATGGACCCGATGCCGGGGGCGCGGTTGACCGTGATCAATCCCGGCCCCACCGCCCCCTATACGGGGATGTTACCGGGTCATGTCGCCGGGCATTATGCGCGTGACACTCTGGAGATTGATCTGGTGCGCCTGTGCCACCATGCGGGGGCGCGGCTGATCTTGGGCCACGCCACGGGACTGGACGCCGCAGCGCGCGAAATCGCCGTCGAGGGGCGCGGGCCAGTGGCCTATGATGTTGCGTCTTTTGATATCGGCATCACGGCACAGATGATGTTGCCGGGCTTTGCCGAACATGCGGTCGGGGCAAAACCACTTGATATATATGCGGCGCGTTGGCGCAAATTTCTGGCAGCAGCAGCATGCGGCGAGGTGCCGCCCGAGGTCGCCGTAATTGGCGGCGGCGTGGCCGGGTGCGAATTGGCAATGGCGATGGCCCATGCGTTGCGCGCGGCCGGTTTGGTGCCGCAGGTGACCGTGATCGAGGCGGCACCTGCGCTGTCGGGGATGGCTGCGCTCACCGCAGGTATCATGCGCCGCAAGATGGCGGAGCTTGGGGTGGCGGTGCGCCTGAATGCGCAGGTGGCGCGGATTGCGGCGGATCAAGTGCATTTAACCGGGCAGCCCCCGGTTGCCGCGTCCCTTTGCGTGGGCGCGGCCGGGGCGCACCCACATGGCTGGCTTGCGAATACCGACTTGCCGTTGCGGGACGGGTTTATCGAGGTGGGCCCCGATCTGGGCGTCACCGGGGATGAAGCCCTATTTGCGGTGGGTGATTGCGCGCATATGGGCTTTGCTCCGCGTCCAAAGGCCGGGGTTTTTGCGGTGCGGGCAGCGCCCGTATTGCACCACAATCTGCGCGCAGCATTGAGCGGTGGCCCGCGACGGTATTTCAAGCCGCAAAAACGCTACCTCAAACTGATTTCTTTGGGGGGGAAATCCGCAGCGGCGGAAAAGTTCGGTCTGGCACTGGCCGGTCCAGCCCTCTGGCGCTGGAAGGATTGGATTGATCGACGGTTCATGGACAAGCTCAACGATCTACCCGTGATGCGCGCGCCTGATGTGACAGGGCAGATGGCCGGCGGATTGCGAGAGATGCTGGCAGACAAGCCTCTTTGTGGCGGATGTGGTGCCAAGGTTGGCGGCGGTGTGCTGCACGGGGGGTTGGCCGATCTGACGCTCGGCGGGGATGATGTGGTGACGGGCGTAGGCGACGATGCGGCTGTGCTGCGCCAGCCCGGCGGTGGATTTCAGGTGATCAGTACCGACCATTTACGCGGGTTTGTCGAAGACCCATATCTCATGACCCGTATTGCGGCGGTGCATGCGCTTGGCGATATCTGGGCGATGGGCGCCGCGCCGCAGGTGGCACTGGCGAGTGTGATCATACCCCGCATGAGCCCGACACTACAGGCGCGGACCCTGCGCGAAATCACCGCTGCTGCGCAGGAGGTGATGACCGAAGTCGGGGCACAACTGGTGGGTGGGCACACCACCATGGGGGCCGAACTGACCCTTGGCTTCAGCGTGACAGGGCTGCGCGATAGCCCGCCGATCACGGTCGCCGGGGCACGGGCGGGGGATGTCTTGCTGATGACGCGACCGATTGGATCGGGGGTGATCCTGGCGGGGCATATGGCGGGGTCTGCGCCCGGGGGTGTGGTCGCGGCAACCCTTCGGGCCATGGCGGCGACACAACACAGAGAGGCCGCCATCCTGCGCGGGGCCCACGCGATGACCGATGTGACAGGTTTCGGCCTTGCCGGACATGTGCAAACGATCTGCCGAGCGTCCGGGCTGCAAGCTGAACTTTGGGCCGAGGCAATCCCGGTTTATGACGGGGCGCGGGCCTTGGCGGCGGCGGGGGTGGCGTCGGCGCTGATGCCGGTGAACCGCGCGGACGCGCCGGTGCATGGGGCCGCTGACCCGTTGCTGCACGATCCGCAGACCGCCGGTGGGTTGCTGGCCGCCCTGCCCGAGGCGGCGGCCGCAGACGCAGTGGATGCGTTGCATGCGCAGGGGCTGAACGGGCATGTCATTGGCAGGCTGACTGACGGTACAGGGCCTATTCAGCTGCGCTAAGACTTTGCGCATGCAGTTGCGCGGCGGTCTGTGCCAGCGTTGCGTCCTCCAGATCCGCCAGCGCGATGTGCAGTGCAGCAGGCGCGCTGCGGGCGGTGGATTTGGCATAACGCGGGTCGTAATGCCGGGCGATCAGCGCCTGCGCCAGTTCTGACCAATGGCCAGCATCGGCCAGCTCGTGCCAATCGGCAATTATCTCGCCACTGTGATAGGGGCGCAGGCGCTGCAACTGGTCCTGAAACGCGCCGCTGTCAGCAGTCAGATCATCATAGGCCCGGCAGAGAAAGGCAGCACGTGCCGCAAGCGGCGCGGTGAGTTCGACACGTGGGGCAGCGCACATGGCGGCCCAGAGGCTGGGCGGCAACACGCGGTCGCCGATCTTGCTGCTTTCGGCTTCGACCCATGTTGGACGGGCCGGGTCAAGCGTGGCAAGCGCACCGGCAAGCCTGCTTTCAAACATCTTTTGCGCGGGCTGTCCGTCCGGCATTGCGCCAAACAGCGATCCGCGATGCCCGGCCAGCGCTTCGAGGTCCAGCACCTGCGCACCGACCTGTGAAAGATGGTGTAAAAGGCGCGTCTTGGCAGTGCCGGTTCCGCCCTCGATCAGGGTCAGACGATGGGGCAAGGGCGTGTCATAGAGCGCCGCCGCCACCAGACGACGATAGGTGCGATAGCCGCCTTGCAGCAATTGCACCCGCCAGCCAACCTGCCCCAATATCGTGGCAAAAGCGCCAGAGCGTTGCCCGCCGCGCCAGCAATAGACCAGCGGCTGCCATGCGCCGTCGTGATCCGCCAGCGGGCCTTGCAAATGGGCTGCTGTATTGCGTGCCACCAAGGCACCACCGATCTTGCGCGCGTCAAAGGGGCTGGTCTGCTTGTAGATCGTGCCAACCTGCGCGCGTTCAGCGTCTGACAGTACGGGCAGGTTGATCGCGCCGGGCAGGTGATCTTCGGCAAACTCAGCCGGGGCGCGCACGTCAATAATCGTGTCGACGCCGAGATTGGCAAGCTGGGTCAGGGACGTGAGGGTACAAGGGGTCATGCCGCGCCTTTGGCGAATGGGTGTGTCCTGTCTAGCAAACCTGGCCGCAGGGTCCAGCGGCATCCCCGCTGCACCTGGGCCGATCTGGCAACGGGGCAGAAAAATCGCGTCACCGGTTGACTATTTGACGTGGCTTGGCAGGCCAGTGGCCCCCATGATGGACATCAAGGGGGCAGCCATGCGCAAAGACAAGACCATCTTGATCGTCGGGACCTATGACACCAAGTGCGACGAGTTGCAGTATATGGCCGAGTGTATTCGCGGCCAGAGCGGGCAGGTAATCAGTATGGATGTGAGCGTGTTGGGCGACACGGACGGCAGCACCGACTTTTCCAACACGGACGTGGCAGCGGCGGGGGGCAGCAGCATCGCGGCTGCGCGCACATCCCGCGACGAAAACACTGCCATGCAGATCATGGCGCGCGGCGCAGCGGCGCTGGTGAATCAACTATACCGCACCGGGGCCTTTGACGGGGTGATCACACTAGGTGGGTCAATGGGCACCGATCTGGCGCTTGATGTGTGTCAGGCGCTGCCGCTGGGGGTGCCGAAATACATTGTTTCGACGGTCGCGTTTTCGCCACTGATACCGCCGGAACGGCTGGCGGCGGATGTACAGATGATCCTCTGGGCCGGGGGGCTCTATGGGTTGAATTCGATCTGCAAGGCATCACTAAGCCAGGCGGCGGGCGCGGTGCTGGGGGCGGCGCGGGCGGTGGAGAAGCCCCAGGTTACACCGCTAATCGGCATGACCAGCCTGGGTAAATCGGCCCTCAGCTACATGGTGCCGCTGAAACCAGAGTTGGAGGCACGGGGGTTCGAGGTTGCCGTGTTCCACGCAACGGGCATGGGCGGGCGGGCATTCGAAAGCCTAGCGGCCCAGGGTGCCTTTGCCTGCGTGTTTGATTTCTGCACGCAGGAGCTGGGCAATCACGAACACGGATCAAGCCTCTCTGCCGGGGCGGATCGCCTGACCGGGGCGGCGCGCGCCGGCACGCCGCAACTGGTGGCGCCGGGCTGTTATGATCTGGTTGATCTGGTCGGCTGGCAGCCGCTGCCTGACATCTGGCGCGACCGGACGGTGCACGCGCACAACCGTCTGCTGACCTCTGTCGTGCTGAATGCCGAGGAAAGACGCCAAGTCGCCCGCGCGCACCTGAGGCAATTGGGCGGTGTCGCATCACCGACCACGTTCATTTTGCCGCGCGGGGGCTGTGGCGCCTGGGACCGACCTGGCGCCGATTTGCATGACCCGGATGGGCTGGCGGCATTCTGCGATACGCTGCGCGATAAATGGCAGGGCCCTGCGCGGCTAATCGAACTGGACGCGCATATCAATGATGTAGCCTTTGCCGATGAGGCGCTGGCGGTGTTCGATGGCTGGCTGGCCGATGGCACCGTGGTGCGCGACCTAATCCGCTGACAAAACCACCACTTCAACCCGCCGGTTCTGTTCGCGGCCTGCATCGGTCAGGTTGCTGGCGACCGGCGACAGATACCCCATACCTTCGGCCTCTAGCCGTGAAGGATCGACGGCATAGGCATCAATTAGCCTCTGCCGGACCGATTGGGCACGGCGACGGCTGAGCGCGATGTTCCCGGCCAGCGCCCCCACGGCATCGGTATGACCCACCAGCGCCACCCGCAGGCTGCGATCGGCATTGAGCATCGCGGCAAGCTCGGCCAGTGGGGCATAGGGCCCCGCCCCCAAATCCGATGTACCGGTCCCGAAATCCAGTGCTTCGAGGACAACATGGCCCTGCGCGATCAGCCGCGCGCCAAGCGCGCTGGCATCGGGTAGTGTAGCAGGGATCACATCGTCCGCATTAGGCTCTGTCACCACGGGCGCATCACCGTCAGGACCGGCCTGAATGATCTGGACATAGGCCGAGGTCGCCGCGGTACTGGCCAAGATGCTGATCGCCTGGACCGGGGTGTTGTCGGCCCCACGTCGCAGGGCGGTGACAACGTGAAAGGCACGAATATTGACGTACATATTCGGCCCCGGCAACGTTTCAGTGGCAAAGCGGAAGTCAAAGCCGCCGCATTCGCGCGCAGCACAATCCAGCACGATTTCAAATCCCGCATCAGTCAGTTGTTCTCTGAGTGGGCGCATGACCTGTAGGGGCGTCAGGCCCGCAGAATCCAGACGCCACGCCGCCCGGCGCACTGCGCCATCGATATTGATCCGCGCCACCTGCCCTTCGGCAAATATGCCGACAGGGGCAGCAAACCGATCAGGCGATGTATTGCGCTCAACCGTCACGCGCGCCGAGGATGGCAAGCGGAGGTCCAGCGCTGACGCAGGCGTGGCCAACAGCAGGCACAGGGCACCTGCGCGGATCATCTTGCCTGCGCGTGGTATTCAGCGTTGGGACGCATGTCGGTGCCGCTGGCGACACGATTGGTCATATTAAAGAACCCGGTCACGCCAGCGATATCAAAAATGTCACGTTCCGAGAAACCGGCATCGCGCAGGGCCTGCCGGTCGGCCTCTTCGACAGCCGCACTTTCCTTGGTCAGTTTCACGGCAAAATCCAGCATCGCGCGTTGTTTCGACGTCACCTTGGCAACGCGGTAGTTCATTACCAACGCCTCGCCCAATTCGGGATCGCCAGACAGTTGCCGCACGGCGGCGCCATGGGCGACAAGGCAATAATAGCATTTGTTGACAGAGGAAACGGCGACCGCAATCATCTCGCGCTCAAGCTTGCTGAGGCTGCTGTCACCCAGCATCAGGTCATTGTACATCGCGGTAAAGGCGTTGAGCTTGTCAATGTCGAAGGCATAGGCGCGCAGCACGTTTGGCACCATGCCGAGCTTGTCCATACAGACGTCGAAATACTTCTGCGTCTCAGCGGGCAATGGGTCGACCATGGGTAGGTCCAGTGCGGTGGGCATGTCGTCGGCCATCACGAGGCTCCTTCATTCGGGCGATTGGCGGTAATGATAGCGCGCCACCGGGGCAAAGCCCAGCGCACGGTATAACGCGTTGGCGGCGGTATTGGCCTCAACACACAATACTGAAATCGTATGCGCGCCCTGCGCCTGCCCCCAAAACGCCGCCGCCCGCATGATCCATTGGGCCACGCCCTGTCGGCGCTGATGCGGCAATACCTCGACCGCATGGACCATGCAGACCCCATCATGCAGCGCGGCAAAACCGGCGCCTGCGGGCTGTTCATTCCAGCGTGCTAGAATGCCGGTTTTAACGCCCGCACGCGCCATCAGCTCCAGTCGCGCGGGGCCAAGCCCGCCCTGCGCCCAGATCTCGACCATGATCGCCAGCGGTTCCCAGATACAAAAGGTGGTGACGGGCGGCATCGGCACATCGGTGAGTTTGTCGATCGGCAACGTGAAAATTGTGACCGGGTCGATCTTGGCATAGCCCCGCGCGGCCAGCTTCGCGTCCAGCTCTGCCTCGCCGTCGCGCAGCATGAACAGCGGGCGCTGACCCATCGCGCGCATGGCGGTTTCGGCGAACCCGATATCGCTATCGGCCACCGGCCCGCGTGCGGTGGCAGCCGACGCGCGTTTACCGCCACCCTGGCCATCGCGCAGGGTCCATGGACCATCCGAAAAGCGGCGCGCGGCGGGCCACGTCTGGTCGCAGACCTCGAACAGCGTATTGGCTTGAGTCATGAAAACGCCGCCTTCAGCTTTGCCATCGCGGCATCAATGGCACCATCGTCATTGCCACGGATCACGATATGCGCACCGTATTTACCATCCTTCTGAAACGGATAGCTGCCCATCGACAACAACGGATATTCCTGCGCGAGCGCGCCCAGTGGGCCTGCGATATCCCCCTCGCCACGATCAATCCGCATGGTCTTGCTGATCAGCGCCGCGCCCCCCGTCAGGCTGGGCACAATGCTGGCAACCATGGCGTGAAAAACCGATGGTACCCCGGCCATGACGTGCACATTTTCCAAGATAAACCCTGGTGCCGCCGAGACCGGATTTTCGATAAGCGTGGCACCTTCGGGGATACGCGCCATCCGCAAGCGAGCGGTGTTCAATTCGGTCCCGCTGCGTGCGTAATGCGCGGCCAGAATCTCGCGTGCGTCGGCGCGCACGTCAATGTCGCGGTTAAAAGCCGCTGCGATGCAGTCCGCAGTGATGTCGTCATGGGTGGGGCCAATGCCGCCCGAGGTGAAGACATACGTATAAACCGACGACAGCGCCTGCACCGCGGCGATAATGGCGCCACGATCATCAGCGATCATCCGGACCTCCTTGAGGTCAATCCCCACCTCGTTCAACTGTCCTGCAAGGTGGTGCATGTTGCTGTCGCGGGTGCGCCCGGACAGGATTTCGTCACCGATAACGATCATTGCGGCTGTGGGGTTTGGCATGCAGGTCGCTCCTTGAGGCTGGCATGACTTGGGTATAGGCCGCTGCCCATGCGCTTTCAAACCCAACTTGTCCCCGCCCGCCTGATCCGCCGATACAAACGGTTTCTGGCGGATTGCGTGCTGGAAGAGACCGGCGACGAGGTAATCGCCCACTGCGCCAATCCTGGATCAATGATGGGACTGGCCGCGCCGGGGATGCGTATCTGGCTGGAGCCTAACGACGATCCCCGCAAGAAGCTGAATTACGGCTGGCGGTTGGTGGACCATGAAAATGGGCATTTCACCGGGGTTGATACCGCGCTGCCCAACCGTGCCCTGCGCCACGCCCTGATGGCACGCGCGCTGCCGCAACTGGCGGCCTATGATGTGGTGAGGCCCGAGGTAAAATACGGTGAAAATTCACGCATTGATTTCCTGCTGCAGGCTGATGGCCTGCCCGATTGCTATGTCGAGGTGAAATCGGTCACCCTGTCGCGCACGCCCGGACGCGCGGAATTTCCCGACAGCGTCACCGCGCGCGGTACAAAACATCTGGGAGAATTGGGCCGTATGGCGCAGGCTGGGCATCGCGCGGTACTGCTGTATCTTGTGCAGCGCACCGATTGCGCGGACATGTCACTGGCCGCGGATATTGATCCCACATATGCCGCCGCGTTCGAAGCTGCCCGTGCGGTCGGGCTGGAAACCATCGTTATCGGCACCGATATCACGCCCGAAGCGGTCACATTGGCCGCGCCTCTTGGGTTCGTGGGGTGACAGAGGCTGGCCCTTGGCCGCCGCCCGCGCTAGATAGCAAATAAGCAAATATGGAGAGACCGGTGAACAATACCCACCGCGGCCGCCAGACCAAGGACGGCATACGCATATACGACCCATCGGATTTTGCCGGGATGCACGCCGCTGGCCGCCTCGCCGCGACCATTCTCGATGAAATCGCCGAGCATGTGATCCCCGGCCAGACAACCGGAGCGCTGGATCAGATGATCGAGGACAAGGTGACCGCCGCCGGGGCAAAGTCGGCAACGATCGGCTACAAAGGGTATCAGCACGCCAGCTGCATTTCCGTGAACCACGTGGTCTGTCACGGTATTCCCGGCGACAAGCGGCTGAAGGACGGCGATATCCTCAACATCGACGTGACAGTGATCGTCGACGGGTGGTTCGGCGATACCAGCCGCATGTATGTGGCGGGCAAACTGCCGCGCAAGGCTGAGCGGTTGATCCAAGTTACCCATGACAGCCTGATGCGCGGGATCGAGACGGTAAAGCCCGGCAATACCTTTGGCGACATCGGCCACGCCATTCAAACCTTTGTCGAAGCGCACCGCATGTCGGTCGTGACTGATTTCTGTGGTCACGGATTGGGGCAGGTATTTCATGCGCCGCCGAATGTGCTGCACTATGGCCGCCCCGGCACCGGGGCCGTGTTGGAACCGGGGATGTTTTTCACCATCGAGCCAATGGTGAACCTAGGCCGGGCCGAGACCAAGACATTGGCCGACGACTGGACTGCCGTGACCCGCGACAAATCATTGTCGGCGCAGTTTGAGCATTCCGTCGGTGTGACCGAGGACGGGGTGGATGTTTTCACGCTGTCGCCGGGTGGGTTGTTTCATCCGACCTACACGCAAGACTGAACTGGCTGGGGGGCCAGCCCCCCAGACCCCCCGAGGGTATTTATGACCCAGAAAAGCTTGTTAGGTGGCGCCACTAAAGCGCAATAGGGTGACGTGGGTATCGCCGTATTTGCGTTTGTCGATACGCGTAAAGCCAAGTGGGGCATTCATTGGCGCGTTTTCTTCCCAGACAACCATGGCATCAGGGGCAAGCCACCCTCCCCTCGCTGCCGCGCTCAACGCCGCCTGGCCTAGGGATTTGCCATAAGGCGGGTCAAGGAAAACCAGATCGAACGGCGCCATCGGCCAGGCCCCAAGGCTCGTGGCATCATTGCGCATGATGGCTGTCAGGTCCTTTACGCCAAGCTTTTTGATATTCTGTGCAATCAGGCCTTGGCTCACGCGGCCATTTTCCACGAAACAAACTGATTTCGCACCCCGCGACAGCGCCTCTAACCCCAGCGCGCCGGTGCCTGCGAAGAGGTCGAGCACCCGCGCGTCGAGGATCACGTCGTGATGGGTAAGCATGGAAAACAAGCTTTCACGCACGCGGTCGGACGTCGGGCGTAGGTGGGCATCGGCATCCCCTTTGCCCACGTCAGCCAGAACAGAGCCGCGATAAGTTCCTGCAATGATCCTCATGGCCGCAGCAGCGCCTTGAGATCGGTTTCGGGGTCAGCGATCAACGCAGGATCAGGGGATCTTCCGCCTTCGATCAGGCGTTTGCCAACCATGAAACCGCGGGGATCATTCATCGCGTCCACCGCCAACAATTCCGCACCCCGGTAGTACCAAAAAGCCACGCTATCGGCGTCGGCGCGGCGGGTGATCACGTTGTCGTAGCCTGTATTCAATCCGGCGATCTGCAATTTCACATCGTATTGATCTGACCAGAACCACGGCTTTGCCACATAGGACTTTTCCGCGCCCATGATATTTTCCGCGACCAGTTCTGCCTGATCAATTGCGTTTGGCACGCTTTCGAGCCGGATGCGCGTCTCGCGATACGGAAAAGAGGTGCAATCGCCCGCAGCCCAGATGCCGGGGGCAGAGGTGCGGCCCATTGCATCCACCTTGATCCCATTTTCAATCGTCAGTCCCGCCTGTTCGGCCAGCGCCGTCGCAGGGGTAATACCCACGCCCGCAATAACAAAATCGGCCGCGATTTCAGTGCCGTCGCTGAGGCGCGCACCGGTTACGTGCCCGTCGCCAAGCAGCTTTTCCAGCCCCACGCCCTCGCGGATGTCGACACCATGCGCGCGGTGCAGGGCGCGGAAAAAGTTGCTGGTTTCGGGGGCGGCGACCCGTTGCAGGATACGATCCGCCATTTCGACAAGCGTCACCTGCAAGCCCAGCTTGGCGGCCACCGCCGCCGCCTCAAGCCCGATATAGCCACCGCCAACGATGACAAGCCGCGCACCGGGTCTGAACGCCGGCGCCATAGCATCGACATCCGCCAAATCGCGGACCACAAAGACACCTGAAAGGTCTCCACCGATGCTGGCGGGCAGGCGGCGCGGAATAGATCCGGTGGTCAGCACCAGATCATCGAAAGGGATCGTTGTGGCCTGGGTCGTGATCGTCTTTTGGCCCGGGTCAATCGCTTGCACGTGGGTGCCCATGGCCAGATCAATACCTTGATCGGCGTAAAAACTTTCGGGCCGCAGAAAAAGCCGCTCTCGGGTCATTTCACCAAGCAGGTAGGCTTTGGACAGCGGTGGACGTTGGTAGGGGGGCACCGGCTCGGCCCCTATTAGGGTGATTTTCCCCTCGAACCCACCATTGCGCAGTTTGGCCACACAGGACGACCCCGCCTGCCCTGCCCCAATCACCACCACGTTCCGCACAATGAAACTCCTTCGTTTACTCTGGCCCCGCTTCGGGCCAGACCCTATATCTTGGCGCAAGACAACCGCAATGACATGAAAGGTCTATCCATGACGATTTCCCAAGGTGATACCCTGCCAGACGCTACATTGGTTCAATTGGGCGCTGACGGACCCGCGCCAGTGAAAATGGCCGATAAGGTCAAGGGCCGCAAGGTTGTGATCTTTGCCGTGCCGGGCGCTTTTACACCCACCTGCCATTCGGCCCATGTGCCCAGCTTTGTGCGCACAAAGGATCAGTTTGATGCCAAGGGCGTGGACGAGGTGATCTGCGTGTCGTGCAACGACCCGTTTGTGATGAAAGCCTGGGGCGAGGCCACGGGAGCCACGGAGGCCGGGATCACGATGCTGGCCGACGCAAGCAGCGAATTCACCCGCGCCATTGGCATGGATTTCGACGCCGCCCCCGCCGGGTTGATGGCCCGCTCAAAGCGCTATGCGATGCTGGTGGATGACGGCAAGGTCACGCTGTGGCAGCCGGAAGAAAATTCAGGCGTTTGCGAGGTGTCTGGCGGCGAGGCGCTGCTGGACAACATGTAAAATGATCGGGCCGGGCAACACATGCCCGGCCCGTTTGCATCTTTATTCTGCGGCCTGCACAAGGGTGCGTGTAGGAAACGGAATATCGACCCCACCTGCATCCAGCGCCTCTTTGACCTTGCGGGTCATATCGGCCTTGAAGGCAAAATAGTCGCCCGCGCTGCACCAGACACGGACCAGAAAATCAACCGAACTGTCGCCCAGATTCGTGACCTGAATAAACGGCTCGGGATCACTGTGCGCGCGATCGTCTGAAGTGATAGTCTCGCGGATGATGTCTTCGGCGGTTTTCAAGCTGGCGCCGTAGCCCACCCCGAATGTCCATTCCGCGCGACGGGTCTGGTTAACCGAATAGTTAGTAATAACATTGCCCCAAACTTCGGAATTGGGCACGATCACCTGTACATTACTAAGGTCTGCCAACTCGGTGTAGTTCAGATTAATCTGCCTAACCGTGCCCATCTGATCTGCGATTTCAACGAAATCACCAATCTTGATCGGTCGGAACATAATCAGCATAACTCCTGCCGCGATATTCGACAGCGTGCCTTGCAGCGCCAGACCGATGGCCAGACCGGCGGCACCGACAACGGCAACAACCGACGTTGTCTGCACCCCAAATGTGTTGAGGACAAACAAGATCGTAAAGCCAAGCACCACGTAACGCACGATCGAGGCCAGGAAATCAAACAGCATCTCATCAAGGTGCCGGTTCCGCTTGCCTAGGTTCTGCACCCGGTTCTGCAACCAGCTGGACACGATCCAGCCCAGCAACAGAATTGCGATGGCACCCAAGACAGAACCCGCAGTGCTGGCGAGAAACTCAAGGGTCAGCAGATCGGCAACGGTTTTGCCCTGCCATAATTCTGTGTTCAATAGATCTTGCATCAGTATCCTTAATCCTTCGTCGTTTCGTGCAGACCGTCCATCTTGCGCGCCAATTTGGCATCAAGCGTGCTTAGTCCATCCATATCATGCGTGATCAACGTCACGTTTACCCGGTTGTAAACGTTGTTCCATTCAGGATGGTGATTCCATTTTTCGGCCCAAATGGCCACCCGCGTCATCCAGCCAAAGGCGTCGGCAAAGTCGTGAAACTTGAACGACTTTTGGATCGCGTCGCGGTCATCGGAGAGTTCCCAACCGGTATCGAACAGCGGTTGCAGCACAGTTTTTCGGGTCTCGTTGCTCAGTCGTTCAGTCATTCCTGTTCCTCGATTCTGGCCCGTTTGAAGGGGCCGTATTCTGTCAAAACCTCAATCTCTTCTTCGACGGCCGCACGCTCTGCCTGCAGATAATCGCCCACCGCCGCGGCAAACCCGGGGTCGCGCATCCAGTGCAATGACCAGGTCGGCGCGGGCAGGTATCCGCGGGCCAGCTTGTGTTCGCCCTGTGCGCCGGCCTCGACCCGTTGCAGGCCAAGGGCAATGGCCAGATCAATTGCACGATAATAGCACAGTTCAAAATGCAGACAGGCATGGTGTTCGACACAGCCCCAATACCTGCCGAACAGCGCCTCTGCCCCGATGAAATTAAGCGCACCTGCCACCCAGCGCCCGTCGCGTTCGGCCAGAACCAGTGCCATGTCATCGCGCAACGTCTCCTGCGCAATGT
This sequence comes from Sulfitobacter sp. KMM 9851, assembly GCF_057178245.1. Lineage (NCBI taxonomy): Bacteria > Pseudomonadati > Pseudomonadota > Alphaproteobacteria > Rhodobacterales > Roseobacteraceae > Sulfitobacter > Sulfitobacter sp. KMM 9851. The sequence continues at coordinate 3,470,869 of NZ_CM169991.1, forward strand.
CGAAAAAGGCGCGGGTCAGATAGGGCGTCCCCCATTTGCGCGCGCCTGTGTCCTGATAGAACCGCCAGAAGGCATCCCAATGTTCCGGTTCAATCTGATCACCGATAAAGGTGTGGATACGACCGCCGAAATCCTGCGCCTGCGCGCGTTCCTTGCGGATGTTCTTGCGTTTGCGCGAATTGAGGCTGGCGAGAAAATCGTCAAAACCGGCATAACCTTTGTTGTGCCAATGAAACTGCTGGCTTTTGCGCGCCATCAGCCCTAGCTCTGGCGCCCTTTCAGCCTCTTCAGATGTGCAGAAGGTGATGTGCAGCGACGACAGGGCGTTGCTATCAGTTAGCTGTATCGCGCCCTGCACAAGTGCGGCCATGCCCGCCTGTTCAAATCCCGGTCGCGTCAGAAAACGCCGCCCGGTGGCAGGCGTATGCGGCACGGCAATTTGCAGTTTCGGATAATAGCGCCCGCCCGCCCGCTCATAGGCGTGAGCCCAGTTGTGATCAAAGATGTATTCGCCCTGGCTATGTGATTTGGCATACATGGGGGCCACCGCAATAAGCTGTCCAGCGATGCGCGCCGTCAGGTATTGGGGTTGCCAGCCCGTGCCGGGGCCGACCGACCCGCTGCGCTCCAACGCACTTAGGAAACGGTAGGTCGTGAACGGATCAACGGGCCGCCCGCCCGCCGCCGTTTCGGGACAGGCACAGGCATCCCAATCGGCTTGTCCAATCTGGGCAAGTTCCGGGACAACCGTGATTTCAATCTCTTGCGCGCTCATCTCTGCCTTGCCAGCCTTGGGGTTCTATGTGTGGCGCGCAGGCCGTGGATCAAGGCTGCGTCGGTGCGAGGTAGCCCTCAAAGGTGATGTTATCCGCAATTTCGCGGGCGGTAGCTTCCTCTTCGGGGCTGCGGATGGTCCAGCACAGCACAGCGGCCCCAGCCTGTTTCAGCGCCCCAACGCGAGGGCGGGACAGATCAAAGGATTCGTGGCTGATAAAACACGCACCCGCTGACGCGTAATCCGGAATTTCGCGCAGATGATCGCAGGTTTTGGCGGGCAGCGGCCAGTCTTCGGGTAAGTAGGCGCTGGTGGTGATGCCGCGCGGCACCTGTGGCAGCAGCCCGGCCATTTCGCCCACCGAATGCGGATTGAATGACATCAGCGCCACGTCGCCGCGGTAGTTGACCAGCGCGGCGGCAGTTGCGGCCTCCAGCGGGCCGATGTCGGGGCCCATGCCGCCGTCCTGATCCTTGATTTCGATGAGCAACGGCACGCGGCCACCGACCAGCGCCAGAACCTCGTCCAGCGTTGGAATGGTTTCATTATTCCCGCCGGTCAGCGGAATTTGCGCCAACGCCGCCGCACTGCGCAGCCGCAGCGCGCCGGTTTCAGGCGTCAGGCGGTCCAGCATGTAATCGTGGAACACCATCGCCACGCCATCGGCGCTGAGCTGCAAGTCAATTTCGATCCCATAGCCGCCCGCGATGGCTGCACGTATTGCGGCGCGGCTGTTTTCCGGGCGGTGATCGGTAACGTCATGCAGCGCGCGGTGCGCCAGTGGCGTGGTCAGAAACGCGGACGGTAGATTCATTTGATCTGAAAGATGCCTTCGATTTCAACTGCCACACCCAGAGGTAGCGATGCCGCCGACACGGCAGATCGGGCATGACGGCCCGCGTCACCCAGCGCTTCGGCAAGGAAATCCGACGCGCCATTGATAACCTTGGGCTGGTCGGTGAAATCGGCGGTGGAATTCACGAAACCGGTCAGCTTGATCACCTTCACCAGCCGCTCGATATCACCACCACAGGCGGCACGCACCTGCGCCAACAAATTGATCGCGCAGGACTTTGCCGCAGCCGCCCCTGCATCCACATCCATGCCGTCACCCAGACGGCCCTTGATCAGCCCGTCCGGCCCGTTGGAGATTTGACCGGAAACATAGAGGATATCCCCGACCTGAACAAAGGGTACGTAATTGGCGGCAGGCGCCGGGGCATCGGGTAGCGTGACCCCAAGGTCGGCAAGGCGGGCGGTGATGGACATGGCGCATTCCTTTGGCAAATGGTTTGCGCGGACGCTAGCGGCGATGCGCGCAAACGAAAAGGGGGGCGTTGGTTTTTACCCTAACTTTCACGAAACGCGCGGGCAAAATAATCTGCCATCGGCTTGATCAGATAGGCCATGGGTGACCGTTCCCCAGTGCGGATGAACGCCTCGACCGGCATACCGGGCAACAGAATGGTGCCTTCAGCCAGCTTGTCAATCTCGCCGGGGTCAAGCGCGATTTCCGCACGGTAATAGGATTGGCCCGACGCCTCGTCTTCAATGGCATCGGCAGAGATTTGCAGGACCTGCCCGACCAGCTCCGGCGTGGTGCGCTGATCCAATGCAGACAGGCGCAGGTTCACCGCCTGGCCGACCGCGATTTGGTCGATGTGAATGATCTGCACCCGCGCGGCGATGACCAGGGGTCGGTCTTGGGGCACGAGGTACATCAACGGTTCTGCCGCGCGCACGACCGAACGCGGGGTTTGAACCTGCATCCCATAGACGATGCCCGACACCGGAGCACGAATATCGAGGCGGTCAATCTCGGCCTGCAACGCACGGCGCTGCTCGGCCAGTTCCAGTTCACGATACCGCAGGTCGCGCAGGCGGGTGATCGCCTCTTCGCGGCCCGCCGAGCCAAGTTTCAGAACGTCGATGTCAATTTCGGTGATGCGTTCCTGCGCCTGCGCCTTGGATGCGGCGAGTTCGCCAATCTGCCCGCGCAACCGGGCCTGTTCGCGTTGCAGGGTCAACACCGCAGAGGCTTGGGTCAGCCCCCGGTCAAGCAGGGATTGTTGATTGCCCAGCTCTTCTTCAATCAGGTCCAACTGCCGCTCCAGCGCAATCTCCTGCGAACCAATGCCGTCAATCTGAGAGCCGATCTGCAAGCGGCGCTTGCTGAGTTGATCAATCTCTTGCGCCACGGACACCCGACGCGCGTCGAACAGGTTGCGCTGACCATCCATCAGCTCCTGTAGATCCGGATTGATTTGCCCCACGGCAATCAATTCGTCGTCAAAGACAATCTCATCGGTCTCGTCACGTTCGGCATCAAGCCGTCCGCGACGGGCCATCAGTTCAAAAAGCTGCCCTTCGGTGATGGCCAGTTGCGACGCCAGTTGTTGGGGGTCTAGCCGCATCAGCAGATCGCCCGCCGCAACACTGTCGCCCTCGTCCACGGTGATTTCGGCCACCACGCCACCGGTTTCGTGCTGAACGATCTGGCGGTTGCGGTCGACTTCGATCCGGCCCGACGCGATGATGGCGCCGGCAATCTGTGTTGTCATGGCCCAGGTGCCAAAGCCACCAAACAGCGTGATCAGCGCGACAAAGCCAAGGATGACAGGCCGCTTGGCGGACCAGCGGTTTGCGGGCGCGCCGATCATGTCACACCCCCGGCGCCTGCAGGGGCCTGCCGGATTTCGCGGTGGTTCTGCACCATGTCGGCGAGCACCTGATCCTTGGGGCCAAAGGCTATGCGCACGCCACCGTCCAGCACCAACAGCATGTCACATTCCTGGATCGCAGCGGGCCTGTGCGCCATGATCAACACCGAACGCCCGGCGGCCTTCATCGCGCGGATCGCGTGGTTCAGCGCCTTCGAGCCGGTGTTGTCGAGATTCGAGTTCGGTTCATCCAGCACCACGATTACCGGATCATCGTAAAGCGCGCGCGCCAACCCGATGCGCTGCATCTGGCCGCCCGACAGCCGCACCTGCCCGGCGCTGATCAGCGTGTCATAACCCTGAGGCAGTTCCAGGATCATCTCGTGCGCCGCGGCCATCTTGGCGGCCGCGACGACCTTAGCATCGTCCGGATTGGGCGACAGCCGGGCGATGTTTTCCGCGATCGTGCCGTCGAATAGCTGCACGCGTTGCGGCAGGTATCCGATATGCCGGCCCAGCGTATCCGGACCGTATTGATCCAGTGCCGCGCCATCCAGACGCACAAAACCACCCGCCGCAGGCCAGACGCCCATCAAAGTGCGCGCCAGCGTTGATTTCCCGGCACCAGATGGGCCAATGACACCTAACGCCTGCCCCGGCTCGACCGCAAAGCTGACCGATTTCAGCGCCGCCTGCTTGTCACCGGGGGCGACGACCGTCAGCCCTTTGGCGACGAGCTTGGCGCGCGGCTTGGGCAGGGTGGTGCGCACAGGCTCTATCCCAACGGCGCCCAAAAGTTCGGTTAGGTTGGCCCAACCGGTGCGTCCGCGCTGCACGATCTGCCATTGGTTCAACGCCAGCTCAACCGGGGCAAGCGCGCGCCCCAGCAGGATGGAACCCGCGATCATGGCACCTGCCGTCATCTGGTTTTGCAACACCAGATAGGCCCCAAGCCCCAGCATTGCGGATTGCAGGAACAACCGTAGTGTCTTGGTCATCGCAGAAAAGGTGCCGCCGATATCCGTGCTGCGCAACTGCTGCTCAAGCGCCTGCCCGCGGGTCGTCTGCCAGCGCGAAAATGCCGCCTCGCGCATGCCCATCGCCTGCACCATCTCTGCTTCGACCCTGATCTGATCCGACACTGCTCCGGCCATCTGTCCGGCAACGCCGGCCTTGGCCTGACTATCGCGCGACAAAATCTGGTTGGCAAAAGTGATACCGATTAGAACGGCGGCGCCGCCCACGGCCAGCCAGCCCAGCAACGGGTGAAAGAGGAATATCGCGGCGAAAAATATCGGCGTCCACGGCATGTCAAAGGCGGCCATGAGAACCGGAGAGGTGATCAACCGCTGCACCGCTTCAAGATCTGCAAGTCCTGCATTGGTTTTCACATCCGGGGCCACGGCGGATTTACGGACCACGGCATCAAAGACCCGGCGGTCCAAATCCGCCTGAAACCGCGCGCCGACGCGGGCCATGATCCGGCTGCGGGTGTGATCCAGTACCCCCATGACCCCGTAAAGAAACACAATCAGGATCGACAGCGCGATCAGCGTTTCCTCGGACCCCGATCCCAGCACCCGGTCATAGACCTGCAACATGTAGAGCGGACCGGTCAGCATCAGCAGATTGGCAAAAAGGCTGAACAGGCCCACGGTCCAATACAGCGCGCGGCTGCGGCTGCGCACTTGGCGCAGTTCGGCCTCTCCTCGCTTTACCAGATCATTCGGCATCAGCACCTTCAACATGCTCCCAGGCTTTCGGGAAAACCTGAACAGGCTGGCCCAACCCATAGACTAAGCCATAATTAGTTTAACAGCCAATTTCCAATTCTCGGTCCCCCCGTTGGACGGCGGCCAGGTGCGCGCAGTCACCAGCTGCGCGGACCTCCTATCTGTCTGATGGTCGCGGTGCCGGGGCGCCGCTGCCGCCGCCGCTACTGGTGTTGCCAAAGATGTCTCGCAGGACCTGATCAATGATATTGTCAGGTGCCCGACCTACCGGCGCCGGTGCCGAGGGTTCGGGTTCTTCGCCCAGACCGCTCCGCGGGGCCGGGGCCGCCATTGGAAGATCGGACAGCGGCACCCCCTCATGTACGCGGCTCATGGTTTCGCGCCAAATCTCGGTCGGCAGGCCGCCGCCGGTGACACCGGTCAAAGGTGTATTGTCGTCGTAGCCCATCCAGACCCCGGTCACGTAATCGGCGGAAAACCCGACAAACCACGCGTCTTTGTTGGCCGAGGTGGTGCCGGTCTTGCCCGCCAGTTGCCGCCCGCCAAACTGGGCGCGCTGGCCCGTGCCTTCGGAAATCACCTTTTCCATCATATAGACCAACTGGCGCGCGGCCTCTTCTTGGATCACCCGTTCACCAATACCGCCGCCGGTGCCCATCAATGCCTCTGTCTCGCCCATCAGGCGCAGATCGATCAGACCGTAGGGCGTGACCGAAGAGCCGCCGTTTAGGATCCCCGCATAAGCGCCTGTCATTTCCAACAATGTGCTTTCGGACGCACCCAAGGCGAGGGCGGGACCCGCTGCCAAATCGCTTTTGATGCCAAACTGGGTTGCCACCTGACTGACCAATTCGCGGCCGACGCTTTCCGATACCTTCACGGCTGGAATATTAAGCGAGTTTTTCAGCGCATCCGTCAGCGTTACGGTACCCTCGAACCTTTTGGTGTAGTTTTTGGGGCACCACTCGCCCGAACCGGGGATATTGAGGCAATATGGCTCATCAACGATCAGATCGTTGGGGGAATAACCCAGATCAAGCGCGGCGGCATAGACAAAGGGTTTGAATGCCGATCCGGTTTGCCGCATCGCCTGCGTGGCGCGGTTGAATGCCCCTGCCACCTTGGTCTTGCGCCCGCCGACCAGCGCCCGCACAGCGCCATCAGCGGACATCACGACAATCGCCGCCTGCGCCTCTGATCCGTCGCGCACCTTGTTGTCAAAGACCCATTTCAACCCGTCCTCGGCGGCGCGCTGCATGCGCTGATCAAGGGTCGTCTTGATGATGACGTCTTCGGTCGTGTTGCGGGTGAAAAATTCGGGGCCCGATGACATGACCCAGTCAGCGAAATAGCCACCTGCCTGCGCCTCGGCTGCTTCGGACAGTTGTGCAGGGTCTGCAATCGCTTGTTCTGCTTCAGCTTTGCTGAGGTATCCCTGATCCTGCATGAGGCGGATCACCGTTGCCGCGCGGCTTTGCGAACGGTCAAGATCATTTGTCGGTGAAAGCGTTGTCGGCGCGGTCAACAGACCGGCCAGCATCGCACCCTCCGCAGGCGAAACGGCAGAAGCCGGTTTGCCAAAGAAACGCTGCGCCGCGGCTTCGGCACCAAATGCACCGCCGCCCATATAGGCGCGGTTCATGTAAATCGACAGAATATCGTCCTTGGAATACTTGACCTCCATCGCAATGGAAAAAAGTGCTTCCTTGGCCTTACGGCTGAGCGATGAACGACGGCAATCGGCCTCGTACTCGCGTTCCGTCCGGCCCGCGCTGGGGTCGAATGGTTCGCCAAGACACAGCAGTTTTGCCACCTGTTGAGTGATGGTTGAACCGCCATGCCCCTGCAACGGCCCACGGCCCTCGCTCATGTTAATGCGCACCGCCGATGCGATGCCCCTGGGGCTGACCCCGAAGTGGCGATAAAAGCGTTTGTCTTCGGTTGCGATAACCGCGTTCTTGAGGTGCTTTGAAACGGAGTCAGCAGTGACCACGCCGCCAAATTGATCGCCCCGCCAGGCAAAGACATCGCCATCGCGGTCCAACATGGTCACGGAACCGCGCGCGCGGCCGTCCAACAGGGCCTCCAGAGGGGGCAGCGTGGTGTATAGATACCCGACCGACACGGCGAGCGCGATCAGCACCAGCGCGGATATCCGCCAAGTGATCTTCCAGATCAGCCGCCAGAACCAACCCACCAACGCGGCAAGCCATCCGATAGGACCACCGCGCCGAGGCCGTTTGGCCCGCACGGCTTTGCGCCGAGTCGGTGTCGGCTTCTTTGCGGTTGTCTTGGTCGGTTTCTTGGCCGCCGCTTTACCCCTACCCGGATACCGCCGGTCCGCCACGAGTGGGCGCTTACGCTTGGATGAATCGCTCATAATTTATGCCTGCCCGGCCAGAATTTTTGCCATCCTATCCTGCCTGCGCAGGATTGTTTAGCAGTGCATTCTAGAATCGGCGGCAAATTTATGCCAATTTTTTAGGCACAATTCGCCAATCGCATAAATTTTAGGCAATCAGGCGCTCTTTTTCCGCCCAAGTATCGCCCAACGCTATCCTAAGGGCCAGGTTTTCCGGTTTGCTGCACTTGCATCATCGCAGGTCACGCCTGCCAAACAGGAAAGGGACAGTTAGGTGAAACTGATCATCGCAACGATAAAGCCGTTCAAGCTTGAAGACGTGCGCGAGGCGCTGACGACGGCGGGCGTGCGCGGGCTCATGGTCTCCGAAATCAAAGGCTTTGGCGCACAATCAGGCCACACGGAAATCTATCGTGGCGCGGAATATGTCGTGAACTTTGTGCCAAAGATCAAACTGGAACTGGTCGTCGCAGATGCGCTGGCCGACCAGATCGTCGAAGTCATCACCAAAACCGCCCACACCGGCAAGATCGGCGACGGCAAGATCTTTGTTCTCGACGTGGAACAGGCCGTGCGCGTGCGCACCGGCGAAACCGGCGAAGACGCCATCTGAACCCGCTTTAAGGAAACACACAATGACACGTATCCACACTTTACTCCTTGCCGCGGCGCTGATGGCGCTACCGGGGCTGGCCTTGGCGCAGGAGACAGAATTTGCGACCCTTGCCGACACCACGTTCATCTTCAACACGCTGCTATTCCTGATCGGTGGCTTTCTGGTTTTCTGGATGGCGGCCGGCTTTGCCATGCTCGAGGCGGGGTTGGTCCGGTCAAAGAACGTCACCACGCAGCTGACGAAAAATATCGCGCTCTTTGCACTGGCCGCGATCATGTACTGGCTGGTCGGCTATAACATCATGTATCCCGGCGACGGTAACTGGATCATTCAGGATGTCGTTGGCGCGATCGGCCCAAAGGACATCAAGACCGACATTGACGCCGGCGGCTATTCCAATGCTTCTGACTTCTTCTTTCAGCTCATGTTCTGCGCCACCACGGCCTCCATCGTGTCGGGTACATTGGCCGAACGGATCAAACTATGGCCCTTCCTGATCTTCGTGATCGTGCTGACCGGCTTTATCTATCCGATGGAAGCATCGTGGCAGTGGGGTACGGGTTTCTTGGCCGATATGGGCTTTAGCGATTTTGCGGGCTCGACACTGGTGCATGCCGCCGGGGGTTTTGCCGCGCTGGCAGGGGCCATCGTACTGGGGCCACGTCTGGGCAAGTACAACAAGGACGGTCGCGTCGTGCCTATGCCGGGGTCAAACCTTGCGCTGGCGACGCTGGGTACGTTCATCCTGTGGCTGGGCTGGTTCGGCTTTAACGGTGCATCGCAACTGGCGATGGGCACGATTGCCGATGTCGATTCCGTGGCGCAGATCTTTGCCAACACCAATATGGCCGCTGCCGCCGGGGCTGTTGCGGCGCTCATCCTAACGCAGCTTCTTTATGGCAAGGTTGACCTCACGATGGTGCTGAACGGCGCGCTGGCAGGTTTGGTATCCATCACCGCCGGGCCACTGGACCCGACACTTTTCGGCGCGCTTTGGATCGGTGCTGTGGGTGGTGTGATCGTGGTCTTCGCCGTGCCGTTCCTCGACAAGCTCAAGATAGACGATGTGGTTGGCGCAATCCCGGTACACCTGATTGCAGGGTTTTGGGGCACGCTGGTAGTGCCGGTCTACACCGCTGACACATCCTTTGTGACGCAGGTGTTTGGTTTTGCTACCGTCGGCGCCTTTGTGTTTATCGTCAGCATGGTTGTCTGGGTTATCCTAAAGTCCACCATGGGCATCCGCGTCAGTGAAGAAAACGAAATCAACGGTTTGGACATGTCTGAACTGGGGATGGAAGCCTATCCTGAATTCTCAAATGGCTGACCCCCAACTCTAAGAAGCTTAAAAGCCCGGCAACCTTGCCGGGCTTTTTGCCGCCAGTTGGCAGCCGGGGTTATTTGCCTGGCGTCATCCGCTTGGGCGCGCCGCTGGCCATATCAGTCCCCATATAGGGCTGCTTGGCCTCTTTCCACGCGCCAAAACCACCACCAAGATGCGCTACCGGGTCCATTCCTGCGGCAATCGCCTGTCGCGCTACCTTCTCGGACCGGACGCCAGAACCGCAATGGAACACGATCCGCTTGCCATCTTGGGTTGGCAACGCCTTGGCATCAAAAAAGGCCAGCGGCATCAGCAGCGCGCCTTCGATATGCTCCAGCATGTATTCCTGCGGCGTGCGCACGTCGATCAGCACAATTTCGCGCTTTTCCAGCGCGTCGGCCACCTCGGCCACATCCCATGTTTCCAGGGTGGCGCCATCTGCTTGTTCTTTTTTCATCGTTCTCTCCTTCGCTGGATTTTCAAGTTCGGTAACCTCACCCTGCAACGGGGCGCACGTTCCACTGCCAGCGCGCGCGATCATGCTCTGATGCTATCGCTCAGGGGAACGCTCCACTCCGACAGGTGTCAGAGTGGTAACGCATTCACAGCCAGGAATGTTTCAGATGCCGACGTCGATAATCGCTTTGGCAAGGATCGGCACGCTGTCGCGGTTCAGCCCGGCGATGTTCATGCGGCTGTCACCTACCATGTAGATCCCGTGCTTCTGGCGCAGCGCCTCAACCTTGTCAGGCGTCGTGCCAAGGCGCGAGAACATGCCACGGTGTTGCGCGAGGAAGCCAAAGCGATCAGACCCGGCAAGCCGCTGCAATTCTGCGGCCAGTTGACTGCGCAGGTCCAGCATACCGTTGCGAACGTCTTCCAATTCGGCCATCCAGTCGGCCTTTAGCGCGGGGTCGTTCATGATTGTGGTCACGATGCGCGCACCGTGGTCGGGGGGAAAGCTGTAGTTCTGGCGGTTAAGAAAGGCCAATGTACCCTGGTTCAGTCCCTGCGCGCCATCAGAGGCCACCATCATCAGGATACCGGTGCGTTCCCGGTAGATGCCAAAGTTCTTCGAACAGCTGGCCGCGATCAGACACTCAGGCACCGCAGCGGCAACCTTGCGGGTGGCGGAAGCGTCGGCTTCCAGCCCGTCACCAAAGCCTTGATACGCGATGTCGATCATCGGCACGGCACCTGTTTCCAGCAGCACGTCAACAACGGCCTGCCATTCGGTATCGTTCAGGTTGGCACCGGTCGGGTTATGGCAGCAGCCGTGCAGCAGAACCACATCGCCTTTCTTGGCGGTTTTTAGGTCCGCAATCATGCCATCGAAATCGACACCACCGGTTTCACTATCGAAATAGCGGTAATTGACAACATCCATGCCCAGATAAGACAGAATCGACAGGTGGTTGGGCCATGTCGGGTCAGAGACAAAGACACGCGCCTCGGGGCGGGCCATCTGGATCAGCTCAAACGCCTGGCGCACGGCGCCGGTGCCGCCGGGTGTGGCCGCAGCGGCGACATTGCCGCGCGGCACGGCATCGCCCAGCACCAGCGAAACCATCGCATCCGCAAACGCAGGGTCGCCCGCCAATCCGGTATAGGCCTTGCTGTCTTGATCCTGCCAAATCTTCTGTTCTGCGGCCTTGACGGCGCGCATCACCGGCGTCAGCCCGCTGGCATCCTTGTAGACGCCCACCCCAAGGTCGATCTTGGTCGCGCGGGGGTCGTCGCGGTACATCTGAACTAGGGCGAGGATTTTGTCAGCGGGCTGAGCCTTGAGCGTCTCGAACATGGCGAAGAAAGTCTCCGGTTTGGGGAAAAAGGAATATCAGGCGGCGCCGGTGGCAATCGGCACGGTGGGGAACATGCCCCATTCGGACCACGACCCGTCATAAAGCGACCATTTCTGGTGGCCCATCCGTTCCAACGCCAGCGCCAGAACAGCGGCAGTGATGCCAGAGCCGCAGGAGGTGATCACGGGCTTGGACAGGTCCACGCCCGCCGCCTCGAAAATGGCGCGGGTCTGGTCGGGGGTCTTCATCGTCTTGTCGGCGTTCAGCAGGTCGGTATAGGGCACGCTGCGTGCCCCGGGGATATGGCCCGCCCGCAGGCCGGGGCGCGGTTCAGGTGCATCACCGCGAAACCGCGCGGCCGCGCGGGCGTCAACAATCTGCGGATCACCCAGTTTGGACGCATGGGCCACTTGTGTCACATCACGCACCAGATGATTCTGGAACCGCACGGTCATGTGGCGATCGCGCGGGATCGGGGGCATGTCTTCTACTGGGTGACCTTCGGCCTGCCATTTCGGCAATCCGCCGTCCAGCACCGCCACGTTTTCCTGACCCATCAGCCGGAACAGCCACCAGACGCGCGCGGCAGACATTAACCCCGCCCCGTCATAGACCACCACCTGATGCCCGTCGCCTACGCCCATAGCCCGCAGGCGCGACATGAATTTTTCAACCGGGGGCGCCATATGCGGCAGATCAGACCGCGCATCAGAGATATCATCAATGTCAAAGAACCGCGCGCCAGGGATATGATCGGTGGCGTATTCGGCCTGGGGATCGCGGCCCGCATCGGGCAAATACCACGACCCATCCAGAATCCGCAGATCGGGGTCCTTTAGGTGTTTCGCCAACCAGTCAGTTGAAACCAATGTCTTGGGATCGTCGGCCATTGGGGCCTCCTTCGTCGCGCGCTTTGTTCCTGACTATAACCGCCGCGTCATACTGGCAAGGGCAGCGGCACCGGCAAGCCGTCAATCCTGCGCAAAGGGGTCAGTCTGACGCAGACTGGGGCGGTGCGCGATCTGCGCCCACCAAGATGCAAGTGCGGGATACCTCGCCAGCGCCGCCGCCCCCTGGGGTGCCATCGTGAAGTAAGCCATCATCGGCGCAAGCTGCAGATCGGCCAGCGAAAAGGCGCCCGATGCCAGTTGCAGACCTTCGGCGGCGATTGCGTCAAGCGCGCGCAGTGCCGGCACGGAGTGCGCCAAACCATCGGTGATCTTTGCCGCCTCCACATCCAGACCATGTTGCGCACGATAGACCGCGTGCGAAAACACCTGCCGCACCATCGGTACATAGACATAGGCATCGACGATCCCGATGACCTGCGCCATGCGGGCGGCAGCATGCGGCGCTTGGGGTATCAGTGAAGGATTGGCGCTGAGCGTGTCGAGATAACGCAAGATGGCCGCTGTTTCGCTAAGCGTAAAATCGTCGTGACGCAGCACAGGCACCCGGCCAAACGGGTTGGCGGCCGCCAGTAAGGGATCAGGCGTATCGGCAAAAGGGTTCACTTCGATATACTCGGCGGTCAGACCCATCTCGATCAGCGCCATGCGCACAACGCGCGTATAAACACTGTCGCGGAAACCGATTAGCGTCAGCTGCTCAGCCATGATCTTTCAGCAGGCGCGCCTTTTGGCGTGACCAGTCACGCTTGGCCGCTGTTTCGCGCTTGTCATGGTTTTTCTTACCCTTGGCGATGCCGAGCTTGATCTTGGCCATGCCACGATGGTTGAAATACATCACCAACGGCACCAGCGTCATCCCCTTGCGCTGTGTCGAATTCCACAGGTCCGCCATCTGCTTGCGCGACACCAGCAGCTTGCGCCGACGCCTTTCGTCATGCTGAAACGTCTTGGCCTGCGCATAGGGGGCGACATAGGAGTTGACCAGCCAAAGCTCGCCCTCCTCGACCGCAGCATAGCTTTCGGCGATGTTGGCCCCGCCCATACGTAGGGATTTTACCTCGGACCCTTCAAGGATGATGCCACATTCAATGTCATCTTCGATCGCGTAATCAAACCGCGCGCGGCGGTTTTCAGCGATCACCTTGTAGTTCGGATCGGATTTTGTGTTCGACTTGACCTGTGACATGCCACTGGATGTAGAGCGCACCCCGCCCCGGCGCAAGATGGCCGCGTGCTATTCCCCACAAGCCGCCGTTGACAGACAGCCCGCCAACCGCTTTGATTTCCCACAAAGCAGGAGGGATACGCGGTGGCCGGTACATGGGTTCAGCAGATTGTCTGGAGCAAACCTCACAGCATCTATCAACTAACCGCCACACATGGCGCCCGCGGCGACGTTCCGCGCGTGCCGGGCTATTATGCCTTCGTCGAAGGGGCGCGTGCGCCGAACGTGGATCACTGCCTCTATATCGGCATCGCGGCCGGAAAGGGCGGGCTGTATCAGCGGCTGGGATCGTACCTGCGCACCTCTGTGACAGAACATAAGGCCGCTGGCATGAAGCACGAAGGCAAGCTGCGGCTGTCGTTTGCCCGGATCAAGGGCATTGAGGGCATGGGGGCCGCCACCAAAAACACCGCATCGAACGATCGCTTTATCCACGTCTGCTGGGCGGTTTCGCCAATCGACGTAACCGACAGCGGCGGGCGCGAGATGGCCTATCTTCTGGAGCGCGCGCTGATCGACTACTATCGGCCCCTGTACAACACCGCCGCCTGGGACCGCGACATGGACTTCGATCTGGAAGACACGGCATTCTGATCAGGCTGCACCCCAATCCGTTAACCACATTGTTGCCTTAATCAGAACACAGTTTTTCAACCCTGAAGCGTGCGTGAAGCCGGGCCGTACCCTATGCTGCACAAAGCGCCCGCGAGTCGCTCAGCAGCATAAAGGCCGATATCATGCGCATCCTAGCCGCCAAACTAAGCATTTTGTTGTTGATGATCAGCGCTTTGTGCGCAAATGCCAAGGAACCGATCCAGGTTCTGGTGATGGGCGACAGCTTCATGACGTCCAATGGCAGCGATGATCTGGCCGTGCCGGACTTGATCGAGCGTCATCTTGGGGCGCAGGTGCAGTCACGGGCGGCCACAGGTGCGCGTTTTGTTTACAAGTTGCCGATCACAGGTGCGTTGGGGCTTAACATATCCAAACAATACCGCCCCGGTCGCTGGGATTGGGTCGTGATGAATGGCGGCGGCAATGACCTGTGGCTGGGCTGTGGCTGTACCCGCTGCAAGGATCGTCTGAACCGGCTGATTTCGCCCGATGGCACGCGCGGCTATATCCCCGCGCTGGTGGCACGGGCGCGCCGTTCGGGGGCGCAGGTGCTTTATGTTGGCTATCTGCGCAGCCCGGGTGTGGGATCACCGATCGAACACTGCCGCGCCGCCGGTGATGCGCTGGAAGCCCGCGTTGCCGTGATGGCGAAACGCGATGGCGGTGTCAGTTTTGTCTCGCTTGCCGACATGGTACCGCATGGGGACAGATCGTTTCACGCAGGCGACATGATCCATCCGTCGGCCAAGGGCAGCCAAGCGGCGACCACGCGCATCGTCGAGGCGATGATGGCCGTGCAGTAACGGCAAGGGAAACGCCCTGCCGTTACGCGGTGATCGGGAAGACGCAAGCGCACGCGCGCCGGGTTAATCACCCAGCTTGGCGTGGACTTCACCCAGATCAATTTCGCCAACGGGCATCTTGTTGCCCGGATTGTCGAAATCATATTTGAACAGCTCAAAGTCACGCTTGTAGATTTCGCGCACCAGATGCATCGACAGATCGTCAAAGTAATCCTCGACCGGGTGCAGGCGTTTGGGGCCGTGGCCCTCGCTTTCGTTAAAGCGGGGAATTTCGGCCAGTTTTACTGCATGAGGTGTCTCAATCGCATCCAGAACGTCCTGCATCCCATCGTTGAAGCTTTCGGTCCAGACGATTTTGTCATAGGTGCCGCCGTTCACGATGAAGGTGCTGACATGGCCTGACATGGCCGACCAGTGGATGTCAGGGTCCATGGGCCGCCGCCACCGGATTGTATCACGGGCGAACAGCAGAAAACGGCGAAAGCTGGCAATCTGGTCAAATTCCTGTTTGCCGTCTTCCCCGCCCACCTCGATCCCGTATTTCTGGATCAACAGCGGCACAAGGTTGCCGCGATAGCGTTTGCCATTGCGCTGGATGCCGCAGATTTTGTCAAAGAACGACGACAGGATGCGCGTGTAGGGGTTGCGCACGCAGGTAAAGGCATAAGATTGGTGCCCGGTTACATTCCGGGTGATCGGCTCTTGGGAGGGCTCTAGCGCCCACTTGTGCATCCCGGACTGTGCATCGTGAATGTCGCCGTCGAAAAACGTGCCGTGGTCTGAGTAAAACATGATCTGACCGATAGTCGAACAGGCGCATTTGGGCACCACACGGTACACCACGCTTTCGCTCTCTGTCATCCACGTACCGGGAAAACCCATGCTGATCTGCCTCCTGCTGACCCTGACTGTTTTTGGCAACAGTTTGGCGTTGCCTTAAAAAAGCAAATTTATGCTGTTTATTCAATCAGTCTTCACCATTATCTAGGTAAACAATCAATCGCAAAGAGGTGGATCGTTTCCCCGTATGGCCAAGATTGCCTATATCCTGCTGTGTCACAAAGACCCAGCCGCCATTATCAGGCAGGCAGAGCGGCTGACGGCAGTGGGCGATTACATGGCCATTCACTTTGACGCCTCCGCCGATCCTGCCGCGTTTCAACTGATTTCAGAGACACTTGCCGATAATCCGAATGTAACATTCGCACGCAAACGCATCAAATGCGGCTGGGGCGAATGGTCTCTGGTGCGGGCAACGTTGTGCGCAGTGGAATCTGCGATCGAAGCGTTTCCCCGCGCCACGCATTTTTACATGCTGTCAGGCGATTGCATGGCCATCAAATCGGCGGAATACACGCACCAGTTTCTAGACGACAACGATGCAGACTTTATCGAAAGCTATGATTACTTCGAAAGCGACTGGATCAAGACCGGTTGGAAAGAAGAAAGGCTGATCTATCGCCACTGGTTCAACGAACGCGTTCAGCGCAAACGTTTCTACGGCATGTTCCAGCTGCAAAAGCGCCTCGGGCTGACACGCGAAATACCTGCTGACCTGCAAATCCAGATTGGCAGCCAGTGGTGGTGCCTGCGCCGCCGCACGATCGAATGGCTGCTGGATTTCGTGAAACAGCGCCGCGATGTGGTGCGGTTTTTCCGCACGACATGGATACCGGACGAAACCTTCTTTCAAACTCTCGTGCGCCACCTGGTGCCAGAGGAAGAAATTCGCACCCGCACGCTGACCTTCCTGATGTTCACCGATTACGGAATGCCGGTGAATTTCTACAACGACCACTACGATCTTTTGCTGGGTCAGGATTATCTCTTTGCCCGCAAGATCAGCCCGGATGCCCAGGATCTCAAGCGTCGGCTTGGCCTGCTATATGCCGCCCAAGGCGTGCAATTCCAGATCAGTAACGAAGGGCGCAGCCTGTTCAAGTTCCTATCGGGTCGGGGCCGGATCGGACGGCGGTTTGCCACGCGGTTCTGGGAAACGGAATCCACATTGGGCCGCGAGCGCGAGTTGTTGATCGTCATCTGCAAGAAATGGCACGTCGCCAAGCGGGTGCTGGAACGGATCAGGCAGGTCACAAACGTGCCTGCCATCGAATATCTGTTCAACGAGGAAGACACGCCGCTGCCCGATCTCGGCGGCATCCAAAACACGCTTGAAAAACGCACCCGCCACCGCCGGGCGCTGATGCGGATGCTGTTTGACTATTACGAGACCGACAGGCTGATCGTCTGCATGGACCCCGGTAACCTTGACCTGCTGAACGACTTTGCCTCTGACCGCTCAGTCACGAGGATGCTGGAGATTGAATGTCAGTTTTCCGATGATTACCTGACCGGCCACGCCACGCGCGTCGGCCTTGCCGGTGAACAGACGTCATACGACACGCTGGAACGGCTGTTGCCCACCATTCGCAATGATATGGTGCACGAAAGCGACCGCATCCGCGACGCGCAATTCGAAAACCACCACCGTCTACGCGAATCCGCCGACGAGGCGACCAACGCTGCCGCGCTCAGCCAATTCCTGATGATCCCGGAAGACAAAGCCCGCGAGATCGCGGTCACGGACCATCTGTTTGCGGATTAAGAATTAGCCCGTCAGCCTTGAACAAAGGCTGACGCTGGCCCTACTTCTTTGTTCTCCAAGTGTCCAACCAGCGCGACATCCGCCCCCGGCGATCGGCGAAATCATCCTCAATCGCCTCTAGCGTCGGGTCGATGCGCGCCATGCGGAAGCGCCGCCAGCGCACCCAGATCGCATAAACAATCGCAAAGAACAGCGTCAGGATAAAGATGTTCAGGAACGGTATCCCCTTGGACGCGTCTGGACCATCGACAGCCCGGACCGAGATGGCGTTGGGGAAGATCGTCATGAACTCGTTGCGCCAGCCATAGTGCTTGAGCGCATAATATTGCGGCGCGCCGGTCGTGCTCTTGGCGTCCGCCGCTTCGGCCTGCAGGTTCGACGTGTCAAACTTGAAATAAGGCGGCCAGCCCCAGCCCGTGTCCTCGTTGCGATAGACCATGACATCGCCCTTCGCCCGACGTGTCTGGATGAAAAAAACATCGCGGTTTATCGCCGTGCCATCGGTGCCCACATCCGCCGCCGCCCAAAAGATCGAATTTTCACCGAAGTCCATCCGCTTTTCATAGGTGTCCGTCACGCGCACGATGTCGACCTGCGGCAAGGTATAATGGAAAAACGCCCCCACCAGCAGCCACACCGTGACCCAGAACACCCATTTAACAATCGCCATATCGAGGCCCTTTCAGGAAAAATTCGTGAGGTAGATGACCACCCCGATCAGCACCACCGGCACCACATAGACGCCCAGGATCAGCTTGCGCCGGATCGAGCCGTCGTATTTCTCTAGCCCGCGCTGCACAAATGTGTCGCGGTCCACCTTGCGCGGCCCGGCGTCCCACTTCTGCAGCAGCTTTCCCTTGCGCACCGACCGCGAATAGAACGACAGGCAGACATAGATCACCGTCAAAACAACAAAGCCCATGACGATCAGGCGCAGCAGTGCAAGCATCCTATCTCCCCCTTACGGCGCCCCATGGACCGACCCGCGCGATCAGATCATCCACCGGGGCAGGCTTTTGCGCCACCGGCTCTTCCATCGCCGCATCATGCCCGAACAGGGCCGCCCGCGCACCTGCCTTATCCACCTGATACTCGGCGGCAAGGAATTCAGCAACATAAGCGCGCTTGTTCTCAGGCCAGCCGGCGTAGGTGCGGTAGAACAACTCCTTGTGACAGATAAACATCTGCCGCGCGTCCTTGGGGGCCAGCTCGGCCAGCAGCATGTTCACCAGCGCCGTGTCCTTGCCGCGTGCCGCGCGCAGCGTATAGAAATACGCCGGATGATCAGAGGTTATGCGCGGCCAAGCCCCACCATTTTCCGCCCAGTTCACCAAGGCACCAAGCGTATGAAACTCCTCCGGCAGCTTATCATGATGCTGCCGCGCCAACCGGCGCATATCGGCGCGGGTGCAATCGGTCAGATCAACTTGCCTGTCGGCCACCGCATCGACCAGTATAAAATCCATCTTCTGCCGCAGGATCGCGGCCGAATTGATCCCCCGCGCCTCGATGATGGTTTCGGTGAGGCCGTTGAGTTCAAAGAATTTGGCGACCTGATTACGCTGCGTCGCGTCGAACACATGCTTGATCGGCAGATCGTCCAGCCCCGCCTTCCCGCCGGGCGCGATCACCGCTGGATGCTCAAGATCCTGAAACAGATACAGCCCACCGAAATGCGCCGTCCAGAAATTGCGCTGATCAAACGACATCTGTTTTAACGTCACCGGGTTGCGCACCACGTCGCCGGTTTTGCCGGCAAGTGTAATCATGTCGACGATCAGCACATCGTCAAACCAGCCGTCCGGCTCGGTCTTGAACCGATCCACCAGATCACCCAACTTACCCGCATCGCGCACGGTGCCAGCGGTGGTATCGGCGTCGATGGTAATGCGGCGAATGTCGAACAGGCGTTTCGGCGATCCGACATCATAAACCGAATTCACCAACTCCCCCGCCACCGCATCACGCGCCGTCAAGGCAAACAACTGCGCCTCGTTTTCCGCAATAAACTGTTGCAGAATGCCGCGCGAGGTGGAGAATTTCATGTGCAGCAACGGGCAATGCCGCTGCTCCATGCTCAACAAGATAAACTGGCGGTTCACACCTGCGTGGTTGAGGTAAAGCGGGTCACCCAACTCATCTCCAACCTCGGGGGAAAAGCCGGAGATATCGACATGGAAATCGGTCAGTTCGGTGCGTTTGCCGGTGAGGTGATGCAGCGCACGGTTATAGCGATCGACCAGCGCGGGTGAGGCAACGTGGAATAGATTGCCGAACATGAGACCGTGGCGGATGAGGCGTTTCATTCGGGATTCTTCACGTAGAAAATCGGTGTCAATTTCTTTGATAGGTCTCCGACAAATTCTTTCGGCACATCATAGGAAACTGGTGTCAAATCACAACGGCCTAGCGGCTCAAAAATAAATTTTTTGGCAAACTTTGCATGCACGTCCAATAGCCAGTCAGTGGCTATAATATTGAAATCTAACCACTCCAAAAATAGCTTGTTTCGCTCAGCCTTAGAGGGCGTGGTTACCCATTTCCTATTTAACCTCGCCTGGAACATCACCTCCTCACCTATTGGATAGAAGTCATTTCCACCGGTATCGTGCGTGTAGAAATTATAATCCCCACTTTTAAATGCGTGCTTAAGGTTTTCTCTCGCTGACTTAAACGAGTAGTGATGTGAAGCTTCGTTTCGGATATGCCTCGCAACATCTGCACCTCCCCCGAAACTCAGCACATCAAAGCTCTCACTAGCAATACGAGCCATCTGCAGCAATTCTTCGTCTTTAGTTTCTTTTTTGCGGTGAATTTTATTAAGAGTTTCAACTGACTCAAATAATTTTGAGCTCCACGTTCGCAATATTAAAAACTTGTTAATATTACCTGCGCTGTCAATGCCCTTCTCATTAATATAAGGATGGGAGATAGATATGTAACTCTTACGAAGTACATTTATTTCACTAACTGCAAAACTCAACATTGAGAATGCCGCGACTTGATCTGCGGGCAACTTCTCTAGTTCCTCCCAAGCCAGCTTGAACTCCAGAAATTCAATTTTAGTTCGATTCACCCCTCACCCCCACTCAAATACCGCTTCTTCGCCGCCTCCATCCGCTGCATCTCCCGCACCGCATTCTCAATCGCCACCTCGTCCGACTTATCCGCATACCTAAACTCGGAATCCGCGTAGCGGTTGATCTCCTGTATCACCATCTCCACCGTGATTGGCTGCCGCATGTCGTTGATCATCGCCAGCTTCTCGTCATACCCTTTGAACAGGAACAAATCCGGCTCGGCCATCCATTCGTCCGGCAGTTCAAAATCCATCGCCCGCACCTTCACCGCGTCGGTGATGTTCTTGATCGCCCGGCCGGTAAACCGCGGATCGGCCTCTTGGATCGCCTTCAGATAGGTCCCAAGCTTCGCTATCGTATCCAGCGCCCCGATCTTGGCCGATACCTGATCATAAACCCGCAGCAGGCCGTCCTCATGCGGATGGGCATGCCCCTCAAAACTCGCCGCCACCGCGCGTTTGATCTCTTGCGCGGCGAATGCCTCGTGATCGCCCAGCGGAATGTCGTGGTTGCGGCCCATCAGCAGGTTCAGGATGTCGATGTAATCCTCCCGCGTCTGCGGCCCATCCACCAGAAACCGCGCCCCGGCCCGTTGGCGCAGGGCGTCGTCGACGTTTTCGGGATAGTTGGAAAACATCCCAAAGGTACAATTCCCGCGCACCACCGTATTGGCGCCGGCGAACGATTCCATCAGCACCGCCGTAATCTCCAACTGCCCCGCGCTTGACTGCCTGTCGCCGCGTTTGCCGGCCAGTTGGTCGATGTCGTCGATGGTGCCAAAGCCGATCACCGACGGGTCGATGATATTGTTGATAAACGCCTTGGCGTTTTGGCCCGATTTGCCCTGATAGCTATCGATATTATCGGTGCTCAGGTTCTGATAGCGAAACGGATAGCCCGCATTTGTGCAATACTCAGACACCAGCCCCGCCATCATCTGAATGAGCGTGGTTTTACCAGTCCCCGGCGCGCCGTCGCCCATGAACGTAAAGATGAACCCGCCCAATTCGGCAAAGGGGTTCAGACGGCGCTCAAAGTCATAGGCCATCAGCATTTTGCTAAGCTTCATCGCCTGATATTTCGCGATGTGGTTGCCCACAACCTCATTGGGTTTCTTGAACGTCATGGTCAACGTGGTCGATTTCGCCTTTGACGCAGGCGAAAACCCGGCGCTGGTGAAATCATCGGCCTCGACACGCCACGTGGCGGATTTGAACGCCTCCAGCCTGGGGGTCGTCTGGGCGCGCAGGGCGACTTTTTCCATCAGCGTCTCGGCAAAGGCGGCGACTGTGGCCACCAACCGGGCATCGTCACTCGCATGGGCCGCAATATCCTGATCCAATTCCCACAATGCGCCGTGCAGGGCGGTCTGGCCATTGTCGGTCAACACCTCATCGACATCGCCAACCTCCACGGCGACCTCGGGCAGATGCGACGACAGCAAATAGGCGGTCGCATTGCCAAACACATATAGCGTCACCAACGCATCGGCGGCCAGCAGTTCACTGAATTCAGCCCTGCGTGCGGCGGGCAAAGACCCCTCGAGATTGGCGCGTTTCAAATCACCCAATCCCGAATGTTCGGCCGCGTTTTCGGCCACAGCCAGCGCAATCGCGATGGCCCGGCGCAGGGCGTGCAGCACGGTGGATTGCAGCGGCGTCATCAGCGCGTCGTCATCAGCCCCATCAACGCGCGCCATCAACTGCACCGCCCCGGCGGGCGTGCGGCGCTGCGTCACCAGCCCCGGCGTGGTGCTGCGAAACCGCCGCCGCGTGCCGATGCCGGATGAGCGTTCGGCCTGCGCCACCTCGGCCGTCTTGGCGATACGCGGCGCGTGGTCGAACCCTTCTATCAACGACTGCGCCACACCGAGATGTTTGGCGATGTCTTCCTCACGAAGTTCCATAGCGTCTGATGTCTGGCTCATCTTTTCCGTCCCCCATTCGCTTCGCCAAATAAATTCTCGCCGAAGGCACAAAAGTTAATACTGCAACACCCGGCCCTGCGGGCTGACAACGAATTTCCGCACCGACCCAAAACCGGGCGGATTCTTCTCTTCCAAGACCTGATAGGGCCGCTGCGGCAGGATGATGCTGCGTTCAGTGGTTGTGGCCCCCAGATCGGCGTTTTGAATGCCAAAGGGATCAAGCGCAAAAACCTCGCGCTCCACCGTCGAAAACCAGCCCGATTTTTCCTCGATCACCCGGTCGCTGATCAATTCCTCTTCGGTCCAGACCAGCGCCCAATCTTGGCCCTCGGGTGCCCGCGCCTCGGCCAGCACCTCGCGCAGCGGCCCGGCTTGGCGGGTGTATTGATGGCTGTACATCGGTCCCAGATGAAACCGGCGCAGGCGTTTGGGATGCAGATCGTCAAAATCCTGATCAAACCCGCGCGCGATGGTGACCAATTTCAACCCGCCCAGCGCCTGCGCGCTCAGATGCGCCTGCACATTTGGCCAGCGGCGTTCGTCCTTGGGCAGGGCGATGCGGCCGGTGTCCTCCAACTCCATCAGATAGATCACCGGCAAGTTCACCTGACTGTCGTAGGTCGCCCAATGCAGCCGAAATGTGCGCCGCCCATCAGGCGCGTTGCCGATCCATTCGGCCTGCGGATCATTGCGCACCCAAAACAGATCGCCGCGCGCCAATTCTTCGTAATATAGCCGCTGCGACAGGGCGAATTGCAGTTTGGTGGGGATTTGCCGGTCACCCAAAATGGTCTGCACCATCTGGTCTTTCAATCGCTCTGTCGATGGCATGTTTTCCAGATGCGTCGCCGCCTGTTGCGCGTCATTGGCCATGGTCATAATTTCTTCGGCCACCGGAAACCCGCTGTCACGCTCGTCCATCGTCAACGCGCCGAAAAAACGCCCAGTCTCGCGGCCCACCATGAGGTACTTGAGGGACAACGCGCGGAACGTATGGGTCAACTTGGCGGCATAGCGCGTGAGGATTTCAACCTCGTCGGAGTTTAGTTTTCGCTCCGCCTCCATCACGCCAGCCACATGCAGCATATGGGCCATGATGCCCTCAAACTTGCGGAAGTAGCGGCGGCTGGCGAAGGTGTCGGTCAGGCCGATGTGGTCTGATGCGGGGTCAGTCATTCTTCGCCTTCAATCCGTCGATAACCCTCTTGCGCATAGCATATTGCTTTTCCCCCTCCGACCGCGTCGACGCGCCAAACGTCCAATACAAGCGAAATGCGAGAGCCAAGAAAGCTCCGACAACCAACAAAGGCAGTAATAGCCATTTGGGTACAAAAACAAATGGACTAACGATCATCAGGAAAGTTGCCAAAGCGATTAAGCCCAGGGGCCACAGCACTGGACCAGTTACCCGCTTACCCGCCATACTGATTGCTGTCATGCTTTTCGATGATCGCCGCAAACCGCCGGGCGAAACGTTCGTCGGCTTTGGCCTTGGCCTCCAGCACTTCACGGGCAAACACCATGTGGTCCTCATGTTTTTCCATCATCTCGGCCATCCGCGCGTTGGTGGCGGCCCCGATCCCTGCCATGGCGGATTGCGCCTCTTGGTCGGTTTTCACGCCGATTTCGTTGATGCGGTGGGCCACGTCCTGTTGTTGCGCGGTTTTCAACGATTTGGTCAGGGCGTCATACAGCACCACACGCTGCTTGGTGTCTGTCTGCAATTTGTTGATCAGCACCATCTGGGTAGCCGCCTGATTTTGCAGGGAATCGATCCAGGTTTTGCCCTTTTCGATATAGCGTTCCAGCGTCTGCGATTTCGCCAGCTTAACCTGCTCGTCCTGCACCAGCGCGTTGTATTTGCTGTTGGCTTCGGCCAGTTCAGTCTCCAGCTTGGTGCGTTTGGCCGCGTCTGCCTCTGACGCGATGGCGTTCTCCAGCTTGATGATCGTCGGGTCCATGCCGCCGATCTCGGTGCGGATCGCCTCCAGCTCACCCACCGTCATCTCACGCTCATCCAGCGTTTCGGTCAGGTTGGTTTCGACCTTGATCTTCTGTTCCTCCAGCATTGCCAACTGCCCTTCTAGCAGTTGCACGATCACGTCGGACTTGCTGATCAGGTCCTGCAATTTATCGTCGATAGAGGCAGAGCGCACGCGCTCCTGGCGCATACTGTCTGCCTTGCCACGCGAAAAGATACCGATAAAGGTTTCCATACTGGTCTTGTTGCGCATCTCGTCGAAATCGCGGCTGAACCCGGCGGTGATATCGTCCAGCCCCATGATCAACTCGGCGATATTGGCGTTCATGATGTCCGTATGGGCATGCACATCCTCAAGCGACGCATTCTCGATGTCGATCATCGCGTCATCGCCAGTCTTGAGCTTGGCACGCGCGGTTTCGATCCGACCTGTCAACTCGGCGATTTTGCTTTGCGCCTCCGCTACCTGTGTCTGAGATTCCTTAACCTGTGCATCTAAACTGGCCATAAAACGCTCCTGTCCATCAATATGTTAAAGTGAATATAGGCAATGTTACGATGATTTACATCTGGTATTCTTCAAAATTTTGCCAAGTGTCGCAAATGCCGTGGTTTTTGGAAAGGGTGAAGGTTGCACGCTACTGTGGGGGCTCGATCCCCACGCGGCGGGTGGTGACCAGCAGTGCGGAAAAACACGCCCCGCCGATCAACACATACCACGTCAGCGCCTGCTGAATGTCGCCAAATCCCATCGCATCCCCACCCGGCAACTGCCGCGATACAATCAACAGACTACCCGCTAGCAAAACCCTTCCACCCAAACTTTGAACCGACAGAAAAGTGGCGCGCCCGGCATCGCTAAGCAGCGGCTGCATACGCGCAATGATAAAGGGGCGGGCGAATGAATTTGGCACCATACGCAAAAACAGCACGGCGATGGCCAGCAGCGATTGTGTTGCAGCAAGCACCGCGATCAGTGCGATCTGCATGCCAAATGCCAGCAGCAATATCCGCGCCAACCCCAAGCGTCGGCGCAGGGCGAGCGCGATCAGCGAGGCACCAACTGAAACGATCATCATGATGGCCGACACCGTACCGCTGACCAGCGGCGCCTCGTCCTGCCAGCCGACGGTTTCCAGTGCTGCCGCGATAAAGGGCTGACCAAAGACAAAGGGCAGGTGGCTGAACGCATACATCAGCAGGCTCAGCGCAAACAGCCACGCCAGCACGGGGCGGCGCAAGGCCGCACGGATCAGCGCACCGTGTTCTGCCAGCGAAATATGCGTGCTCTGCTGGTCGGCGCGCGGTGGTTCGGTGAAACGCCACGCGATGCTGCATGCAATCCCCAGCGCAACCGCGCCACCAGCAAAGGCGATGGCATAGCTGTATTGCGCCACGACCCCACCCGTAAATGCCGACAGGGCAAGCGCGGTCAGTGAGAACCGCCAGCTTCGGGTTTCCTGCGCTTCGATCTCTTCTGCCCGGCCTGCCACCGCCAGGGATTCGTATAAAAACGCGCTGTCGGTGCCAGAGACAAAGGCAGCGCTTGCCCCCATCAATATCTGCGCCACGACAAAGACGGTGAAACCATCCCCGAGCGCCAGCAACGACACCCCGGCCGCCCCGGCCAATGTCGCAGCGATCAGGGTCAACCTGCGCCCCAACCTGTCGGACATATAGCCCGACGGCACCTCCAGCACGGTGGTGCCGATATCGTAGATCGCATACAGCAGCACCGCTTCTGCAGCAGACAGTCGGCTTTGGAAAAACAGAAACCAGATGGCCTGCCAGAACAGAAGGTTCAGACAGAATCGGAACCAAGGATAGAGCCGGATGTTACGGCCCATCGATTCTGCCAATTTGGGGTCGGTCATGGTCAATTTACTGCCCGATCATGCATGCGTGCGCCGCCTTTATTTGCCTTTTAGGTCATGAACGGGTGAATGGCGCAATGTTGTCAACAATTTGTCCAAAATTGCCCCAATTGCCCCGTCATTACTGGCGCTCAAATCAGGCCAGTTTCGGGTGCGCGCGATGCCTACTACCTTCAATGTGATCAGCTTGGGCACATTTGCCAGTATTGACCCTACAGAGGGCAATACGATCGCGGAAAACGCCAGCTCGCTTGTCGGGCGGACGATGGGCACCGTGCACGACCCCCTGTGGGAACAGGTACAGCAGTTTTCGCCCGGCACGGGGGGTTTCGGCGGCGGCACCAGCACAGCCTATGATCAGAACAACAACCTAGCCAATGAACGGTTTCGCATCAACGGCGGGCCAAACCAGACCTTTGATGCCAGCGCGATCTACAACGCGACGATCACCTATACCAATGGCACCACGGCCAATATCACCGCTGTGATATTTCAAGACACCGCCGGAAACACCTACCTCGCCCCCGAGTTTTCCAACAATTCAGACCAAACCGCGCTGCAGGCCGGACCTATCCGTTCGCTGCGGCTCAACTCGCTTGAGGGCAATAACTATTCGGGCCTGACGGGCGACCGCCAAGCCACCAATTTTGCGGTTTGCTTCGCCGCGGGCACCATGATCGACACCCCCGAAGGTGCGCGCGCCGTGGAAACGCTCACGGCGGGCGACAGCGTGATCACCCTCGACCACGGCGTTCAGACGATCCGCTGGATCGGCGGACGGACGGTGCCGGCAATCGGCCCGATGCAGCCAGTGCATATTGCGGCGGGGGCATTGGGTCACGGCCTGCCGACCCGCAGGCTGACCGTATCGCGGCAGCATCGGATCATGCTGCGCAATTCCATCGCCGAAAAGATGACTGGACGGGCCGAGATTCTGATCGCAGCGCGCAAGCTGACTGCCCTGCCGGGCGTAGAAGACGCCACCGACATGGGTTTTGTCACCTACTGGCATTTTCTGTGTGACACCCATGAAATTGTCTATGCCAACGGGGTGCCTGCCGAAACCCTGTACCTGGGCACCGAAACCCGCAAACGCCTGCCCAGGGCGGCGCTTGAGGAAATCGCGGCGCTGTTTCCCGCGCTAATGGCCCAGGCAGACGCTTGGGTCACCGCACGGCCCCTGTTAAAACACGCGCAACAAAACCGTCTGATGGACCGGCTTCGACGCAACGGCAAACCCGCGTTGGCCTAGGCCTGCGCCTCGGCTCAACTGCCCAGCAACGCCTTGGTCATGTCGCTGTCAGGCTCTGCCAGCGGGTCTATCACATCAAAGTGATGCTGCCCCTCGGCCACCACCTGACGTGCGCCCCAGGTACGGGCGAATTTCTCGGCCTGTTCCAGAAATGCCGGGCGCTCATTCGCCCCAACCCACACCGTGACGTCGACCCCATGCGGCGGGCTCATGTTGATCGGGCTTTCGGCTTCGGCTTCGGCCTCATCGATACGCAATATTTCGTTCATTTCAGTCTGCATCAACGGCGCCAAATCGGCCACAGGAGAGATTGACACGATGCGCGTCACGCGCCCGCGCACCTCGCCGGGCAGCAGCAGCGGATCCATCATTCGCGCCACCAGATGCCCCCCGGCGGAATGACCGACAAGAACAATGGTTCCCTGTGTGCGGTTTGCTACCTCGGTCAACGCTGCCGCGATCTGCATGGAAATGTCGGAAATACGCACATCGGGGCACAGGTCATACGATGGCATCGCCACCGCCCAGCCACGGCTCAGCGGCCCAGCGGCCAAATGCGACCAATAGCTTTTGTCGAAGGCCTTCCAATAGCCGCCATGTACAAAAACTACCGTGCCGCGCGAAACGCCCTCCGGCTGAAAGAAATCAAACAGCTGCCGGTCAGACGGACCATAGCGCACACCGATTTGCGCGCGCGCGCCCAAACCATCGCGGAACGCGGCCGCCTCTTGCTGCCAACGCGGCGGAAAACTGTCTGCCCCGTCGATATAGGCGGCGTTGGCATAGGCATCATCAAGCTTCATCTAAGGTCTCCCAACCGGGTTTCGTCGCAAAGTGGAACTGGACAATCATACCCGTTGTTGCTTTGGGTGCCATAGACAATAGCGGAGAGACCCAATGACCGATGCTAAAACTGATCTGAAATCGAAGCTAAAAGACCCCAGCCTGCTGGAAACCCGCGCCTATATCGGCGGTGAATGGGTGGATGGCGACGATGGCACCTTTGACGTAACCAATCCGGCACGTGGCGATGTCATCGCCAAGGTCGCCAACCTGTCGCGCGCCCAAGTCGCCGGTGCCATCGCACAGGCCGAAGCCGCCCAAAAAGAATGGGCCAAATGGACCGGCAAGGAACGTGCCGCCGTGATGCGCAAATGGTTCGATCTGATGATGGAAAACCAGGCCGATCTGGGTGCGATCCTGACCGCAGAGCAGGGCAAGCCTTTGGCCGAAGCCAAGGGCGAAGTTGCCTATGGCGCGTCCTTCATCGAATTCTTTGGCGAACAGGCCAAACGCATCTACGGCGAAACCATTCCCGGCCACCAGCGTGACAAACGCATCACCGTGATCAAACAGCCTATCGGTGTCGCGGCATCGATCACACCGTGGAATTTTCCCAACGCGATGATCACCCGCAAGGCCGCACCAGCACTGGCTGCTGGCTGCGCCTTTGTTGCGCGCCCTGCTGCGGAAACACCTTTGTCGGCCATCGTCATGGGCGTACTGGCCGAACGCGCCGGCATCCCCGCAGGTGTGTTCAACGTGGTGCCTTCGTCGTCCTCCTCTGCCGTGGGCAAGGAATTCTGCGAAAACCCCGCCGTGCGCAAACTCACCTTCACAGGCTCCACCGAAGTGGGCCGCATCCTGTTGAAGCAGGCCGCCGACCAGGTAATGAAATGCTCAATGGAACTGGGCGGCAACGCGCCGTTCATCGTGTTTGACGATGCCGATCTCGATGCTGCCGTCGAAGGCGCGATCCTGTGTAAATTCCGCAACAACGGCCAGACCTGCGTCTGCGCCAACCGGATCTATGTGCAGGCGGGCGTCTACGACGAATTTGCCAAACGCCTGACCGCGCGGGTCAAACAGATGAAGGTCGGTGACGGCTTTGAGGATGGCGTGGACCTTGGTCCGCTGATCAACTCCGCCGCCGGTGAAAAGGTACGCGAGCACATCGAAGATGCGGTGGCCAAGGGCGGCACCGTGGTGCTGGGCAACGATGGTTCGATGGATGGCAACTTCTTGGCGCCCACCATCGTCACGGGCGTCACCCAAGACATGAAAGTCGCGACCGAAGAAACCTTTGGCCCGATGGCACCGCTGTTCAAGTTCGAAGACGAGGACGAGGTGATCGCAATGGCAAATGACACGATCTTTGGTCTCGCCTCCTACTTCTATGCCAAAGACCTGAGCCGTGTGTACAAGGTGGCCGAAGCGTTGGAATACGGCATCGTTGGCGTGAACACCGGGATCATCTCGACCGAAGTTGCACCCTTCGGCGGGGTAAAGCAATCCGGCCTTGGCCGCGAAGGCAGCCACCACGGCATCGAAGACTATCTGGAGATGAAATACATCTGCATGAGCGTCTAAAACACGATAGCGGGACGGGCCGAATGCCTGTCCCGCGCCAGCATGTCCCGCTCTGCGCGTGTCAGGCGATGGATTGCCTGCTCTGTATCCCCACCGCATTTTTCCAGCGCCCTGCACCAGACGCGGTGCGCCGACTGCGGCGACCACGGCAAGGCCGCCTGCGCCAGCCAAGCACGAAGCCTTGGCGGAAGCCGATCATAGGACGCCATGCCATCGCCCTGCCGTCGCCGCCGCTTTAGGCTGCTGCGCATGTTGTCCTGCCTGCCCATGAGCGCCACCACACCTATCCCAAGGCTGCGGGCCTGACTCATCACGAATATTTCCCATGAGTCAGGCCACAACCTCTCACATTAGTGCGCCTGCATTTCCGCCGCGATGTCCGCGCCACTCAGGTCTGCTGGGAAATATGTTGGCCAATTGGTCAGCTCTTCCAACAACGCCGCACGATCATCGCCCCAATAAAGGTGATAATGATCGGCCCTGTCTGGGGCGATGCGGTGGTCACTGAACTGAATGAAACCCGGAGCGGCATCGTCGCCACTCACTTTTTCAAAGACAAAGCGTACACCGCGATTGCCCTTTTCGTAATTCAACACCGCATAGCTGTCATTTTCGTATTGCGCCTGCACCGGTGTGCCATCGCGGAAGAATGTGACTGCGTCACCCTCGATCAAAATGCGGTCCACGTCCGTGGCATATCCGACGTCATAATAGGCTTTGTACTCTTCGGCGGTCTTTTTGCCGTGTTCGGCCTTGTGCTGCATCACGCCATCCAGCGTGCCATCTTGCAAAAAGGGATAGACTGACTGCCAGTCGCCCGCCCAGTCGGACAGCGCGCGGTCCTTGATCTGGGAATCGTCAAAGTAGCCTTTGTAGATGTCGTCAGAACCATGGTCGTGCTTGGCACTCTCACTGGTTGTGGTGTCAGATTTGGTTTCAGCACTGACAGGGGCCGAGAACACCAAAAGCGCGCCAATGGTCAGGGCGCTGATCTGTTTTGCGACTGGGTTTTTCATATGGATACTCCAGATGTGGCCAAGCGGCCATGTGATTCGATATGTTATATCATAACATTTATGTGGAGTAACGCATCTCTGCCCACTGCGCAACTGCCCGACTGCGCACGCTACAGAAATGTCAGCCCGGTAGACGCAGTGCAGCAAACCCGATCACTACAGGTGACAAGAATTTCCGGGGCAACGACACTGCGCCCAACAAGGTAAGACAGCTCCGCGATTATCCCGGAAACGCCGTCATCATCGCGGCATCAAAGCGCGCCCATGTCATCGACGCCTTGTTGCCTGCATACCCGTCATAATGCGACTTGCCGCTACTGTTGGGCAGTCCTGCCCATATCTTTGCAAGGTTGTTCATGAACGCAAGGCGGCTGATTTCGCCCGCACGCACCCGGTTCAATCCCGCCTCGGCCAGCAAAACATCAGCAAGCCGATCCTGCATCCGCTTTGAAAACCGCTGTGCCGGATCAACGCCCAGTTTGTTCACCACCCGCTCCAGCGTTTTGGGAATGAATTGATAGCGCCCTATGGCATGCGGCTGGCCCGGTGTGGCTGCGATCCATGCATAGATTTCGGCCACGGTCATCTGTGTCGGCCTTTTCGGCGGTTTGATCCGCGCGCCGTGCTGCACAGCGTCATAGCCATCACGCCGCGATTCCGCCTGCCCGATCAGATGACGGATGACGTCAACATCCCTACCTCCATCACCAATTGCCGCATCATCGGCATAAACGGGGTCATGGGCGGGGCGATCCGCAAACAGGCTGGCACCGCTACGTCCGATAAACAGGCTCGAACTCATACCCGCGCCGTCCGGCGACACGCTGGCTTGATACAACCCACCACGCGGTGCCATCTGCGCGCTGAACAGCGAAACAGCCTCGGCCACCGCAAGCTGCGGCAAAATGCCGGGCATCATTAGCAATGCCCAAAAAATTCGCCCGCTTTGCATGACGCCCCCTTCTGGTGGTGTTGCCGTAAACTGCCGCCAAATCATTTAGATTTCGTTGGCCGCAAATTTTTTCCGCACACACCCAAGGATTGACGGCTGGCCCGCGTCATACGTAGGTGATGTTGATGACACCCGAGGACACCTCTTTGGCACTTGCCGCAGCGGGGGGCGATGCCGCCGCCTTTGCCACGCTATTGGACCGGCAATATGATCGGCTATTCCGACTGGTCTTTCGCCTGACCGGATCGCAGGCAGACGCCGAAGATTTGACGCAAGATATCTGCGCCGCCCTGCCCGCCAAACTGCGCAGCTATCGTGGTGATGCGGCCTTTACCACCTGGCTCTACCGACTTGCCGTCAACGCCGCTCACGACCGCCGCCGCCGCGCCGCAACCCATGCCCGCGCCGCCAGCGGTTGGGGCGATTGGGAGGTGAACCGTCAGGCCGCAAACGCCGAAACCGCCGAAGCCGTCGACTGGCTGACCCGCGCCATGTGCGCGTTGCCCGACGATCTGCGCGACACACTGGCGTTGGTGCTGGACGACATGACCCATGCACAAGCGGGCAGCGTGCTGGGTATTTCCGAAGGCACGGTCAGTTGGCGCATCTCTCAGGCCAAGAAACATCTGGCGCAGCTGCGCGCGGAGGACGACACATGAACGACGAGCTGGACGATCTCAAGGCGATGATGGACGCCGCCACCCCGCGCCCCGACGCCGCCCGCCGAGCGGAAAATCTGACCCTCGCGCAGAAAAACTTCGAAACGCTCCAAGGATCGCCGACCGGGGCGCGTCCTACTTCCAATCGCCCAATGACGGGCCTTTGGACAGGAGCGAAAACCATGTTGAACACCCTCACCTCCCGCGCGGGCCTGACAGCCTCAACCGCCATCGTTGCCGTTGGCCTGGTGGCCTTCTTGCCGCTGGACGGCATGTTGCAAAATGATGCGGGCCGTGGCGGCACCTTTGAACCTACGCCGCTGCCTGCGCCTGAACCACCAGCCGTCGAAATGGCCGAGGAAGAGACGCAGCGCGGCGACCTGAACAGCAGCTTGCAAAACCATGCGCCCGCCCCCACCACCGTCGCCCCCGCGCCGCGCGCCAAGCGGGCCGCCCCCGCAGACAGCGTCGCGTCTGGCGCGATCGTGGCCCAAGAGTCATACGCGCCCCCCGTCGTTCTAGACGACATGCGCCCAACACCTCAGCCCGATACCGAAGCCTTTGCCAACGCCGATACGAACCCGGTGCAGATCACCAGCGAAACCCCGGTTTCGACCTTTTCCATCGACGTCGACACCGCATCCTACGCCGTGATCCGAAACGCGTTGACCCACGGCCAGATGCCGCCGCGCGATGCCGTGCGGATCGAAGAGATGGTAAACTATTTCCCCTACGACTACGCGGCACCCACCGACGGCACCGCCTTCTTACCCACCGTTTCGGTCAGCCAGACACCGTGGAACCCTGACACCCAACTGGTGCAGATCGCCCTGCAAGGCGCGCTGCCCGACATCGCTGATCGCGCACCGCTCAACCTGGTGTTTCTGATCGACACCTCCGGTTCGATGAACAATCCCGACAAGCTGCCGCTGCTGAAACAGAGCTTCCGCTTGATGCTGGGCCAGTTGCGCCCCGAGGATGAGGTATCCATTGTCACCTACGCAGGTTCTGCCGGACAGGTCCTTGCCCCCACACCTGCAAGTGACAGCACAACTATCCTCGCAGCGCTTGATATGCTCGACGCAGGTGGGTCAACCGCCGGAGAGGCCGGGCTGCAACATGCCTATGCCACCGCCGCAGCAATGGCCAAGGACGGCGAGATCAGCCGCGTGATTCTGGCCACCGACGGGGATTTCAACGTCGGCCTAGCGAACCCGGACGCGCTGAAAGACTACATCGCGGACAAGCGTGACAGCGGCACCTACCTGTCGGTCCTAGGCTTTGGACGGGGCAATCTGGACGATGCGACGATGCAGGCGCTGGCCCAGAACGGCAACGGCATCGCCGCTTATATCGACACGTTGGCCGAGGCGCAGAAGGTGCTGGTTGATCAACTTACCGGGGCGCTGTTCCCCATCGCCAACGACGTGAAAATCCAGGTCGAATTCAACCCTAACCAAATCGCAGAATACCGGCTGATCGGCTATGAGACCCGCGTCCTGCGCCGCGAAGATTTCAACAATGACAAGGTCGATGCCGGGGATATTGGCGCGGGCCATCAGGTAACCGCATTGTACGAGGTCACACCCGTCGGATCACCCGCAGTTCTGAACGATCCGCTGCGCTATGGCGCCGGGGGACAGACGCCAGATACCACCGATGAACTGGGGTTCCTGCGCTTGCGGTACAAGGCACCTGGGGCGGAGGAAAGCCAGCTTATCGAAGCGCGGATACCAGCGGATACCAGCGCCGAACCCGGATTTGCCGCCGCCATCGCAGGCTTTGGTCAATTGCTTCGCGACGACGGCTATTTGGGCAAATGGTCCTATGCCGAGGCCATCGCGCTAGCGAATGCAACAAAGGGGGATGACCCCTTCGGCTACCGCGCCGAAGCGGTGCAACTGATGCGCCTCGCGGCCAGCCTGTCGGGGGAGTGAGGAGGGAGAGGGCCACCGCCTGCCCGTGGGGTGGCGATCTCAAACGGTGTTCCGTCCCACTTTATGGCGCAGCCTTGGCGCGCTCTATCAAACTTGATCCCCGCCTCACCAAATCGCCTCCCCGTGGGGCGGGCAGGCGATGGCCCGGCGCTTCGCTTGTTCCGGGCTGAGTTACCAACAACAAAGGCCCGCCAAAACGGCGGGCCTTCCTTGGTCTGGGGGAGGTCAGACCTTAGTTCACAGCTTTGCTGTCAACCACATCCTTCTCGATCGCCTTCACATCAGACGCGATCTGGATCTGACGCGGCTTCAGCGCCTCTGGCACCTGCCGCTCCAACTCGATGTGCAACATGCCATTGGCATGGGCCGCACCTGTGACCTGCACGTGATCGGCCAGATGGAACCGACGCTCGAACGCGCGGGTGGCAATGCCGCGATGCAGATAGGTCTTTTGCTCATCCTCATCCGCCTTGCGGGCCGATACGATCAGGGCCTTTTCGCGCACTTCAACGCTTAGATCCCCATCGGCGAAACCGGCAACAGCAATCGAAATGCGATAGGCATCACCATCAAGTTTTTCGATATTGTAGGGGGGATAGCTGGGGGTTGCCCCATCATTGGTCAGCGCCCGGTCCATCATGCTGGCGATCTGGTCGAAACCAACGCTGGACCGATAGAGCGGTGCAAAATCAAATGTACGCATGTGTTCATCCTCATCTTTGAGCGATTGACATATCGGGCCTTCCACCATTGGACAGACCCGCTTTTACAAACGCCGAAGCCCTATTAGGCACCCCGGCTCAACTCATGTGGGAATAGAATTAACCGCTTTCAAGACCCCTCAAGGCCGGACAAATTTGGCGCCGGTCTGATGCTGCTCGCCCACGGAAATGCGCTTGCTTGCGGGGCCTGCCTCTAGGAACACACCCTTGCCCGCCACCAGCTCGGCCTGCAACAACGCCAGCGGCGCGCCCAGTGCCGTACCCAGCGACACATGTTCGCCCTCGACCTCGGCCATGGCCGACACCACGGAAACGATCTGCGGCACCCCGTTGACAAAACTGAATATCGGCGCGCCGCTTGATCCGAAATCAACCGAACACGAGGTGACCAGTACCCCCTCCTGCTGGGCCAGAACCTTGCAGACCTCCTGCAACGACGGCGCCTCGGCGCGGTCGCGAGCATAGCTGACGACGCTTACACTGTCGCCAGGCCGGGGCCGGGCGGCTGTACTGAACGGCTGTATCGTCGTGTTCTGGATCGGACGCTCAAGCTCCAGCAGCGCCAGATCATTACGCACGCGGCGTGATGAAACATCACCGTCATAGACATAATCGGGATGTACCACCGCCCGGCGAATATTGCGGTACGCGCCGGCCCGCCCGTTTCGCCACCCGGCCAGAAACTGCACCTTGGCGTGGTCGATCCGCTGCTTTGTGTCGCGGTCAAATAGGCAATGTGCCGCCGTGAGCACCAAACGCGGCGCAATCAGCGCCCCGGTGCAAAAACCGGTCCCCCCAAGGTCCAGCCGCCCCACGGCTTCCCAGGCAGCGGCATCAACGCCACTATCAAGCCGTTTGAGCGGCGCATCCTGCGCACCCGCTGTCGAAGTGATGAACATCGCCATCAAGGAAAGAGCCAGCAAGCGCCGCAAAATATCACCTCAAGTTCAAGCTACCCCTGTGCGATACAGACGAGTTGCGGCAGAAATAGGGCAATTTGGTTAACGCAGGCGCGGAATTTCAGGAGCCTGATCCCGCCCCTTGGTCAGGGCCGGCGGTTTCGGACCACCCGTCGCCCAATCCAGCAGTTCGACACTATGCACCACAGGCACCCGCGTGCCCGACCCGATCTGCATCATGCAGCCTATGTTGCCTGCTGCAATGATATCGGGCGACTTCTCCTCCAACGTATTGACTTTACGCACTTTCAACTGCTGCGAAATCTCTGGCTGCATCAGGTTATATGTCCCGGCAGAGCCACAGCACAGATGGCTGTCTGCCGGTTCAACCACGGTAAAACCCGCCTGTTTCAACAGCGTCTTGGGGTGGGTCTTGATCTGCTGGCCGTGCTGCAATGAACACGCCGCATGATAGGCCACAACCAAACCGGCGTGATCTGGAGTTTGGCCAGATTGTGGCAGATCAAGCGTGACCAGCAGTTCCGAAATATCCTGCGCCAATGCCGCCACCCGCGCGGCATCTGCCGCCAGAGGATCATTGCGGAACATATGGCCGTAGTCCTTAACCGTCGTGCCGCAGCCCGAAGTGTTGATCACAATCGAATCGATCCCCTCGCCGTCCATCTCGGCGCACCACGCCTTGATGTTGCGCGCGGCGGCGGCATGGCTTTCGCCTGTCTTGCCCATGTGATGTGTCAGCGCGCCACAACAGCCCGCCCCCTTGGCCACCACCACCTCGCAGCCCGCCCGCGTCAGCAGCCGGATCGTTGCATCGTTGATATCCGTGTTCAGCGCTTTTTGCGCGCAACCGGTCATCAGCACCACCCGGCGCTTGCGTGCCCCCTGCGCGGCAAACGTCTGCGGATCGTCGTTGCGGCTGACGGGCGGGATCACCTTTGGCGCCATTTCCAACATCGCGCGCAACCGCGCATCCGGCATAAGCCGCGCAAACGGCCGCCCGATCTTCGCCCCCAGCAACGCAACCCGAAACCGCATCGGATAGGGCAAGATGCGCGCCAGCAGCCACCGCAGCGCCCGGTCACTGAAAGGCCGCTTGTAGCGTTGTTCGATATAGGCACGGGCGTGGTCGACCAGATGCATGTAATGCACCCCCGACGGGCAGGTCGTCATGCAGGCCAGACAGGACAAGCAGCGGTCGATGTGTTTGACCGTCTTGGCATCCGGATCACGGTCGTTCTCCAGCATATCCTTGATCAGATAAATACGCCCCCGCGGGCTGTCCAACTCGTCGCCCAGCACCTGATAGGTCGGACAGGTCGCTGTGCAAAATCCGCAATGCACACAGGCGCGCAAGATGTCATTGCTGCGCCGTATCTCAGGATCGCGTAGTTGATCGACGGTAAATGTGGTCTGCATCTCTGCTCCGGTCGTGAATGAATGAAAGTTCTAGCCGCGCATCAACTCGGCAAAGACCAGGCCGAACCATGGCACCGTGGTACCGGCCGCACCGACTGCAGATGTCCAACGCTGCATCTTCAGACCGGGATCGGCCCGCCGCAACGCCTGGACAACCAGCGCAATCGCGGCGATCCACGCCCCCCAGACCAGCGCGATCCAGACACCGATGAACAATGGGCTGCCGCCCCAGCGCGCGCTGCCCAGATAGCGCAGCATCACCGCCGCCGCGAAACATCCGATGCAGAACACCGCCAGCAGCCGCAGGGCCCTGATGCCGGGCTTGGGTGCCGTCAACCGCTGAAAAACCATCGGCCCCACCAGAAAGATGATCAGAAAAACAACTGTCAGCGTCATGTCACGTCCTGCATCAGCCCCGCATTGAATATGCCCGACGGATCAAACCGCGCCCGCAACCCGGCGCTCAGGCGCGCCACCCCGGCGCTCTCAGGCTCAAACCGGCCCCGCGCGGCCAATGTGGCCGCGTCCGCCCGGATCAGGGTCGCATGACCATCATAATACCCCAAGCGGCTGCGCAGGTCACAGCCCGCGGGCATCGCCAGCCAGACCAGTCCACCGGCCCAATCAAACAGATGCGCCTCGGCCCCTGCGCGCGCGGCAATCTCGGCGCCTTGCGTGGGGCGGCACGACACCCGCCAGATGTCGCCCGGCACCCCTTGAAATGCAAGCAAATCGCGCTGCGCGCGCCAGCATTCTACCGTCGCTGCATCTTCCAGCACCGACATCTCGGCCCCGCAATCTGCCAACCACAGCCGCAATCGGCCCAAACGATACCGTACCGAGGCTTCAAACCCTTCGACCCGCACCATGGTCCGCCCCGCCGCTGGATCATGCGCGGCGCCGGTGACATCATAAGGGCTGCCCATGGCACGCGTCATCGCCGCCACTGCCGCAGCATCCTCAAGACCATGCAACACCAAAGTCGCCTGCGTCTCGGGTTTGGGCAAAACCTTAAACGATACCTCGCTCAACACACCTAAGGTGCCGAACGACCCCGCCATCAGCTTGACCAAATCATAGCCGGTGACGTTCTTCATCACCCGCCCACCATTCTTGATCACCTCGCCCCGGCCATCGACAAACCGAACCCCCAGCAGGAAATCCCGCGCCGCACCCACCGCGATCCGCCGCGGCCCGCTGACATTGGCGGCAAAGACACCACCGATGGTAGGCTCCCCTCCACGTTGCAGCACCCCGCGGTGGTCCATCGGCTCGAACGCCAGCCGCTGCCCCTCGGCATCCAGCGCCGAAACAATCTCGGTCACCGGCGTCCCTGCCCGCGCCACCAGCGTCAGCGCGCCCGGCTCGTACAGCGTGATCCCACGCAGCCCGGCCAAAGACAGCGCCGCCCCCGGCCCCGCCATGCCGCGCGTATTGCCGCCACGCACGGAAAAAGCCCCGCCAGCCCCGCGCACCGCCGCCACCAACTCTGCCTCGTCGCTGATCTTCATTCTCTTTTTGGTCCTAATATTCCCGGGGGGTTTGGGGGGCTGGCCCCCCAATAAATATCTCGGTTTGGGGGGCTTTCCCAAAGCAGGCGTCTCGGTTTAGACCGCCAGCCCCCAGCAGGTGTCTCGGTCCGGGGACAGCCCCCATATCACGCCGCAGCCACCGCTCCCGCCCCGCGCCGCGCTTCGGTCACGTCCAGTGGAAACACCTTCGCCGGGTTCAACAGCCACGTCGGGTCAAACACATCCTTCACCACCATCTGCGCCTCAAGATCGGCCAAACCGTACTGCACATGCATCAGGTCGCGCTTTTCGATCCCCACGCCATGCTCGCCGGTCAGACATCCCCCCACCTCAACACATAGTTTCAGAATATCCGCGCCAAACGCCTCACAAAGCTCCAGATCGCCGGGCTTGTTGGCATCAAACAGGATCAGCGGATGCATATTGCCGTCGCCGGCGTGAAACACATTGCCAACCCGCAGCCCATACTCTGCCGACATCTCGCCAATCCGCCGCAGCACCTGCGGCAAGGCCGAGACCGGGATCGTGCCGTCCAGACACATGTAATCGTTGATCTGACCCATCGCCCCAAAGGCCGATTTGCGCCCCAGCCAGATCGCCGCCGATTCCTCTGCCGATTTACTCTCACGCAGTTCAACCGGATTATGTCGCCGCGCGATTTCCATGATCAGTCCAAGTTGATGATCAATCTCCGCATCCGACCCCTCAACCTCAACAATCAGCAGGGCCTCGCACATCGGGTATCCGGCATGGGCAAAGGCCTCGGTTGCCTCGATACAGGGCCGGTCCATGAATTCGATCGCCACGGGAAGCACGCCCGCCTTGATGATCTCCGACACACAGGCCCCGGCCACCTCGTTGTCGTCAAACCCCATCAGGACCGGACGCGCGCCCTCGGGTTTGGGCAGGATGCGCAGGGTCGCCTCTGTCACGACACCCAATTGTCCCTCCGAGCCGCAGATCACACCCAATAGGTCCAACCCTCCGGCGTCCAGATATCCGCCACCGATCTCGACGATCTCGCCGTCCATAAGAACCAGTGTCACCCCCATCAGGTTGTTGGTGGTCACCCCGTATTTCAGGCAATGGGCACCGCCGGAGTTCATCGCGATATTGCCTGCGATGGCACAGGCCAACTGGCTCGACGGATCAGGTGCATAGAAAAAACCGTCTGCCTCGACAGCGCCGGTCACGCTCAGATTGGTGCGCCCGGTCTGCACCCGGATCAGGCGGTTATCGTAATCAGTCTCCAGCACCTGCGTCATCCGCGCCACCCCCAGCACGACACAATCGGCCGTCGGCAATGCCCCCCCGGCCAGCGATGTGCCGGACCCGCGCGGTACCACAGGCACGCCTTCCTCAAAGCAGATGCGCAACACGGCAGAGACTTCTGCGGTGCTGCTGGGCAGAGTGACAACCATGGGCGGGCATTTGTAGGCGGTCAGCGCGTCGCATTCATAGGCGCGGGTCTGGCGAATGTCGTCGATCACTGCCGTGGTGGGCAGAACATCCCGCAGCCGTGCCACCACACGCGCCTTGCGGCCCATAACACCCGCATCGGGAATCGGCATTTCCATGGCTGCTCCTCCAAGTTGGTAAAATTATATGACCAATTTATCAAATTGACAAGCAACCCTGAGTTTGAACGTCCGCTTCCTCCAGCGACAGCCCACCAAAATAGTGGGCGTTGACCCCCTGCGCACTGGTGTAATTGCGCAACGCATCGGGCCAGTGAACAAGCAAATATTACATCGTGACAGCGAATCCCTTGGAAGGGTGCCGCGAGGCGCTATATGTCCTTCGTCCTTCACAAGGGTTAATCCCATGTTAATTCGTAGCCTAATCTTTCTTTTATGCGTTGCAGCCCCGGCCCTGGCCGATGTTCCTGTTGTGCAGAACGTCAACATGTCCCAATCCGGCGATCTTTGGCGCTTTGACGTGACGATCAAACACGACGACAAGGGCTGGGACGACTACGCTGATGCATGGCGTATCATTGATGCCAACGGCAAGGACTTGGGCACCCGCGATCTTGCGCACCCCCATGTCGACGAACAGCCGTTCACACGGTCGCTATCCAACGTACGCATTCCGGCGGATGTGACTGAAATCGGCATTCAGGTGCACGATACGATCAACGGCTGGTCGCCAAACATCAAACGCATCAAACTGCGCTGAACTGCGCGGTTTTGTGGTCATATTGCTATGCGGTTAATCCCGGTGGTACGGCCCGCCCGACAGGATGGACGCCGCGCGGTATAGCTGCTCGGCCAGCATCACACGCACCAGCATATGCGGCCAGACCATCTTGCCAAATGACAGGGCGTGGTCAGCTTCGGCCCGCAGACTGGGGTCGATACCGTCAGCCCCGCCGATAATCAGCGCCAGATCACCGCGCCCGGCATCGCGCCAGTCGCCCAGACGGCGGGCAAATGCAGGCGAGGCTTCCACCCTGCCACGCTCATCCAAAACACAAATGACCGCGCCCGCCGGGATGGCGCGGCGCAGCAACACAGCCTCTGCCGCCATGCCGCCGTTTTTCTTGTCTTCCAACTCGTACAGGCGCGCAGGGCCAAGGCCCAGCGCGCGCCCGGTTCTGTCGAACCGTGTGAGATAATCATCGACAAGTGATTTTTCCGGGCCGGCACGCAGCCGCCCCATGGCACAGATATGAACCCGCATCAGCCGCCGCGCGGCGTCAGTTCTGGGCGACAGTCGATGGCGTATCGCCGCCC
Organism: Sulfitobacter sp. KMM 9851; assembly: GCF_057178245.1. Taxonomy (NCBI): domain Bacteria; kingdom Pseudomonadati; phylum Pseudomonadota; class Alphaproteobacteria; order Rhodobacterales; family Roseobacteraceae; genus Sulfitobacter; species Sulfitobacter sp. KMM 9851. The sequence continues at coordinate 3,512,673 of NZ_CM169991.1, forward strand.
TGCCACATCTTTTCCAACTGGTAGAATTCGCGCACTTCGGGGCGGAACACATGCACAATGACGTCACCGGTGTCGATCAACACCCAGTCGCCAGTTTCTTTGCCTTCCGTCTTGGCCGTGCGGCCAGTGGCATCCTTGACGGTCTGGGCCAGCTTTTCGGCAATTGCCGAAACCTGCCGTGTCGACCGACCGGAACAGATCACCATGTAATCGCCCATGGCCGTTTTGCCGCGCAGATCAATCTGCACGATTTCTTCGGCCTTGTCGTCATCAAGTGAGGTGAGGATAAGCGCAAGCAGGTCTTCGCTGTTTGCGATTTGCTGGGTGGCTGTCATCGCCACCCCATGATCCACAGCGCGGGCTGCGTCAACGTTAAGAGACAGGACATCGTCCTCCTTCGTGATGCACCGCCTATGCTGAACGCTTGTCCCGGTGCCGGACGTGCTCAATTTAACAGCGCCGGCACGACAATTCAATGAATCCATTTACACAACATGAACGGCGGCGAAAAACCCCGTTTTATGCAAGACTTCAGGCCGGTGTGGCCTGCCCAGAACGAACCCTCAATCGGGCAGGTCCGCCGCCGCCCTTTGCCGCGCCAGCGACAGCTTGCTGTCCTCCAGCATCAACACCTCGCGCTGCGGGAAGGGGATCGAAATCTCGTTTTCCTTGAACGTATCCCACAGCGCCAGATAGACGTTACCACGGATATTGGTCAGCCCGCCGGTCGGGTCCTTGATCCAGAACCGCAGGATGTAATCCACCGAACTGTCGCCAAAACCCACGATATGACAGACCGGCGCCTTAAAGCTCAGCACCCGGTCCACGCTCTTGGCCGCGTCGATCGCCAACTTGCGCACCACATGCGGATCGTCGCCATATGCTGTGCCAAAATAGATATCCAACCGCACGAAATCATTGGAATGCGACCAGTTCACCACCTGACCGGTAATCAGATCCTCATTCGGGATCAGGTATTCCTTGCCGTCGCGCGTGACCACCGAGGCATAGCGCGCGCCCAGCGTCTGTATCCAGCCAAAGGTCTCGCCCAGTGAAATCACATCCCCCGGCTTGATCGACTTATCCAGCAGGATGATCACCCCCGACACAAGGTTCGACACCACCTTTTGCAGACCAAAACCCAGACCCACACCAATGGCACCAGACAGCACCGCCAGCCCGGTCAGATCGATCCCCACCGCTTTGACGCCCATGAAAAAGGCGACACCGTAAAGAGTTATCTGCAACCCCTTGACCGCCAGCACCTGCATCGACGGGCTGATATCCTCGTTCTTGCGGATATTCGCAGCGGTGGTCGTGCTTATCAGCCGCGCCACGGTAAAGAGCACACCAATGATCACCACCGCCGTGATGATTTTCAGCACCGACAGGCGGAAATCACCAATCGTCAGCGCCAGACCATCTAGAAATACCGACACTTCATCAGCGACATTCAGGAAATACAGGGTGGCATAAATCCACAGCCCCCATGTCACCAACCGCCGCAAGGGGCGGTTGCGCACCAGCCGCACCGCAAAGGCAATGCCAACCAACACCGCCGCCAGCGTTGCCGCCAGCCCGATCAAATAGGACCGCGACGGCCAGGTCAGGTTCTGCATCACCAGATACACCCCACCCGCCAGCACCGCGAACCACATCAACCCCAGCCGCCGCTTGACCTGCACCACCACCCGCAACTGCCACTTCGACCAGCCTTCGCGCGACCGGACCCAGTTCTGCAACAACGTGCCGCTGACCCGGTGCAGGCCCCAGGCCACAATCACCAGCACAACCACGATAATGATTTGATTTTGCCGCCAACCGGGGGAGACGATGCTTTGGGCAAAGCCCCATACTCCGGCAAACAGGATTTGAAGCGATACGAGAAAATCCACAAAAGGATCGGTCTGCGGGGTCATGTACGTCCCTTACTGATCAATACTCAAAACTTGCACAGCAACCCCGCCGGGGCAAGAAAGACCGCCCTGCGCGGAACCAGACAGCGCAATTCCTGCATATATCTTTCAACCCCAAGTTGGACTTTGCAGCCGCCATGCTGCATCATGCCAAAGCATAATATGTCAAAGGCCCGCCCATGACCGCCTCTCGCGCCATCTTTCTGGTCTTCTTTATCTGCGTGATTGCCTTTGTGATCTGGCGCAAAAAGCGGGCGCGCGGCGTGCAACCGCCCGCGCCCGAACAGATTCATGCGCCGCACAGGCCCGGACCGGGCTATGATCCGATAGAGGTCGCCCGCATGGAAATGGAGAGCCGCAACAGCGACGGCCCAGCCAAGATGCACGCGCAAAGGCTACTATGATGACTGTTATCCAAATGATATGGGTCGCCTTCTTTCTGGCCGTGGTGTCCTTTGTCATCTGGCGCTGGCGGCGGCGCGCCCGCAACCGCCCTGTGCAGACACATCAGGCCCACAGCCCCGGACCGGACTATGATCAGGACGAAATCAATCGCACGATGTTAAAGAGCAAGAACGCTCAAGTCCTGATGCGCTGATGACTGTTATCAAAGCCATTTTGATTGCCTTCGCGCTCTGTGTTCTGGCCTTTGTCATCTGGCGCTGGCGGCGCGTGCGCCGAACCCCGGTACAGACTCATCAGGCCCACAGCCCTGATACCGGCTATGACCGCGCCGCTATGGCCCGCAGTGCGATGCAAGGTCACGCAAATGGTGGTGAGCATTAACCAAAGTTGGCACACAGGGCACCCCAGCCCCGACACACTGCCACCACAGCCCGGGATCAAGCGCGCAGCGCGCCGGGCCATCGCCTGCCCGCCGTTTGATTTAAGGCGCACCTTCGGTGCGACGGGAAGGCGATTTTGCGCACACCCTCACCCGCGCGCACTCATCAACGCCCATACTGCCACCCGCCCGGAATCAAGCTGCAGGCGCCGGGCCATCGCCTGCCCGCCGTTTAATTAAGGCGCACCTTCGGTGCGACGGGAGGCGATTTTCCGCACACCTTCACCCCCGCGCCCTCATCAACGCCCATACTACCACTCAGCCCGGAATCAAGCGCACAGCGCGCCGGGCCATCGCCTGCCCGCCCCACGGGGAGGCGATTTAGATAGGCTAGGATCAAGTTTGATAAGTCACGCCAAGGTTGCACCATTAAGTGGGACGGATCAGCCGAATTAATCGCCACCCCACGGGCAAGCGCTGGCCCTCAGCATCCAATCGCCACCCGTCACGCCAAAGGCATGCTATCATTCACGGCGCAGCCCCGGTGCGACGGGCAGCCGCTGGCCCTATCCACCCCTTATCCACAACGACACCTTGCGAGACTCAGCAAGGCTCTATATCCATCCCCCCATGATACTGGTGTTTGATCTGGACGACCGCGCGCGCCTGCGCGAACGCTTCTTCGGGGCGACGCACAGCGTGCTCGCGCGGGGCTAAGCCCACCCACACGCCCACCACCCCAAAATTTTCCAAACAACGGGAGAGGACCATCATGTCCCCCAAGACACTCTACGATAAAATCTGGGACGCCCATGTCGCCCACGAGGCCGACGACGGCACCTGCTTGCTTTATATCGACCGCCACCTTGTACACGAGGTCACCAGCCCGCAGGCCTTTGAAGGGCTGCGCATGACGGGCCGCACCGTGCGCGCGCCTGATAAAACTATCGCCGTGCCGGATCATAACGTGCCCACCACGCTGGACCGCGCCAATGCCGCCACCATGACCGAAGACAGCCGCATCCAGGTCGAAGCGCTCGATAAGAACGCCCGCGATTTCGGCATCCACTATTACCCTGTGTCCGACGTGCGCCAAGGCATCGTGCATATCATCGGGCCTGAACAGGGCTGGACCCTGCCGGGCATGACCGTGGTCTGCGGCGACAGCCACACATCGACCCACGGCGCATTCGGCGCGCTGGCCCACGGCATCGGCACCTCCGAAGTTGAACACGTTCTTGCCACCCAAACGCTGATCCAGCGCAAGGGCAAGAACATGAAGGTCGAAATCACCGGCAAACTGCGCCCCGGCGTCACGGCCAAAGACATCACTCTGTCCGTCATCGGCGTTACCGGCACCGCTGGCGGCACCGGCTATGTCATCGAATACTGCGGCGAAGCGATCCGCGATTTGTCGATGGAAGGCCGCATGACCGTCTGCAACATGGCGATCGAGGGCGGCGCGCGCGCGGGCCTGATCGCGCCAGATGAAAAGACGTTTGAATATTGCATGGGTCGCCCCCACGCCCCCAAAGGCGCCCAGTGGGAAGCGGCACTTGCCTGGTGGAAAACCCTCTATTCCGATGATGACGCCCATTGGGACAAGGTGATCACCCTCAAGGGCGAAGATATCGCGCCCGTGGTCACATGGGGCACCTCGCCCGAAGACGTGCTGCCGATCACAGCCAATGTCCCTGCCGCCGCAGATTTCAAAGGTGGCAAGATCGAAGCCGCCCAGCGCGCGCTTGACTACATGGGCCTGACCCCCGGTCAGCCGCTGTCAGAGGTCAAGATCGACACCGTGTTTATCGGCTCGTGCACCAATGGCCGCATCGAAGACCTGCGCGCCGCCGCCGCGATCCTCAAGGGCAAAAAGGTCAAGGACGGTCTGCGCGCAATGATCGTGCCCGGCTCGGGCCTTGTGCGCGCACAGGCCGAAGAAGAAGGGCTGGCCGATATCTTCAAGGAGGCCGGCTTTGAATGGCGTCTGGCGGGCTGTTCCATGTGCCTTGCCATGAACCCCGATCAACTGGCCCCCGGCGAACGCTGTGCCGCCACGTCCAACCGCAACTTCGAGGGCCGTCAGGGTCGGGGCGGACGCACCCACCTGATGTCACCTGCGATGGCGGCTGCGGCGGCGATCACCGGCCATCTGACCGATGTTCGGGACATGATGTAGTTTGCGTATGCACGCGCGGTGTACGCCCGGTGTACATCGTGTGACATTTAACCTTTCCTTAAAGACCACTAGATTTAGTGGTCGGAAATTAGGAGTTCATTAAGATGGACAAATTCGACACCCTTACAGGCATCGCCGCCCCGATGCCGATGATCAACATCGACACAGATATGATCATTCCCAAGCAGTTTTTGAAAACGATCAAGCGGTCAGGCCTTGGCGTGAACCTGTTTGATGAAATGCGCTATGGCGACGATGGGCAGGAACTGCCTGATTTCGTGCTGAATAAACCGCAATACCGTGATGCCGAAGTGTTGGTGGCAGGCGATAACTTTGGCTGCGGCTCCTCGCGTGAACACGCGCCTTGGGCGATCAAGGATTTCGGCATCCGCTGCGTCATCGCGCCGTCCTTTGCGGATATTTTCTACAACAACTGTTTCAAGAACGGCATCTTGCCAATCGCCCTGCCGCAGGAACAGGTGGACGTGCTGATGAAAGACGCCGAAAACGGCGCCAACGCCCGCATGACCATTGATCTTCAGGCCCAGACGGTCACGACGTCGGACGGCGAGACCTTTTCCTTTGAAGTGGATGCCTTCAAAAAGCACTGCCTTTTGAACGGTCTGGATGACATCGGCCTGACCATGGAAAAGGCCGCGAACATCGACAGCTACGAATCTACCCTCGCCCAAAGCCGCCCTTGGGTTTGATAAATTGTTAAGCCGTCGCCCAGCCTAAAATGATCAGGCTGGGCGCGCGCTTGTGGACGTTTCTGCCCCGCCCACAAGATGTTGCGGTCTGCCATCATTCCGCCATCAAATAGATGCAAGAACGCACCACCCCCACCTTCAAAATGCCCAAACCTTTACGTCTTGTTAACTAACAGCCTTGAGCAATGAGATGAAAGAAGGCACAAATTGGGCAATAATGAGGCAAGCCCCGCACCACGGGGAAAACAAGTTGGAACAAGCACGCGGCAATGCATCGCGGCTGGCCAGTTTGGAAGGGCAGAATAGTGATTGGACGGATGACAGGCGCGGCAACGCGTGGCCTTTTGGTGGCGTTGTTGATTGCAACACCGGCGCTCTTCCTGCCCGGCGTGGCTGCTGACTCCAGCCAGATCACTGTGCTAGTCGCCCTCCTGGCCGCCTTTCTGACGTTTGTCGAATACAACTCCAACTTTCCCAGCATTGTCGAATTTCGCGAGGCACCGCCGTTCAACCGCCTCCGCTTTATCTGCCTGTTCGTGACCGTTCTCATCCTGTCTGCCATCACCCGAGGCCAGACAGATCCGTCGGTGCTGACCGGGGCTTTGACGTCAATCGGTACGATCATCGGTAATGCCATTGATTTCCCCTATTCACCGGTGCGCTTGATTGTCCTAATGCTCCCGGAAGACGCGCCTGCAAGCCTTGTAAACACAGTGCGAACGGCGGCAGGGCTTGCTTATCTGGTCTCGCTCGTGGCGATGGCCGCCTTTGTAGTGCTCGTGCGACTCCTGGGTTGGCCTGCGCGTCAGGGTGCCTTCAACGTATGGGTTAACCTGCCTCTGTTTGACCCGACCGCCGGGGGCGACGTGCTCTATCGGCTGCAACGCGATGCGCGGGTGAACATCACGCTGGGCTTCTTGCTGCCTTTCATCATCCCCGCAGTGGTCAAGGCCGCCGCCGATCTGGTAGACCCAATCACGCTGAGCAATCCGCAAACCCTGATTTGGACAATAAGCGCATGGGCCTTTCTTCCCGCCAGCATGATCATGCGCGGCATCGCGATGAGCCGTGTCGCCGAGATGATCCAGGACAAACGCCGCCGCGCCTACGCCGACGCGCAAGCAGGTTTGCAAGCGGCCTGATCTGCGCCGCGCTTCTGGCCCTGCTGGGCACAGGCGCCGCTGCCGACCCACTGCGTGTCGCCACTTTCAACACCGAATTGTCCCGCGACGGCCCCGGCCTGCTGCTGCGCGATATCCTGCGCGGCGATGATCCGAAGGTGATGGCCGTCGTCCGCAGCATCACAGAAATATCGCCCGACGTAATTACCTTGCAAGGCGTCGACTATGATCTTGAGCTGAGCGCGCTCAGCGCCCTGGCCGACGCGCTGAGCGCTGCAGGCGCACCTTACCCCCACCGCTATGCCGCGCCACCAAACGCCGGGCGAATGACAGATTTCGATTTGGATGGCGATGGCAGGCTCGGGGGGCCAGGAGATGCGCAGGGGTATGGGAGTTTCTATGGTCAAGGGGCCATGGCGATCCTGTCGCGCTACCCTGTGCAGACGGCGGCGGTGCAGGACTTTTCTGCGCTGCTCTGGCGCGACCTGCCCGGCGCATCGCTGCCCTATACCGCTGCCGGACGCTTTCCCAGCACCGACGCGCTTGCGATACAGCGCCTGTCCACCAACGGCCATTGGAGCGTGCCTATCGACGTGCCCGATCTGGGCACCGTCACCCTTCTGACTTTTCATGCCACGCCGCCGGTTTTTGATGGGCCAGAAGACCGCAACGGCAAACGCAACCATGACGAGGTCACCTTTTGGACGCAGCATCTGGCCGGCACTATCGGCCAACCGCCCGTGCAGCAATTCATCCTGCTGGGCGATGCCAACCTTGACCCCACGCGCGGCGACGGGCGCGGAGCGGCGATCACCGCACTGCTCGGCAACCCAGCATTGCAAGACCCGCTGCCGGATCAGGCGACGGTCTCGTGGGATCAAACCGGACCGATGCGGGTGGATTACATTCTGCCCTCCTCAGATTGGCGCGTGGTTGATAGCGGCATACACTGGCAAGTCAGTGACCCTGCCAGCCGACACGCGCTGATCTGGGTAGATCTGGACAGGTAGGCGCGCGATTGCAGGGGTAAATTTGCAGCACTTCTTGACCCTGTGAGGCCCGCAGGCTACGCCGCTTGCGACAGTAAATTCAGGAGACATCCAATGGCCAACCCAACATTGCTTATCCTTGCCGGCGACGGCATCGGCCCCGAGGTGATGGGGCAGGTAACCCGCGTGATCGACTGGTTCGGTGCCAAACGGGATCTGGCCTTCGATGTGGAGCAGGATCTGGTCGGCGGTGCTGCCTATGACAAACACGGCACACCGCTGCACGATGACACGATGGCCAAAGCACTGGCCGCCGATGCGGTGCTGCTGGGCGCCGTGGGCGGCCCGAAATACGATGATCTGGATTTCAGCGTCAAACCTGAACGCGGCCTGCTGCGCCTGCGCAAGGAAATGGATCTGTTTTCCAACCTGCGTCCGGCGCAATGTTTCGACGCGCTTGCAGACTTTTCGTCCCTTAAGAAAGACATCGTTGCGGGCCTGGACATCGTGATCGTCAGAGAATTGACCAGCGGCGTTTATTTCGGCGAACCGCGCGGTATTTTCGAAGAAGGCAACGAACGTGTCGGCATCAACACCCAGCGCTATACCGAAAGCGAGATCGACCGCGTTGCGCGCTCGGCCTTTGAACTTGCTCGGCGTCGGGGCAGCAAGGTCTGTTCGATGGAAAAGGCCAATGTCATGGAATCGGGCATCCTGTGGCGCGAGGTCGTACAAAAGGTGCGCGACACCGACTATCCCGACATCGACCTCAGCCATATGTACGCAGACAATGGCGCGATGCAACTTGTGCGCGCACCCAAGCAGTTTGACGTGATTCTGACGGACAATCTGTTTGGCGATATCCTGTCGGATTGTGCTGCGATGCTGACCGGCTCTCTGGGTATGTTGCCCTCGGCCAGCCTCGGCGCACCCAATGCCGACGGCCGCCCCAAGGCGCTGTACGAACCGGTTCACGGCTCGGCCCCTGATATCGCGGGTCAGGGCAAGGCCAATCCGATCGCATGTATCCTCAGCTTTGCCATGGCCCTGCGCTATTCCTTTGACAAAGGGGACGAGGCGACGCGGCTGGAGAATGCCGTGGAGCAGGTGCTGGCTGACGGCGCGCGCACGGCCGATCTGATGGGGCCCGAAGGCGGCACGCCGATCTCGACCTCCGACATGGGCGACGCCATTCTCGCCGCTCTCGACGCGAGCCTGTGACGTTCAGCTTCCGTTGACACTTAACTGATAGCTTGCCCCTGAATTCGCAACAGGGGCAGCTATGGCATCGCAATCGAAATGGTCTGAAGACCCAATCGTCCTATTGGACAACGCCGTATTACCGGCGCTCTGGCAGGGGCAAACCTTGGTCTGCCAGGCGCTTGTCGCAGGCGACACACCTTTGACCGACGTGGATGTCGACGGCCTGAAACGCGCCAGCGCCATGCTGCGCCGGGGCGCGCAGGATCTGCTGAAAAATCGCAACATCCGCCCCAGCACCGAACAATTGGCGCCGCTCCCCCTTGCGGCGGATTCCATCGACCAATTGACGAAAACGCTGCAATCGGCGCTGTCTGGTGTCTTGACGCCAGAACGCGCCGCCACCCTGCTGACCCATATCCAAGAGCAGACCATGCCCGCCATCGACGCCGGTCTAAACGCCTTTCGCAGCATCTATCTTGGCCATACGTTGGATCAGCATAATCTGCAAACCAGCCGCGCACGAGAAGCTATTGAGGGGCTTGATCGCATCAGCAAGCAAATCTTCTTTATCTCCATCAATGCCAGTGTCGAAGCCGCGCGCGTCGGCGACGCGGGCCGCGGTTTTACGCAAATCAGCACAGACATCCGCGCCCTATCGCAATCCGCGCAAGACGCGACACGCGGCCTGTCGGAAAGTGTAAAAGAAGGCGAACACGCCGCTTAATCACCCGATGACGGGGAACTCTGCGCCGCTAAGCCATATCATAAGCCCCTGGGTATTGAACGGGTAACGCGCTGCCGCATAGTTCGTGCGCGCGAAAAGCATTAAACGGTGGTGACCCCGATTGGATTCGAACCAATAACCTGCCCCTTAGGAGTGTGCAGGACACACCATAATAAAATTATAATTCAATAACTTACGTATAAAGTTCTCAGCTTATTTCGTCCCATTTTGGCTCTTTTTGCGTCGTTTCGTTCCATTTCGTTCCGGGCGCTTTCCAAGCTGACTGACCCCGGGCATCGCATCCTCCTGATAGTCAGGGTGCAGATGAAGGTAGTTCTTCTTGATGGTTTCGTAAGTCGTGCTGAAATATTCGGCCGCGAGCATCGGATCACCGCCACCTGAAATGTAAAGTGTGATCGCTGTGTGCTTTAGGCCGTGAGTTGTAATCCGCTTGATACCTAAGCGCTTGCATGCGCCATCTATCGCTTGACCGATATCGCCAATTGGCTTCCCAGGATTCCGCGGGTGTTCCACCACATACTCTTGATCCGGAAAGAGGCGCTCCCATCTCTCCAACGCCAGCATGATTTTACCGGGAATCCTATGCGGATCACGCCTTTTCTTGGTGATCTGCTCTTCCGATCCGCGCCGATACCAGATTGCATTCTGCATATCGACCCACGGCCCGTCAGCGCGTTTTCTTCGCTTAGTCTTTGAGACTGTTGCAAATCGCGATCCGGAATAGAGGAGCAGTAGAAACATACGTGCAGCATGCCTGGTCTTTCCTGGTGAGCGGTGCAAGGTTCCATTACGAGCCCTCGTGGGTGCGCCTCGCCACAGCTCACGCAGGATCTTAGCCGCTTCACTACGGGTAAGGGACCGGTCGCGTGCGGGCGTCTCATTTGGCAAGACAACTTTTGGCATGGTGCCGAGAAGAATTCCGTCTGCCTGCGCAAAGGCAACGGCGGCTCTGAGAGTAGTTAGGTCGCGCCGCGCCGTTGATCGCGAGGTTTTCTGCTTCGACATCGATGTGTCTCGCGTCTTCAAATGGTGCTTCCGCAACCCGCCGTTCATCCTCCACTTGGTGTAGTCTGCGCACGACTCTCGATTGATATCAGCTGCCGTCTTAGTTCCCCAAAAAGGTGACAATGCCTCGATGGCATCAGCAAGCAGTTGCGGCTTTGCAACGTCGTCTGCTTTGGCCCCCGCGTAGCGATAGACCAAGTCCATGACGGGCGTCTTATCTGTCGTGCGCGGCGCAGAAGATCCAAGCCGCTCTCTGATCAGTTCGTCGGCGAATTCATTCTCCGCAGCTTCGCGAGAAGCCTCCCCTCGAAGTCCGAGCCTAAGGCGTTTGCCATTTGATTTGAAGATGCGCCAATCGCCTGTCTTGGGGTCCATTCCGAGGCGGGTTGGTTTTCTTGGCCTGGGCATTTCAGATACTCATCGATGTTGTCGCGATGAATACGATATTCCTTGCCGACTCGGCGCGCAACCAAACGCCCGGCGCGGATTTCCGCGAGGATCGTTTGGTAGTTCACACCAATCATGTCGGCAGTTTCTTTGGCGCTAAAGGCGAGGCGGGGGATGTGAGAATGTGTTTCCATCTCAAGGAAAGGGTATCGTTCGAGGCCCCCCAAAGTCGGTTTGGGTCGTCAATACAACCGGCCTTAGCCTCAGACGCTGACGGCCGAGGGGACCCCCTCGGCCGAACAGGTCACCGTTTCAACAGCACTGCAAGCTGCTTTGCTTCTTGGATTAAGATGACTTCGGAAATCTGATTTGCCAGATTGCGCAGCTCGGCGCGAAGGCGGATCAGGGCAGCCTCTTGCGCTGATGTGACGATTAACCGAGGTGCCACCGACGGGGTCTGTTTATCATGAACGAACCATGTATCGGTTTCACCCAAGATGACCGGCTCGATGGACTTCGCCATTGCGCGAAGCCTATCGATCTCCCGTGACGTGAAACTATCAGCGGTTAGTCTGCCGTCACGCAATCCTTCCAATTGCACGATGCGCGGAGGCGTTAAGACACCAACCTTGTTGATTTCCTCCACGGCTGCCGTGATCCTCTTTGCTACGCGAAGCGAATTGATGATCGCAACATGCATCATGTCTGATGGCACGGTTTCACTCATCTCTGGTGCGCCTTTCCCCATTCTGGCGCTGCCAGACTTGTTTCTTCAGCTCCAGTAGAGCGTCGCTGAGAGCCTCAGCCAGCAGGGCGATATCATCCAGATCTCCGGCACCAAGATCCGGCGCGCAATCGGCTTCGATGTCAATAAGTCCGCCTCCCTGCGCGAACAGCATCAGAAGCTCATATGCGTCGTGCTCTGTTCGTGACGAGATCGGACCCGCTGCGCGCAGGTCGTCGAGGACCCCCTGTGCCTTTCGGAGGTAGGGGCGTCCGCCCAGCCGCAATGCGGCATACTGGATTGCTTGGTGATAGTTTTCCGCAAAGCGGTGCAGCGCAGTGGCTGGCTGTGGGATTTCGAACATAAAGTTCTCCCTGCTATGCCTCGACGGGATTGCCGCAGGCTACAAGATGACCGTTCCTCCTTTCTCCGGCCGGTTCTGATAAGCCGCTGATTTTACTTTAAGAAGGCTGCTTGCTTTCTTGCTGCTCTCACCAAAGAGGGTAGCAAGAAAACAAGTCCGACCTCGCCCCCCTCCTCGGCCTCAGCCTCTGACTTGCCTTTGGCGCAATGCTTGTATCTTCGCCCGCCCCCGGCGGGCCGATCGTGTTCTTCGGCCTTCGAGGATGTAGTGTTGGGCGGTGCGGCCATTGCCTTGTCCACAGAGCGCCAAGGCGATCCATTGATCATCATTTTCACTCTCGAACATCAAACTGTGCCAGAGCGATCGGATGATATGCGCTCCGATCCCGAAATGACGGTGCCAGCAACGTGTTGGCCATGACGTGCCCGGAGTGCTTTCTCCACCATCCCGCGAAAATAGCGGCATCCCGCACTTTGCCTCGTAGGCCTCCCAGAAATCACTCCCGGTCATGTCGAGCATGATCAAAGCGTCGAGGAAAGGCGTCAGTTCCGGCCAAAGTTCCGGACGATGGTAAGGCTTCTCGCCTTTCCGCGTCACGATGTGCAAGGACCAACCCTCTGCGTGCCGGGACAACTCAGAGCGGATGGCGATCCGATGGAGGTCGCCGCAGCGGAGCGGACAGACCACGCTCAGCGCCAGACATGCCGCGTCAAGGGTGAGGCGTGCCCGCAGCGCAGAGCCATCTGGAGCCGCCTCTGACAGCGACAGGAGCTCTTCTGCCTTGACCCAGACATCGCCCAAGCCTTTGCCGCTCTTGGCCGCCCAGACGTCCTTGCGCTTCCGCTCGCGCTTGGCCGCGCGGTCATAGCGCTTCTGCAGACGGAACAACTTGGCGATGATTTCTTCATCGAGGTCGCACCAGAGGGCAAAGATGCGCAATTCCTTCAGACGAGACGCGATGGATGTGCTGGCATTTCCTTCGGCATGCCGCGCGGCCCGGTAGAGCTCGATGGTCTCGGATGACAGGTCGGGAAGCAGTGCGTGATCTTCGCAGACTCGGGCAAAGACCCGCAGGGTAGATGCCAAATTCCTGATCACTGACGCACTGGGGGGCGTGCGATCCTCCAAGTCGATCAAACCTCGATCAGCCGACGCACGACAACTACGCATCTCGCGTAACGCCCGCCGCCATGAGCGAGGCAATTGGTTCTCGGGCATGGAAAGCTTGGGCGAAATCCGTGATCTTCGGTTCTCAGCAGTCTCCTTTACAGGATTAGTTCGGCGCCATTTCTCGGAACGCTTTTGTCGCAATGCCAACCGGATACAGCCAAGCTGCTCCGGGCGGTTTGTGTTCAATGCGGCGCGCAGCTTTTCAAGCTTCGAAACACCTCCGAAGCTCAAGAAATCCTCCTGACGTGGCGCGCAGACACCCCGCGCTGCCAAATGGGCATCCCATCTCGCCAATAGTCGCCCTCGGGAGGTCTCCGCGGATGGTGTATATGTTTCCGGCTCAAGCTGCATCGTCGTATTCTCCCTTCCGGTGCTTACGAATGCCCTTGCGAGCCTGCTGGAGTTTTTCCCGACCAGCCTTGGAAGCGCGACGCTCATTCATCCAGCCGTAATATTTACGCACTGTGAATTCGTGGTCGCCCAGAAGCGCCGCAGCCTCGTCCCAGGCGTTCGGGTCCATGGACAGGATCCAATAAGCCGTAACATGGCGTGCTTGATGCATCGTCATGTCGAAGTTCACTTCGAGGCAGGCTCGACGGAACATCTGGGAAAAGCTTGACCGCTCCATGGGGCGCTCGGATGTCGAGGGGAATAGGTAGTCGCTGTCTGTGTAGGGTTTGTTGAACGGGTGGTCACAGATCAACCGGGAACGGATCTCCTTTAGATACCAAACCACGATAGGCGCGAGATCGTCATCGGCGATCTCGTCAATAAACGCGCCGTTCTTGACCTGCTCTCCCGGGATCGACAGGCGCAGCTCGCGCAACCGGCTGTCTTGCCCGAGATCTCGCACATCGAATTCTGCACCCTCTCCACGCATGCGGACTGTGCGCAAGTTGGTCGCCCGCAGAGGAGAAGCCCGAAAGAGCATGGCCGCTGCGAGTGCCGCCACCCCCGCACGGAGGGCCGCCATCATTTCGCCAGGGCGCACTTTTTGCCCCGCGCGGACTTTCGACAGGGTCCGCTCCGCGCGGTTCTGCAGTTGTTCCGGTAGCCGGTGCGCCCGTTCTTGCTTGGCCACATCGCGATCAAAGTCCCTGATCCAGGTTTCCCGAACCTCAGACATCTTCCCTACGGAAGCAGTTCTGATCGATGGCTTCTTTCGCAGTTTGACCAAGCGCTCGACTTCCTTTGATGAGGGGTCGAGGTAATTTACCGCGAGATGCACCAGGCGCGTCACGTGGTTGTGGAGCGTGCTGGACTTGGTGTCCTGGCTTCTTTCCTGGCGCGCTATGACCCAATGGTTAGTCGCGGCGACGAGATTGGCATAGGTGATTACGTCCGCAAGGTCAGCGTCTTCCTCCAAACGATCTGTGGCACCCAGACCGTTCAACAGCCAGTTAAGGGATTCCTCGTAGGATTTTGCAGAGTTGGCGCTGAACTGAACTGGCGCCCCCTCAATCGACGCATCGTCGCCATGACGTTTCAAATCGATGATCTCATCGAAGTCATTCCAAATTAGGGCCGCCCCAGGGTGATTGGCTTTTCGGCGCCATTGGTTTGACTGGGGGCGGAGGGGTGCTGGCTTGTTGATCTCTCTACTCGGAAGAAGTGTTTCCAGCTCTGGTAAGCAAGTTCGTTGCGCGATTATTGCGTTGAACCGACCGAGACCGCGAAGGAAGGACTTTCGTTGTGCGGAGTTGAGATGGCAGATCCGCTGTTGAACCCAGACATCAGTGATCTGGTTCGGTGGAGTGTTTGTCTGAGATGCCGCGCGCGCAAGCACACCAAACGTCAGATGGGAGTTAGGACCAAGAAGTTTACCTTTGCCCTGGTTCTCCTCAACAAAGGAAAACAGTGTTACCCATTCGGTCGACATCGCGACCGGCCGTGACGTTCCCGACAATTTCGCAATTACCATGCGAGTGTTCTTGCGCCAGGTGCGGAACTGGTCCGCTGTCCGAAACGGCTTGGGGACACGCCGCACACGCCCGCGTCCCCATCTGCGATCATAAGCCGCCAGGTCCGCTGGAATGCGACTTAGGTCCGTGTTGTAGACCTTCTCACACATGCGGATAGATGCTCGGAGGTTCTTCTCAAAGGAGGCAGCATAGCCGAGATCCGGCAGCGCCTCTTCAGCTTGTTTCATGTTGGTAAAGGTCATTTTCTCATCTTTCAGGTTGTCTGGGAGTTTGGTGAGGTTCGGCCAACAGCCTCCCCAAACTTCCAGATACACCTTGAAAGAAAGGGATCGCCGTTGCGCCAAATCAGCCGGTTTGGCGCAGATCGAGCGAAATCAGGGAGGTTTCAGCCGCACACCCTTCGCCATACATTCCCGGTATGTTGAGAGGTCTTCGGCTGAACCTGCGCGAAACATGTCAGCGTTGCGCCATACAGGTTCTTTTAGCGCGGGATCTGGGTGAAACCTGCAGTCAGCCATAGATCGCGGCCTCCTGCATGTCGCATTCGCGGAAGCGCCAATCTTTCCCGAGGAGGATCCCCGGCAACCGCCCCTTCTTCGCGCGATCCGTGATCGTGCGTGGCGCAAGATGCGGAAAGAATATCCTGACAACCTCAGCAGGCTTCAGCAGCGGAAGTTGGAAATCCTCCACCAGGTTCTCGGGCACGTAGCCTGCTCCCTCAAGACGCCAGATGTCGTGCCATGAGTATCGTTCCGGTTTGATCGCCACGGGACGCACATCCATAGCCTTGAGCAGCTTGCGGGTGGTCTCTTGACCAAGTTTGAAGTGGGCGGCGATCTCGCTGACCTTCGGTGATGCTTGATGCTGTATGTGCATGCGCCCAGTTCCTTTTTCAGGAACTGGGCCCCAGTATACTCAATCCGAAATATTCAGCTCATATTTTTCTTCAGAT
Source organism: Sulfitobacter sp. KMM 9851 (assembly GCF_057178245.1). Taxonomy (NCBI): domain Bacteria; kingdom Pseudomonadati; phylum Pseudomonadota; class Alphaproteobacteria; order Rhodobacterales; family Roseobacteraceae; genus Sulfitobacter; species Sulfitobacter sp. KMM 9851. Next base: position 3,528,844 of record NZ_CM169991.1, read on the forward strand.
CAGTATTGCATTGGCAAAGGCCCTCAAGAGGCTTCTCGATCAACCTCATGCCGCTTGCCCATCGATACGACGTTGGTCGTCCTTTCGACCGGTTTCGGGTCGGTCCCAATACTGGCGCCGGCTTCGGACCGGTAGGCCTTGAGCAGGCGGTAGAGGCGTTTCTGGTTCCGACCGCGCTCTCGTTGAGCCCATCGTTCCAGAAACGTCGCTGCGCGAGTTTGTAAAAGCTCGATTTTCGCCTGACGCTGTGCAGTCAGGCTGGCGTCCTCGGGAACAATCTTATCAAAAAGTTCCTGCGAGTTTTCCAAGCTGTCCAGAACCCCGAGGATCTCGGCGATGCGTTCCTTGGAAAGCTCTTGGCCTTGCTTTTTGCTGAGACGACGCTGAACGTCCCGCACCTTCACTTCTTTCGCTCCATCGCGAAGCAGCCCTTCGCGCTTTGCAGCCACCATCTGAATATGAGAGCGTTCGCCCCGATCATATTCCCGCATCATGATCAACGTGCTTTCAAGGTGGAATTCGGCGTATTTGGTGGCCAGCTCTGCAGTTTCCAAATCGATGGGCCGCCGGGACTTCCCGAGCAGAAAGTGCAGCACGACAAGGTAGCTGAGGATAGAGAAGCCTGTCCGCCGAACGAAAGACCCTGGCAAGGCGGCATTGCCCCACTTCTTTCGGAGGCTCCGCCACCAACCCTCCAGATAAGGAAGGACGCCATCGTTCATTGTGTAGGTTTCCAAGGCACCCTCTTGGAGACAAAGAGCGTGCCAGAGCTCTGTGAGTTCTTCCTGCCACTGTTCGATGCCTTCGCCCACGAAATACATGAAATGATTGAACATGTCCGTGTCGGTTCGGGGCGGCGCGATCACGTAGTTGAACCGCTGGCAGAAGCCGTCAAGCATGCTCGCGGCATCTACGTTATCAGCCCAGGTCTCCCGAACACTCAGGCCCAAGAACGTGAAGTGAGGGTCTTCGACGGAAAGTTTCTCAACCTCTCCCTTCAGGCGATTTGAGATCGGCTTGTGGGAGTAAGCGTCAAGCATCCAGGGCTTGATGCGGGCGTAGTTCGACTGCTTGAGAACCTGCTGGAAAAGCTGCCCCACCTCATCTTGAAACCAGTAAGCTCCATTATTCTCAGCCAGATCCATGATCCATTGTGCGTCAGTCGATCCGGTTGGGAACATCCTGACGCCGGAATCCTGACGCTTCGGCATGAGGATCTCCGCCACCTTGTCCGTAGCAAGGGTCTTTGAACTGCCAGACCCAGCGAGTGCGATGGTCCAGAGGATCGGGCGCTTGGCGCCAAGCCCCGGAATCCAGAGGTTGGCACCCCCTTGCGTGAGGTAAGAAGAAGCGATCATGACCAACTGAAAAAGCGGGAGCGCGTAGCTTGCGTCAGTTTTCTTAAAGAACCGGCAAAGCCGTTCGAAGAAAGAGCCTTTCGGAACGAGACCATCGACGGACAGCGCTTCGGGGCATTCTTTGGCGGCAAGGAGGGCTACCAGCTGCTCACTCTCGTCTTGCTTCAGTGAGCGGCTTTTCCCCTTCTCCTTGATCTTGATGTCTTTGAACAAGAGGTTCTGAGCTTTCTGGGTTCGGGTAATTTTGGTGGGTTTGGTTGGCATCTTGTGCACCTTTCGGGGTTGTTGGTGCACGGGACATGAAGCCGTTCCGACGATTTCCATGTTGGTTTGAATCGATATTGCGCCTTCCCAGTGCACGCCCCCGAACCGACAACCGACAGCCCCCTAAGAGATTGATGGAAATTAGAAAAGTCTTTTGGGCGGAGCCGACACAAGACCGACAAGAGGTGCAATTCCCATCAATAGATTTCCCGTTTCGCGCAACTGATTAGCTCTTAATTGGAAAAGCTTTGGGGCGGCGATCACCAAAAACCATGCGCTAAATGCGCAGGTATAAAGAGCAATCTTATCTGAGCGCTGCGAAAATCATGTCTAACTTGTTCAGGCGATAGATTCACCTGCTTGGTCATCGGTCGATTTGCGATCAACGCCATTTCCTTGGGGCCTCATTCGACAGGTTGACCAATCCCTCAGGAGGATGTCTGCTCGACTAAAAAAGCTGGAGCAGTGATCTTGGGCCGAGAATATTCTGAGCATCAAGCGAAATTCTTCGCTAACTATTTGATATCAGAGGGAATATCCGATTCTGACGCGCTCACGCAGTCATTGTCTTCCGCCAAGGTCGATCTGAACCCTCACCAGGTCGACGCAGCCAGCTTCGCTCTGCGTTCGCCCCTGTCGAAAGGTGTCCTGCTGGCGGATGAGGTGGGTCTTGGAAAGACGATCGAGGCTGCACTCGTGATCAGCCAGCGCTGGTGGGAGAGGGAGCGAAAGATTCTCCTCATCGTGCCGGCATCTCTTCGAAAACAGTGGGCAGCCGAGCTCCATGAAAAATTCTCGCTGCCTTCGGTCATCCTTGATGCAAAACGGATCAAGGACATCGAGAAGGAAGGTAGGCCCAATCCCATTGGGCGTGATGACGCCGTGATCATTATGTCCTACGAATATGCGGCCCGGTTGTCGGAGACGCTCCGTCACATCCCATGGAACTTGGTTGTGTTCGACGAGGCGCACAAACTCAGAAACGTCTATAAGGCGGCCGAGAACTCCCGTGCGTCGGTGCTTAGGAAAGCTCTGGTGGGCCGTCAGAAGCTTCTCCTGACCGCGACACCCTTGCAGAACAATCTTATGGAACTCTTTGGTCTCATCAGCCTGATCGACGAGACCTACTTCGGATCCGAGCAAGCGTTCCGCAGTGAGTTCGGCGGGCGCGAAGGCGGTGCGTCGCAGGCGCTTTTGGCGAAACGCCTCGAGCCAATCTGCAAACGGACGCTGCGGCGCCAGGTTCAGCGCGCCGGCCTGATCAACTATACCAATCGCCTGCCTAAGACGTTCGACTTCACGCCGGGCCGCCTCGAGACAGAGCTTTACGACAAGGTGTCAGCCTATCTTCAGGACCCGGACACCATTGCCCTCGGGCAGAACGGCCGCCACCTCGTCACGCTGATGCTACGCAAAATTCTGGGATCGTCTTCCTTCGCGGTGACCCAGACCCTTGAGAAGATGATCCGGCGTCTGGAGGCGAAGCGCGTCGTCGACGATGAAACTCTCGATGATCTGGATGGGTTCAGCGAACATGCCGAAGAGTGGCGCGAAGCCGGGGCGGGTTCGGAGGCGGATGCTGTCGAAGATGACAGCGACGAGGATGCCGAGCGCGTCGACCCCGTCAAACTTGAACGTGAAATCAAGAGGCTGACCGAATACCGTGATCTCGCAATGTCGATCTCTGACAACGCGAAGGGCAAAGCGCTGCTCGACTGCCTTCCCAACGTGTTGGATGAGATCACCAACAAGGGCGGACAGCGCAAAGCGGTGATCTTCACCGAGTCCGTGCGCACCCAGACCTATTTGCGGGAGCTGCTTGAGCAGAACGGGTTCGAGGGCGAAACCGTCGTCATGAACGGCTCGAACTCGGACAAGGACAGCAACGCGCTCTACAAAGCCTGGCTCGAGAAGCATCGGGACACGGATGTTGTATCGGGCTCGAAAACCGCAGATATGAAAGCGGCCGTCGTCGAGGCCTTCCGCAACGACCGCAAGATCCTGATCGCGACGGAATCCGGCGCCGAAGGCATCAACCTCCAATTCTGCTCGCTCCTGATCAACTACGACCTCCCCTGGAACCCGCAGCGGGTCGAGCAGCGCATCGGCCGTTGCCACCGCTACGGCCAGAAGATCGACGTCACCGTCATCAACTTCCTCAACCGCAAGAATCACGCCGAGGCGCGCATCCACCAGCTGCTGGAAGAGAAGTTCAAGTTGTTTGACGGCGTCTTCGGGTCATCGGACGAAGTGCTGGGTGCCATCGAATCCGGCGTCGATATCGAGCGTCGCATCCTCGACATCGTCCAATCCTGCCGGTCGACCGTCGAGATCGACGAGGCCTTTGACCGGCTTCAGGAAGAATTCAGCGTCGAGATCGACGAGGCCAAGAAGAACGCACGTGATCAGTTGCTGGCCGAGATGGACGACAAAGTTATCGAACGCCTCCTGGGGCGCAAGGAGGCGGTGAATTCGGCCATTGGCGATTTCAAGCGCGCGCTTCTGGGTCTTGCCCGGGCAGAACTGCCGGACGCGAGATTCCATGAAGATCACGCGCAGCGGTTCGACCATGACGGCGCAACCTGGTCGACCGAGTGGCCAGAGGCGGACGAGCGCGGCTGGCGCTTCTTCCGGCTCGGGGATGAGGGGTTGGCCGACCGGCTGGTCGTGCAAGCTCGGGACCGGGACCTACCCCCCGCAGCACTTAGCTTCGACTACAGTGCCTATGACGGCAACATGGCGGATGTGGAGCGGCTGCGCGGACATTCGGGCTGGATGCGTGTGGCACGGCTGGTTCTCAACACCCCTGCCAAGGTCTATGATGAACTGGTCTATGCTGCTTTCACCGAGGATGGCACCCCCCTGCATCCGGAAACGGCAGAGCGAATGCTCCATGTTCCAGCGCAGGTGACTGAAGCAGGGCTCACCGCCCTACCCGAGCCGGAACTGCAAGAGGTGCAGGACGCGAGGCAAACAGAGATTGTGGGTCAGGCGCAGCAGATGCTGGCGACGTTCCTGAACGAAGAGGAAGACCGGTTGGACGCCTGGCGGGATGATGCAAAGGTATCCTTCGATCAACAGATCAAGGCGCTGAACAAGGGCGCTAACGACAAAAAGAAGCTTGCGCGCGCCACATTGGGTCTGGAGGAAAAGTTGTCATTGCAGCGCGAAGCAAAAGCAATGCAACGGCAGGTTGATGACCTGCAACATCAGCTATACACCCGATTACGAGAGATCGATCAGGATAGGGAACGCATGCTCGATGATATTGCCGAGCAATTGAACCTGACCCCCGAAATGACACCCCTGTTCACGATAAGATGGAGCCTCGCATAATGGCGCCCAAGAAAAACAAGCTGGAACTCACCTGGATCGGCAAGGACAACCGCCCGCGGTTGGAACCGCGCATCCTGATCGAAGAAACGGAGTTTTCGCATCATGCGCAGGCGCGCCGCGACGGCGATATCTTCGACAATTTGCTAATCCATGGGGACAATCTGCTTGCGCTGAAGGCGTTGGAAACCGATCCGGCTGTGCGTGGCAAGGTGAAATGCGTTTTCATCGATCCACCCTACAACACTGGATCGGCCTTCGAGCATTATGATGATGGAGTGGAGCATTCCCTTTGGCTTAGCATGATGCGCCACCGGCTCGAGATATTACGAGAATTGCTCTCAGAAGATGGATCACTTTGGATTACTCTTGACGACAATGAGGCTCACTATCTGAAAGTAATTGCCGATGAAGTATTTGGGCGCCGTCATTTTGTCTCATCTGTCTCGTGGCAAAAACGGACATCGCCAGCTAATGATGCGATCTTCTTTAGCCGGGATCATGACACAGTATTCATTTACGCTAAAAACATTGATATTTGGAGGCCCAACCGGCTAAAATTTAGCGCCTCTCAGGAGGGCAATTACAGAAATCCAGATAATGATCCGCGGGGACCGTGGAATTCAGCAGCCTATACGTGCGCAAAGTCGGCCGATGAACGCCCGAATCTTTACTACCCGATTACAAATCCCAATACCGGCGAAGAGATTTGGCCCAAAAAAACGCGTGTGTGGGCTTACGGTCCAGAAACTCATGCAGAGAACGTTGCCAATGAAATGATCTATTGGGGAGCGAAAGGGCAATCTTCATCGCCCCGGATCAAGAAATTTTTGACGTCAGCTAAGCCGGTTGTGCCGCGCAGCATTTGGCTAAACTCAGAAGTCGGCCATAACCAAGAGGCACGAGGCGAAAGCCTAAAGCTATTCCCAGGCAACCCCTTTACCGCTCCCAAACCGGAGCGCTTGCTTCAAAGGATTCTCGAAATTGGCAGCAATCCTGGCGATCTTGTTTTGGATAGTTTCGCAGGCTCCGGCACCACAGGGGCCGTGGCGCAAAAGTTGGGTCGCCGTTGGATTATGGTTGAGCTCCACGACACCGCGAAAACCCATATCGTCCCGCGCATGCAGAAGGTCATCGACGGCACCGACGAGGGCGGCGTGACAGAGACCGCAGGCTGGAAAGGCGGCGGCGGCTATCGCTTCTTCCGACTTGCCCCGTCGCTCCTCCAGAAGGACGTCTGGGGCAACTGGGTCATCAGCAAGGACTACAACGCCGAGATGCTGGCAGAGGCCATGTGCAAGCATTTCAACTACACCTACGCCCCCTCGGACGAGGCCTACTGGATGCATGGTTATGCCTCGGAAAGCGCCTTCATCTATGTCACTACGGCCAGCCTGACCTTTGACCAGCTGCGCGCAATCTCGGACGAGGTGGGCGAGGACCGCAGCTTGCTGGTCTGCTGCATGGCCTACGAGGCCCAGGGCGAGAGCCTCGATAACCTCACCCTGAAAAAGATCCCGCGCGTGGTGCTGGATCGCTGCGAATGGGGCAAGGACGACTATTCGCTCCGCATCGACGCGCTGCCGATGGCTGAAGAGGTGGAGGCGCCCGAAGACGTTCCCGAACCGAAGAAGACCATGGCCAAAAAGGCCAGCGAACCGGATCTGTTCGGGGAAGGGAAATAAGCCATGGACACCATCGACCCCAAACGCGCCGTCCACCAGATCAACCAGCGCCTGTCCTTGCGCAAACCGCAAGCCGAGGCGCTGCGCCGCCTCGACACCATCGTGACCGATATCGACCCCAAAAAGGACACCGATGTCGACATGGCCCGCGATGCAGTGCGCGCCTCCTTCGGCAATTTGGCTGATGCAGATTTCGAGGAGTTCGAGCGCGGCTTCCCCAGCGTCTGCTTTGCCCTTGCCACCGGCGTCGGCAAGACGCGGCTGATGGGCGCCTTCATCAGCTACCTCTACATGATTGGGAAGAGCCGGAACTTCTTCGTCCTCGCCCCGAACCTGACGATCTACGAGAAGCTGCTCGCCGATTTCCAGCCAGCGAGCCCGAAATACGTTTTCCGCGGCATCGAGGCCTTTGCGCACAACGCGCCGCTGATTGTCAACGCCGAGAACTACGAGGAAGGCCGCGGCGTGCGCGGGACCGACCTGTTCGGCAAGGAAGGCGCGATCATCAACATTTTTAACGTATCGAAGATCAACTCTGAGGCGCGCGGTGGCAATGCACCACGGATCAAGCGGCTACAGGAATACATCGGGGAGAGCTACTTTTCCTACCTTTCCGACTTGGATGACCTGGTCCTGCTCATGGACGAGGCGCACCGCTACCGTGGTTCGGCAGGGGCGCGGGCCATCGGGGAGCTGAAGCCCATCCTGGGGCTCGAGGTAACCGCGACGCCGAAGACCGTGGGTGCAAACTCGCAGGCCTTCAAGAACGTGGTCTATCGCTACGACCTGCCCGACGCGATGGAGGACGGCTACGTCGAAGAGCCGGCGGTCGGCACCCGTGCCAACTTCGACCCGAAGTCGGTCGACGCGGCGACGCTGGAGAAGATCAAGTTGGAAGACGGCGTGCATTACCATGAATACGTGAAGGTCTCGCTCGAGACCTACGCTCGCCAGAACGACGTAAAGGTGGTGCGGCCTTTCATGCTGGTGGTCACGCAAGACACGACCCACGCCCGGCAGGTGAAAGAATTCGTCGAATCCGACGGGTTCTTCGACGGGCGCTACAAAGGGCGTGTGGCTGAGATCCATTCGAAGCTGAGAGGCGAAGAGAGCGACGAGAACGCGCAACGCCTGCTGAACATCGAGAAAGCCGGCGACACGGATATTGTTATCCACGTCAACAAGCTAAAGGAAGGTTGGGACGTCTCGAACCTGTTCACCATCGTGCCGCTGCGGGCGTCAGCCTCGGACATCCTGACCGAGCAGACGCTGGGCCGTGGCTTGCGTCTGCCCTACGGCAAGCGGACAGGAGTCGAGGTGGTTGATACCCTGACCGTCATTGCCCATGAACGCTTCAACGAGCTGATTGAGAAAGCGAAGGAAGAGAACGGCGTTACCCGCAAGCTCAAGGCCGTCACCATCGGTTTAGGCGGGGATGTGGCCCCGACGAAGCCGATATCGGTTCCTGCGCCCTCGATCATCGATCAGATGCTTTCCCAGGCGGAGGCCAAGACGAAGCCGACCGTTGTTGTGGCTGATGACGAGGACGGAGATACTCGGGTTGTGCCTGCCGCTGAGGCTGGCGGGAAGGTCGACACCGCCACGCCCTTTACCTTCAGCACACCCGAAGAGGTTCAGGTCGCCCGGACTGTGCTCAATCATGTGCTGCCTCAGGTCAGCAAACAGGTCCGTTCGATCAAAGATCTAAACGACCCCAAGATCGTCGATAAGATCGCCGATGCGGCGATGACCGTTACAGCGCGGGATGGGGGGCTGTTTACCAGCGTCACGAAGGAACAAGCGGTGGCCGTGGCAACGGAGCTCTGCAAGAGCTTTGTCGAGCGGACCCTGGCGATCCCGGCTCTCACAATTACGCCGGAACAACAGGTTTCCTTTGGCTTCCGCCGATTCAACATCGATATGAAGTCATGGAATTTCCAGCCGTTGTCGCGCGAATTGTTCGTGCAGGTGCTTCGAACCGAGAAGACTTCGGTGGTTTCCGGTGAAGAGGAAGGGGAGACGGTCAATCGGCTGGAAGATTACATCGTCGCACGCCTCATCGACTATCCCGAAATCGACTATGATACGCATGCAGAAATCCTGTATGACCTCTCTGGACAGGCCGTTACCAATACCCGGGCGAGATTCCCGGGAGATGAGGATCAGGCTCTAAGCGTCGTGCGCGGCCATGCAAAGGCGATGGCCGAGAGTATCTTTTCGCAGATGAAGCAGAACATGTGGCGGGAACAGACCAACTACCGCGTCTCGCTGGCCTCAGCCTTCGGAGAACTGCGGCCGCAGACCTTCGATACCGCCGGCACCGGATACATTCGCGATTTCCGGACACCGCCAGACGAGAAGCAGAGCATCCGGAAATACATCTTCACGGGGTTTGCGCGTGGTTGCTATCAGCATGCAAAATTCGATTCCGATCCGGAGAGGAAATTGGCGGTTGTCCTTGAGAAGGATTCCACCGTCCGTCTGTGGATGAAACCCGGTCCCAATCAGTTCAAAATATTTGATGAACATGGTGCTCCGTATCAACCCGACTTCGTCGTCGAAACTGAAACGGATAAATTGATTATCGAGGTCAAGCGGCTTTCCGATATGAAAGAACCTGAAGTGTTGCGAAAGGCCGACGCTGCAAGTCTCTGGTGTCATGTGTCAACGAAGACCTGCGCCTCAGATGGCGAGAAACCCTGGAGTTATCTGTTGGTTCCAGAAACCGATGTGCAGGAGAACTTCACGATCGCAGGACTTATGGCAAAGCACACGCGTTCCGCGGACGCCGAATTGCTGTTGCGGTATCAGTTTGACGATCAATGCGAAGGTTCCGTCAATTGATGTGCGCATACCAACTCACGAGGTTTTTCAGTCTAATTTGGAATCCCTGCGAGCGCTAATATACTGACAAAGGGAGTATCTCCGTCATTGTCCCTCGGAGTGAAGGTAAATGCAGAACAGAATAGTAGTAACCTCGCAGCAGATCCAAATTGTGTGGTCCCTTCTAACTCGGGAAAAACTCGCCGTGCGGCCTCTACCGAACGGGACGGCAAAACGCATGGCGGAAAATGGGTGGGTCAGCCACTTTGAGTTGCGCGACGCCCTCGATGACATGTGTTCGTGGATTTCCAGAGCTTGGTTCGCAAATATCGATGACATGGAGGGCCATCTCCAGCTCGGTAGCGTAGCGGACTTTCGAAGAGAATGGAAATATGCAGAGGAAATATCCGGCCAGTTTCGGTTGTCCTCAAGTGATGTTCTCCAATACTTCTGGTGGCTGGAACGGTTGGGCTTTCCGCTGGATCTCGGGCCACTTCCTGCTGAAATAGCTCTCCGACTGCCCCGCACCGCCTATCTATCGGAGAAGGACATCAACGTGCTTCTATACGAATCCGAGCGGTTCAAGCTGCCGCCGGTAGAGTTGGTGGCGGAAGATGCTGACGAGGCTCGCATTAGCCGCACCGAACTGTTCACCTCTGCTACAAAGGTAGTGGTTGAGATCCGCTTCGATACAGAGAACCGCGCGGTGTCGCTGACATCAATGGCGCCTGGATACAAAGCTCCGCGTGAAGAAACTCGTGTAGTATGCGACGTTTGCGGAATGACCTACATGCATGGTGTGAAGAGCGATGAAGAAGACCATGCCGTTAGGCACCGCAAAGTGCTTGAAACGCTTGAACCCCAGCCATCGCGGGCTTGGCGGCGCGCTTTGGAGAAGGACCCTGACGCCGTCTGGGTGGATGCCCACTCGCCCGACTGGATGCATATTGCAATTACGCGGAGGGCGAGAGCTTTCAAGCGGGAATTCAGCTACGATTTCCTTCAATGGAGCGACGCTTCGCATGCGAATCCCGGCGCGGTAGCGTTCGCTTTCCTCGACGACGAGTTTCGGATGATCGGAAGTTGCGCCTTTCGCATCGGTGGCGGCAAGAACTCTCGCAACAAACTCGACTGGATCTGGCTCTGCCCGTCGGCACGTCGCCAAGGGCATCTAACTCGAGTGTGGCCGCAGCTGGTCGACCGGATGGGAGAGTTCGATCTCGAACCACCGGTCTCTGAGGCGATGCAAGCCTTTATCGCCGCCACGATGCGTAAACCGCGAAGGAGGGGATCGTGACCGTCCCAGCAAATAACCAGCTCGCGATCTGGAGCGTTGCGCCATGACAGAATGGTCCGAAGCCATCGCGGTGATGGAGAAGCTGGGTGGGGCCGCAACGCCATTGCGCAGCGCTACCGTCGAGGGTCTGAAAAGTCGCGGATGTCTCGTTTCAAGTATCACAAAAAAAATGTTGGGAATAACCTTGCCCAACAATGTCACAATTGGCTGGGAATACAACGAAACGCTCCAGACCTTCCACTTCGCAACCGAACATGCTCACCTGTTGCCAACGCACCGCGTGACGTCGCGAAAACACTCGGGTCGTAGGTCTCTCAAACTGGGATACGAAGGACCCGCCATAGAAATACGTGACGCCAGTGATCTGGCCGTGCTGAATCCATTCACCGGCAACCTCACGGAGCGGACGCTGGATGCTTGGGTAAAACGGTTCTTGGCGATTTTTCCTGGATTCACGACTTTTCCTGCAATGCACCCTCAGTTCGAAGCGGAAGAGCGGTCCGGCCCCGAAGCCCGAAAACAGGCCGCGCTCGAACTGGCAAAGTCGGAAAGACCGCAGGTGACCGATGCAGCCTCCGCGCTCGCGCTTGCCGATCGGGTTGTGCAGGCCAGTCATATTTTCACACAATCAAAGATGATCTTTCGCACAATGACGGAAGGGATCGGCACTCCGCCCGAAACGCTCGTGCCGCTTTTCTCGGGCGTTCCATCACCCCAGCAGTTCGCAGATTTCATAAGAGAAACAATGGAATTCGCCATAAGCACGGCGAAGGGCAAACCGGATCTGACGCAATTTCTGACCGGAGCTAATGCGCTCTTGATGTTTCTCCATCCCAGCACTTGGATCGAGATCAATCAAACGCGGCGTAAACAGGCGATGATGGCTTTGTTCGGCGAACAAGCGCCAGATCCCAAGTCAATCGAGGACTGCGTCCAAGCCGACCTCCGCCTTGGGCAAACTGTCCTCAACGGCCTTCAGTCCCGAGGTTTAGAGCCGCGCGACATGATCGACGTGCAAGGCTTCATATGGCGCGTTCTAAACGAAGAAGAACACAGGGCACCCCAAGCTGACGAGAACCCAGCCTATCCATTCCCTTCTCAAGAGGCGACGATGACGACACTGAACACAATCCTCTATGGTCCTCCGGGAACTGGCAAAACCTTCGAAACCGCTGCTCGCGCAGTCTTCATATGCGATGGGTCGGTGTCAGGCAATCGCGAAGCGGTGATGGCGCGGTATCGCGAGCTGGTCGAAGCCAACCGGATCGAATTCGTCACGTTCCACCAAAGTTATGGTTACGAGGAATTCGTAGAAGGTTTGCGCCCCACCAACGGCGCCGAGGATGGCGACGCCGAGGTGCAGGCAGGCTTCAGCCTAAAGGTGCGAGACGGTATTCTCAAAAAGATCGCCGGGCGGGCTAAGAATGCGCCTAAAGCTGTGAGCGACGAGTTCGACCGCACCGGCCGCCAAGTCTTCAAGATGTCGCTTGGTCGTTCGAATGACCCATCCGACGCCTATCTTCGCGAAGAATGCTACGAGAACGGTTACGTCCTTTTGGGCTGGGGCGGTCCTGTGGATTGGTCCGACTCCTCAATGACCGATTTTGATGCGATCAAGACGCGATGGCGTGAACATATGGCTGACGACACGATCCATGGCTACGACCCGAACATCAGCCAGATGTGGCAACTGAGGGTTCGTATGAATGAAGGCGACCTGATCGTCGCCAGCAACGGCAATTCCTTCGTTCAAGCGATTGGTATCGTTGCCGGCCCTTACGAATTTGTAGAGCGCGAGCAGGACGAATATTTCCACAGCCGCAAGGTCGATTGGGTCTGGGTCGCCAAGGAAGGAAAGGGGTTCGATGTTGCTGACATTTACGATAGCCGCTTTTCGATGGCATCACTCTATCTTCTCGATCCGAAACGCATCAAGTGGAGCGGGCTACTTCCTTACCTTCAACCACAGTCACCTGATGCTCCGTCGCCAAACTATGTGCTCGTCATCGACGAGATCAACAGAGCGAACATCTCGAAAGTGCTTGGTGAAATGATCACGCTCCTTGAGGAAGACAAACGGGCCGGCGCGGCAAATGCCCTGGAAGTCACTCTGCCCTACTCGGGCGATACGTTCTCAATGCCCTTGAATCTTCATATCGTCGGGACGATGAACACTGCCGACCGTTCGATTGCGCTGTTGGACACCGCTCTCCGCCGTCGTTTTATGTTTGAGCACCTCGAACCGAAACCCGAGGTTCTCGAACAAGTCGTTGCGGGTGTGCCTCTTTCCTCTGCTTTGCAGGCGATCAATGACCGGCTCGAATACATGCTCGGCCCGGACCACCTGATCGGACATGCGTATTTCTTTGGAAAGACGGAACGCGCAGAGATCGACGCCGTCATGGCCCACAAGATCATTCCCCTCCTGCGAGAGTATTTCCACGAAGACATTGACCGAGTGCGCGCAATTTTGGGCGGCACGGACGGTTTCCTCGCTCGGCACACGCTGACGCCGCCACCCGGTTTTGATGACGCCTATGACGCTCGCCATCGTTTCACTGACACCTACACCGACGGATATCCTGATCAAGCTTGGCGCGATCTGATTGGACGCGCTGCTTCTAATGAGGCCACCCAAGAGTGAGCGCGCGTCCCAGGCATTTTGAAGCCGGCGAATGGTCGCCGATCCCAGTCGGTCAATCGCCGGATGACATGACCGAAGCCGAAGCGCAGCGGCTCCTGTCGCTCGCCCGGAAGCGCGCGCGGGCCCTTCGTTTGCACGAAGATGCGATCCTTGCGCCATCCCACCGAAGCCTGCGCACCAAACAGGTCTGCGGGTTGATGAGCGTTAGCGCCACATCGCTTGAAATCCTGCCGAAACTGCGCGGCAGCGTTGGCGAAGATCGACAGGCCCTGATCCGGATGCTGATCATTGCGCATGATCTACCGACGGATGGCGGTGAGAGGACGCAAGTCGAACGCCCGTCACGCGACTTGCTCGACGTGTTCGGCCGCATATTTCTAAGAAAACTCTCGGATGCTGCGCGCAAAGGCTTGCCTCGCGCCTATGTCGCATTCCAAGATGATCTACCGAAGCTTCGCGGGCGTCTCGACATTCAGCGCCAGTTCACTCAGCATGCGGCGCGCTCAGACCGGCTGGCCTGCCAATTCGACGAATTCGCCGCCGACATCCCGGTCAATCGCTTGCTCTATGCCTGCCTCTCGCTCTTGCGCGCGCGACTGATCAATGGCGAAACGGCGCGCTTGATCCGCCATCTATCCATTCATTTCGAAGACGTGAGCCTTCCTACCCGCCCTCTCGAAGAACGCTTCACGCTCGATCGCAGCACAGGCAGCGTGCGCGACTGCGTGCCGCTCGCGCGCCTTCTGCTGGCCGCACAACATCAGAACACCCATGCAGGCTCGGATGCTGGTTTCGGCCTGATGTTCGCAATGAACGATCTGTTCGAAGCTTATGTCGCGCAGCTGGCCCGCCGAGCCTTCGGGCACTGTGCACGAGTTCAAGCAAAAGGGCGTGCCGTTATGACCAACGGGCTCTTTCAGATGAAACCTGATCTTGTGCTCGAGCTCGAAGACGAGACGGTGATCGTCGATACTAAGTGGAAGCGACTGGAACCAACGAAAGCCAATCTTGGTGTATCCCAGTCGGATGTTTATCAGATGCTCGCTTACTCAACTGCGTATTCGCGCCCAGGGCTTCCGACCCGACTGATGCTGCTTTTTCCGCAACAATCCTATTCGACATCTCAAGTTCATGCGCATTGGGAGGTCGCCGAGACCCGTGTCCCATTCCAAATCGCAACCTACGATATCGGCGAACCGGATCCGCATGGAACGCGGTTGAAGCTCCTGCTTACGGACCATACGGCCGTGCTTGCATAGGAGCATGCAACGGTGCACATACCGGTGCACACCGCCGTCGTCGAACCGGTGTCTGAGGAAAATTTCATTTTGATTTTATAGCTTACGGATTGCCAAGCAAGCCTCTACAGCCGGAGCCGAAACCGTCCCTCTTTTTTGGGCAGGACCCGCCTGGCCTCTTTCTACTAAGATCTGGCAGATCCAAATTCTATCGATCGTTGCCGCGTCTCCGGGTTCGTGACGCGGCAACGACACTCAATATATGAGCGTAGTCCCATATCATCTCATGCTGAATCTGAGGGCGTCGGCGACGGCCCTACCCTTTAATAGCAGTCAAACCAATTAAGAGCAGTCTGGATCAAGTGATCGTAGTCACTGGAGGTGGCCTCCTTCCTAAATTTTTCGAGTTCGGCCCGATCCAAACCCGCACCCCGGCCGGCACGGGCGCAACGTGCAAGAATTGCGAAGGCATTTCCGTCTTCTCCTACCAAGCGCACTTCGATGTGAGGGTATTTCGTATTCAATGGTCTTGCCTCCTTGCGATCTGATGAAGCGAATGTCCGCCTCACAAGGGACTTGGGTTCTTACGGCTATCAGAAAAATCGGTTCGGATTGAAGCCCGGCGTTCAAGAAAGAGGGTTCCGACTGCACCGACTATGCCCCCTCTGGTCGCCTACTATGACCCCTATCCTATGTTGAGAGCGCGTGACCACGCCGAGGCGTAGAACCGCACTTACCTCCCCCACACACAGCGGCGCGGGCACCACGTCACATCATGCCGCTCCTGGAAGAGGACAGGGTGATGCAAACAAAGTTCGAGCACTTTTGTATCCGGTATGCTTGGTCGCGGTGAGATCAAGAAGAAGTCGCCGCCGGGTCTGCCCCCACGGGAACTGGCGATCCAAACGACGCTTCCGGCCCCTACCGGACATTGACCAGATTTTCTAATGACGCGCCGCAGCTTACGGAAATCAGTGGAGCTTACCCAAAGTCAGTCGGAACGGAGATTCGGCGATTCTGCTTCAATCCCTTCGCGACTGACACCAAGTCGTTGTGATTATTGTAAATTCTTCCGGTAAGGGCGTTTTCTGCCTTAATTTCTAACGAGAGATTGCTTGCTTTTGCTTCAGATAGGTGTAATTCGTTACTCATGGCACTGCCACGGGGTCAGGCTATACGCCGACCGCCTCAGGGATCCTTCGGGATTCCTTGTGTGTTTCTGGGTTTTTTTCCACTCTCCGTATTCACCATCGTAGCAGGAATACTTCACCCCCACAGCATCGTCACGGTGCTTGAAATCCAATAGCATCTCGCGATTAACCAGTTGCTCGTAGGCACGGTTCTGCTTGCCACAAGCAATCTGGCTAACAGGATGAACAAAAAGGTCTGCCAGCTGAAGTAAGGGGTTTCCTTTACCATCGGGCCAGATGACGTTGAGATGATCCGTGAACTGCGCGCCGGTCAACGGCTCATACTGCTTCGAATTCTCGCCACAAAACCCCATACCTGAGACCTTTAGGTCTGCGAAGTAGCCCTCAAGCAACCTATCCTCTTTCTTGCCGGTGCGCTCATAGACCACGTCCAGCTGCCGACAACCCTGCATAGCGAGCTTCGCCGCCCGTTCGACAGAGATGTCGAAAGCCGTCTTGCTCATGGCCCAGCGAATGCCGTCAGTATACTTCTCAAGATAACGATCCCGATAGCCGGGGCGACAGATCACGCAGGCGTGGGCGACGAGACGATCATCCAAGACAAGATGATTTAGCTCGGCAAAGAAAGCTTCTTTTCGGTCATGATCCTTTTTGAGGAAACCGAATTTCCCTTTTCCGGACCGGATTTTATTACCATGAAGTGCGGGAACATCCCACTTTTTGCAAAACGCCTCTACATTGTCGGAGAGGGCGTCAATGTCTTCGGACGCAACCACGACTCCTCCGAGCGCAAAGCTCAATTCATGAGCTGGAGAAGTTGCGTCGGTCGCGCCCTTGCAAGTCGTTCGCGTCCCGAAGTCGTCCATGTAAAAAACGTATTTGCTGTTCAAGTTGGCCTCGGAATCTACGGAATACTGCCCCAGCATATTGGAACATACTGAGATTAGAAACATGCTGTGCGAGAAAGTGCGACACACTGTTCTCGATTGGTTGTGAGACCTACTTCGCCTATGGTCGCCCCTCGATCGATTCCACTAATCCAGTATCCGGATAAGATTGCGAAGGCTCAGGCAAAGACTGGTAACGCACGGCGTTATCCCAGCGCGCCGCTAACGGCTTCAACTACACGGGTCTAATTACTGCGGAGTGTTGCCCTTGTCGCAGACTACAGCAAGGCCGACTGCACGCATTTGGCTTTGAATGATCGCTATCGGTTTTATACAGACATGCTCCGAGCACGCGCAGCGAACGTCGGCATTCCGCCTCCCATCCATGATGCCTTTGCAACCAAAGCAAAAACTGAGCGCCCGCAGAGAACGTCTGGAATGCCTGCTTTCCATGTCCTCGACGCTCTCGACTGCAAGAGGGCATGGCGTTCCAAGTTTCGGATTCACGCACCAGCACCACAATTGACAATGGATTGAACCGAAGCAGTGCATTGGAATGTTGCAGATGCGCCCAATTTGGGTTCTGGCCTCTCAGCTATAGCCACCGACAGCAATGCGCTCGATGTGCGCCTTCACCGCATCCGCGCGCCCTTGGCGCACCAGGTCGGCGGGGGTTAGGTTGCCGAACGATGGCAGAGGTTGCTCTGCAAACCAGACGACGGCCTCATTTTGAGAACTTACCCAGGGCTCGACCAGTGCTATAAGTTGCTCGCCCATGTCATTTTCTTCTTTCGGCATTTAAGACCTCCGGGATGACGCGACGCAGTCGTTCAAGATTTCCCCTCCGCTCTTAGCCGCTGGCCAGTAAATCGTATAGGCAAGCGCGACCCTGCCCGAGACAACCAAAGAAACGGACAGAATGATGTCGAGAGTGGTCATAATAAGGAACATAGCACGGTTTGGGTGAATGTTGGAACCGCAGGCTTGCGAGATAGCCAAGCTTGCGGCGGCCCAACATAAAAGCCTGCTTCTGGAATGCCTGGAATGGGGCGTTAGCGGCAGGTGCCTATGCAAGGGTAACCAGTTTAACACGCCCGACCTTTCGGCAGGCTGCGAAAAGCCTATCGCAGCGAATAGCAGCCACTGGTCAGGGAAGACCGGCACCCGACCACAGTCATTTTCCGCCCCGCCCCCCAAAACGCCAAAATGACAAAAGTTTCATTCCGAGTTCCGTTCCGAAGCCGCGAAAAGTAAAAATAGATAAATCCCTAAAGCACTGATTTATTTGGTGACCCCGGCAGGATTCGAACCTGCAACCTGCCCCTTAGGAGGGGGCTGCTCTATCCAATTGAGCCACGGGGCCGCCTGAGCGCGGTTTAGCCCAGCGGGCTTGGGTTGTCATCGTCCGATTTCCCTATGACGCGGCGACGCTTGATCGTGTGGCCGTGTTCACGCTAACAATGGGGGGTATCATTCAGGAACATGCAATTGAATACCCCCCCAAAACGCCCATTGACCCTGCGCGATGTGTCCGAAGCCTGTGGCGTTTCAGAAATGACCGTCAGCCGCGTATTACGCAAACGCGGCGATGTCTCTGACGCCACGCGTAACCGGGTTTTGACTGCGGCCAAGGCCCTGGGCTATGTGCCAAACCAGATTGCGGGGTCGCTTGCCTCGCAGCGTGTCAATCTGGTTGCAGTTATCATTCCGTCGCTCAGCAATATGGTGTTTCCTGAGGTCCTGAACGGCATCAATCAGGTTCTTGAGGATACCCCTCTGCAACCGGTGGTCGGCGTCACCGACTATTTGCCAGAAAAGGAAGAGCGCGTTCTATATGAAATGCTGTCTTGGCGACCATCCGGTGTGATCATCGCGGGGCTGGAGCATTCGGACGCCACCCGCGCGATGCTGCGCAACGCGGGCATCCCCGTGGTCGAGATCATGGACGTCGATGGCACGCCCGTGGATGCGATGGTGGGGATTTCGCACCGCCGCGCCGGGCGCGAAATGGCACGTGCCATCCTCAAGGAAGGTTACGAACATATCGGTTTCATGGGCACGAAGATGCCGTTGGACCACCGTGCGCGCAAACGCTTTGAAGGTTTCACCGAAGGTCTGGCCAAGGCCGGGGTCGAAATTGAGGATAGGGCGTTTTATTCTGGCGGCTCGGCGTTGGCCAAGGGTCGCGAGATGACGCAGGAGATGCTTGAACGCTCGCCCGATCTGGATTTTCTGTATTACTCCAATGATATGATAGGCGCCGGTGGTTTGCTCTATCTGCTTGATCAGGGCATTGATATTCCCGGGCAGATCGGCCTTGCTGGGTTTAACAATGTCGAATTGCTGCAAGGTCTGCCGCGCCAGTTGGCCACGATGGATGCCTGCCGGATCGACATTGGTCAGGCCGCGGCGCGGATCATCTTGAACCAAACGCTCGACGCGCCCGACCCCGATCTGGCCCACCAGATCACGCTGACCCCTACCTTGTCTCTGGGTGATACGCTACGACGACACCGCAAGGGATGACCTTGCCGCGTCTTAGCAACACTGCCGCGCGACGGGTGTTTCTGGATCGGCACCAGCTTTGCGAAACGCCGCAAGGCCCGGCCCATGGCGTCGCATTGCTCGGGCTGATCAACAGCCTGGGCTTTGTGCAGCTCGACAGCATCAATACCGTGGCACGGGCGCATGATCTCATCCTATTTTCGCGCCGCCCACGGTATCGGCCCAAGGCCCTCAAGCGGCTGCACGAACACGACCGTGCGCTGTTTGAACATTGGACCCACGACGCCGCCATCATCCCGATGGCGTTTTACCCGCAGTGGCACCTGCGGCGTCAGCGCGATGCGCAGCGACTAAAGGCGCGGTGGCGCGACGATCGGCGCGCAGGATTCGAAGCGCAGTTTCAGGTGGTGCTGGACCAGATCCGCGAACGCGGGCCGGTCAGTTCATCAGACGTCGGTAAGGACGAACCGCGCGGTTCCGGCGGCTGGTGGGATTGGCATCCATCCAAGACAGCGCTGGAGTATCTGTGGCGCAGTGGCGCGCTGTGTGTTGTGGGGCGCGAGGGATTTCAAAAACGCTATGACCTGACCGAACGGGTGCTCGACGCGCATCTGTGCGACCCAAGCAGCGGCCCTGATTTGGACCAGACCATTGATTGGTGCTGCGATCAGGCGCTGGCGCGGCTGGGCTTTGCGACCCATGGCGAACTCGCGGCCTTTTGGGCGCATATCACCCCGGCAGAGGCCCGACAGTGGTGCGCGCGAGAGGTGGCGGCCGGCCGATTGCAGCAGATTGACTTTGAAGGCGCGGATGGTGATGTGAAACCTGCGTTTGCGCGTCCCGGCCTGTTGCACGATCCTGCCTGCGACACTGTGCCCAGCAGCCGCTTACGCGTGCTTAGCCCCTTTGACCCGGCCCTGCGCGACCGCAAGCGCGCCGAGCGGTTGTTTGGGTTTTCCTATCGGATCGAAGTCTTTGTCCCTGCCCCCCAACGCAAGTACGGCTATTACGTTTTTCCGATCCTGCAGGGAGACCGGCTTGTGGGGCGCGTCGACATGAAAGCGTTTCGCGACGAAGATGTTTTGCGTGTCAGCGCGCTTTGGCCCGAACGCGGTGTGCGCTGGGGCAAGGGCCGCTGTCAGGCGTTCGAAGCAGAGGTACAGCGCCTGACCGCGCTGGCCGGGGTCAGCCGGGTTGAATTTGCAGAAGGCTGGTTGCGCGATCCGGTCTGATGTCAGGGCCGATCAAAGGTTCGCGGACGCAGCCCAGCGTGAAACCAGCGCAAATAGGTATAGATCGAAAACACGGGCCGCCCTGTGGCCGCTGCAATCGCATCGGCATAAGGCACCATATTTGTACATTCCAGCAGAATTGCCCCCACGCAGGCATGATCTGCGACCAGTTCCTGCGCCGCGCCGACCATATCCCGCTCTGCCCCGTCGACATCAAGCGACGCGTGATTTCCAAGGATCGTTTGGGCAAACCCACTGTGCTCAAGACCCTGCACCGGACAGCTATGCGGCACCCCGGCCGTGCGCAAATGTACGGCCGACAGCGCCTCGGCTGATATCGTAAGAATGCCAACGCGCTGGTCAGGTGGCAACATGGCGGCGATCTGGCCCGCCTGTTCCAGTGCAGATGCCGCCACAGGCACACCCAATGCCGCAGCCAACCGACCGCGCAACGGCGCCAGAAAACCACAGGTCGTGGCAATGCCGCTGCACCCTTGTGCCACCAATCCCTGCCCGGCGCTGATGAACGCCTGCACGAACGGTTCGACGTCATCACAGACGATCGCGTCCGGCGTGGCGCCGGGCACCACGGCGTAGCGCACCGCAAACGGCCAGGTAACCGCATTGCCGATATCACCCGGTATGCGTGGAAACCGTGTATCAAGCATCATGATGCCCAACAGCGGAGGTGCTTCAGTTGCCATATCTGCCCTGCATTTACTTACTATAGTGTGCCGTAGCCCCCCGTGGAGAAGCAAGCGGCAGACCAACGATTACATTTTGTCAGCATTTTGTTGACGTATTGATCTTTTCTGCAAGTATACCCTCAAAGGAATCACACCCATGCCACTGCGCCCCACAAAGTTGCCCTGCGTATGACCCGCCATGTCGTCGTCATTGGCGCGGGCATCGTGGGTGTTTCCACGGCCATCTGGCTAAAACGCGCTGGCGCCGACGTGACGTTGATCGACCGGGGCGAACCGGGTCGCGGTACGTCGCACGGCAATGGCGGGGTGTTGGCGGCCTGCGCCATGGTGCCCGTGACCGCGCCGGGTCTGCTGCGAAAAGCGCCCGCGATGCTGCGCGATCCCGAATTTCCGCTATTTCTGCGTTGGCCCTACCTGCCCCGATTGCTGCCCTGGCTGCGGCGCTACATGGCCAACGCCAATGACGCCGACACAAGGCGCATTGCTGCGGCGCTCACCCCGATCGTGTCCGACAGCGTGGATCAGCACAAGGCGCTTTGCCGCGACCTGGGACTGGGCGCATGGGTCAGCGACAGCGATTACTGCTTCGCCTACACCGACCGAAGCCTGTTCGAGGCGGAGCGTTACACCTGGGCGCTGCGGGCGCAGGCCGGGTTTGTGCCAGACCTGATCGAAGGGGCCGACGTGCAGGATTACGACCCCGCCTACGGGCCGGACATCACCTGCCTTGCACGTCTGCGCGACCACGGTTTTATCACCGATCCCGGCGGCTACGTACGTGCGCTGGCCAAGGCGTTTGACGATATGGGCGGCACAATCCGTCAGGCCGAGGTCAAAGATTTTGATCTGACCGATGGCTGTATCACAGCGGTTCAGACCACCGAAGGAGGCCTGCCCTGTGACGATGTGGTGCTTGCGACCGGTGTCTGGTCGAAACCCTTGATGCGCAAGCTGGGCCTGAATGTGCCGCTGGAATCTGAACGCGGCTATCACATCGTGTTCGAAAATGCACAAGGCGGGCCCGCGCAACCTACGATGGTGGCTGCCGCAAAATTTGTCGCAACCCCGATGGCGCAGGGCCTGCGCTGTGCCGGGATCGTCGAATTTGGCGGGCTTGACGCTGGCCCCTCCAAGGCCCCACTGGCGCTGCTCCGGCGGCAGGCCAAGGCGGCATTCCCGCATCTGACCGCGACCAACGAAATCGAATGGCTGGGGCACCGACCTGCCCCCAGCGACTCTCTGCCTTTGATTGGGCAGATTGGCACAAGCCGGGTCTTTACCGCCTTCGGGCATCACCACATCGGGTTGACGGGCGGGCCAAAAACGGGCCGACTGATCGCCGGAATGATTACGGGCCAGACTCCAAACATGGATATGGCCGCGTATCACCCCCAACGCTTTGCCGGGGCGACCGCCAAAGCGTGACTACTAAATAATATAGGGAGAATAACATGACACTGACTGCAAAACTCATGGCGGGTGCCGCCACCGCGGCGCTGGGACTGACAGCCGCCCTTCCGGCCTTTGCCGCCGAGAAGTGGGACATGCCGATGGCCTATTCGGCCTCAAACTTTCACTCAGAAAACGGCGTTGCGTTTGCCACTTGTGTGACCGACGGCACAGGCGGCGAAATCGAGATCACCGTTCACCCCGGCGGCGCGCTGTTTGCCGGCGCGGACATCAAGCGCGCGATTCAGACCGGGCAAGTCCAGATCGGGGAACGTCTGTTGTCGGGCCACCAGAACGAAAGCGCAATCTTCGGTTTTGATTCCATTCCGTTCCTCGCGCCATCCTTTGATGACAGCGCCAAACTGTGGGACGCCGCCAAGCCCAAGATCGAGGCCCTGCTGGATGAGCAGAACCTCGTCTTGCTTTATAACGTGCCATGGCCACCGCAGGGTCTGTACTTCAAGAAAGAAGTGAACAGCGTCGAAGACATGAAAGGCGTCAAGTTCCGGTCCTACAACAACACCACCGCGCGTCTGGCCGAACTGACAGGCATGTTGCCCGTGACGGTTGAGGCCGCAGAGGTCAGCCAGGCCTTTGCAACTGGTGTCGCGGAATCGATGATCTCGTCCGGGGCGACAGGCTATGACCAGAAGGTCTGGGAAAGCCTGACAAACTTTTACGAAGTCGACGCATGGCTGCCGCGCAACTACGTGATGGTGAACAAGGACGTCTGGACCGATGTGTCGGATGCCAACAAGGGCGTGATCACCACCTGCGCCACCGAAGCCGAAGCACGCGGTTTGCAGGCATCCAAGGACTATACCCAGTTCACCTATGACGGCCTGCGCGAAGGTGGCATGAACGTGGAACCGGCCAGCGAAGAGCTGATGTCGGGCCTGCGCGAAGTTGGCGCCACCATGACGACCGAATGGCTCGAAGCCGCTGGCGAAGACGGCAAGGCCATCGTGGATAACTTCAAAGCGATGCAATAATCGCACCTGCGGCGGCCCCTTTGCGGGCCGCCGCTTGTCATTCCACGGAATGAAACGGGAGGGGGACAGCCCATGAAGGCGCTGCGCAAAACACTTGATTTACTTTATGCGGGCGCGGGGGCCTTGGCGGCGGTTTGCCTTGTCGCAATCCTGCTGCTGATCGTGGCCCAGATGATCGCCCGCTGGACCGGAGAAATCTTTCCCGGCGCAGCCTCTTATGCTGGATATGCCATGGCGGGCGCCAGCTTTCTCGCCTTTGCCAACGCACTTAGCCGCGGTTCGCATATCCGCGTGTCGATCCTGCTTAACGCGCTCAGCGCCGGGCCGAAACGACTGCTTGAAATCTGGTGCTTTGCCGTGGGGGCCGCCGTTGCGTGGTACTTCACCTATTACGCCTATTGGTTTGTGTACTGGTCGTGGAAGTTCAACGAGATCAGTCAGGATCAGGACGCAAGCCCGCTGTGGATACCGCAATCTGTCATGGTCATCGGCGGCGGCATCCTTGCCATCGCGCTGACGGACAACCTGCTGCACGTCATTTTCAAGGGGGATCACCGCATCACCCGCGATCTTGTCGATCAAAGTTTTGGGGAATGACGCGATGACCGAAATTTATGCAATCGCGCTGTTCCTGATCGTCCTCTTCTTCCTTCTTGGCACCGGCGTCTGGGTTGGTCTGGCCCTTATGGGCGTGGCCTGGCTCGGGATGGAGCTGTTCACCTCGCGCCCTGTTGGCGACACGATGATCACAACGATCTGGGCCAGTTCATCCAGTTGGACCCTGACGGCCCTGCCGCTGTTTGTCTGGATGGGCGAGATCCTTTACCGCACACGACTGTCCCAAGACATGTTTCGCGGATTGGCCCCCTGGCTGGCACGGTTGCCCGGCGGGCTGGTGCATACCAATATCGTCGGCTGCACCGTATTTGCCGCGGTTTCCGGTTCGTCCGCTGCGACCCTTACGACGGTGGGCAAGATGTCGATCCCAGAGCTGCGCAGCCGGGGCTATCCCGAAAAGATGATCATCGGCACATTGGCGGGTGCGGCCACGCTGGGCCTGATGATCCCGCCCTCGCTCGCGCTGATCGTCTACGGCGTTACGGTCAATGAAAGCATCACAAAACTGTTCTTTGCAGGGGTCATGCCGGGGCTGCTTCTGGCGCTGATGTTCATGGGCTACGTCGCCCTGAGCAGTGTGTTTTCCAAAGACTGGAACCCCAAGCCCGAAGCCCAAATGACCTTTATGCAAAAGCTTAGCAATTCGCGGTTTCTCCTTCCCGTCTTCGCGCTGATCTCGGTTGTAATCGGCTCCATGTACCTCGGCTTTGCCACCGCGACCGAAGCGGCGGCAATCGGGGTGATCGGGGCGCTTACGCTTGCGCTGTTTCAGGGGTCCCTCAACTGGCACAGTTTCCGCGAAAGCCTGATGGGCGCGATGCGCACCAGCGCCATGATCGCGCTGATCCTCGCCGGGGCCGCATTCTTGAAACTGTCCATGGGCTTTACCGGGCTGCCCCGCGCGCTGGCAGATGGCATCGCGGCGATGGAGCTGTCGCGGTTTCAACTGCTGATGGCACTCTTGGTGTTCTACATCGTGCTGGGCATGTTTTTGGATGGTATTTCGTCCGTCGTGCTGACCATGGCCGTGGTTGAACCCATGGTGCGGGGCGCTGGAATTGATCTGATCTGGTTCGGCATCTTTGTCGTCGTGGTCGTCGAAATGGCACAGATTACACCTCCCATCGGCTTCAATCTGTTTGTTCTCCAAGGTATGACGGATCACGAAATGGGCTATATCACGCGCGCCGCGCTGCCGATGTTTGCGATTATGGTGTTGATGGTCTTCGTCCTCATCTGGTTCCCGGAAATCGCGACTTGGCTGCCCGAAAACCTGCGTAAGGGGCCGGTTTGACAATGAACGGGATGCTACGACGTGTCTGAATGGCCCCAAATCCGCAGCGTTGGCCTGTCTGGCCTGTTGATCACCTTTGCCGCCCAGATGTCAGAGCCCGCGAACCGCGCGGCGCTCGCCTTTCGCGCGGCGATTGATCAACAGGGCTGGCCAGAGGTGACAGAGACCAGCACCTCACTGGTTTCAACTTTCGTGCAATTCGATTTGTCGCAGGAGGCGCTGACCACACTGACTGAACGGTTGCAAGAGCTGCTGAACCAGCGCAATTGGTTCGACGCGCCTTTGCCGTCGGGCCGCACGCTGTGGCATGTGCCGACTGTCTATGGCACCAATCTCGCGCCCCAGCTTGAGGATGCGGCGACAGCGGCAGGGGTGGACCCGGACACCGCGATCAAGCAATTGTCGCAGTCCCGCGTCAGGGTCCTGACCATCGGCTTTGCCCCGGGTCAGCCCTATATGGGTGAATTGGCCGAGCACTGGAACATCCCCCGCCAGCAGGGGCTGACCAAATCGGTGCCCGCAGGTGCGCTGGTCGTGGCAATAAGGCAGTTGATTGTCTTTACCAATGCCTCGCCAACCGGGTGGCGACATATCGGCCAAACGGCGTTCAGGACATTTCAGCCCGAAAGCGACGACCCCTTCCCCCTGTCGCCTGGGGACGAGTTATGCTTTCCCGCGATTGGTCTGGATGCCTATCAAAAACTGCGCGACAGCGGCCAAAGCGGTGCCGAAAAAGAGGCGCTGACATGAGCGTGCATCTGACGATCGAACAGGCAGGCCCGGCAATGAGCCTGCAAGACCTTGGCCGCCCCGGTTTTCGCGCGCAAGGGCTGACCCATGGTGGCGCCGCCGATCGAACTGCGCTCTATGAGGGCGGCGCACTCTTGGGCCAGGACCCCAACTCGGCCGCGATCGAGATGGCCGGCAGCGGCGGCAGTTTTCGCGCCGACAGCGATATCCGAATTGCCCTGACCGGCGCGCGCATGACGGCCAGCGTCGAGGGCGAGCCAGTGGCCTGGAATGCCAGCCATTTGCTGCCCAGAGGGGCGGTGCTCAAGATCGGCGGGGCCAGTGATGGGGCGTATGGCTATCTGCATGTCGGGGGCGGCTTTGCCACCGAACCGCGCATGGGGTCTCGCGCCAGCCATCTCTCTGCGGGTCTCGGCGCGCTGCTGGAAACCGGACAAACCCTGCCATTGGGCAAGGACACGGGCCGCGAAACCGGGCAAAGCCTGCCGCGCGAAAATCGGTTTGGTGGTGGCACGTTGCGCATCGTCGCCTCGATGCAGACCGAAGCCTTTACCCCCGATACCCGCAACCGCTTTATCGACACTGGCTTTCGGCGCGATGCCCGTGCCAACCGGATGGGTGCGCGCATGGATCACGCGGGCGACGGCTTTTCCACCCAGGATCAGCTAAGCATCGTGTCCGAGGTCATCGTGCCGGGCGACATCCAGATCACCGGCGACGGCACGCCTTTTGTTCTGCTTTGCGAATGTCAGACCACAGGGGGCTATCCCCGCATCGGCACAGTAATCCCATGCGATCTGCCGATTGTGGCACAGGCGCAGGCCGGCGACGCACTGCGGTTTGAATTTATCGAGATAGTCCAGGCGCTCGACCTGCAAGAGCGCCATCTTGCGATGCTGGCAGCGCTGCCCGGCAAACGCACAGCACTGGTGCGCGACCCCGCCACGATCCGGGATTTGCTGGGTTACCAATTGATCAGCGGTGCCGTTTCAGCCACCAACGACCCATTCGAACAGGAGTTTTGATATGCCGACCGTCGACCTGAATGCAGACATGGGCGAAAGCTTTGGCGCGTGGAAAATGGGCGACGACGCGGCCCTGCTGCGTATCGTGACCTCGGCCAATATCGCGTGCGGGGGGCATGCGGGCGATGCCGATGTCATGGCAGCGACGATGCGTCTGGCAGGCCAAAATGACGTTGGCATCGGCGCGCATCCGGGCTTCATGGATCTGGCTGGGTTTGGCCGCAACCGTCTGTCGATACCCCGCGGCACGCTGCAAAATCAGGTCCGCTATCAGGTGGCGGCAAGTGTCGGCATGGCCCGCAGTGTCGGTGCGCAAGTGCGGCATCTGAAATTACACGGCGCGCTGGCAAATATGGCATCCGAGGATGAAACGCTGGCCCGCGACCTTTATATTGCCGCGCTCAGCGTCGCGCCCGAGCTGATCGTGATGGTGCTGGCCGCTACCGCGCAGGAACGTGCAGTAAAATCACTGGGCTGCAAATGGGCCGGCGAGATCTTTGCCGACCGCGCTTACAACGACGACGCCACGCTGGTGGACCGCTCCCTGCCCGGTGCGGTGATCCACGATGCGGAACACGCGGCGCGGCGGATGGTGGATATGGTCAAGGCTGGGGCGATCATTACCGAAAGCGGCAAACACATCCCGACCCGGATCGACACGATCTGCCTGCACGGCGACACGGCAGAGGCAGTCGAAATTGCCACCGCCGTCCGCAAGGGTTTGCAGGACGGCGGGGTCACGTTGCAGACGTTCAACGGTAACGCTTAAGAGCGCACCAGCTTCTCATAGTCCTGCGCAATCTCGCGGGTCAGCGCGCCGACCTCGAAATTCCAGTCGCCGATTTGGCCCACTGGAGTCACTTCGGCGGCGGTGCCGGTCAGCCAGCACTGCTCAAACCCTTCCAGCTCTTCCGGCATGATGTGGCGCTCATGCACCTTGATCTGCTTTTCACGCAGCATCCCGATCACGGTCTGCCGGGTGATGCCGTTGAGAAAGCAGTCGGGGTCAGGCGTGTGCACTTCGCCGTCTTTGACAAAGAAGATATTCGCGCCCGTCGCTTCAGCCACATAGCCGCGATAGTCATACATCATGGCATCGGAACAGCCCTTGGCCTCGGCCGCATGTTTGGACATGGTGCAGATCATATACAGACCTGCCGCCTTGGCGTGAGAAGGGATCGTTTCGGGGCTCGGGCGCTTCCATTTGGAAATGTCGAGCTTGGCGCCCTTCATCTTGGCGTCGCCGTAATAGGCGCCCCATTCCCATGCCGCGATCGCCAGACGCACCGGGTTGCGGGCCGATGCGACACCCATGTCCTCGCCCGCGCCGCGCCATGCCACTGCCCGCACATAGGCGTCCTGCAGGCCTGATGCTGCCAGCACTTCGACCTTGGCGGCTTCGATCTCATCCACGGTGTAAGGGATTTCAAAGTCGATCATCTGGGCCGACCGTTTCAACCGCTCAGAATGTTCGCGGCTCTTGAAAATCTTGCCGTTATAGGCCCGCTCGCCTTCGAATACCGACGACGCATAGTGCATGGCGTGGGTCAGGATGTGGACATTGGCATCACGCCAGTCGATCATCTTGCCATCCATCCAGATGTGTCCATCACGATCATTATATGCGCCAGCCATGGTATTTCCTTCCCAAATTTCGCAGCCAAGTTTTCATTAGTTGCGCAATCAAGGTCCGAACCGGACATTTAATTGCGTAAAACCTGCGATTCGATAGCCTTTCACCCTTGGAATGTCAACAACACTGACGTAAACTGCCGCAAAGCGATCAAAGAGGCATCTCATGGCTGACGGGCGAATGCTCTCCCCTCACAGCGGCGAAAGCTTGCTGTTTCTGACCGACGAACAACTGCGGCAGGGGATCGAGGCGATGTTTTTCGCCTACCGTGGTTTCACCGCCGACCCTGACCGCATCCTCGTCGATCTGGCCTATGGCCGCGCCCACCACCGCGCCATCCACTTTATCAATCGCGCGCCGGGCACCACAGTGAACAATCTGCTGAATATCCTCGGGGTGACGAAACAATCACTCAACCGTGTGTTGCGCACATTGATCTCCGATGGTCTGGTGCTCAGCAATGTTGGCCGCAACGACAAACGCGAACGGCACCTGTATCTGACCGATCAGGGCCGCAAGTTGGAACAGGAACTGTCCGACGCACAGCGTGCCCGGATGCGCGTCGCCTTTCGGACCGCCGGACCAGAGGCCGTCGTCGGGTTCAGAACGGTATTGGAGGCGATGATGGACCCCGAGATGCGACAAAGCTTTGATCGCCTGCGCGAGAGCGGGACATGAGCGATCTGGATGCCCATCTGCTGATTGTCGATGACGACGAACGTATCCGCACGCTGCTGCGAAAATTTCTCATGCGGCACGGATTTCTGGTGACCGCCGCCCGCGATGCGGCCCATGCGCGACGTATTCTGGTGGGGTTGGATTTTGATCTGATCGTGCTCGACGTCATGATGCCGGGCGAAGACGGCATCGCGCTAACCCGATCTCTGCGCGAAACCATGCAGACACCGATCCTGCTGCTGACTGCCAAGGGCGAGACGGACAACCGCATTGAGGGGTTGGAAGCCGGGGCAGACGATTATCTGCCCAAACCGTTTGAGCCGAAGGAACTGCTGCTGCGGATCAATGCGATCCTGCGCCGGATGCCCGACACCAGCGCCGTCGATACCGCGCCCAAGGTGCTGTCGATGGGGGTAATCCGCTATGATCTGGAACGCGGCGAGATGTGGCAAGGTGATGATCTGGTCCGCCTGACCGCCACAGAAGTGCAGTTGATGAAGATTTTCGCAGCACAACCCGGCGTCGCGCTCAGCCGTGCGCAGTTGGTCGAGGATCTGGGCCGTGACCGCGGCCAGGCGCAGGAGCGTGCAGTCGACGTCCAGATTACACGGTTGCGCCGCAAGATCGAGGACAACCCAAAACAACCCCAATATCTGCAAACCGTGCGTGGTGCGGGCTACATGCTGGCGCCAGATTGATCGCCTGATCCAACGTCTGGCCGCGACCTGCTGGCGTTTCAGAATCCCAGACCCCCGGCGATTATTCGGCAAGATGAAGGGGGGAAGGCTGCTGGCCTTGCCCCGGCTTGCACTTTATGATTTTGAAAACCCGTGATTTGAGAGGCGCAAAATGGCAGATACCCCCGTAGACGAGATGAATTTTGAAACCGCCATGGCAGAGCTTGAGCAGGTTTTGAGCAAACTGGAACGCGGCGATGTTGCGTTGGACGAGAGCATCGCGCTCTATGAACGTGGTGCGCAATTGAAGGCCCGCTGCGAGGCCAAGCTGAAAGAGGCCGAAGAAAAGGTCGCGGCCATCACGCTGGACGGCGATGGCGCGCCCACTGGCACCACACCTGTCGACGGGCTTTGACAGGTCGGGCGTGACAGTTCTTTCGCAGTACACTCCGTTTAAGGCCGCGCTGGACCATGCGCAGCGCGTTGCGGTCGGACAGATTGAACTGGGTCTGGCTGGGCAAGGCGGCCCCGTTTCGGACGCGATGCGCTATGCCACCACCGGGGGCAAGGGGCTGCGCGCATATCTGGTGATCGAAACCGCGCGGCTGCACGGCGTGACCGCCGATGCTGCGGCCCCGGCGGCGGGCGCGATTGAAGCGCTGCACGCCTATTCGCTTGTGCATGATGATCTGCCCTGCATGGACGACGACGACCTGCGGCGCGGGCATCCGACGGTGCACCGCAAATGGAACGAAGCCACGGCCGTGCTG
Source organism: Sulfitobacter sp. KMM 9851 (assembly GCF_057178245.1). Taxonomy (NCBI): domain Bacteria; kingdom Pseudomonadati; phylum Pseudomonadota; class Alphaproteobacteria; order Rhodobacterales; family Roseobacteraceae; genus Sulfitobacter; species Sulfitobacter sp. KMM 9851. Next base: position 3,559,854 of record NZ_CM169991.1, read on the forward strand.
GCCGGAGATGCGCTTCAGGCGCTGGCCTTTGACCTATTGGCGCAGATGTCTTGCCCCGCCGAGCAGCGGTTGGCGTTGCTGGGCAGCCTGGCGCGTGCCGCCGGGATCGCGGGCATGGTGGGGGGGCAGGCGATGGATATTGCGGCAGAAACGGCCACCACGCCCCTGTCGCTGGCGCAAATCACGGCATTGCAGGCAGGCAAGACCGGCGCGTTGATCGAATGGTCGGCGCAGGCAGGCCCGCGCATGACCGCCGACGACCCTACCGCCCTGGGCGATTATGCCCGGCACCTTGGGCTGGCCTTTCAGATCGCGGACGACATTTTGGATGTCGTCGGTGACGCCGAAACCCTGGGCAAGGCGGTGGGCAAGGACAGCGACGCAGGCAAGGCCACCTTCGTGTCGCACCTGGGGCTCGACGGGGCAAAACGCCGCGCCAAAGAATTGGTGGAATTGGCCTGCGATGCCCTATCTACCTATGGGAAAGAGGCACATAGCTTGCGAGAGGCCGCCGCCTTCGTTATTGCCCGCGACAGCTAGCCGCCCCGGCCAGAGAGGCACGAGATGAACGACACACCTGTAACGCCCCTGCTTGATCAGGTCGCCCGCCCCGCAGATCTAAAGCATCTGACGGACGCACAGTTGACCCAATTGGCACGGGAGCTGCGTGCCGAAACGATTTCTGCCGTCTCGCAGACGGGGGGGCATCTGGGGGCTGGCTTGGGCGTCGTCGAATTAACGGTCGCCCTGCATGCCGTCTTTGACACCCCCCGCGACAAAATCATCTGGGACGTCAGCCACCAATGCTACCCACATAAAATCCTGACGGAACGCCGCGACCGTATCCGCAGCCTGCGGATGAAAGACGGGTTGAGCGGTTTCACCAAACGCAGCGAATCCCCTTATGACCCTTTCGGGGCGGCCCACAGCTCGACCTCGATCTCTGCCGCACTCGGGTTTGCCGTGGCGCGTGATCTGGGTGGTGTGGTCCCCGAAGGCTTGGGCGATGCGATTGCCGTGATTGGCGATGGGGCGATGTCGGCGGGCATGGCCTATGAAGCATTGAACAACGCGGGCGATCTAAAAAAGCGGCTGATCGTCATTTTGAACGATAATGAAATGTCGATTGCACCGCCTGTGGGCGCAATGTCCTCCTACCTCAGCCGTCTCTACGCCGAAGCCCCTTTTCAGGACTTCAAAGCCGCCGCCAAGGGCGCGGTAAGCCTGCTGCCGGAACCCTTGCGGATCGGCGCGCAGCGCGCCAAGGATATGCTCAAAGGCATGGCCGTTGGCGGCACCTTGTTTGAACAGCTTGGCTTTTCGTACCTCGGCCCCATCGACGGGCATGACATGGACCAGTTGTTGCCGGTCCTGCGCACCGTGCGCCAGCGGGCCACCGGGCCGATCCTGATCCACGTGCTGACCAAAAAGGGCAAGGGCTATGGCCCTGCCGAGGCGGCGCGCGACCGGGGCCATGCCACGGCGAAATTCAACGTCGTGACGGGGGAACAGAAAAAAGCGCCCTCTAACGCGCCCAGCTATACCCGCGTTTTTGCTGACAGCCTGCTGGCCGAAGCGGCGGCGGATGACAAAATCTGCGCCGTGACGGCCGCCATGCCCGATGGCACCGGGCTGGATTTGTTCGCTGAACGCTATCCCAGCCGATGTTTCGATGTGGGCATTGCCGAACAACATGGGGTGACATTCTGTGCCGGCCTTGCCGCGGCGGGGATGAAACCGTTTTGCACGATGTATTCCACGTTCCTGCAACGCGGCTATGATCAGGTTGTGCATGACGTCGCCATTCAGCGCCTGCCGGTGCGTTTTGCCATCGACCGCGCCGGGCTGGTGGGGGCTGACGGGCCGACCCACGCCGGGGCGTTCGACGTGGCCTTCCTTGCCAATCTGCCCGGATTTGTCGTGATGGCCGCCGCCGACGAGGCGGAGCTGCGTCACATGGTGGCCACCGCTGCGGCGCATAACGACGGCCCCATCGCCTTTCGCTATCCGCGGGGCGAGGGGCGTGGCGTCGACCTGCCCGAACGTGGCACACCACTAGAGATCGGCAAGGGCCGCATCATCGCCAACGGCGCGCGCGTGGCGCTGCTGTCGTTCGGCACGCGGCTTGAAGAAGTCGAGAAAGCCGCCGAGGCACTCAGCGCCAAAGGCATCACGCCCACCATCGCCGATGCCCGCTTTGCCAAGCCGCTGGACCGCGACATGATCCTTTCACTGGCCGAGGACCACGAAGCGCTGATCACCATCGAAGAAGGCGCGATCGGTGGCTTTGGCAGCCACGTGGCGCAGCTATTGGCCGATGAGGGTGTGTTTGACCGGGGTCTGAAATTCCGCTCCATGGTTCTGCCCGATACCTTCATTGATCAGGCCAGCCCAGCGGACATGTATGCTGTTGCAGGGATGAATGCCGATCATATCACCGCAAAAGTGCTGGACGTCTTGGGCATCGCCAGCTTCAAGGCGCAGCGCGCCTAGAACATATTCACCCAGCAGCGCACCTCAGTTTCGGCCCTCAACCTCAAGAAGCGCCGCAAGGCCGGTGCGGTAGTCGGGATAGGTCGGCTGCCATCCCAGCGCGGCTTTGACACGATCGTTCCGCACCTTCTTGCTCTCGGCATAGAAACTGCGCGCCATCGGCGTCATCTCGGCCTCTTCAAAGGCAATCGCGGGCGGCAGCGGCAATCCCAGCAGCTCGGCCGCATGGCCGATAACATCCTGCGGCGGGGCGGGATCGTCGTCACACAGGTTGTAGATCGCCCCCGGCTGCGGCGCGGCTAGGGATAGCGCAAGCGCCTGGGCGATGTCCTCGACGTGGATGCGCGAAAACACCTGCCCCTGCTTGATGATCCGCCGCGCGGTGCCGTTGCGCACCTTGGCAAAGGGGCCGCGACCGGGGCCATAAATGCCTGCCAGCCGAAATATGTGCAAAGGCAGATCCGCAATATCCTGCCACGCCGCTTCGGCATTGACCCGCGCCATACCGCGCCGGGTCGACGGGTCCAGCGGACTGGTCTCATCTACCCAGTCGCCCTGCCGGTCACCGTAAACACCTGTTGTCGACAGGTAGCCCACCCAGCGCCGATCAGACGCGGCGGCGCGTATCTGCGCCTCCATCTGGTGCAACACAGGATCACCTTGTGGCGCCGGCCCAGCCGACACCAACACATTAGGCACCGAGGCAAACACGGGACCAAGATCACCCCCCGGCCACAAAAGCGGCTCGACCCCGGTGGCGGCAATCGCGGCCAACTTGTCCTCGCTTCGGGTGGTGCCGATGATGCGCCAGCCCTCTGGCACCAGTTTCGCTGCCAGCGCGCGGGCGCTATAGCCGTGACCAATTGAAAGTAGCGTTTTTTCCATGCCGTAAAATGGCCCGCGCCCCCGCCAATCACAAGAGCCAAGCCCCGCACAAATGAAAAACGGCCCCCAACGAAAGCTGGAGGCCGTTTCACATTATCCTGCCCGGCGAACCGGGCGGCTACCCAATTAAGGGGTGCTTGTCACTGTGGTTTCATCTTCCAGCACGACGATCATCGTGATCAAACCGATACCGCCAACGATGCCTAGGCCTGGGTTCAGGCCATTGCCAAGCCCGGTAAGACCTTGGGCAGAAGCGGAGACTGTCAGGCCTGCGGTCAATGCGGTTGCGGCGATCAGAGTAGCAATCTTTTTCATTTCATTTTCCTTATGGGGTTGGGCTGTTCGTGATTAGCAATTTATCCCATCTCCTACAACAGAAACGGCATTTGTCGTCATTAAATAACTTCGAATTGTAACTATTTAGCACAATCCCGGTTAATTCTTTAGTCGTTCGATACTCATGTAGCCAAATACAGGCCCGCCCCACTGCCGCGAGCGCCGCATGCGGCCGCCATTGGTTTCTACCCAGTATTCGTTGGTGAACCGGGTTTGCCCATGCTGGCATGTTTCGCGCAAATGATAGGTCGACACACGTTGATCAACGATCTGGATAACCTCGCGCCCCAATTGGGCCACGTCGCATGAAAACGCTATTGCATCAGCGGTGCCGTCTAGCCGCGCCACGGTGAACAGACGCTCGCCACCCCCGCCAACACCGTCAAAGCCCGCAAGCGTCGTCTGCGCCTGCGCTGAACGGATATCCCCGCCCAGACCCTTGGACCCTACCAGAACACCGTCGCGCAAGATCAGCTGCGCATTGTCTGTCGATTTCCAGACTTCGATCTGTCCGGGCGTATCGTCGGTGCGCCGACCAACCAGAAACAGGAAATCCTGAAGCCCGGTCGAATCCGGCACCACCTGCAACACCTCGCCCGGCGTTTCATCCAGCAGTTTGCGGGTGACCGTCACCCGGCCCCGCGTCTGATCCGGCTTTGCCGCCGTGGCGCGCACAGCACCAACAAGCGATGACCCGACAGAGGCCAAATCCCCCTGGTTGGCGTCCGACCCGCCACTGCACCCGGCCAGAACGACTGCGGCAATCAGGCCGAGGCCCAGTGAAAAACGATTCATTCCCAAACCCTCGACCATTGCCCTTCGAGGGCGTTGCTGTGGCCACTGCGCACCTGCTCGTACAACCGGCCCGGCACGTCCAGCCGTGCCCCGCCATCGCGCTGGATGGGACGGATCGTGGTCGAAATGGCGCGCTTGTTCGGCGTGCCGAGGAACCAACTGACCGGGATCGTCAGGTTGATACCCTTGTCAAACGACCCTTCGCCAAATTCTGTCGACGACACATCCGTGAGCGTAAAGAATCCGCCAACGCGCCAGCCATTTTCAAATTCACGGGTCAGGGTGACAGTCGCCCCGATGTCTTTTGCCAGATAGCGTCCCACATCAACTTGGGCGTGATAGCCATCGCCAAATTCGTAATAGGCCGACACATGTCCGGTTGCGACGCCGTAGTTCTGAAACCCGAACCGTCCGTCAAAATCCCGTTGTTTGACGTAATTCGCCTCAACCCCAAGGGCCAGACTGCTTGCCACAGGTTTCCACAACAGTTCTGCCGACACGCCGCCGAACATCCGCTCCAGGTAACCGGCGGTCACGCGTGCATAAAGATCATTGCCCGGCTTCCACTGCTTGCTGACATAAAGCGTGTCGAGCACCGTGTCGTTGCCTCTGGCATACTCAAGCGAATCCGTGCGCACATGTTGCAGCACCGAATTGCTGGGACGGTTTGCATCGCCGATATCGCCGCCCAACCGATGTTTCAGACTACCCGCAACGGTCCAGCCCGGCGCCGGGCGATAGCTCGCCTCCAGCTTGAGCCCGGCATCAGCACGCACCGGCTGATCTGGGTCAAAGTAGCTGGGCGCGACATAGGGCCCCAATGACCACGAGAAATCGGGGTAAAGATCGGCGTTGGTCACCGCGCCTGGCAAGGTGGGCGTGGCCGACCCAATGGCGCTGACCGCCAAGAGGGCATCCGCCGCCTGCGGATCATATTCCAGCGCTTCCAGATCGGACCGTCGGATTGTCACCGTGGACTGGGCCAAGTTGCCTTCGACTGTCACGATACGGAAGGTTTCCACCGACGCTGGCAAGACTTGCGCCATTGCACGCGCGGCCCGCCCAACGGCAACCGATCGCGCCTGATAGCGGTCGTTGCGCAGCCGCAGTTCCGCCTGGTTCGGATCGACCTTTAGCGCCAGCAATGTCAGCCCGCTGGCCGCCAGCACCGGTTTCATCTGGTCGCGCAATGCTGCGGGCGCCCCCGCTTGCGTGGCCCAGCCCGTACCCCAGGCCTGCGGCGCACTGGCGCGGCTTGGGCGCAGTTTCAATGGTGTCGTCGGCGTCACCTTCATCGGCGCCTGCGCAATCTTGGGGTTCAGCTGCAATTGCAGATTTACGCCGAATTCCGACCCGTAAAGGTAATAGGCCCCAACGCGCATGCGGTCCGAATACTGATATTCCGCGCCAAAATTGAACCGTGATTTGCGCGTAAATACGCCCCTGTCCACCGCTTCGGACTGATAGGCATCAGAACTGTATTCCGCCTTGACCGCCCAACGGTCATCAACTTGCCATTCAACCCCGGCAAAGGGGGCAGCGGGCCCGCGAAACCATTGATCATAGGAAGGCTTGCCGCCGGTGCTGCCCGGCACAAACGCCTGCCGCGGCCCCCCAAAGGGCGACCCGATTGCGCCAGAACTGCCCAACCGGCCCCACCCAAGGCCCGCAGAAACCCGGACTGAACCGGGGATTGACGCGCCTTCAAATGTCTTGGTCGCGACGACGTATTCACCCGCATAGATCCCGGTACCGGCGAAATCCTGTAAACCAATCGTCACCGCAGGCCAAAACCGGTCTTCTTTCTTCAGCAGGTACCGCATGTCAAAGCTGCGGTCACGATAGGTTTCAAATCCGCCGAAATTCCAATCCTGAATGCCGACATAGCGAAAACTTGCAGACAGGCGCGGGGTGGCCTGGAATGTCATCGTCGTCCGCGTCATTCCGGCAAAATTCGCCACGCCGATCACGAACTGCCCGTCCGGCAAGGCATGCGCCGTGGGCATGTCCACCAACCCCGGCGAGCCGTAGAAATTCAACGAGGGACGATCAGGAACGTCAAAGATACCCGCAGGGTCAGCAGTCGCGGCCGACCCGGCCACCAGCGTAACCGCCAGCGTGCTCAGCAACCGTCTGGCACGACGCTCGTTTTTCAGATTGGAAACCTGCTGCACTGTGCTGCCCTTTGCCTGCGATCATTGTCTATCTGGTTCTGCATGGACCAGCGGCACAAATCAACACCCGGGAAACGCTTTGCCCGCTTACGCGCTCCGATTGCGGCAATCGGGCGACAGGCACCGCACGGTCACGACAGCATGCGTACCGCCGACGCTTCTTCTGCGCCCTCGACCCAGCGGCGCACCACGTCGCGGGCCATATCTTCGCTGCTGGCCACCAAGGCCTCGCGCAGCCGCCGCATCGCTGCGGCCAATTCGATCTCGGACAGGCCAACTTCGCGGGTGGAAAAAATCTTGGGGTGACCCGTGCCGATCAGGTCGCCTGACAGGGTCAACTCTTCGGTCATCTTTTCGCCGGGGCGCAGACCCGTGATGGCAATCTCGATGTCACCATCGGGATGGGCTTCGTCGCGCACCGTATAGCCCGCGCTTTCAATAACCTGCCGCGCCAGTTTGAGGATCGGCACCGGCTTGCCCATATCGAGCACGAAAACTTCACCGCCCTGCGCCATCGCGCCGGCCTGCAAGACAAGACGCACGGCCTCTTGTACGGTCATGAAATAGCGCGATACGGATTTGTCCGTCACCGTCAGGGGCCCGCCGCGGCTTAGCTGTTCCTGAAACAGCGGCACGACCGAACCCGACGATCCCAGAACATTGCCAAAACGCACCATGGAAAAGATCGTATTGCCAGGCTCCCCATGGATGCGCGCCATGTCCTGAACCACCAGTTCTGCCAACCTCTTGGACGCGCCCATCACATTGGTCGGGCGCACCGCCTTGTCAGACGAGATCAGCATAAACCGCTCAACCCCCGCCTTGGCTGATTGTTCGGCCAGCGTCTGGGTGCCAAAGACATTGTTGACCAGCCCGGCCAGCGGATTGGCCTCGACCAGCGGCACATGTTTATAAGCCGCCGCATGCAGAACCACATGAACCTCGTGTTCTGACATCACCTTGCGCAGCTGCCGGGCGTCCGTGATCGACCCCAGAACCGGTACGATCACGATATCGGTGCCTTCGGTCAGCTGCCGCAATTCCATATCAATGTTATAAAGCGCAAGTTCGCTAAGCTCGTAGAGGATCAGCTTCGTCGGGCGACACTGTAGCACTTGTCGGCACAGTTCAGACCCGATGGACCCCCCGGCACCAGAAACAAAAACCGATTTACCGGAATAGCTGACCGTCCCTTCCGCGATGGAATGATCCACCTCGGCGCGGTTCAGGAAACTATGTGCCGACAGCGGCGTCAGCTTGTCGACCAGCGCCTCTTCACCGATCAGTTGGGCAAAGGACGGCAGGGTTTGCACCTCCAGCCCCATCTTTTCGAGCCGCCGAACGATCTGTGCCTGCTTTGGCCCGCTCAGCGAAGGCACCGCCAGCAGCACCCGGTCGATCTGCTTGTCGCGCACCAGATCGGCAATGTGCAGCGGCGTATAGACCGGTAGATGTGCGACGCGCAGCCCTTGTAGGGCGACGTTATCATCGACAAACGCCACCGATTCAATGTTTTCGTGCCCGCGCAGCGCCGACACCAGCTGTGTCCCGGTTGTGCCCGCACCGTAAATCAACACGCGGCAGCGGTTCGCCCCATTTCGATAGATCGCCAGAACGATTCGCAGCAGCAAGGCCCGCGAGATCACGACCAGAGAAAAGAAACTGGCCCCAAGCATCACATGCAGGCCAATGGGCAGACCCAGACCCGCAATGTACGATGCCACCAAAGAGGTCATCGTCAACGCCCCGGCCAGCAGCGCGGTGTTTCCGATCGCTGCCGTCTCATAGGCGCTCAACTGAATGGTGCACACCCCCAGCCAGATCGATAAACCTGCCGAAACGATCAAAATGTAGGGGATTATCGGCGCGTAAACTACCATATTGTGCAGCACACCGCCCGGCAATCCACGTGACGCCAGGGCAAAGGTAAGCGACAGAATGATCAGTGCTGCATCCAGCGCCAACATCACCCCACGCTTCTGCTGCTTGGTCATTGATTTAATAAGGCTTAGCATCAGCGGCAAATTTTCCCGAATGCGGTGCAGCAAAGCATGTTGAGTAGCTAGGGTTTATAATAGGTTTGGCAACTAGAATACAACCTAATGCATGACAAGGCTGCTAATCCCCACACACGTTTCTGTCACATAATGCTGCCGATTACTACGTATAGGCGAATTGGCCGCCTTGTTCGGCGCTATCCGGCCTAGCTGCGTCCACCCTTGCGGCGAAACAGGTTGCCGATTGTCTGAAACACCAGATCAAAATCGTAGCAGGTGCTTTGGTTGCGCTGGTAAATCAGATCCAGTCGCGCCTTGCGAGGCACGCAGATGCGGCAATAGATATCGTCGGTTTGCTGCGGTGTCTGGCACCGCGCCAGCAACCGGTCCTCGTGCTTGTGAAACCGGATCGTCGCCAGCCCGGTGACACCCGGCCGCGAGCGCAGCACCTCGGCATAAACTTCGGGAAACCGCTCGACATATTCGCGCAGCGGCGGGCGGGGTCCGACAAAGCTCAGATCGCCGCGCAGGATGTTCCACAGTTGCGGAAACTCATCCAGCCGCCGCGCGCGCAGCCATGCGCCCGTCCGGGTGATCCGCGCTTGCTTGTCGCCGCCCGACACACCCTGATCCTCGGCTACCACCGTCATCGTGCGCAGCTTCCACAGGTCAAATCGCTGATCGGGGGCTTTCATCCGTTCGGCCACGTGAAACAGCGGTCGGCCTTCCTTTACCAGCAGCCAGATCAGCAAACCGATCAAGATGGGGCCAAGGATGACCACCAGCAGGCTGGCAAAGAACAGATCGAAAATGCGCTTGCGCCAGGTCATTCACAGGCTTTCATACTGAGGCTCTCATCGGTGGGCTTTCGCTCCGGTGTGGTCGTCCATCGTCAGGTTTGCAGATCACAGTCGCGCCGCCATTCCGCAACTATCCCTGCCGGGGTGCTGCTGTCTGCCGCAAAATCGACGTGACGTTCAAGCGCTTTTGTATCCAGTGCGACCTGGGCGATCGCGCCCTGTGTCGCGGGTCGCGGCCTCCACGCCAACCCGGCAGCATCCAGCAGGGCGCCCATCTCGACCGTGCCGGGGGCGGCGATGTTCAACACCTCGGGTAGGTCGGCGGTGCGGGTCAGGTGATGCAATACCCGCGCAAGTGTCACCGGCCCGATGTAACTGCGACGTGGTGTGCTGCCGTCGGAAAATCGGTCGATCTGCATCCCGGCGCGCCAACCGCCAACAATGGCGTCGGCCCCGGCGACATTCCCGATCCGCAATATCGTCAGCGCCACTCCTGCCTTTTGCGCCGCCGCACGCGCCGCTTGCTCCATCGCTAGCTTGGACGTGCCGTAGTCCGACACGGGCGTGGCCTGCTGGCCCTCGCTCAACGCGCCCACCGCCCGGCCATAGACCGCCGCCGAAGAGGCCACAAAAACGCGCGGCACGCCCGCCCGCCCCGCAAGGTCAATCGCGGCAAGAGCAAGATCACTGTTCAGATCAAAGGACACCCCCGCCGCAGCCGTGATGGGGGTAATCCCCGACAGGCAGATCACCGCCGCCACTCCCTGCGCGCTGGCCAGCGCCTGCCGCTGTTGCACCAATGGATCAAAGGCAAGAAATCCGGGCCGCGCCTGCCTGCTTTGACAGCGCAAGTCGGCGGGTGTCGGCCAGTGTCTGCGCAGCATTCCGCCAAGACGGCCAGTGGCCCCCAGCAGCAGCACATTGTTTATTTGACCGCAACGGTCCGAAGTCATTGACGCCATGGGTACAGCCAGTATCTTGCGCAGCATAGAATTCCAACTGGGGGTGGAGTTTTGCAAGCCGCTTATCCTCGTGCATCTTGTACAGGGGTTGCTTTGCATCCCCGAATGGAATCGACCTAAACGAGCGGTTGTGCAGATGATAAGCATGGTTTCCAAATTCCTGATCTCCTGCCTGCTTGTAGTCGGCCTAAGCGCCTGCGGCACGCTGCCCCGCGGTGCCGCCCTTGAAAAAGAGGTGATACAGGACGCCGACGCACCGGAATCTGACATCGCCGTCTATCCCGTCACACGGGCGTTTCTGCCCAGCGTCGCCCAGTGGCCCAACACCGGGGCATCGCGCCACGGTTGGCTGGGTCAAAGCCGTGGGTCGAACGCACAGGTCATCCGCCCCGGCGACAGCCTAGATATCCTCGTCTGGGACAGCGGCGAAAACTCGCTTCTGACCAGCCCCGAACAACAGGTCGCCGCAATGCCCGGCATCCGTGTGTCGGAAAGCGGGACCATCTTCATGCCCTACGTCGGCAAGGTGCAGGTCGCCGGCCGCACCCCCGACAGCGCGCGCCAACTGATCCAGCGACAAATGGAAACCATCGTGCCTGCCGCGCAGGTGCAACTGGCCATGACCGAAGGCCGTGCCAATTCCATCGACCTTGTCGGCGGGGTCAACCAGCCCGGCAACATCGTGATGCCGGATCAGAATTTCTCGGTGCTCGCTGCGATCTCTGCCGGGGGCGGTGTGCGTGACAGCATGGAGAACCCTCAGGTCAAACTGGTGCGCGGCTCGAAAATCTATGCCACGTCGCTTGACCGGCTCTATGAGAATCCCAGCCTAGATTCCCGCCTGCACGGCGGCGACAAGGTGATCATCGAAGAAGACCGCCGCTATTTCCTGTCTTTGGGTGCCGCCGGGCGCGAAGCGCAGCATGCCTTTAACCGCGATACAGTGTCAGCGCTTGATGCGTTGGCCATCATTGGCGGCGTCAATGACAACCGGGCCAACCCCCAAGGCATCCTGATCCTGCGCGAATACCCCAACAGCGCCGTCAGCGCCGGCACCCGTGGCCCACGCAAGACACGCGTCGTCTTTACCCTTGATCTGACCACCTCCGACGGCCTGTTCTCGGCGCGCAACTTCCCGATCCACTCCGGTGATCTGGTGCTCGCCACAGAAAGCCCGCTGACCAATACACGCACCATACTTGGGCTTGTCGGGTCGGTCTTTGGGCTGGTCAACGCCGCCAACAACGCCGCCAACTAACGCGGCATCCTAGCCAATCTGTTTGCTCTCGGGCAGCAACGCGTTGATCTGCGCCAAATGCTCGGGCAGGCATTTGCCAAGGAAATCATAGGTTTTCACCACATGCGCCCGCGCCGCACGGCCCAACGCCGCATGGGCATCGGGACGCGCCAACACATCGACCACCTGTGACGCCAATGCCTGCGGATCAAAGAAATCGACCAACAGCCCGGTCTTGCGATGGGTCACTGCCTCGCGCACCGGGGCCACGTCCGACGCCACAATCGTGGCTCCCATCGACATCGCCTCCAACAACGACCACGACATCACAAAGGGCATCGTCAGGTAGATGTGGCAGCGGCTGACCTGGATCAACTTGCGATAATCCTCATAGGGCACCTGCCCCAGGAAATGCACCCGGTCCCAATCGACACCCGCGCCGACTTCGGCCTCCATCTCGGCGCGCAGCCCGCCGGGGTGGGTGTTCTTGCCGCCATAAGACACGTCGTTGCCCCCCACGATCAACACTCGCGCGCGGGGTCGCTCCTTGAGGATACGCGGCAGGGCGCGCATCAGGATGTGAAAGCCACGGGTCTTTTCCAGATTGCGCGCGACATAGGTCACCACCTCGTCGTCGCGGGTCAGCGGCTGTGACAGTCGCCCCAGTTTAAGGCTCGCATTGGGATCAGGCAGCAAACGGTCGGTCCGGATACCGTCGTGACAGACATACATCTTGCGGTGAAAGCTACCCGGAAACCTGTCGCGCTGCCACTCGGTCGGGCAATGGCCCAGATCGACCGTCTCGATATTGCTCAGCGGCACCGCGTTACGCGCATGGGCCAGATAGGGCGCATGTTCCGATGGCGTATCGTCAGGGTCGAACCCCACCAGACCGCCGGTCATGTTATAATAATACTCGAAATAGCCGATGATCGGCACATCCGGCCAAAGTTGCTTGAAAAACGTCAGCTCGCCCCAGCCCACATGCCCGATGATGATATCGGGCCGAAACCCATCCCGCGCCTCGATCTCGCGCGCCGCTGCCACCGCGCCATAGCCGTTGCCGGTCGCCTCCTCCCAGACCTTCGACAATCCATAGGCTTTGGCACCGGGGCGGTGGTGTGGCTGATATATGCGGGTTTCGACGCCGGGCATTACAGGCGCCGCGCGTCGTTGGGTCAGGAAATAGATCCTGTGCTGCCCCGACAGCGCCAGCCACCGCACCAATTCCCGATACTGGCCCGGCATGTTCTGATGCACGAAAAGGATATTCATCTGCTCACACTGCCGCCATTCCAATCGCAGCCAGTTAGCGTCAACACCGCCTGTCTGGCAACCGGCGGTCTACTTTCCCTTCCAGACCGGATCACGCTTTTCCGCAAAGGCGCGCGCGCCCTCCAGCTGATCCTCGGACGCATAAAGCCGATCCACCGATTCCAACTGCCGCCCGGTGATGCGGTTCATCGCATCCTGAAACTTGGCATCCTCGGCATCGCGCACGATTTCCTTGATCGCGGCGTAAACCAGCGGCGGACCAGAGGCCAGCAGCCGCGCCAGTTCCCAGGCCCGCTTCATAAGTTGATCAGCGGGCAGTATCTCGTTCACCAGCCCCCAGCCCTTGGCCTCTGCCGCATCAAACCAACGTCCAGTCAGCAGCAGTTCCATCGCAATGTGATAGGGAATGCGCTTTGGCAGTTTCACACTGGCCGCATCCGCCACGGTGCCAGAGCGGATTTCAGGCAACGCAAAACTGGCATGATCCGCCGCTAAAATCATATCCGCCGATAACGCCAGTTCCAGACCACCGCCGCAGGCGATACCGTTCACCGCTGCAATCACCGGCTTGTTCAAGCCGCGCAGCTCCTGCAACCCGCCAAACCCGCCAACGCCGTAATCCCCATCCACCGCATCGCCATCGGCGGCCGCTTTCAAATCCCAACCGGGGCAAAAAAACTTCTGCCCCCCGCCAGTGATAATCGCCACGCGCAACGCTGGATCGTCACGGAATTCGGCAAAGACTTCGCCCATGCGCCGCGATGTCATCAGATCAATCGCATTGGCCTTGGGCCGGTCCAGCGTCACCTCCAGAATGCCGCCCTCGGCCTTGGTCTTTATCGGGTCCATGTCATTCTCCTTCAAGGGCGCGCCTGATCAGCGCATCAACTGCAACTGCCCCGTTGGGCGTGCAAATCAGTGGATTCACCTCAACTTCGCTGAGCGTCGCATGATGTGCAATCACATAGGCCTGCACCGCCATCACCGCTGCAATCACAGCCGACACATCGGCCCCCGGCGTGCCGCGATAGCCGTCTAGCAGGGGCCAGATGCGCAAGCGACGCAACGCGGCGTCGATATCGGCAGGTTCGATCGGCAACAGCAGCGATTGCGTGTCCTGCCACAACTCGGTCAGCACGCCGCCCGCACCCAGGGTCAGCACGAACCCGTGCGCCGCATCATTGGTGACCCCCAACAACAGTTCCGCCACACCGCCCTGCACCATCTCCTCAACCAGAAAAGCACGGGCCGACATCTGCGCCGCCACATCTTCGATCTCGTCCGGGCGCAGGTTCAACCGCACGGCCCCGGCTTCGGACTTATGCGCCAGCCCGATGCCTTTCAGGACCAACGGCGCCTGCAACGCCGCCGCTGCCTGCGCCACCTCCGCCGCCGTCCCCCCACCTAAGCCCAAAGGCACGGCCAAACCAAAGCCCGCCAGTTCGGACTTCGCCACATCCTCCGTGATCAATGTGACGCCCGCCGGATCAGAGCCGCGCAACGGCGGATGGGCCGACGCCGTGGCGCTCAAACTCGCAGCCTCCGCCGCCGCAATCGCCTCCGTCAGTCCCTGCAACGGGGTAACCCCGCCGGCCATCAGCCGCGCGACCACATCGCGTGGCAGCAATTCCGGCAAGGTGCTCACAACCGCAACAGGCCGCCCGGTGCGCCGCCGCACCTCCAACGCCGCCTGCGTCGCGCATTCCCAATCAGAAGCATCGGTGTGCGGATAATCGACGATGACCAACGTCAGCGCAATATGCGCCGCGGCCATGGCCGACCAGGCATCCGCCATCCGCGCCGCATCGCGCCAGATATAGGTGTGATAATCCAATGGGTTCGACAGCGCCACCATCGGCCCCAAAGCTGCCGCCAGCGCCACCCGCTGCGCCGCCTGCAACTGCGGGAAATACACGTCACGGCCCAGCGCCGTGTCAGCGGCCAGACTGGCCTCGCCGCCGGAGCAGGAAATCGACGACAGCGCCCTGCTGTCCAACCGCCCGTTGCAATGCAGCAGCTTCAGCGTTTCCAGAAACGTCGGCAGATCATAGACCCGCGCGATCCCCAGATACCGCAACAGCGCCGCTGCCCCTGCATCACTGCCCGCTAAAGACGCCGTATGCGATACCGTCGCGCGCTGCGCCTGCTCCGACGCACCGACCTTGAGCACGATCAACGGCACATCCCGCGCCGCCGCCTTGCGCGCCAGAACATGCCAAAGCCCTACATCGGCGAAACCCTCAACATGCAGACCAATTGCCGTGACACGCGGATCATCCAAAAGCGCCATGGCAATATGGGCCTGACTGGTCTGCGCCATGTTGCCACACGTGACCGTATAGGCAATCGGCAGCCCCCTCCGCTGCATGGTCAGGTTGATCGCGATGTTCGACGATTGCGTCAGAATGGCCACGCCTCGATCGACCCGCCCGCAGCCATGCTGATCCGGCCACAGCAAGGCGCCATCCAGCGCATTGATAAAGCCATAACAATTCGGCCCCAGCACCGGCATATCCCCCGCCGCGGCAACCAACGCGGCCTGCAAATCCCGCCCAGTTTCATCCTCTGCCCGCGCCTCGGCAAAGCCCGAAGCGAAACACACCGCACCACCTGCCCCTTTGGCAGAAAGCTCCGCGACGACATCAATGGTGACATGGCGGTTCACGCCGATGAAAACCGCATCTGGCACCACCGGTAGATCCGCAATGCTCGGGACCGCTGTTACCCCCTCAACGGTAATGCCACGGGGATGCACCAGATGGATGCCGCCGCCAAACCCCATCCGCCGCGATTGCCGAATGATCTGCGTGCACCAGGCGCCACCGCCAATGACGGCAATGTGACGGGGCCGCAACAACCGCGAGAGGTCACTCGTCATGGCAGTCGGTCCGCCAAAAGAAATTCAATGCCTCCGGCGGAGGGTATTTTTGACTCAAAAAAGTAAGAAGAAGGCCCCAAGGTGCCCCCGCCGTACGTGACGAGCGGGGGACTTTTCCGAGTGCGGTCATCGGCGCCTCCGCCTGTACCGCAACGAAAATCTAACCTTGCCAAAGTTAACGATCGGTAAACCAGAGCGTCCTTTCGGCTTTTTTGAGTCATAAATACCGCGGGGGGAGTCGCGCATGCGACGGGGGGCTGGCCCCCCGCTGCGGTCGGCGCGATCACGCGGCGAAACATCATGCCCCAAGCGCCCGCAGCATGTCGCGGCTGATGATATGGCGCTGGATTTCGCTGGTCCCGTCCCAGATCCGCTCCACCCGTGCATCGCGCCAGAAGCGTTCTAGCGGGTAGTCGTCCATCAATCCCATACCGCCATGTAGCTGTATCGCGGCATCCGTCACGCGCGACAGCATCTCAGACGCGTACAGCTTGGCACTCGCGATCTCGCGGTTGGCCGGCAGATCGCGGTCCAGCCGGTTCGCCGCCGCCAATGTCAGCAGATCGGCGGCGTCGATTTCGGTGATCATATCCGCTAACTGAAACGATACGCCTTGAAACTTGCCGATTTTCTGACCGAACTGTTCGCGCGTCGCGGCATATTCCAACGCATAGTCAAACACCCGCCGCGCGCGCCCGACGCTCATCGTGGCAACCGTGATCCGCGTGGCGTAAAGCCAGGTGTTCATCACCTCGAACCCGCCATCGACCTCACCCAAAACCTGCGCATCGGGCAGTCGGCAATCGTCAAAATCGAGGATCATATTCTTGTAGCCACGATGACTGACCGACTTGTACCCGTCCCGAATAACAAAGCCCGGCGTGCCGCGGTCCACCAGAAAGGCCGTAATGCGTTTCTTCGGCCCCTTGGGGGTCTGGTCCTCACCTGTGGCGATGAAAACGATGATGAAATCAGCATGCTCCGCGCCCGAGATAAAATGCTTGGTGCCGTTCACGACCCAATCGCCGCCATCGCGCACCGCGTTGCATTTCATGCCGCGCACGTCCGACCCCGCACCGGGTTCCGTCATCGCCAGGGCATCCATCCGCTCTCCGCGTACAGCGGGTATCAGGTATCGTTCGACCTGGTCACCTTCACAGGCCATCAAGATATTCTGTGGCCGCCCAAAAAAGTGGTTCAGCGCCATCGACCCACGTCCCAATTCACGCTCCACCAGCGCGAATTCCAGATGATTCAGTCCGGCACAGCCCACGCTTTCGGGAAAGTTGCAGGCGTAGAAACCCAGCTCGATTGTCTTGCGCTTAATCTCATCGGCGATCTCTTGCGGTACCTCGCCCGACCGCTCAACCATCTCCTCATGCGGGTAAATCTCGCGCTCCACAAAGTTGCGGACGGTATCGGCAATCATGTGGTTTTCTTCGCTCAGCCCATACAGCAGTTCACTTGTCATAATCGGAACTTTCTGCGTCCAAAATCGCCTTCAACTCGGCCAGATGCCGCGTATCCTGCTCTGGATACTCTTCCAACTCGCGCGCCGTTTTCTCGGCAATGTCATCAGGAATGCGGCGCAGCGGCATGCCGGTTTGCAGCGCCCTGATATAGGTCTCTGCCGCGCGCTCGAAATAATAGAGCCTGTTAAAGGTGTCTGCGACGCTATCACCGATCACCAGAACACCATGGCTGCCCATCACCATGACCTTCTGCTTGGGATCGCTTAGCAGCTTGGCACAACGCGCGCCTTCGTCGCCAAAGGCCAGCCCGCCGTAATCCTCGTCGATCACCACCCGGTTGAAAAAGGTACAACAGTTCTGGTCGATTGGCGGCAGGCGGCTGTCTTGTAAACACGCCAAAACCGTTGCGTGGATCGAATGCACATGCATGACACAACGCGCATGTTTGCAGGCGCCATGCACCCCACCATGCAGCCCCCAGGCGGTCGGGTCGGGCGCATCCGGCCCTTCCAGCGTCGCCGGATCATCGGCGTCAATCAGCAGCAGATCGCTGGCTTTGATGCGGCTGAAATGCACTTGGTTCGGGTTCATCAGAAACTGTGTCCCCGCAGGGTTCACCGCCATTGAGAAATGGTTCGCCACGCCCTCGTGCATGTCCAACCGCGCCGTCCAGCGGAACGCGGCAGCCAGATCAACGCGCTCTTGCCAATGGTCCATATTCTGTCGTGTCGGGCTATTCATCTGCGGCTCCTGCGATTTTGTCACAGCCTGCCTGATAGTCCCCTTGCCTGACCAACGAAAAAAACGCAGGTTTGCCAGTAGTGCAGCTTATGGATGGTTTATGCAGCGCAATACCCTGCCCCCCTTGAACTGGCTGCGCGCCTTCGAGGCCGCCGCACGACATCTGTCGTTCACCGGGGCGGCGGGCGATCTGAACATGACGCAAAGCGCCGTCAGTCAGCAGATCAAATCGCTTGAGGCGCATCTGGGCCGCCCACTGTTTCACCGCCGTGCCCGTGCGCTGGAACTGACCCAAACCGGCATGACCTATCTGCCCGTGGTGCGAGAGGCATTTCGCACCCTGACCCATGGCACCCGCGCAATCACCCGAACCACCCAAGACCTGTTGCGCGTGCAGTGTAACCTGACCTTTTCTATCCAGTGGCTCGCCCCGCGCCTGCCGCAGTTTCAGCGCCAGCACCCGGACATCCAGCTTGATATCTCGACCGAACTTTGGGCCCCTGAACATATGGTCGAAGGCGCCGACATCGAAATCCGCTATTCCCTGCGCCCGCCCGCGTCTGTTGTGGCGGAACTGCTGCACCGTGGCGACTATTATCCGGTCTGCGCGCCGGGCTACCCTGTCTCGCTTGCGACGCTTGCCCAGCAGCCCCTGTTTGATTGTTCCAGCATGATGGGAAACTGGGCAATATGGGCCGAAGAACAGGGTCTAACATGGGATAATCCGCCCATTACCTATGTCACCACATATTCAGTGCCTCTGGCCATCGCGGCGGCGGGCGGCGGGCTGGCGCTGGCGCATGATACCATCGCCGCCGGGATGATTACCGCAGGCCAGTTAATTGCACCATTTGCCCACCGCGCCCCGATGCACGAGGCGTATTACCTGATCCAGTCCGCCCCGGCACAAAGCCTGCCTGCGGCAGAGAAGTTTGTCGCGTGGTTGCGGAGCGAAATGGCGCGGTTTCATGCCGAGCATCACCAAACGCCTGTTTAACCCACTAAACAGAGCCTAATAAGGTCTCTTTGGCCAAAGAACCATTATCACTCCGCGCCTGGCGCTACCCGGGAAACCCGCGCAGCCCCGCTTGAACCTGCCCTGCCCTTGTGGCACCTTGGGACATGACACATCAAACTTTTCCCTCATGGCCAGACGTGGCCGCCGAATTGGTCAATGTTGCAGCGGGCCGCAGCCCTGCCGACACGATCATCACGGGTGGCATTTGGGTCAATGTTCACACCCGCGAATGTCTACCAGATCATGATATCGCCATTGTCGCCGGGCGCATTGCCTTTGTCGGGCCGGATGCCAGCCATTGCCGGGGCGATGCCACTCGCATGATCGACGCCAAGGGCCGGTTTATGGTCCCCGGCCTCTGCGACGGGCATATGCATATCGAATCCACCATGCTGACTCCTGCGGAATTTGCCCGCGCCGTCATCCCGCATGGCACCACCTCCGCATTTACCGATCCGCATGAGATCGCCAATGTGCTGGGCCTCGATGGCGTGCGCATGATGCATGACGAAGCGCTTATGCAGCCGATCAATATCTTCACGCAAATGCCTTCCTGCGCGCCCTCCGCTCCGGGGCTTGAAACCACCGGCTTTGAAATCACTGCCGATGATGTCGCCGAAGCGATGGCATGGCCCGGCATCATTGGTCTTGGCGAGATGATGAATTTCCCCGGTGTCAGTGCCGCAGACCCCAAGATGCTGGCCGAAATCGCCGCCACCCAGCGCGCGGGCAAAACCGTGGGCGGGCATTATGCCTCGCCCGATCTTGGCCCCGCCTTTGCCGCCTATGTCGCGGGAGGCCCCGCCGATGATCACGAGGGCACCTGCGAGGCAGACGCGATTGCGCGGATGCGGCAGGGGATGCGGTCAATGATCCGGCTTGGCTCCGCGTGGTATGACGTCGAAACCCAGATCACCGCCATCACCGAAAAGGGGCTCGATCCGCGCAACACGATCCTATGCACCGACGACAGCCATTCCGGCACCATCGTCAGCGAAGGGCATATGAACCGCGTCGTCCGCCACGCCATCGACTGCGGCTGTGACCCGCTGGTGGCGCTGCAAATGGCGACGATCAACACCGCCACCCACTTTGGGCTGGAACGCGAGGTGGGCTCTCTCACCCCCGGCCGCCGCGCCGATGTGATCCTGACCTCAGACCTCAAAACCCTACCAATAGAGACTGTTTTGGCCCGTGGGCAGATCGTGGCGCAGGACGGCGAATGCCTTGCCGACTGCCCGCATTTTAATTGGCCCGATGCCGCGCGTAACACCGTGAACATTGCGCGTGACCTGACAGCGGATGATTTTAACATCCCCGCCCCCGAAGGCGCAAATGCCGTGACCGCCAACGTCATCGGTGTGGTCGAGAATCAGGCACCGACACGGGCGCTTAAATTCGAATTGCCCGTTACCGATGGCCGGGTGCAGGCCACGGGCGAGGTCTGCCAGATCGCGCTCGTCGAACGGCACCGCGCCAAGGGGACAGTGGTCAACGCCTTTGTCTCGGGCTTTGGCTATGAGGGCAAGATGGCTATGGCCTCCACCGTGGCCCATGACAGCCACCATATGATTGTCGTGGGCACCGATGCGCAGCAGATGGCGTTGGCCGCCAACCGGTTGCGCGCGGTGGGCGGCGGCATCACCATCTTCCGCGACGGCACCGAACTGGCACTGGTCGACCTGCCCATTGCCGGGTTGATGTCGGACAGCCCCGCCGCAGATGTCGCTGGCAAGGCCGACAAGATGATGCAGGCGATGCGCGATTGCGGCTGCACCCTCAACAACGCCTATATGCAACATTCACTTCTGGCCCTTGTTGTGATCCCGGAACTGCGGATCTCGGACCTGGGCCTTGTCGACGTCAAGAAATTTGAATTTATCCCTTTGTTAGAGCCACAAACATGACCACGATCCTGACCCCCGAAACCCTCCCGACCGAGAAATTTCGCGATGCGACCGCCGCGGTGGACCGCCTGACCGAGCTTTACAATCAGGCCACCGGATTCCTGCGGACCGAGTTTGCCAAGGCGATGGAGACCCAGGCCCCACCGACCCGCATCCGCGCCTTTTACCCTGAGGTGCGTTTTCGCACATCGTCTTACGCCCATGTCGATAGCCGTCTGGCCTTTGGCCATGTTTCCTCTCCCGGCACGTTTTCGGCCACGATCACCCGGCCCGACCTGTTCCGCAGCTACCTGATCCAGCAGATCGGCCTGCTGATCGAAAACCACGATCAACCAGTGATCATCGGCCCGTCCGAAACACCGATCCCTGTGCATTTCGCCATGTCCGCCGACCCATCGCTGAACGTCCCACAGGAAGGGGCGGCCGATTTCACGCTGCGCGATGTCTTTGACGTGCCCGACCTCAGCACCACCAACGATGATATCGTCAATGGCACCTATGTCCCGCCCGACAACGTGCGCCCGCTGGCCCCGTTCACGGCGCAGCGCGTGGATTATTCGCTCGCACGTCTGGCACATTATACCGCCACTGACCCGGAACATTTCCAGTGTCACGTGCTGTTCACCAACTACCAGTTCTACGTGACCGAGTTCGAGGAATACGCCCGCGCCATGCTGCGCGACCCCGACAGCGGCTATACCTCCTTTGTCTCCACCGGCAACGCCGAGATCACGGACGGTGATGCGCCCCTGCGCGAAACTCTCAAGACGCCGCAGATGCCCACCTACCACCTGAAACGCGCCGACGGGTCTGGGATCACGCTGGTCAACATCGGGGTTGGCCCCTCCAACGCCAAAACCGCGACCGATCACATCGCCGTGCTGCGGCCCCACGCCTGGCTGATGGTCGGCCACTGTGCCGGCCTGCGCAACACGCAGGCGCTGGGGGATTTTGTGCTCGCCCATGCCTACCTCCGCGAAGATCACGTGCTTGACGACGATCTGCCTGTCTGGGTGCCGATCCCGGCGCTCGCCGAAATCCAGATTGCGCTGGAACAATCCGTGGCACAGGTCACTCAGCTTGAAGGCTACGAACTTAAGCGTATCATGCGCACCGGCACCGTCGCCACGATCGACAACCGCAACTGGGAACTGCGCGACCAGTCCGGCCCGGTTCAGCGGCTCAGCCAATCACGCGCCGTGGCACTTGATATGGAAAGCGCCACAATCGCCGCCAACGGCTACCGCTTTCGGGTGCCCTATGGAACGCTGCTGTGCGTGTCGGATAAACCGCTGCATGGCGAATTAAAGCTACCCGGCATGGCCTCAGACTTCTATAAGACCCAAGTTGCGCGGCATTTGATGATTGGAATCCGTGCCATGGAACTGCTCCGCAGCACCCCGTTGGAGCGGATTCACAGCCGGAAACTGCGGTCATTCGACGAAACCGCGTTCCTGTAAGGGTAAAAACGGCAGAAAATCGCATATTTTCCTATTTTTGACGCCACTATTCGTTGTGTTATCCCACTACATACCGTTACATTCCGGCCATGAGGCCCTAAACTCGGGCAGTCTAAGGAGATAAAAAGATGGCAAAACCAATGACAAAGACTCAGCTCGTTGCTGCACTCGCAGAAGACATGGGCACAGACAAGAAATCCGCAGGCGCAGCACTTGA
This sequence comes from Sulfitobacter sp. KMM 9851, assembly GCF_057178245.1. Taxonomy (NCBI): domain Bacteria; kingdom Pseudomonadati; phylum Pseudomonadota; class Alphaproteobacteria; order Rhodobacterales; family Roseobacteraceae; genus Sulfitobacter; species Sulfitobacter sp. KMM 9851. The sequence goes on from NZ_CM169991.1 coordinate 3,582,501, forward strand.
CGCCGTTTGCGCGTTGATCACCCGCGAAGTATCCGGCGGCGGTGCAGTCACCCTGCCAGGCGTCGGCAAAATCTACTGCCGCGAACGCCCAGAGCGTATGGTGCGCAACCCTGCCACCGGCGAGCAGTTCAAGAAAGAAGCCGACAAGGTTGTCAAAATGACAATCGCAAAGGCGCTGAAAGACAGCGTGAACGAATAAGCCCCGGCTTTTTCAACAGTTCAAAGGGTCACCTTCGGGTGGCCCTTTTTTTGTGCGGTGGGGCGGAACAGCCCGGAATAACGCGCACAGCGCGCCGGGCATCGCCTGCCCGCCCCGCAGGCAGGCGATGCCCTCTCTCAACGACAGCCCCCACCTTGCCCTTCCCTGCAAATCCATCCATTGCTTGTCCCTAGGGCAAGGCAGGGGCAGCACATGGACATTCGCGCAATTTTGATGGGGCTGGCCTTTGCCATCATGTGGTCCTCGGCTTTCACTTCTGCCCGGATCATCGTCGCCGATGCCTCGCCGCTTTTCGCCCTTTCTCTGCGCTACCTGATCTCGGGCCTCATCGGCGTCGGCATCGCCTTGCTGCTGGGGCAAAGCTGGCGTTTGACCCCCGCCCAATGGCGCGCCACGATCATCTTTGGCGTTCTGCAAAACGCCGTCTACCTGGGCCTGAACTTCGTCGCCATGCAAACCATCGAAGCTTCCCTCGCTGCCATCATCGCCTCCACCATGCCGCTGCTGGTCGGCTTTGCCGCCTGGGCCTTCTTGGGCGAAAGGCTGCGGCCCCTCGGGGTTATCGGCCTGCTGGCCGGGATTGCGGGCGTCGCGATCATTATGGGCGCGCGTCTGGGTGGCGATGTTGACCTCACGGGCCTGCTGCTCTGTGCCATCGGGGTCATCGCCCTGACGGCGGCCACCCTGCTGGTGCGCGGTGCCACCTCGGGCGGCAATTTCCTGATGGTCGTGGGGCTGCAAATGCTGGTCGGCTGCGTAGCGCTGTCGCTTGCAACCCTCCTGTTCGAAACCCCGCGCATCGACCCGAATTGGAAACTTGCCGCCGCCTTTGCCTATACCTGCCTTGTGCCCGGTCTGGCGGCGACTGTGGTCTGGTTCTGGCTGGTCAACCGCATCGGGGCCACCCGTGGCGCCACCTTCCATTTTCTCAACCCGTTTTTCGGCGTCGCCATCGCGGCCTTGTTGCTGGGCGAAACCCTTGGCCCACGCGACATCCTTGGCGTGGCGATCATCGCAGGCGGCATCCTTGCCGTGCAAATCTCGCGGCAAAAACAAGCCTAGGTCTTTTCTGCGCCAAAGCGTGCCGCAGATAGGACGCCCCGCTGTCGAAATCTCGGCAAAACTGGCGGCATGACCAACACGCCGCCACCCAAAGCTTACGCCTTCGTGCTGATCCCGGGGTTTTCAACCCTGGGCTTTTCCTGTGCGCTGGACACGCTTTCGCTGGCCAATCATCACCCCTCCGGGCGGCAGTTTTATCGCTGGCGACTGATCTCCGAAACCGGCGCGCCGGTGGCGGCCTACAACGGCGTCACGATCGCCGTGGACAGCGCCCTGACCGACCTGCACCGCGACGAAACCCTGATCGTCTGCGCCGGCGAAAATGCGGGGCAAGGCAGCACCAAATCCCTGCTAAGTTGGCTGCGCCGCGAGACTCGCAAGGGGATGGACTTCGGCGCGCTATCCTCTGGCACCTATACGCTCGCGCTCGCCGGGCTGATCGGCGGAAAACGGGTGACCACCCATTGGGAATACAAATCCGCCCTGGCCGAAATGCTCCCCGATGTGATCATGGAAGACACCATCTTCTCGGTCGATGGCCGCGTCTTCACCTCTGCCGGGGGGGCCGCGTCGATGGACATGATGCTGCACCGCCTGCAACGCGACTACGGGGCAGACATGGCCACATGGGTCGCAGATCAAATGATCTACACCACCCCCCGCGCCCATAGCCACGGCCAGCGCATATCCCTGCAAGCGCCGCCGCAGATTCGAAACTCCAAACTGATGCAGGCCGTGCAGATCATGGAAACCAATCTCGAAGACCCCCTGCGCCCGGACGAGATTGCAGGCCGCGTCAGTCTCTCCACACGACAACTGGAACGGCTCTTTGCCAAATACCTGCAAACCTCGCCCAAACGTCACTACCTGCTGCTGCGCCTTGATAAGGCCCGCAACCTGCTGCGCCAAACAGACCTGTCCGTGACCAATGTCTGCGTCGCCTGCGGTTTTCAATCGCTCTCGCATTTCTCCAAAAGCTACCGCGCGACATATGGCATCCCGCCGGGGGTCGAGGCACAGGGCGGCAAGGTGTTGTGGTCCGCCCCCGCCTGACCACAGCCGCGCCCTCCGCCTTCACTTTCCAGTGCGCGCCACAGACAATCCCTTTGAATTTCCGCGCGCAACCCCATCTAATAGGCCACGCCCCGAACAGGGGTCCGAGTAGGAGAACGCCATGCCCCGTTACGAAAAGAATCCCGACGCCATCGCGGCGCTCACCCCCGAAGAATACCACGTCACCCAGGAAAGCGGCACAGAACGCCCCGGCACCGGCAAGCTGCTCAGCAACAAGGAGCCGGGCATCTACGTCGATATCGTCTCCGGCGAACCGCTCTTTGCCAGCGCCGACAAATACGAAAGCGGCTGCGGCTGGCCCAGCTTTACCAAACCGATCGAGCCCGCCCATGTAAGCGAGTTGCAAGACGCGTCGCTGGGCATGGTCCGCACCGAAGTGCGCAGCGCCCATGGCGACAGCCACCTCGGCCACGTCTTTCCCGACGGCCCACCAGACCGTGGCGGAATGCGCTATTGCATCAACTCCGCGTCCTTGCGTTTTGTCCACCGCGACGACATGCAGGCCGAAGGCTACGGCGAATATCTAGATCAAGTGGAGAACGTATCATGACTCATCAGCGCGCAGTATTGGCCGGTGGCTGCTTCTGGGGCATGCAGGATCTGATCCGCCGCCGCTTGGGCGTGATAGACACCCGCGTCGGATACACAGGCGGCGACGTACCGAATGCCACCTATCGCAACCACGGCACCCACGCCGAAGCGATCGAGATCACCTATGATCCGGCGAAAACAAGCTACCGGGAATTGCTGGAATTCTTCTTTCAGATTCATGATCCCACCACGATCAACCGCCAGGGCAATGACCGCGGGATGAGCTATCGCTCCGCAATCTACTATGTCGACGAAGCGCAGAAAAACACTGCGTTAGAGACGATTGCAGATGTCGAAGCCTCCGGCATCTGGCCGGGCAAGGTCGTGACCGACGTCGAACCTGTCAGCGATTTTTGGGTGGCCGAGCCAGAGCATCAGGACTATCTGGAGCGTATTCCAAACGGCTACACCTGCCATTTCCCGCGCGCCGACTGGGTGCTGCCCAAACGCGCAGCGGCTGAATAAACGATAATTCCAGAACGTGACCCCCGGAACCAGTTTGCGGGGGTCACCCCGCCGCCACCCGCGGGCGACCCGACGCCTCAACCGTGATCATCGCCTCAACAAAAACCTCCCGCGCCTCAACACCGGCCGTGCGGGTGTCGCGCGCGACGGTCACCTGAATATCCGCGGCCCCTGCCAATTCGGCATCCCGCGTCGCACGCGCGCGCAAAACAGTCTCTAACAACGCCATCGCGCTTTCCTGATCGCCGAAATCCTGCGGCCCCTCCAGCAGATGCACCCGGAATTTGCCCTCGCTCGGCGATGTGACACTGCCGCTTTGCCGCATCGTCACCCGGCCCACCACAGCCCCGATAGCATTGGCCACCCCCGCATGTTCCGGCAGGATCATCCTGGTTCCCAATGCCTCACCCACCGCCGGATAATAACACGCGGCAGAGGCGCCCAGACCGACCACCGGCACCGTCAGCCCGGTCTGCAACCGCACCAACCCGCTATGGCCTGCCAGCCCGCGTTGCATCAATACATGCCGCGCCAACACGTCCGGCGGCAGATCAAACTGCGGCTCTTCTTCCGCAATAGCAGCCTCTAACAAGGCCAAAACCGTCTGCTGCGTCAGTTGTGCCACTATCATCTCGGCCACGGCCTCTTCGCTGGTCGACAGCGTATTGCCTGCGCCGGTGCGCCTGCGCCCGAACAGCTGCAATGCCTTGCGCGCGGCGCCTGTGTCCCATTCCAGCACCCGCCCCAAAACATGGCTCGCGTCCGACGGCGTGACCCCCGCCACCTGCACCAATCCACGCTCCACCAGCCGGTTCAACGCACCCTGTTCCACCCGCGCGCGCAGGACATCGCCCAACGGATGAACCGCCTCTCCGATCCGCGCCAACAGCGCCGCCTCACGCGGGCCGATACCCTCCGCAGTCTGGCCCGCCACCGCGCGCACGAATCTGCCGTCATGCTCGCCCGGCATCGTACGCCGCAGTTGCGCGTCCAGCGCCGCGTGCACGACCTCCGGCGCTTCGACAGCAATCAGCGCAATCGGCAGCACCCGCTTTGGCCCCAGCGTCACCCCCCCGGTCAGCCCCTCCGCGATGAAATGCACCTCACTGTCGCCACCCAGCCCGCTGGTGCGCATGGCCACCGCTTCGACCATCGTCCGATAGGGGCCGACGCGCGCGCCAGCCGGGTCAATCGCGGGCCGCCCGTCACGCAGCAGCGCCACATCCGTGGTGGTGCCGCCAATGTCCGACACCAGCGCCAGATCGGCCTGCGTCAACCAACGCGCCCCCACGATCGACGCCGCAGGCCCGCTCAATATCGTCTCGATCGGCCGTTGCCGCGCCTGCGCGCTTGAAATCAGCGCCCCGTCGCCGCGCACCACCATCATCGGCGCATCAATCCCCAGCTCTCTCAGCTTGGCCTCTGCCCGCCCGATCAGCCGGTCAATCATCCCGATCAAACGCGCATTTAACACCGCCGTCAGCGCGCGCTTAGGCCCGTTCAGTTTTGCCGACAACTGATGTGACGCCGACACAGGCCGCCCGGTGATCTGCCCCACCAATTCCGCCGCCCGCACCTCATGCGCCGGGTTGCGCGTGGCAAACTGACTGGCCACGGCAAAGCCGCTCACATCGTCTTTATGTGTCTCTAAAAAGGCGATCAGCGCCGCTTCATCCAAGGCCACGCTCTCGGTTCCGGTATGGTCATGCCCGCCGGCTAACAGCAGACATGGGTCACCCTTTAGCGCATCCCCAAGCCCATGGGTCGCCAGATCACGCGCCTTGAACCCGATGTAAATCAGCGCCACGCGCCCGCCTTGCCCCTCGACCAGGGCATTGGTCGCCAATGTCGTGGACAGCGACGCCATGGCAATCTCGCCCGGTGCCACCCCCGATTGCGCCAACACCTGCCCCACGGCGCCGCCGACACCGATCGCCAGATCCTGCCGCGTCGTCAGCGCCTTGGCCGAGGCGACAACCACCTCATCGTCACGGATAAGCACCGCATCGGTATAGGTTCCGCCCGTATCCACACCCAATAACAACGCCACGCACGTCTCCCTGTCTTATTCCAGCCGCCCCACCGCCCAGCGTGCCGCCTCGGCCACCGTGGCATCCGCGTCTTCGGTCAGCCCTTGCGCCGCAGGTCGCAGGGCAGCTTGTCCTGAATTTCCAATGGCATAAAGTACATTTCGAATAAATCGGTCGCGCCCGATACGTTTCACAGGCGACCCCGAAAACCGCGCCCGAAACGCCACATCGTCAAGACGCACCAGATCGGCCAGATCAGACGGCGCCACCTCCCCCCCGTGATAGCGCATATCGCTGGCCGCCACGGCAAACTTGTTCCACGGACAGGCCGCCAAACAATCGTCACAGCCATAAATATGATTGCCCATCTTGGCCCGCAGCTCAGGCGCCACCGGCCCCTTATGTTCAATCGTCAGATAGGAAATACACCGCCGCGCATCCAACTGATAAGGCGCGGGAAACGCATCCGTCGGACAAACATCCAAACAGGCCCGGCACGATCCACAATGATCCACCTCTGCTGCGTCCGCAGGCAGCTCAAGCGTGGTGAAAATAGACCCTAAAAAGGCCCAGTTGCCAAAATCCCGGCTCAACAGATTGGTATGTTTGCCCTGCCACCCCAGCCCCGCCGCCTGCGCCAATGCCTTCTCCGGCACAGGCGCGGTATCGACAAAAACCTTAACCTCACAGGCCTCCTGCGCGATCAACCACCGCGCCAAACGCTTCAGCCGTTTCTTGACGATGTCATGATAATCCCGCCCCTGCGCGTAAACCGAAATCGCCCCCTTCTCAGCCTGCCCCAACACAGCACGCGGATCATGCTCCGGCGCATAGCTTTCGGCCAACATGATCACCGATCGCGCCTGCGGCCACAGCGCTGCCGGGTTGCCACGCCAGGCCATCCGCTCTTCCATCCAGCCCATCTGCCCATGATACCCGGCTGCCACAAAGGCTGCCAACCGCTCGGGCACCTGCGGCACATCCCAAGGGCGGCACACCCGGCACGCAACAAACCCCTCGGCCCGCGCCTCAGCCACCAACCGATCCTTCAAATCTTTACTTTTTTGGGTCAAAAATACCCTTCCGGGGGTCTGGGGGTGGAAAACCCCCAGCGCCGCCTCCTAGAAATCCAGGTTGTTATAATGCACAGGCGGCGGAAACCCCGGCACCTGATCCGCCAGAATGGACCGAAACGCCGGGCGCGATTTGATCTTGGCGTACCAGTCCTTCACCACATCCGACCGGTTCCAATCCACGTCCGAAATGTAATCCAGCGACGACAGATGCGCCGCTGCGGCAAAATCCGCCAGCGTCATCACATCGCCCCCCAACCAGCGGCGGTGATCCAGCAGCCAGGTCATGTAATCCAGATGGTATTTGATCGCCTTGGCCCCCGCTTTCACGTTCTTGCTGTCGGGATAGCCCTGCTTCATCACCTTCTTGTTCACCCGCTCATACAGCAGCTTCGACGTCACCTCGTCGTGGAACTTGTCATCGAACCAGCTCACAATCCGCCGTACTTCCAACCGCTGTACCGGGTCTTTCGGCAGCAGCCCCGCTTCGGGCCGGGTTTCCTCAATATATTCACAGATCGCGGCGCTTTCGGACATCATGATGCCATCCAGCCGCAGCACAGGCACTTTGCCCGCCGGATTGCGGCGCATGAAATCGGGGTCCTGCTCCCAATAGCGTTCCTCGACCAGCTCCACTTCAATCTTCTTCTCCGCGAGACTCAGCCGCACCTTGCGACAGAAAGGGGAAAGGGGAACATGAAACAAACGAGCCATCATAGGGAATCCGCTGGGAAAATTGGGGTGGTCCCCTTCCATGCCCTGCGCGGCGGGGATTTTCAACTCTCGAAACAGGCCGCCCGCCCGTCCGCGCGAATGGTCGCCGCCCCGTCGCGGATCTGTGCTGTGCGTTTGCGGACAAAGTTGCTGGGGTTCGCGGCCGATCGGTCCTTGGGCGCAGGCAGGATTGCAGCCAGACGCGCCGCCTGGGTCGCACTCAGGTCCGCCGCCGTCACACCAAAGTAATGCCGCGCCGCCGCTTCGACCCCGAAAACACCCTCGTCAAACTCCGCAACATTTAGATAGACCTCGACAATCCGGCGTTTTGACCAGATCAGTTCGACCACCGGGGTCATCATCGCTTCCATCGCTTTGCGCAGCCAGGATCGCCCCTGCCAAAGATAGACGTTCTTCACCACCTGCTGACTGATCGTCGACGCCCCACGCGCCGACCCCTGTTCAATTGCCAGCTTGATCGCCCGCAGATCAAAACCCCAATGATGGCAGAAATTTGCATCTTCGGCCGCCACGGCAGACCGCGCCATAACCGGGGCAATATCCGCCATCGCGACCCAGCGGTGTTCAACCCCGCCCAGCCTGCGACCCTCAGAAAACATATAGGCGGTGGTGGGCGGGTTGAATACCGCCCACAGCACGGTCAGCGCCACCGCCAGCATAAACACCACCGACACCGCGCGCAGCACCCACCAGACGATGCGCCGTTTGATGCGCCGCCCTGCGGGGGTCTTGGTTTTCTTGCTGCCTGCCTTGCGTGTCGCCATGGCCCAGCTATAGGGGGCTCCGACCGGTTTGTGAACGCCCCTCGCGCTGCGAAATCGCCTGCGCCATGTAGGCACCGATCAGGGCGGACCCGCGCGGCGAGGGGTGGATGTTATCTGCGGCAAACAGGCTGCGGTCGCCGCGATCAATCACATCCTCGGCGTCAACGAAATGAAACCCGTCCCGCCGTGCCGCCATCCGCGCCAGCCGTGCTTCCATTTCAACCAGATCATCCCGGCACCCGGCAAAGCCGCCGCGCCCGGACCCCGCGTAATACCCCATCCAGATCACCTGCGCCCCGGTCTGCGCCTGCATCCGCTGCACAAAGGCGGGGATGCTGCCGCTGGTGCCATCGTTGCTGATAAGCGCGTCCACCTGTGGACCACAGGCACCGCAGCCGCAATCGGCGCTCAGATCGTTGGCCCCGCCATTGATCACGATCCAGCGCCAGCGCCCGCCCGGCAACTGCCGCTTGATATCAAATCCAACCGCCCCGGCGATGGTCGAGTTGTTGTCGAACTGCGCCCCCGGCACCGCCCGGCTGACCACAACACGGCCCAGTTTCTGGCCAATCACATCGGGAATAGCCGCCCCTGATCCGCCGTTCCACGCCATCACGGAATCGCCCAGCGCCAGGATGTCACCACCGCCCCGCGGTGCGGCATCGGTACAGGCCGCGAGGCCCAGAACCATCACCACCATTAACTGTCGCAGCATACCGCGGACCCCTCGCACAAACACCGTCGAAAGGTAGCCCGCAGACAGACGGTTGCCAGCCCAGCCAACAACATACGCGCAAAGCGCGCGCCACGCCCATAATGCCACCCGCCCGGAGTCAAGCCGCAGGCGCCGGGCCATCGCCTGCCCGCCCCACGGGGAGGCGATTTATCAAGGCTGGGGTCAAGTTTGATAAGGCGCATTACCGCTGCACCATAAAGTGGCACGAATAGCCGTTTGCGTCGCCACCCCACGGACAGGCGCTCGCCCTCGTTACCCCCGCGCCGCCATAACCCGGCGACGCGGGGCAGTCACATCACTCCGCCGGAATTGCGGTCTCTTCCACAGCCAGCGGTGCAGGCAGATGCACCAGCATTTCCTTGGGGCAAACCTGCAAAAAGTTGTGCTTTTCGCTGTCCCAATGTTGCAGGATGTCCCCCGCCTTGCGGCTGCCGGTCTCTTGCAGATGCTGCTCCAGCAAGGTCTTCAACTGGTCAAGCCAGTGGTCAACGGTCACCGCGCAGGTGACAATGGTTTCGGCATTCATCAGCACCGGCGCGCGGCCTTCGGGATCATACAGATAGGCCATCCCTCCGGTCATCCCGGCGGCAAAATTCGCGCCGATCTCGCCCAGAATAACGGCCACACCACCGGTCATATATTCACAACCATTGCTGCCGCAGCCTTCGATCACCACATGCGCGCCAGAGTTGCGCACGGCAAAGCGTTCCCCGGCCCGACCGGCGGCAAAAAGATACCCCGCCGTCGCGCCATAAAGCACCGTGTTGCCAATGATGGTGTTTTCAGACGCTACAATCGGGCTGGCCATCGACGGCCGCACCACGATCATGCCACCCGACAGACCCTTGCCGACATAATCGTTGGCATCCCCAGACACTTCCAGCTTTAGCCCCGGTGCCGCAAAGGCCCCCAAGGACTGCCCGGCACTGCCCGTCAGCTTTACCGTCAGGTGATCAGGTTGCAGAGTGTTGCGCATCCCGAATTTGCTCACGATATGGCTGCTGATCCGCGTGCCGACCGTACGGTGCGTGTTCTGCACCGCATAGCTCAACTGCATCTTTTCGCCGTCCTTTAGGAACCGCGCCGCATCACGCACGATCTGTTCGTCCAGTGTGTCAATCACCACCTGACGCGGCTTATCCCGGTCATAGACGTTTTGGTGCGCCCCATCGACGGTGATCAACAGCGGGTTCAAATCCAGATCATCCAGATGCGCCGACCCCCGGCTGACCTGCGCCAACAGATCGGCCCGCCCGATGACATCATCCAGACTGCGCGCCCCAAGGCTGGCCAGAATCTCGCGCACTTCGGTCGCGTAGAAGGTGATCAGGTTCACAACCTTATCCGCATTGCCGGTGAACTTGTCCCGCAACGCTTCGTCCTGCGTACAAACGCCAACCGGGCAGGTGTTGCTCTGGCACTGGCGCACCATGATACAGCCCATCGCGATCAGCGCGGCAGTGCCGATGCCGTATTCCTCGGCCCCCAGCATCGCGGCCATCACAATGTCACGCCCGGTGCGCAAACCGCCATCGGTGCGCAATGTCACCCGGTCGCGCAGGTTGTTCATGCTCAGCACCTGATGCGCTTCGGTCAGGCCCATTTCCCACGGCAGACCTGCGTATTTGATCGAGGTCGCAGGCGATGCCCCGGTGCCGCCATTGTGGCCAGAAATCAGGATGATATCCGCCTTGGCCTTGGCCACACCTGCCGCAATGGTGCCGACACCGCTGGATGCCACCAGCTTTACCGTCACCTTGCAGCGCGGGTTGATCTGCTTGAGGTCATAAATCAGCTGCGCAAGGTCTTCGATGGAATAGATATCGTGGTGCGGCGGTGGAGAAATCAACATCACACCGGGCGTCGAATGGCGCAGCCGGGCAATCAGCTTGGTCACTTTCATGCCTGGCAACTGCCCGCCCTCGCCGGGCTTGGCCCCTTGGGCGACCTTGATCTCCAACTCTTCACACTGGTTCAGATACTCCGCCGTCACGCCAAAGCGCCCCGATGCCACCTGTTTGATCTTGGCGCTTGGGTTGTCGCCGTTCGCCTCTGGCACAAAATGCGCCGGATCTTCGCCGCCTTCGCCGCTGTCAGACTTCGCCCCGATACGGTTCATCGCCACGTTCAGCGTCTTATGCGCCTCTGGGCTCAGCGCGCCCAGCGACATGCCCGGTGTCACGAAACGCTTGCGGATCGAGGTGATGCTCTCCACCTCTTCCAGCCCGACAGGCGCGCCCAGTGGTTTGAAATCCAACAGATCGCGCAGATGGATCGGCGGGTTGCTCTGCATCTTTTTCGAATACTGCTGCCACATCTGATAGGACGCGCGGTTGCAGGCCATCTGCAACATATGCATGCTGCTGGCCTCCCAGGCGTGGGTTTCGCCGCTGCTGCGCGCCTTGTAGAAACCGCCGATGGGCATCACCACCCCATCCCCGCGCCAGCCCTTGTCATGCACTTCCTCGGCCTTGCGCTGAATGCCCAACACACCAATGCCGCTGATGCGGCTGGTCATACCGGGGAAGAATTCCGCACACATGGCGCGCGACAGGCCAACGGCCTCAAAGTTCAGCCCCCCGCGATACGACGAGATTACGCTGATCCCCATCTTCGCCATGATCTTCAACAGACCCTGATCAATCGCCTCCCGGTACTTCTGCACCGCCTGCGTCAGCGTCATGTCCAGCAATCCGCGCCCGATGCGATCGGCCAAGGAATCCTCAGCCAGATAGGCGTTCACCACGGTCGCGCCACAGCCCACCAGCACGGCAAAGTAATGCGCGTCCACACATTCCGCCGCCCGCACGTTAAGCGACGTGAACGTCCGCAGCCCCTTGCGCACCAAATGGCTGTGTACCGCACTGGTCGCCAGGATCATCGGCATCGCCACCTTATCGGCAGCGCTGAATTGATCCGTCAGCACCAGATGCCCCGCACCCGACCGCACCGCGTCCTCCGCCTCGGCCCGGATACGCGCCAAACCGGCGTTCAGATTGCCGCTGCCGGGGGCAAAGCTGCAATCAATCGTCACCGTGTCCGACTTGAAATGCGTCACCAGCTCATCAAACTGGGCATTGCCGACAAACGGACTGTCCAACACCAGAATTTCGGTCTGGCTGCTGTCCTCGTCCAACACGTTCTTCAGGTTCCCGAACCGCGTCTTCAAGCTCATCACCCGGTATTCGCGCAGACTGTCAATCGGCGGGTTCGTCACCTGGCTAAAGTTCTGGCGAAAGAAATGGCTCAGCGGGCGGTACTGGTTCGACAACACGGCTGACGGGGTATCATCACCCATGCTCGCCAGCGCCTCCTTGCCGTCCTCGGCCATCGGCGCCAGAATCTGCTCCAACTCCTCAATGGTATAGCCCGCAGCGACCTGCCGGCGGCGCAATTCGCCTGCCTCGAACAGCGGCTTTTCCGTCACCGCGCCCAGCGCATCATCCAGCTCGTTGATCTTGCCGACCCATTCACCAAACGGTTGGTTGGCAGACAGCTTGTCCTTGATCTCCTGATCATGAAACAGCTTGCCCTCTTCCATATCGACGGCAATCAACTGCCCCGGCCCCAGCGCGCCCTTGCGCACCACACGGGCCTCGTCCAGCGGCACCATCCCGGCCTCTGACCCGGCAATCAACATCCCATCAGACGTCACCACATAGCGCATCGGGCGCAGACCATTCCGGTCCAGCCCCGCACACACCCAACGCCCATCGGTCATCGCCAATGCCGCCGGGCCGTCCCACGGCTCCATCACCGAGTTGCAATAGGAATACATGTCGCGCCAGGCCTGCGGCAATTCCACCGCCTGCTTGGACCAGCTTTCCGGCACCAGCATGGTTTTCGCCATCGGCGCCGACCGGCCTGCCCGCACCAACACCTCAAACACCGCATCCAGCGCCGCGCTATCCGACGATCCCGCGGCCACGATCGGCTTAATATCCTCGGCCATCTCGCCAAAGGTGGACGACGCCATGCGAATCTCGTGGCTCTTCATCCAGTTCAGGTTGCCCTTCAGCGTGTTGACCTCGCCGTTATGGGCCAACATCCGAAACGGCTGCGCCAACCACCACTGCGGAAAGGTATTGGTCGAATAGCGCTGGTGATAGATCGCAAAGGCGCTGATGAATTGGTCGTCTTTCAGGTCGGGATAAAACTCCGCCACCTGTTCCGCCAACATCATGCCCTTATAGATGATCGACCGGCACGACATCGACGCGATGTACATCTGCGGCACCTGTGCTGCAATCGCGGCCTTCTCGATCCGACGCCGGATCACATATAGCTCACGCTCAAACGTATCTTCATCCACACCCTTGGCGTTAGAGATCAAGATCTGCTCAATCTCGGGCCGGGTCGCATTGGCCTTACCGCCCAGCACCGACACATCCACCGGAACATGACGCCAGCCATAAATGTAATACCCCATGCGCAGGACTTCGGTCTCAACGATGGTCCGACAGGTCTCTTGTGCCGCAAAGTTGGTGCGCGGCAAAAACACTTGCCCCACGGCAAACAGCTCGTCTTCGCGCGGGGTATGGCCGGTGCGCTTGACCTGGTCCCAAAAGAAATTGACCGGGATCTGCACATGAATACCCGCGCCATCGCCGGTCATCCCATCGGCATCCACCGCGCCGCGGTGCCAGATCGCTTTCAGCGCCTTGATCCCGTTCAACACCACTTCACGGGTTTTTTCGCCGTTGATGTTGACCACCAGACCAACCCCACAAGAGGAATGTTCCTCCTCCGGGCTATACAGCCCCTGTTCGGCCATCATCGCGCGTTTGGCTTCTTCGCGGGCAACCCAGGCGTCATCATATTTGGTCATGGCTTGTTTCCTTCCACAAACGCCGCAAATCCTGCTTCGACTTCGGCTTTGGTTTTGGTTGCGTGGTCCCCGGCAAAGGCATAGCCCGCTGGCTTCACATCTATGTAAATTTCGGTTTTCAATGTCAGCCCGGCGGCGTCATCGACCAGCCCGGCGGAAACGGAATAATAATCATGTCCCGGCAGCGTCAGATGATACCACAAGGTGCTGCCGCAGGCGTCACACCACGCGCGTTCCGCCCAGTCGGATGAAGCATAGGATTTCACCGGCCCTTCGTGCGTCAGGCTCCCCGGCTTGGCGTCGATCTCAAGAAAGGCACTGCCGGTCCAGCGGCGGCACATCTCGCAATGGCACGCACCCAGTTCATCTTTCAGCGCCTCAAACGTCACCGTCACCGCGCCGCACAGGCATTTGCCGTTGATCTTGCTCATTGGCTCTCCTCCACATGCTGGTTTTCGGCCTCGTAGTCGGCCTTGCTCACCCGCTGCAAATCCCCCGCCAGCGCCACACCCTCCGGCGCACGGTCGGCATAAACAACACGGGCCAACTTCGCCCCGCCAAACCCATCAAACAGCCCCGGTGCCAATTCCAGCACCTTGGTGCCATCGCCTTCGGTGTCGGCAAACCACACCGCCGTGCCACAATCCTCGCACCACGCCCGCTCGGCAAAACTGGACGAGGCATAGGTCTTGATCGGCCCGGCGCTCCGAACCCGGTCGCGCGGTATCTCCAGCGACATCAGCACCGATCCCGTCCACCGGGTGCACGCCCCGCAATGGCAGGCGGAAACCGTGCCAAGCGGCCCGGTCACGTCAACCGTTACCGCCCCACACAGGCAATGGCCGTGATGTACGTCTTCAGACATTCTTCACACCTTTCCCATTGTAGGTCATCAATGCTGACCTTTGGACTTTTGCACCTGAATCCAGCGTATGCACGCGCGGTGTACGCCCAGTGTACACCGTGTGACATTTAACCTGTTGGTAACAAATCTTCATGTCACTCCGCAGCTATGCGCTGCATGCCTTTGAAATTGCTCAATATTGCCTGCGCGCAGTCACGCCCGTCCTTGATCGCCCAAACCACAAGGCTGGCCCCGCGCACAATGTCCCCCACGGCATAGACACCTTCCAGCGCGGTGGCCCCGGTCACATAGTCGGCCTTGATCGTGCCCCAGCGGTTTACTGGCAGGTCCGGCTCGTCCCAGAGCGTCGGCAGGTCTTCGGGTTCAAACCCCAGCGCCATGATCACCAGATCGGCGTCTTCAACGTAATCCGCATCCTCGATCACCTCAGGCGCTTGGCGGCCCGTCACATCCGGCGCGCCAAGGCGCATCTTTTGCACCATCACACCGGTCACCGGATCACCGACAAAGCCCTTGGGCGCGCTGAGCCATTCAAACACCACGCCTTCTTCCTCGGCGTTTTGCACTTCTCGCTGGCTGCCCGGCATATTGGCCCGGTCGCGGCGGTACAGGCATTTCACGCTCTCCGCGCCTTGGCGGATCGACGTGCGCACACAGTCCATCGCCGTGTCGCCGCCACCGATTACAACCACCTTTTTACCCTCGGCATTCAGGCGGCCATTGTCGAATTCCGGCACGGCATCGCCAAAGCTTTTGCGGTTGCTTGCCGTCAGGAAATCAATCGCACGCTCCACGCCCAGACCACCCACACCGGGGGCCTGAATTTCCCTTGTTTTATAAACACCTGTGGCAATGATCACCGCGTCGTGCTTGCCCCGGATGGCGCCAAAGCTGATGTCGGTGCCGACGTCGCAATCCAGCACGAAATTCACCCCGCCCTCGGCAAGCTGATCGTTGCGGCGCATCACGATGTCTTTCTCCAGCTTAAAGCCGGGGATGCCATAGGTCAGCAGCCCGCCCGCGCGGTCATAGCGGTCATAGATCGTGACCTGCACGCCCTCGCGCCGCAGCACATCCGCCGCCGCCAACCCGCCGGGGCCAGCACCAATGATCGCCACGCTTTCGGTGCGCTCCTGTGCCGGTTTGATCGGCTTGACCCAGCCCTTTTCCCAGGCCGTATCGGTGATGTATTTCTCCACCGACCCGATGGTCACGGTGCCGTGGCCGGATTGTTCGATCACGCAGTTACCTTCGCACAGGCGGTCCTGCGGGCAGATACGGCCACAAATCTCGGGAAAGGTATTGGTGGCCTGTGACAGTTCATAGGCTTCCTGCAACCGCCCCTCGGCGGTCAGGCGCAGCCAATCGGGGATGTTGTTTTGCAACGGGCAATGGCTCTGGCAATAGGGCACGCCACACTGGCTACAGCGGCTGGATTGCTCCTTTGCCTTCTCGTCGGCGTACTCTGCATAAATCTCGTCGAAATCTGAGCGGCGTAGATTGGGCGGACGTTTCTCCGGCATGTCCCGCGCTACATCGGTAAATTTCAGCATGACCTGCTTTGCCATATTCCGTCCCTCTGACCAAATCCGTCTAAAGATCGAATAAGCCAAGCTCGGAATAAAGAAAAGACAGCACTGCTGACCTATTTATCGCTTTTGATGTGGTTGCTGTCCTGTCGCAATAGTTTTTTGAGGGTATTTAGTACCGGTTCGGACCTAACCACCTCAATACCCCACCATAAGCGCCCCCAGCGCCATCAAACCCACGATGAGTCGCCACCAGCCAAACAGCGCGTAGCCATGTTTGCTCACGTATTCCAACAACCAGCGCACCACGAGGACCGCTGTGATGAACGCCATGGCAAAGCCCACGGCAATTTCGCCCATCGCCGAGGCGTCCAGAACATCGCGATTTTTATAGATGTCATAGGCAAACGCCCCCGCCATCGTGGGCATCGACAGAAAGAACGAAAACTCCGCGGCCGCCCGTTTACTGGCCCCCAACATCAGCGCGCCGACGATCGTCGCACCTGATCGTGACACCCCCGGAATCATGGCAAGGCACTGAATAAATCCGATTTTCAGCGACATCGAGACTGGAAACTGCATCGCGTCCGGCTGCGTAGGTTCGGGCGCAATCCGGTCCACAACGACCAAAACGATCCCCCCCAGTATCAACATCACAGCAATCAGCACCGGCGTCTCGAACAGCACGTCCTTGATGAAATCATGCGCCAGCACCCCGATAAATACCGCAGGCAAAAAGGCGATCAGCACCGACAGAATAAACCGCCGCGCCGCAGGGTCATGGGGTGCATCGCGAAACACCGCCCACAGCCGCGCCGAATAGATCGTCAGGATCGCCAGCACCGCCCCGAGTTGGATCACCACCTCAAAGGTCTTGCCCGCGCTCTCAAATCCCAGGAAATGCCCGGCCAACAACAGATGCCCGGTGGACGACACCGGAATGAACTCCGTCAGCCCCTCTAGTAACCCCAGAAAGGCCGCGATCAGCGTTGTCGACGTCTCCATCAGCCGCGACGCAGGTTCCGGGCGGAATCCTTGATGGCGTCATACTGTCCCGATGGCCGGAACCGCCACAGATAGTCGGGCAGTACCGCCGTCATCGACACAGGCACGATCCCAAGGGCGGCAAAACCCTGCGCCCCTTCGGCCACGACATTGTCGCGCCGCAGGTTCTTGACCTGATCGCGCGTCAGTATCCCGTTGGACAGCAGCCCAAGGGTCATGGCCTGCATCATATCAAATCCAAACGCCAGCATCCGCGCCACGAACCAGGGCATGTTCAGCACCAGTCGGCGGCGATGGATCACATCCAGCATCCGCTGCATCAATCCGCCCAGCGTATCCACGTCCGGCCCGCCCAGCTCGTAAACACCCGGCGCCACATCTGCGGTCAGCGCCCGCTCTGCTGCGGCGGCAACATCATCCACATAAACCGGCTGAAACCGTGTCTGTGCGCCTGCGACCGGCAAGATCGGCCCCAACCGTGTCATCCCGGCAAACCGGTTAAAAAACTCATCCTCAGGCCCGAAAATGATCGAGGGGCGCAGGATCACCGCGTTTGGCATGTGCTTGAGAATGGCGGCTTCACCTTCGCCCTTGCTGCGGGCATATTCACTGTCGCTGTCCATATCCGCACCAATGGCCGACACATGCACGATCTGCGCCACGCCTTCATCTGCCGCAATGCTCGCGACACGTTCGGCCCCTTCGGACTGCACCGCGTCAAAGCTGTTCTTGCCGCCTTCGACCAGAATACCCACGCAGTTCACCACCGCATCGGCCCCCTGCATCGCCGCGCGCACCGACGCATCGTCGCGGATATTGCACAGCACAGGCTCGACTTGGCCAACCACACCATAAGGGCGCACGAACATCGCCTCATTCGGGCGGCGGGTTGCCACACGCACACGCCAGCCCGCCTTGGCCATCCGGCGCGCGATATAGCGCCCGACAAACCCCGACCCGCCGTAGATGGTGACCAGCTTAGCCATGATGCCGCTCCTGCACATTCAACATTTGCTACGGATGTACCTGCCCCGCTGCCGCCGGACAAGCCGCAATTGCCCCGCAAACCGCACAGCGCCCATAGGTTTTCGAAAATTCGCTCAAATTACAATTGACACCCCATCGCTTCACCCTTAGATGCACAGCTCACGATACGGGCCCAGGTGGCGGAATGGTAGACGCGCTAGCTTCAGGTGCTAGTACTGGCAACGGTGTGGAGGTTCGAGTCCTCTCCTGGGCACCAATATCAAGCAAAAAACCCTTGAAAACTTCGGTTTTCGAGGGTTTTTGCTTTTAAGCGCGCCGCAGATTGCGGGGCGGCGAAAATCGCGCCGTGCAGGATCAGGCCGATGGCTACCCCATCGGAAAATAGAAATTCCGGATAGGCGATGGCGCATTGGCCTGAGCTTCTATCGCGCTGACAAGTTTGCTGGCATCAGGATCGAAAGAAGGCCTCACAGCTTGCAGAACACAGCCGTTCCAAAGCTGCTTTTCGGGCTGGGTAGGGCTGTGTATAAGGCCGCAACGTGAGGCAGAGCACAAAGGGGCCGAAATGCTTGAAATAGAACCGACGGCGTTGCCGGGGGTCGTGTTGCTAACGCCACGACGGTTTGCTGACCCGCGAGGGTTCTTCAGCGAAAGCTGGAATCGTGCGCGCATGGCCGACGCTGGGTATGATTTTGATTTCGTCCAAGACAACCATTCACTGAGCCGCGAGCCTGGCACAATTCGTGGGCTGCATTTTCAATCGCCGCCCTGCGCGCAGACCAAACTGGTGCGCTGCGGGCAGGGTGTGCTGTTTGACGTCGCGGTTGATGTGCGCCGCGGCAGCCCGACCTATGGCAAATGGGTCGGCTATGAACTCAGCGCCGAAAACGGGCATCAACTGCTTGTCCCTGCCGGCTTTCTGCACGGTTTCGCCACCCGCGCGCCGGACACAGAGATCATTTACAAATGCACCGATTATTACGCGCCCGAATGTGACGGTGCGATCCGGTTTGATGACGCGGATATCGGCATTGACTGGGGATTGGGCAGCCAAGAGCCGATTTTGTCAGAAAAAGACGCTGTGGCACCACTGCTGCGGGACTTTGACACGCCGTTTGTTTTTGAAGGATAACGTATGACCAAGATCTTGATCACTGGCGGTGCCGGATTTATCGGCTCGGCGGTTGTACGGCTGGCAATCGCGCGGGGGCATGAGGTGATTAACCTTGATGCGCTGACCTACGCCGCCTGTCTCGACAACGTCGCCGGCGTGGCCGACGCCCCGAATTATACCTTCGTGCACGCCGACATTCGCGACCGCGCGGCGCTAGATGCTGTGTTTGCCACACATGCCCCCGACGCCGTGATGCATCTCGCGGCGGAATCCCACGTCGATCGGTCGATCGACGGCCCCGGCGATTTCATCGACACCAACATCACTGGCACCTACAATATGCTGGAGGCCGCACGCAGCCATTGGCAGGCCCGGGGGCGACCAGAGGATTTTCGCTTTCACCATATCTCAACGGACGAGGTTTTTGGGTCGCTCGGGGCCGAGGGCCAGTTCACTGAAACCACACCCTATGACCCGCGCAGCCCCTATTCTGCATCCAAGGCCGCGAGTGATCATCTGGTCCGCGCCTGGGCCGAAACCTATGGCCTGCCGGTGGTATTAACCAATTGCTCAAACAACTACGGCCCCTACCATTTCCCCGAAAAGCTGGTGCCGGTGGTGATTCTGAACGCACTCGCGGGCAAGCCGCTGCCGATCTACGGCAAAGGCGACAATGTGCGCGACTGGCTTTATGTCGAAGACCACGCCGATGCCCTGCTGCTGGTGCTGGAAAAGGGGGTGTTGGGTCGGTCCTACAACATCGGCGGCGAAAACGAGCGCAGCAATTTGGAACTGGTCCGTACGCTGTGCGCCATACTTGACCGTCTGCACCCAGCCGACAAACCCTATGCGGATTTGATCGAATTTGTCACAGACCGCCCCGGCCACGATGCGCGCTATGCCATCGACCCGTCCCGTATCCGTGACGAATTGGGCTGGCGGCCCTCTGTCACGGTCGAAGAAGGACTGAAGAAAACCGTGCAATGGTATCTCGACAACGAAAGCTGGTGGCGCGCGCTGCAAGATCGCCAAGGCGTGGGACAAAGACTGGGTAAAGTATGAATATTCTTGTTTTTGGCCGCACTGGCCAGGTTGCGAAAGAAATTCAGTCCCGTGCGTCGGTCACCGCCTTGGGGCGCGACGTGGTCGATCTGACCAATCCCGATGCCTGCGCCAAGGCGATTTTTGATCACGCACCTGACGTGGTGATCAACGCCGCCGCTTATACGGCGGTCGATGCCGCAGAGAAGGACAGCGAAACGGCCCATCAGGTCAACGCTGAGGCACCGGGGGCGATGGCACGTGCCTGTGCCAAACTTGGTATTCCGCTGGTTCATATCTCGACGGATTACGTATTCCCAGGCGAAGGCGAGACCCCTTGGCAGCCCGACGCCGCCACCAGCCCATTGGGCGTATATGGCGCGTCCAAACTGGCAGGCGAAATTGCGGTGCGCGCGGCCGGCGGGCCGCATGTGGTATTGCGTACCGCTTGGGTGTTTTCGGCTCACGGCAACAACTTTGTTAAAACCATGCTACGGCTAAGTGAAACGCGCGATGCTTTGAACGTGGTCGACGACCAGATCGGCGGCCCGACCCCGGCGGGCGACATTGCGGCCGCCTGCCTCAACATCGCCGCCCAGTTGCAACGCGACCCCGGCAAAAGTGGCACGTATCATTTTGCTGGACGCCCGGAGACAAGTTGGTGCGACTTTGCCAAAGCCATCTTTTCTGCCGCGGGTCGGGATGTAACCGTAACCGGCATCCCCAGCTCGGCCTATCCAACACCGACGGCCCGGCCACTAAATTCTCGGCTCGATTGCTCAACTACCATGACTCAATTCGGCATCTCCCGGCCCGATTGGCAGGCCGGCCTTGATCAGGTGTTGGCCGACCTGAACGCAGATCAGTGAATGCGCGAGCTTCTGCCCGGCGCGTTGGCAGGGGTTGACGCACGCCCGCAGACGCGGTTCATCCGCAGCAAAGATATTGATGTAGCAAGGATTATTTCACAATGACGACACGCAAAGGCATCATTCTGGCCGGCGGCTCGGGGACGCGGCTTTATCCGATCACCATCGGGGTGTCGAAGCAACTGTTGCCGATCTATGACAAGCCGATGGTCTACTATCCGCTGTCGGTCCTGATGCTCGCGGGCATCCGCGATATCGCTATCATCACCACCCCCGAGGATCAGGATCAGTTCAAACGCACGCTGGGCGATGGCAGCCAATGGGGCGTACAATTGACCTATATCGAACAACCAAGCCCGGACGGTTTGGCACAAGCCTATCTGCTGGCCGAAGATTTCCTTGCTGGCGCCCCCAGCGCGATGGTCTTGGGCGACAACATCTTTTTCGGGCATGGTTTGCCGGAGCTGCTGGCCGAAGCCGATACGTCAAACAGTGGCGGCACGGTGTTCGGTTACCGCGTGGCAGATCCAGAACGCTATGGCGTTGTCGATTTTGATAGCGATGGCAAAGTACGTTCGATCATCGAAAAGCCCGAGGTGCCGCCCTCGAACTATGCCGTCACCGGGCTTTACTTTCTCGATGGCACGGCCCCGGAACGGGCGCGCTCCGTACAACCATCGCCGCGCGGCGAGCTTGAGATTACCACGTTGCTGGAAACCTATCTCGCGGATGGCAGCCTTGTCGTACAGCAGATGGGGCGCGGCTATGCGTGGCTTGATACCGGCACACATGGCAGCCTTCTGGACGCCGGAAACTTTGTCCGCACCCTAGAAAAACGCCAGGGCCTGCAAACCGGCAGCCCCGATGAAATTGCTTTTGCCAGCGGCTGGATCACCGCCAAAGACCTGCGCGACCGGGCGGAGAAATTTCGCAAGAACGACTATGGTCAGTATCTAATGGCCTTGACCGGCGAAGCAGACTGAGCGCGTCGTGGCAAAGTTGAAAGCGGTTCAATCAACTTTGCCACAGGTTTCGACGGCAAGGTGACCGCCGCGCGTGCGGGATTTGTGGGCCGTTGATATCCATGCTGTCATGCCGTGATCTATTGCCCCCACCACGTAGACGTGAGTTGCAATCAGCTGCGACCGTCAGCCCGTCGGTTAGTCCCTCGGTCAGTCCCAGAAACCCACTGCGATAACGCGGATCACCACTGTTGCGCCGCTCGTGAAACTTGTCCCTGTCAGCGTACGGACCTGCACCTCCGCGCTGGCGGGCGTGACGGAACCAACCATCATCCCCGTCACCTCGTTCGGCGCGACGGGTGCCGCAGTTATGGCCAGAGAATCGGCGTTGATCGTCCCCAGAACCTGAGGCTCTGATCCGGCGGAAAACCCCGCCGGAAAGGTCCAACTGCCCGTGCAGATGCTGCCATCAACAAAGTTTAGCGTTACCTCGTGCTGGCAAATTTGACTGCCGTCCGCAAAGCGCGTGTAGACGCCATCTGCGTTGCTGCCGCGTTCAAACAGCGCACCAGTTGCGTCGCCGCCACTTAACCCGACAATGCCCAAGGCGTTGCCCCGGTGATACGCTGATTTCCCAGAAACCTCCGCACCCTGAGGGAAACGCGCGATACCCGATGATGGGTCCAAGCTCAGCCCGGTTGTCCATGCGCTGCCATCTGCACTGACGCGGACATCAAAACCATCAGAACCGGCCAAGCCCATTTCTGCCCGGCCACTGAACCCCGTTTGGAACACCAGACTCGCGGTATCGCCCGGCGTTGCCTTGTTGATTTTCAGTTGGTGTCCTGCACCCGCGTGGTTCAGTAGCACCGCGTCCGAGGAAACCACCAATTTGTTTGTGGCATCAGCGCTCGCATTGATACCCACCCCCGTCAAGTTTTCAAAACTCGGCAGTTCCGGCCGCCATTGGGCGCCATCAAAATACAGCGCCGTTTCTGTCGCGACGTCAAATACTTGCCAGCCGGGTTCAGCCTGCGCAAAGACCCATGCCGCCCCATCATATAGCGCGATCTCCTGCGCATGTCCGGCCCACAGACCACTGGCGCCACCGGCGACCAGATGCCGGGCCCCGCGCTCAGGAACTGCAGGCGGCGCATTCCGATCGCTGTCGGCAACAGCTGGCTGCACCAGCATATCCAGCCGGGCCAACGCTTCGTTATGGGTGACGTGTTTCTGCGCCTGCGCCGGGGCAATCAGGGGCAGCGCGAGGGCTGGGGACTGTTCGGACATGAATACCTCATCTCTATGATGGGGCAGACGCTAGGACACAGGGGTGAATAAGCGGTATGCGTGGCGCGCGCCGTGTTGCCCAGAAAGGCAACACAAAGCGTCCGGAATTAATCTTTGCAAGTCATCGTGTTAGCTTCGAGCGTAGACGTCTTCGTAGCGGATGATGTCGTCTTCACCTAGGTAGGTACCGGTCTGGACCTCGATCAAAACCATCGGCACCTTGCCGGGGTTTTCCATCCGGTGAACGGCACCCAACGGGATATAGACAGACTGGTTTTCTGCAATCAGGCGGACATCTTTGTCCACGGTCACGCGCGCAGTACCTTCGACAACGATCCAGTGTTCGGACCGATGGTGATGGCTTTGCAGGCTTAGTGCGGCGCCTGGGTTAACCACGATCCGCTTGACCTGAAAGCGCCCGCCGATCACCAGGCTTTCGTACCAACCCCATGGTCGATAATCGCGCGGCAATTGCACGGCCTGACTGGAGTTGCGAGCCTTCAAAACGCTTACCGCTTCCTTGACGCGCTGCGCTTGAGATTTATGAGCGACCAGCACCGCGTCATTCATGGCGACTGCGATGATATCGGTCAGACCGATCCCGACCAGCTCCAGCCCCTCACTGTCCGACCGCAGCAATGTATCGGCGCAATCGATCGCGGTGGCACCACTGGTACAGACATTGCCCTGTTCATCCGGCCCGGCTTCCAACCAAACCGCATCCCATCCGCCCAAGTCCGACCAACCCGCGGCAAACGGCATTACTGACAGAGTGTCTGCCTTTTCCATGATGGCGTAATCAATCGAAATATCTTCGACTTTTTCCCATGCGCTGGGGTCTAGCCGGGTAAAGCCAAGGTCCGTGCTGGCATTCTCAACTGCGGGGGTCACTGCGGCCAGCAGGTCTGGTGCGTGGCGCGCATAGGCCGCCAGAATCGCTTTGGCAGTGAACAGGAAGATGCCGGCATTCCAAAGGAACGTCCCCGCCGCCAACATCTCTTTGGCACGCGCCAGATCTGGCTTTTCCACAAACCGCGCCAAGCGTTGCGGGCTGCTTGCCCCGGGATCGCCTCCCGCCGCCATCTCGAGATAGCCATAGCCGGTTTCGGGACGATTTGGCGTGATGCCAAAAGTCACCAGATCGCCGGCCTGCGCCTGTGGCACTGCTGCCTGAACCGTTGCGCGAAATGCATCGGAATCTGCAATCACATGATCAGACGGTGCCACCAGCATCAGCGCGTCCGGATCACGCGCCGCCAGCCAAAGCGCCGCAGCCAGCACCGCAGGCGCGGTGTTGCGGCCCTCGGGTTCGATCAGGATGCCTTGGGGGGCTTGTTCAATCTGCGCCAACTGCTCGGTTACGATGAACCGAAATGGATCGCCGGTAAGGATGATTGGTGCGGCAAAGCCGTCGCCCGACAATCGCCGAGCGGAAGCTTGAAACAGGCTTTCATCTCCCATCAGGGCGGCGAATTGTTTGGGATACGACTTGCGCGACAATGGCCAAAGCCGCGTGCCCGATCCGCCGCTGAGAATGATGGGATGGATCATATTGTATCCTCGGAAGTGCATTTCATGAAAGTTGTATTCAGGATTGGTGCCAACGTACAGCCGTACCCGATGTCGGCTAGCACGAATGCCCAGCTACCAACCAATTTTCTGAAAGTGTCACCTTGATGCGAATCGGGCAGAAGCGTCGGCCGGAGCCTACCATCTTCTGCCCGATCCTTGTCCGTTCTGATCAGAAGATCAGCACATCGTCCGCCAAGCCCGTCAGCGTATTCAGCGATTCCAGTGTCAGTGTATTCCCACCACCAAAGTTGAACACGACCTGCCCCCCGACGACGCTTGCATAGGTATCGACAACCTGCTGCGCAGTCATGCCCGCGACGACGGTGATCACCGACGCCTGAATTGCGATGCGGTCGGCGTGCGCGCGCGTGAAATCTTCGACGACATCGTTGCCACCGTTAAAGACAAAGGTGTCATTATGCGTACCACCCCGTAGCGTATCGTCACCAGCACCACCGTCCAACCGATCCGCATGCGCACCACCGTTCAGATAGTCATTCCCGGCGCGACCATACAACTGGTCTGCACCTTCGCGGCCAAACAGGCGGTTGTTGCCCAGATCGCCATAGATCAAATCTGCAAACTGTCCGCCGGCCAGATCTTCGATGCTGTCATAGGTATCACCGGCGGCCTCGCCCGTGTTGTTACCACTGTTCATCAGGTCCAGCACCAGCGCGGTCAGGCTTTCGGAATATTGCGCCCGGTCACGGTGCATGCCGCCACGCAACACGTCGGCCCCCACGCCCCCAAACAGCACGTCATCACCAATGCCACCTTCCAGTGTATCTGTCCCACGGCGGCCAAATATGTAGTCGACGTTGGCCATCCCCTGAATCAGGTTATCGCCCAAATTGCCGCGCAGGTTGTCAAACCCCTGACTACCGATCAGATTTTCGATGCCGTCATAGGTGTCTCCAGCGGCAATGTTGGTATTGATTCCAGCAAACATCAGATCAACCCGAAGCGATCCGCGCGATCCGGTGTAATCCACCGTATCAATGCCTGCTCCACCGATGTGCTGATCAGCGCCGGCACCGCCCCGCAGCAAATCGTTACCACCGCCACCGTTCAAGATATTGTTCGCGGCGTTACCGATAAGGGTGTCGTCACCCGAACCGGCAGTGGCATTTTCAATCACCACGCCGGCAGCGATGGTAAAGCCGCCCGCAATTCCTGTGGCGCGCGACAGAAAACCGCCACCGCCTGCCTCGCCCAGCAACGTCGCCGCGCGCAGGTCGATCGAAACGTCCAATGCGCCAGTATAGCGGATTTCATCGGTGCCGCCCGTGTCCCAAATGGATTGCCAATGTGTACCAACACCATTGGCTCCGTCGAGGACATAGACATCGTTGCCCCCCGCCGTCGTGGTGTTGGCCCCATAAATTCGCTGCAACAGCGCGATATCCAACGCCATCGGCCCCGCCTCAGCGCCGTAGACATAGTCAAACGACATCCCGGTGCCTGATTCGCCAAGATTGAAACCACGGTTATACGACAGCGTCGTAAAGATACCTTGATTCAACCCATCTTGCCCAAAGCTGTTAAACGGGCCCGATACGCCCGGCATGATGTCTGACGTGCCGCCTGTGTCATGAGGATGCGCCAGCCCAAGGCCATGCAGAATCTCGTGAGTTATGGTTTGATACCCAAGGCCGCCAGATTCGAGGGTGCCGCCCGCTGTTCGATCCCACTCGGCGCCGTTAAACACGCCGAGGCCGCTCAGTGAACCATTTCCAGGTGGATAGAACTGGCCCAACAACCCAGCGCCCATTTCGTTGGTGTCGAGGATCATACGAAAATCGGCGCCGACAGGGGAGTTGACGAAAGTGAATGTCAGCCCAGTGACCGCTTCAATCTCATCGAAGGCGGCGCGAAACCGCGAAATCTCGTAGGCGTTAAAGCCTTCAGATGTGAAACCATCGGCAGCGAAACCAGCGACGCCAAAATAGACGGTCACATTGGAATCGGACAATTCGGTGCCCCAGGTTATCGTGTCGAGCGGATCATAGGTGACGCGCGGCACCTCTGTGACGACGATCTGGTACGTACCGGCATTTGACCCAAAGGCCCCAGCGTCGATGTAATAGACCCCACCGGTAAGCGCGGTAAAGGTGATCAGAGAATCAAGCCCCGGCCCCCCGTCATCATTAGAGGCAACGAGGTTGCCGGAGGCATCTCGAAGTTGCAGCAATGGGTCACTCAACCCAAGCCCATTCTGAGCGATCTGGACCGTCTGGCCTTCGGTCAACGTAATCGCGAACCAATCCCGGTCACCCGAGTCTTCAATGTTGCCAGTTACAGTGCCACCGACTGCCACCACGCCGGTTGTCGACGCGTCACCGGCAAAGTCGTCCGGCACATGGGCCGCCACCGACTGTGAAAGACCATCCGGACCAAAAAATTCAAATTCGTTTGTAAAAGCAGCTTGGGGCATGAAACAGTTCCTCGACCAATGAGCCCAACCCTATTAACGCTTTTTTTCCTTTTGGCATAGGAAGAAAGCCACATCGGGCGCATTGATAGCATCACTTTCAACCTAAGGTGCAGGACTTCAAAAAATCAAAATATAGTCCGCCATGTCACCCAAAGATGTTACCCCTTCCAAGGTCACGCTGCCTGCGGCGCCGAAATCAAGCACCAGATTGCCGCCTTGGATACTACCGTATTGTGATAAAACCTGCGCGGCAGTGATGCCGGCACCAAAGGGCAGCGCGGCGGCTTCCAACGCGACGCGGTCTGCATGTGAACGGGTGAAGTCCTCGACCACATCATGCCCGCCATTAAAGACAAACGTATCGTTGTGGGTTCCGCCGCGCAGGGTATCGTTTCCCAGCCCCCCATCCAGACGATCGGCATGTGCCCCGCCGTTCAGGTAATCATCACCCCAGCGCCCATAAAGCTGATCCGACCCCTCCCGACCAAAAAGCCGGTTGTCACCTCCATCGCCAGATATGTGGTCGTCATACCGCCCTCCGGCCAAGTCCTCGATACTGTCGTAAGTATCGCCAATGGCCTCGCCGGTGTTGCGGGACGGGTCATTGAGATCCAACACCAGCGCGGTCAGGCTCTCTGAATATTGCGCCCGATCACGGTGGGTTCCTCCGATCAGAAAATCGGCACCAACCCCACCAAAGAGAACATCGTCACCTACGCCGCCATCAAGGGTATCGTCACCACGACGACCAAAGATATAATCGACGTTGCCGCGGCCTTCGATCACGTTATCCCCCAGAGTGCCGCGCAGATTGTCAAAGCCGCGAGAGCCGATCAGGTTTTCGATACTGTCGTAAGTATCCCCCGCCGCAATGTTCGTATTGAGTTGCGCGTACATCATATCAACGCGCAGTGATCCGAACGACCCGGTGTAATCCGCGGTGTCCGTGCCATAGCCGCCGATCAGATGATCTGCACCGCTCCCCCCGTTCAGCGTGTCGTCGCCTGATCGGCCATTCAGCGTGTCGGCCCCGCCTTCGCCCACCAACATGTCATGGCCCCCGTAGCCATATAACTGCTCGGACAACGACGACCCGATGATCGCGGGCTGGGTGGCCATCTGCACTACGTCCACATGTCCCACGTCCAACAGATCGGCGTGAACGAAGTCATCAAAGTGCAATGGCACGCCGCCAGCGGTCCGAATCTCGATCGTTTGACCCTGATAGGTGATGTCCGCCCCATACCAGCGGCTTTGGAAATCCAATGCATCCAGACTGTAGAAACGCCCGAATTGTGACATGTCGATCCGGTCCACACCCAGTTGAAAATCCTGGATCACATCGCGTTGGTTGCCGTCGGGACGCAGGACAAAAATATCTTCACCCGCCCCGCCGACCAGCGTATCGCGCCCATTGCCACTGATCAGAACATCATTTCCCGCGCCGCCGGACAGCAATCCCCCGCCGTTGCCTGCCACCCGCATAATTGTGTCGCTGACATCAATTTCCCAGGCGCTTAGGGTGCCGGTGCCCTGCTCGGCCACGTGCAACAAGATGTTGCCATCGACTTCGGTCAGGCTCAGCGCATTAGGATTCATAAGCCCAACCGACAGATCTGACGCGATGGTTTCCAGATGCAGCAACCGCCCGTCCGGCATCATGGTCAGCAGGCTCAGCCCATCGTCGCTGCCGCCTGCGACGATATAGACGCGCCCACCCACTTCGATCGTCTGCATGACCGAAAGTCCGTCAAATCGCGTGTTCCGATCGTCGTTCACCTGATCCACCGGCGTCAGGCTGCCATCGCTACTCAGCCGCAAGACGGTGATCGACGCACTGCCCGATGCGCCAACCACAGCGTAACGGACCGCCCCGATCTGCACCAATTCAAGATGGCTCGGCCCGTTAATGCCCAGTCCATCCGCCGCCGACAGATGGTCCCGCGCGACCAACCCGTTCTGCGCGTCGACTGCAAAGCTACGGACCGCATTATCCGCCGCCGAGATGGTGACAACCAGATTCTGACTGCCGATCTGGATATGGGCCATGCTTAACGCATCCCACCCTGACGCGGCCTGACTGACATCGGTATGCCGCCACAAGTTGAAGTCACCAGAGCCCCCTTGCCGCCAGACATCAATACCATCGCCCCCCTGTCGGTACGTCAGCGCCAGGGTCTGTCCACCGGTTTCAACCAGGGTAAAATCACCAATCGCCCCCATGTCCTGGGCTAGACGGACCACTTCCGTGAGCGTGCCACTGGCGCCCACGGCATAGCCTGCAAGGCCAAGGCCGCTTCCTCCATGAACCCAAACCAATTCCTGACCATCAAGGCTCATGCGCCCTAACTGCGTCTGCATTCCAAGACCGGAACCGCCACCCAGATAGGTCTGCCCCAGAAAAGAAGGCAGCACTCCGCCAATGTTCCAACTGAGCACCTGTCCGGTTTCAGCCGCTGTCGCCTGCAGCAACAGCGCGCCACCCAGATCGACGACCTCAAGATCAGTCAACCCAGATAAAGCGAGGTCAGACAGACCGGCCACGCTGTAGTGATGCGCAAAATAGCCCATTAATTTTCCCACTCACATTCCCACCTGCATCACTCGCTGACAGGTTGGGACGGGCGACGGGCGAACCGGGGCAAAGTCGTGGCCTTTAGGAAAGATTTTGCTTAACTGGCGTCTATGTCAGACACATCCACACCCGTAACGATCGCCCTGTGCACCTATAACGGTGCCGCACATCTGCCCGCGCAGCTGCAAAGCTACCTTGATCAACGCGATGTTGATTGGCGGCTTTGGGTCAGTGATGACGGGTCAACCGATGTGACCCGCGACATTCTGAAAAATTTTGCCCAGCGGCACGACACTGAGCGTGACATTCGTATCGTCGACGGGCCGCGCGGTGGTTTCTGCGCCAATTTCATGTCGCTACTGTGCCACCCGGATTTCCCCGCAGGGCCGGTGGCCCTGTCCGATCAGGATGATGTCTGGCTGCCACATAAGCTGGCCCGCGCCCGCGACCAGATGAAGGGACAAACCGGCCCGGCAATCTATGGCGCACAAAGCCTGCACGTCGATAGCAGGCTGCGGCCCATTGGTCGGTCTTCTACCGCTGGCAGCCTACCCAGCTTTGGCAACGCGTTGGTGCAGAACATCGTCAGCGGCCACAGTTGCGTTCTTTCAGACGACGCGCTGGCGCTGGTGCGCAGTGCCGGGGTCCCGCAGGGCCTGCCCTATCATGACTGGTGGCTCTACATGCTGATCACCGGCGCTGGCGGGCAGGCAACCGTCGATGACGAAACGGTACTGATGTATCGCCAGCACGGCGAAAACCTGATGGGGGCGCATGATGGTTGGCAGGCCAAATTTACGCGCGCAAGGCAGGTCTTGGGGTCGGAATATGGCAGCTGGATCACGGCCAACACCCGCGCCCTTACACAGTGCTCGGATTTGCTCAATGCCCCAGCGCGGGCGGTTCTAGCGGATTTTCTGACTCCGGCGCGTGGCCTCGCCCGCGCGGCGCAACTGCACCGTCTTGGTATCAAACGTCAGGGCCGGATCGGAACCGCCTGTCTCTATACTGCGGCGGCGTTAGGGCACGTCTAGACGCGAACTATGCCATGTTACGGTTGTGATGGTCGATCGCGTCGTTCACGTCGTCGTAGTAGTACAGTTTTCCATTTTCCAGCACAGCGCCTGCGTCACACATTTCCCGGATTTGTCCCAGGCCATGTGACACGACCACAGCGCCGGCATGCTCCATCCGGGCGCGAAAGACCTCTGCACTTTTCTTGCGAAATGCCGCGTCGCCCACCGATGTCACTTCGTCCACTAGGTAGGTATCAAACGGAACAGCCATCGAAATACCAAAGGCCAGACGCGACTTCATGCCAGAAGAATAGCTGCGGAAAGGCAAATGGAAATGCCCACCAAGGCCGGCAAAATCCCCGACGAAATCAACCATCTCATCGGTATCAACACCGTAAATCCGTGCAATGAAACGTGCGTTCTGCGCACCCGTCAGCTCGCCATGAAACGAGCCTGCAAAACCGACCGGCCAAGAGATTGTCCCATGAGAGATGATCTTGCCCTCAGTAGGGTCCATGGTTCCGGCAATCATCTTGAGCAGGGTGGACTTGCCCGCGCCGTTACGGCCCAGCAGACCCACCGCGCGACCACGCGGAAAGGTCATGCTGATGTTATCGGCCACGACCTTGCGCTTGCCGCGGATCGAAAAGACCTTGGTCAGATTGCGAAACTCGATCATATCCGCGCCTCAGCGGCGGTCGCGCAGCGAATAAAACACCAGCAGCACGATCGCCCAAGTTACGAACAGGAACAACACCAGCAACCCCATCATCACCTTGCGTTGTGGATATTGTGACCGCTCGGCGAGAGTCGGCTGAATATGTGCTGCGAGGTAGCGGCTTTGGCGACGCGCCTCGGCCATTGCAGCATCACGCGTCGCCAAGGCTGAAACATAGGTCTGTTCGGCAAATTCGCGGTCTACGATCAAGCGCTCATATTCACCAACCAATGTGGAAAACAATTCCTGATTGCCGTCGTTGTTTCCAGTGATCCCGCGTTTGCGGCGTTCCTCATCAATGCGTTTTTCGATCACTGTGATTCGGCGCTGCGCCTGGCTGACACGTGGATCGCTACTTTGGGTTGTTTCAGCCAACAGATCGAGATCAATCAATGCCTCTGCCAGTTGCGCCTGTAAGGTACCCATCAGCCCGGCCTGCGTCTGCATGTCCACAGTCGGATCGACGATGCGATTCTGGTTGCGGAACAGCGTCACGGCCTCGCGCGCCGCTTTCAGCTTTTCAACCGCCTCGTTCAGATCAACGCGCGCATAGCGCACCGCATCCTCGCGGGCGATGGCGCTCAACTGGTTGATCATGTCAGAGCTTTCGCGGAAAATGCTCGTCGCGATGACCTGCGCATCGTCCGGGTCAAACGCCAGCACGCGAATTTCGATCAACCCACTGCCGCTGTCGTAGTAGATGTTCACCATCTTGCCCCAGTAATCCAGCAGGTCTTCGATCGTGCCATCCGTGTCGTAGGCAAATAGCGGGTCATATACCGGTTTTGACCAGATGTTCTCCAGATCCAGCTCCTTGTTCAGCACCGACACAAGTTTCTGGCTTTGGATGTACTCGTACAGAATATCCGTGTCGGACGAGCTGGAACCGGACAATTCGGTGATCCCGCCAAGAATCTCCACCGCAGAGGAGACTTCTTCCTTGCGCACAGAGAAGCCGACCGTCGAAGCATACTGATCGTCGGCCACCATCCACAGGTAAAACGCAGCGATCCACGCCGGAACAAACACCATTGCCATAAAGCTCAGGATCAGGCCGGAATGGCGTTTGCGCAGACGCGCGGGCTTCACCGGCGGGCGCACGGCGGATGTGGCGGTTTGTTGATTGGTGTCAGGGGTGGCGGTGGCTTGTGTCAATCCGGGCTCCCGCCGCTTGGGCGTTTTCTAATCTCTGTCCGCAGTCATACGAAACCTGCCCTTTGAATGCCAGCGCAATGGGTAGTAAGAACAAAGCTCAACGTCCCGTGCAAAAGGCCGCCCATGCCGTCCTCTTCGATCCTGCTTCCCACCTCCCGCGCTGTGCGTGCCCGCCGCTTTGCCAGCCTGCGCACAATCAGTGCGCTGGTTCTGCGCGAAATGGTCACAACCTACGGTCGGTCGCCGGGCGGATACCTGTGGGCGGTCATAGAACCTGTTGCCGGGATTGCCCTGCTGACGCTGATTTTTTCTGCTGGATTTCGGGCGCCCGCACTGGGAACAAACTTTCCGATTTTCTATGCGACGGGGATGCTGCCGTTTTTGATGTACAATGACTTGGCAGGAAAGGTGGCGCTGTCGTTGCTGTTTTCAAAGCCCTTAATGGCCTACCCGGCTGTTACCTTTGTCGACGCCATCATCGCACGGTTCATCGTCAACCTGCTGACCCAGGTGTTGGTTGTGTATATCACCTTTGGCGGCATCATGCTGATCTTTGACACGCGATTGCTGCCGGATTATCCGACCATCGTCACAGCCTTCGGCCTTGCTGCATTGCTAGGACTGGGGGTGGGGACAATGAATTGCTACCTGTTCACAAGGTTCCCGGTGTGGCAACGCGCATGGTCGATCCTTATGCGGCCAATGTTTATTATTTCCTGTATCTTCTTCACATTCGAAACCATCCCACAGCCCTATAACGATTACCTTTGGTACAACCCTCTGGTGCACGTCGTAGGGCTGGTGCGGCGCGGCTTCTATTCCAGCTACGATGGCAGCTACATTTCGGTGCTCTATCTGTTGGCGTTGTCGCTGGGGCTTCTCATGTCAGGGCTGCTGTTGCTGCGCCGACATCACCGCTTCTTGCTGAATGACGGCTGATCAGTCGACGGTCTTTGTGCCAAGAAAGGCTCAGACCGCGAGGCCCTCGGCCAATAGCGCCTCATCCTGACTTACAAAGGCGTTCAATTTCGCAACGGAAGCATCCTGCTCGAACCGCGCCAGCAGCTTGGGCCAACGGGCTTCGTCCGCGCTGTGCCCACCAGTGTTGTGATAGGTTTGCGCCACGCTGATCGGCGCTCCAAGTCGCGTCTCGATATCTGCTTCTAGGGCGCTCAGCGCATCAATGCTGTATAGTGCGTCAAGCTGAGCCATGCCGTCGCGGGCTTGAGCCAATATTTCAGCCTGAGATTTACCCGTCAAATCGCGACGGCCACGCATCTTGCGCGTTGCGAAATACGAACAATAAAAGTTGTCGTAGTGGTCGCGGACAAAGTTCTGCCACGCCGCGTCTCCGCCAAAGAAATAGTCTTCGGCAGACAGTTCGATGATCTGACGCTTTCCCTTGTTATGGGGCAGCAGCAGTTCGTCCGCAGTCAGAGCGCGGGCTTCTTTCAGCAAATACAGGTAAAAGGAGGCGATCCGTTCACGGGGATCACGCAGTACCGAAAATACAAATCGGTCGTCAGGCAGTGTGTCCAGCTCAACCCAATCAATATGCCCAGAATAGAGCCGGTATCCCGTCGGCATCTGCGGCCCGTTCGGCGCCTGTGTGTGCGTGCGCACGGGGCTCACATGCTCTGCCCCCCCAACGGCGCTGACAAGCGCGTTGTGGATGGTTTGGCCTGCCGTTTTGGGAATGTGCAGAAAGACGATCGTTGTCACGCTTTGGCCTCGGACAAATCAAACACCGTCGGCTCGAATGGGGGTTCCTTTTCCCGCATAGCCAGAACGCCGATAACAAAATCGTGCAGCTTGGAGGGCTGCAAATGTTTCAACTGCCAAGGCGCATAACGCCACCATTCGCCACGTAACATTGGCGAGATAAGGGATGGCGGCAGGCGGAATTTCTTGATGACCGCCGGGTTGCCCGCGACAACGGCAAAAGGCGGCACGTCGCGCGCCACAACGGCATGCGCCGCCACGATCGCGCCGTGCCCAATGGTCACGCCAGCCTTGATCAGGGCACCATGACCGATCCAAACGTCGTTACCAATTGTCGTGATCTGCACCTTGGTTGGCGCCCCTTCGTTCGGAAAGCGGTAACTATGATAGTCCTCCGCCCCCTCAAAGCCGCCATCAAGGTCAAACAGGCGATCGTGCAAGTAGAATGCTGGGCTGGTTGAGGCCCAGGTCAACGGGTGATCCTGGCGCCCGATCTGAACATTTTCACCAAACGAACAATACCGTCCAATGCGGGCTGCAAAACAATAGCCAGACACCTGATAGGAAAACGCGCCCAGATGAATAGAATGCTCGTAATCTGTCCATTTCAGGCTCGACGGCGCTTCGAGCCGTGTGTTCGCAGGCAAGTTGACGGACCGGGACATTCCGCGGTTCAAGGCTTCGATACCTTGGTCGCGCAGTTGGCTGATAGGGACGGAAATTTTGCTCATGGTCAGCCTATTGGGCGTTTGGCAGCATAAATTCAAGCAACTTTGTGACATCATCGCGTACCGCGGCCAGCGGAATCGTGCCACCCTGACCGCGCGCTTCGGCTACCGCCGCAACGCTTTGTCCCTGTGCCCCAAGATCAAAACTCCAGACGGGCAGGCCCGTCGCTATCGCCTCGTGAGTGGCGTAGGAAAATGTTTCAGGCCAGATTGAAGGGATCAGCCACTGACTGATGCCGTAACGCGCCACCAGCCCAGGTATATCCTCCAAAACGTAGCTGCCATGCACCCGCGCCGGTTCCGCCAGCGTATAGGTTGGATCGATATTACCGATAACGACAAGCCGGGCACGCTTGCTCTTGGCCAACTGCCTGCTCAGATCTTGTAAAAGGGACGCTCCCTTTTGCAGGCCGATATTTCCCAATATGCCGATCACCGGCACATCGTCGGCGGCTTGGCCGGGCGACACGGTGGGTACAGGGTGTAGAATTTCATGCGGTCGAATGCGGATTCGAGTGGAAGTCTGCGGATATGCCTCTGCCACGATGTCGGCACTGTCACCTGAGAACACTGTGATGTGGTCGGCGCTCTGCATCATCTCACCCCAGGCCGCGCGCCAGTCCGACAATGTCAAATGTTGCCCGGCCGCAGTCGTGATCTGGTGCGCGCGGCCATGCGGCGCTTCGGCCTTGGGAACGCCGCGATAAACGCCGTCTTCGTCCAGCAGCGTGTAAGAAGGGCTAAGCGGCAGGAAGTCGTGAAATAGAACTTCCAGCTCGTGCGCGGCGCCATCTGCCATTTCCGTCAACAACGCCGGCACGGCAAGCGGTTCACGCGCGCCGACTGCACAGGAGTAGACCATCCGCCGCGCTGGCAAGAGATCCAGCATCTGTTTAACCAGATCAATGTCATCGGTTTCGCCGCGCAGCACGCTGCCACCCTGACTGTAAAGCTCGATTTGCCAGGCCAACGCACCACCGACGCGCAGTATAACGGCGGCGGCATTATCATTTTCGCTTAGATCGTCAGAGATACGGCGCTGCAAGTAGTGTTCCGCGCCGCCCCCCATGTCATGCGCAAGATAGACCGGCACTGCCGTTTCGGCGCGCATCCCTGCCCAGGCCAGCCCCAAGGCCAGACGCGGCGAACTGAGCGGATCGTGCTGAATGAAATCCTGCACCAACTGGTCATAGCCCTGATAGCGGTCAGCAATGATCTGGTTGTTTGCCAGCACAAGCTTCAGTTTTTCCGTGCTTCCGAACGAGCTTCCCCCACGGTGTTCGACGAACATCCCCGCATGGCCCAGATGCCTCCCGCCATGGCGCTGGGTCACCCGGCGACACCAATCCACCTCCTCGCCGTAACCCCGGCCAAAAATGGTATCGAATTGCGGTTCGAGGGTGACATATTTGATGTTCATCGCCATGCAAAACCCAACCCCTGTCGGCGCGTCCGCGAAGGTCGCGTCGGGGTTCAGCCGCTGGGCCACATTATCCAGCGCGTCAGCCTGCCCTGGGGTCAGATCGCTCGGCTTGCCCATGGTGGGAACATTGAAAATCTCAGCATCGTTTGACATGGGTGTGACACTTGCCACATTTTGATGGCTCAGCATGGGCGCAATCAGCCGACTGGCCCAGCCTGCGGGTACAAATGCATCTGAATTTAGCAAAACAACGTGATCACCATGGGGCAGCGCGGCCTCGAAAGCGCGATTAACCGAACGAATAAACCCCTGATTGACCTCATTTTCGATGATCTGCACATAGTCGACGACATCAGCAGGCAGGTCGGCATGCCACTGCTGTAGAAACGGGCGCACGCGGTCATCCGGCGACGCATCTTCAACGATAATCAACCGATAGGGCAGATCAGTGTTGTCCAGTACCCGCTGAAGCACTTCTTGAAGAAGATCAAAGGCATTATAGACAGGCAGAATTATGGTGATCGCCGTATCTGTTTTGACCGGCACGACAGTCGCCCCCGGCGCTGTATCCAAAAAAAGATCGCTGCGCAGCAACTGCGCTTTGATCCCTTCGTTGAAACCCATAATCGATTTGACCCGCGCGCGCGCTGCGGGATCACGGCGCGTGAACCACGCAAACGCAGCAGGCAGGGCACGCAGCCCGTCACGGATAAATGGCGCGGCAAGCCGACGGCGCATGACGGATAGGTCACGCCGGTTAAAATCAGGCAGGGCATAGACGTATTGACTGCCGTTGTGGCGGGCCCAAAAATGTTTCCGGCCCAAGTTCATTGGCAGATCCAGCACGAAACCGGGGGTGGCATAGGTAGCGCCATTGCGTCGCCGCGGCACATCTTCCCGAAAAAGGAAGGGCGACTTCTGACGACGCTCGTCGCCGCAGATCAGACCAACCATTTCACCGTGGACCCAGCCTTCGACAACCAAACGACCATGGCGCAGACTGATACGGTCAAGAAACCCGAAGACCTCGCCTTCGGTGTCTATCAGATCAAATCCCCGTTTTTCCAAGGTGCCATGCTGAATTGCATAGCGCTTAAATAGTTGTATGAGCCGCGCCAGCACTAGGTGCCCCCATGATAAGTTCGAGCAATCGATCTAAAGCGTCTGTGCCAGATAAATCTCAACAGATGATTTAGTCCCTGCAAAACCTTGTGTCTATGCCGCGCACCCCGCTCAGCGCAATTATGGCAGTTGTACGCCAACAGGCCGGGCACAGGTCTGAGACAGCGGCGTACCCGCGCGATGCCATTTATTAATCACTGCTGTGTCAGCAGCATGACACATATCGCTACCCAATTAGGGTATCGTCTGTGCCACTTTGACATTGGGTAAAAGTGGTGAGCCCGTCCGGGTTCGAACCGGAGACCTACTGATTAAAAGTCAGTTGCTCTACCAACTGAGCTACAGGCCCACTAGGCGGCTTACTAGAAACCTGCGCCAACAGGGTCAAGCCCTTAACGTACGAAATTCGTGCGACATGCTGGATAAGTTCACCTTGCACGGTTATATGCGCCAAATGTGTAGCGATATTACCTCCGGTTTGCCCTTTATGAAGATGCACGGGCTTGGCAACGACTTTGTCGTGCTCGATGCGCGCGCGCGGGCCATGCCTGTCACCCCGTCCATGGCTCAGGCGATCGGCCATCGGCAATTTGGTGTGGGATTTGATCAGCTTGCGGTGATTTCCAACGGTACAGGCGATGCACATCTGACGTTTTTCAACGTTGACGGCAGCGAATCCGCGGCCTGCGGTAATGCGACACGCTGTATTGCGCGGTATTTGATGGACGAATCCGGAGGTGATTCTGTGCAGTTGACCACGCCGCGCGGTGATCTGGCCGCGCGCGATTCGGGAAATGGGATGACATCGGTCAACATGGGCCAGCCGCAACTGGATTGGCACGACGTACCGCTGGCGCGCGAGATGGACACGCTGCACCTTCCAATCCAAGGCGATCCCGTCGCCACCGGTATGGGAAATCCGCATTGCACATTTTTCGTAGACGATGCCGACGCGGTGGACCTTTCTATACTCGGCCCAAAGGCCGAACATGACCCACTGTTCCCCGAGCGGACAAATGTGCAGGTGGCCCATATCATCGGCCCCGACCATATTCGGATGCGGGTCTGGGAGCGGGGCGTGGGCGTCACCTTGGCCTCCGGCTCGTCCTCTTGCGCCACTGCGGTTGCTGCAGCCCGCAGGGGCCTTTCAGGGCGCGCTGTGCGTATTGATCTGGATGGCGGCACGCTGCACATTGACTGGCGCGATGATGGCGTCTGGATGACGGGGCCAAGCATGCATGTGTTCAGCGGCATCCTGACACCTGAATTTCTGGCCAGCCTCAAATGAACGCCCCAGTTTTCAGCACTATGGGGTGTCGGCTCAACGCCTATGAAACCGAGGCGATGAAGGATCTTGCCCAACAGGCAGGCCTGGAAAACGCGGTTGTCGTAAACACCTGCGCCGTCACCGCCGAGGCCGTTCGCAAGGCGCGGCAGGACATTCGCAAGTTGCGCAAGGCACATCCCGACGCCCGGCTGATCGTCACCGGCTGCGCGGCCCAGACCGAACCCGAAACCTTTGCCGCCATGCCAGAGGTCGATGCCGTGATCGGCAACACCGAAAAGATGGTGGGGGCCACATGGCAGGGCCTAGCCGCTGATTTTATTGGCAAAACCGAATCCCTGCAGGTCGATGACATCATGTCAGTGACCGAAACCGCCGGACATTTGATCGACGGGTTTGGCACCCGGTCCCGCGCCTATGTGCAGGTGCAGAACGGTTGTGACCACCGCTGTACCTTCTGCATCATTCCCTATGGCCGGGGCAATTCGCGGTCTGTGCCGGCCGGTGTGGTTGTGGACCAGATCAAGCGGTTGGTCGACAAGGGCTTTAACGAGGTCGTGCTGACCGGGGTCGACCTGACCTCTTGGGGGGCCGATCTGCCCGCGACGCCACGCTTGGGCGATCTGGTGATGCGTATTCTGCGGCTGGTCCCGGATTTACCGCGCTTGAGGATATCATCTATTGATTCGATTGAGGTGGATGAGAACCTGATGCAAGCCATCGCAACCGAATCGCGACTGATGCCACATTTGCATCTGTCGCTACAGCACGGCGACGACATGATCCTGAAACGCATGAAACGCCGCCACCTGCGCGATGATGCGATTCTCTTTGCCCAGGAAGCGCGCGCACTACGGCCAGACATGACCTTTGGTGCGGATATCATCGCAGGTTTCCCGACAGAGACCGAGGCAATGTTCGAAAACTCGCTGGCGCTGGTGCGTGAATGCGACCTCACCTGGCTGCATGTGTTTCCCTATTCCGCGCGCCCCGGCACCCCTGCGGCCCGGATGCCTGCCGTGAACGGCGCCGCCATCAAGGAGCGCGCCGCGCGATTGCGCGCAGCAGGGGCCGCACAAGTCGACCGCCATCTCACGCAGCAAGTAGGCGTGACGCATCACATTCTGATGGAAAACCCACATATGGGGCGCACGGCGCAGTTTACTGAAGTGACCTTTGAGGCCGCGCAGGCGGAAGGCCAGATCGTGACTGCGGAGATTACAGGCATTTCAGGGCAGCAGCTTACCGCCTGAACCTGTCCCTAACCGGATAACGCAAAACCCCCGCAGGCTGGCTGCGGGGGTTTTTGTTTTTGTCGTGGGCGTGATCCGGTGGATCAGCTTTCCTTGCGATACTTCACAGGGGCCCAAAGCTTTTTATTGGTCAGGTACAAAAGGACCGACAGAAGTGTCAGCAGCAGCACACCGGCAAAACCAGCCTGCTTTCGCGCGCCCAGCTTGGGCTCGGCTGTCCACATCAGGAAGGCAGATACATCTTCGGACATGTGGTGCAGGTCATTGGCATGGCCATCGACAAATTCCACCTGCTCGTCCGCCAACGGGGGTGCCATTGAGATCCAGCCACCAGGGAAGACGGTATTTTCATACAGAACCGTGCCCGCCTGCTCCTTTTCCTCACCAGTGTAGCCGGTCAGCAAAGCGGTGATATATTCCGGCCCGCCGATACCTTTCATAAACTGGTTGATACCCAGACCATAAGGCCCGTGGAACGCCGCCCGCTTTTTCGCCATCAGCGACAGGTCAGGCGCGTTGGGCAGGCCGGAACCGGGGAAGTGATCCACCGGCGTTGCGGGACGTGTGTCGTCCAAATCCGCGTCGAATACGTCAAAGCCTTTGGCGTATTCGATCACTTGATCTTCTGGCAGATGCGGGCCGCCTTCGTCACCCAGCGTGCGCAGGGCGACATATTGCAGACCGTGACAGGCCGAACAGACCTCGGTGTAGATTTGCAGACCGCGCTGAAGCTGGTTCACATCATAGGCACCAAACGGCCCGTCGAAAGAGAAGTCGATGTTCTCGATATGCGGGGTCGCGTGGGCATCGCCGGCGTGATCGTCGCCGTCTGCCGTGGCTGCATGATCACCTTCTTCGGTGGCATGCTCGTCCTCGGCGGCTTCGTCGTGTGCGTCGGCTTCAGCTTCTTCAGTCTCGGCGGCTTCGGCTTCAGGCTCGGCGGTTTCCGCTTCCTCTGTTGCTTCTGCGGGCTCTTCTGCCGCGGGCTCTTCTTCGGTGGCCTCAGCCGCTTCTTCAGCGGCTGGGGCTTCTTCGGTCACTTCTGCTTCAGCCTCGGCTACTGGGGCTTCGGATGCCGCAGGGGCATCCGTTGCCGGTGCCTCGGCGCCAGTGACTGCCTGATCATCGACCGCCTGTTGTTCGTCCGTAACCGTTGGTGTCTGCACCAATTCGTCGGTTGCAGTTGCCTGCGCCAGAACCATCGACCCGGGCAGAATAAGCCCCAGCGTGACCGCAGCAGAAAGAAGGTTTGTTTTTAACATTGTCATGTTCCTTATTCCGCCGGGTTCACAAGCGTCTTAGTGCCGCCCACCTTGGGCGCATAATGCGCGTCAAAGTCGGCCTCGATGGTTTCTGGCTGCGGCAGCGGCTTTTCGATCACACCCAGAAGCGGCAGGATGATTAGGAAGTAGGCGAACCAATAGGCCGAAGCGATCAGCGAGAAGGTCGCGTAGGGTTCCTCTGCGGGCATTGCCCCCAGCCACATCAGCGCGAAGAAGTCGATCACCAGCAGGGCAAACCACCACTTGAACATCGGACGATAGCGGCCCGAACGTACAGAAGAGGTATCCAACCAAGGCACCAGCGCCATCACGGCAATCGCTCCAAACATCGCCAGCACGCCAAAGAACTTGGCGTCGATGATGCCACCGGTCACGAAGGACGCGATCTGCACCACCCATACCTCGGACGTAAAGGCCCGGAGGATGGCGTAGAAGGGCAAGAAGTACCATTCCGGCACGATGTGTGCAGGGGTGCTGAGCGGGTTCGCCTCGATATAGTTATCGGGGTGGCCGAGATAGTTCGGCATGAAGCCAACGATGGCAAAGAAGATCGTCAGAATGACCGCCAAGGCGAACAGATCCTTGATCACGAAGTAGGGCCAGAAGGGCAGCGTGTCTTTCTTGGCTTCTTCCTTGGAACCGCGACGCACCTCAACACCGGTTGGGTTGTTGTTGCCCGTGGTGTGGAAGGCCCAGATGTGTACGATCACCAGACCAGCAATCACGAAGGGCAGCAGGTAGTGCAGGCTGAAGAAACGGTTCAGCGTGGCGTTATCAACAGCAGGCCCGCCCAGAAGGAAGGTTTGCAGGCTTTCCCCGATGAACGGAATCGCGCCAAAGAGGCCGGTGATCACGGTTGCACCCCAGAAGGACATCTGCCCCCATGGCAGTACGTACCCCATAAAGCCGGTAGCCATCATCAGCAGGTAGATCAACATGCCGATGATCCACGTGATCTCACGCGGGGCCTTGTAGGACCCGTAGTAGAGACCGCGGAAGATGTGGGCATAGACCGCTACAAAGAACAGCGACGCGCCGTTCATGTGTAGATAGCGCAGCATATAACCACCATTCACGTCACGCATGATGTGTTCGACCGACGCAAACGCCATGTCGACATGTGGTGTATAGTGCATCACCAGGACGATGCCGGTGATGATTTGCAACGCCAGACAGAACGTAAGAACGATGCCCCAGATCCACATCCAGTTCAGGTTCTTCGGTGTCGGGATCATCAATGTATCATAGAGCAGGCCAACAACGTTAAGGCGGCTTGATAGCCACTTTTCGCCTTTGGTTTTCGGCTCGTAATGGTCGTGAGGAATTCCAGCCATGTATCTGCTCCCTTAACCCAGTTTGATCGTGGTTTCATCCACGAATTCGGCGACAGGAACCGGCAGATTGCGCGGTGCTGGCCCTTTGCGGATGCGACCGGATGTATCGTAGTGCGACCCGTGGCAGGGGCAGAACCAGCCGCCAAAATCGCCAGCGTCACCCAGTGGCACACAGCCAAGGTGCGTACAAACACCCATCTGGACCAACCATTCACCAGCTTCGTCGAGGCTGCGGTTTTCATCGGTGGCCGGAACGCTGCCGGACAGGTTGCCATTGTTGGCTTCCGGGTCTGGCAGGTTGCTTACCTCGACTTCGCGCGCCTGCGCGATTTCGTCTTCGGAACGGCGGCGAATGAACACCGGCTTGCCCAACCATTTGACGGTCAACTGTGTCCCGACATCCACACCTGAAACATCCACGCGAATGGACGACAGCGCCTTAACATCGGCAGAGGGGTTCATCTGGTTGACCAAAGGCCAGACGGCAGCACCAACGGCGACAGCACCTGTACCAGCTGTGGCATAATACAGGAAATCCCTCCGGGTGCCTGCGTGTTCTTCTGCTTGGGACACGGGTTTACTCCAATTTCTTGGCCATTTGGGGCCATCAGACATAGGGGCGGCACAAGGAATGCCACCTGACTTCAAAGCGGTATCTACCGACACAGGCCGCGCCCGTCCAGATGTCAAAGGCGCGCAATCGGAAAGATGGTCGCCGTTAAGGGGCAAAAAT
This sequence comes from Sulfitobacter sp. KMM 9851, assembly GCF_057178245.1. Classification (NCBI taxonomy): domain Bacteria; kingdom Pseudomonadati; phylum Pseudomonadota; class Alphaproteobacteria; order Rhodobacterales; family Roseobacteraceae; genus Sulfitobacter; species Sulfitobacter sp. KMM 9851. The sequence continues at coordinate 3,626,094 of NZ_CM169991.1, forward strand.
ACCGCTAATGTGGCAATATCAACCCTGTGGCGGGGCCGTTTTTACCATCTCGGGGCGCGAATCAAACGCGTCAAACCATTTTGCCAGCGCATCGTTACCCTTGCGCCAGTCGCGCGCCCCATGACGAAAATCTACATATCCCAAAGCGCAGGCAATCGCGATTTGGCCCATATCCAGCGGGCCGGCAAGATGACTCATCCAGCGCGTATTCAGCGCGCTACAGGTGGCGGCGATCTTGCCCCACTGTCCTTCGACCCAATCTGACATCTGCAATTCCTCGGGCCGCAAGCGCGCCTCGTAAGTCATCAGCAGCGCGGCATCCAAAATCCCGTCTGCCGTCGCCTCCAGCGTCAAAGTGTCCCACTTGCCCGCGCCGCTTGGGTACAGATTGCCCCCAGCGCGATCATCGAGATAGGCGCAGATCACGCGGCTGTCGTACAACGTGGGGCCATCGGGGCGCTCAAGTGCGGGCACCTTGCTGAGTGGGTTTTTTGACCGAAACCCGGCAGCCGGGGCCAGCGGCGTCCCAGACGTGGGTTCAAGCGTTACATCATCCAGCTGACCGGTGACATGCAGCAGCACCATGACCTTGCGCACATAGGGCGAGGTCGGGGAGTAAAAGAGTTTCATGGCAAATGTCCCTTGTTGTTGCGGGGCACTATTCCTTGGCACAGTTCAGGACGCAATGACGATTACGCACCGCGCATCAGCGCTGCCAGAACTCCGGGTTCTGTGCCAAAACCATAGGCCTGCATATTGTCTGCCGCTGCCAGACGCACCGCATCGGCTTTGTTCTGGCCCAGCTTCCACGTGCCATCGACGCCGGTAATCTGCATCCGGCAAGGTACAATCATGCGCAGCATCTTGTCGCGGGCCTGGGGCGTCATCTTGTTGAGGGTCCAAGGGGTCTTGGGGGCCAGGCGCGACTCGTAGACCGCAGATTGCCGCGCCAAAAGATCTGGCAGCTCTACGGAAGGGCGCAGTTCCAGCGTGCCGGTCAGATGGACGGCCACGTAGTTCCATGTCGGGACCTGATCGTCGATCCCGTACCAATCGGGCGACACATAGCTGTCTGCACCGGTAACGGCGATCCGCACGGCCTGCGCCGTTTTCAGCGCCCGCGCGATAGGGTTTGAGCGCACCAGATGCAACTCTGCCACATCGCCGCTGTCATTCAGAATAAAGGGCACATGCGACATCAGTGGCCCATCGCCGCCGTTCACCGCCAAAACCCCAAAGGCGGTTTCGCGGGCTGAGGCAAGGTTTTGCGTGGCTTCGGCAGTGTGGTAAATCGGGTTCGGGTGCATGGCGAAAATCCTCTGACGAAGGTCGTTTCGGTATTGCAGGGAAAAGCACAACTTGGCAACTTATGTGGATTCTCAGGGCGGGGTGCAATTCCCCACCGGCGGTAAGCGGTCCATCCGCAAGCCCGCGAGCGGCCCCAAACGGGGTGTCAGCAGATCTGGTGTAACTCCAGAGCCGACGGTCATAGTCCGGATGAAAGAGAATGCGAAAACAGGCGGGCTGCTGGCCTGCACCTGTGATCGTGATCGCCTTGGGTGGACGTGTCTGGACCTGAAGGAGATCTCAAATGACACAAGATAGTTCCACCCGCTTTGCCTTTGTGCGCGCACGCTGGCATGCGGATATTGTTGACCGGTCACTAGACGGGTTTACCGACGTCATCGACACCTCGCAGGTCGATGTATTCGACGTGCCGGGCGCTTTCGAGATGCCCCTCATGGCACAGCAACTGGCGAAAACCGGGCGCTATAATGCGATCGTCTGCGCCGCCTTTGTGGTGGACGGCGGGATATACCGGCATGATTTTGTCGCGCGTACCGTGGTGGACGGGTTGATGCGCGTCGGGTTGGACCATGATCTGCCGGTGTTGTCGGTGTCACTGACCCCGCACCACTATCAGGAAACGGACCACCATAACGCCATCTACCGTGACCATTTCATCACCAAAGGCCGCGAGGCGGCACAGGCCGCGTTAAGCATCACTGAGGCGTTGGATGCGTTTTCTTTAAAAGAAAACGGTGCGGAAATTTCAAAAATTTCCGCCGCCTAGCCCAAATAGGCGCGCAAGGCCGGTGGCGGGTTGTCCAACAGCTCTGCCGCCGGTTTCGGCGCATGGGCGATGCCATCGGCGACAAAGATCGCCGCATCTGCAATGCGCTGCACGTCGCCTGGTGCATGGGTGACCATGATCAGTGTCGCGTCGGTTTCGGCCACCAGATCCTGCACCAGATCCAGCATTTCATTGCGCAGTGCCGGGCCAAGCGCGGCAAAGGGTTCATCCAGCAACAACAACGGCCGCGCCTGCACTAGAACCCGCGCCAATGCCGCACGGCTTTGCTGCCCACCGGACAATGCGCCGGGGCGCTTGCTGCCATGATCCGACAGACCGACACGTTCCAGCGCGGCGTCAACGCGAAACAGAGTGTCGGCGTTCATGCGCAGATCAGGGCGAAGCCCCAGTGCTACGTTCTGCGTCACCGTCAGATGCGGGAACAGGTTGTTGTCCTGAAACAGCATTGTCATGGCGCGCTGCCCAGGCGCGTGGTCCGTGATGTCCAAACCTTGCCAAGTCACCCGCCCCGACTGCACAGGGACAAAGCCGCAGATCGCGCCCAACAGCGTCGATTTGCCCGACCCCGAGGGACCGATCACGGCGTATTTTCGCCCCGCTTCCATCTTCATATTCGCGCTCATGGCGAAATCGCCCTGCACGATGCGCACGTTCTCAAGCGTCAGCATACCAGCGTCCCCATTTATCACAGACAAAAAAAACCGCCATCGCCAGTACAAGCAGGATCAGTGCCGCCCCTGCCGCGGCCTCCATCCGGTAGGCGCCCATCAGGCGGTACATTTGCAAGGGCAACGTCGCGCGATCTTGATCGGCAAACAGCGCAATCACGCCCAGATCACCAACCGACATTGCCCCCGTAAGCCCGGCAGCAAAGCCTAATTGCATCCGCATGCGTGGCAAGATCACCCAACGCCAGAGCGGCCAGCCCGTCAGGTGCAGCATCTGCGTCAGTCGCCCGTAATCGCTCAACGTGTCGCGCAGCCGGGGCACGAGGATACGCAGCACAAACGGCAGTGCCATCAGCGCATTGACCAAAGCCGTGGCAGGCAGGCTCAGCAGGGCTGGATCCAACACCGGGTTTAGCAAGATGAACCAGCCCGTACCGATCATCAACGGCGAGGCGGCAAGGCCCAGCAGGCCGATCGCCTCGACGCCGCCACGCTGGCGACTGGCGATCCATCCGGCCATCGGCAGGGCCAGCGCGGCCAGCACCAGCACGCTTAGCCCTGCAACCAGCAGCGTGTTCACCGTGGCCTGCCAGATCGACAGCGGCAACTGCGGCAACCCGACCACTCCGCGCAGCACGACCGCCACCATCGGCAGCAATAGAAACAGCGCGGCCAGTGTGATGACGGCGATATCCAGCAGGCGTTGCCCACCGTCGCGTGCATCCCAACGCCGGATTGCGCGGTCAAGCCCGCCACCCAATGAAATGGCCGGGATCAACCACAGCGCCAGCACCGCGGCGGTGCCCGCCAGCAACAATTGCACGAGAGACAGCAAGGCCGCCCGCCCAAGGTCGAAATCAAATCGGAACGCCTGATAGATCGCCAGTTCAACCGTCGTTGCGCGGGGCCCGCCCCCCAGCGTCAGCGCCACCGCAAAACTCGTCAGGCAGATCACAAAGATAAGCGCAGCAACGCCCGGCAGCACTTGCCGCAGCATCGGCCACTCCAGCGCCAAAAACACCGCACGCGGCGTCAGTTGCAATTGACCTGCAAGACGAAACCGCTCTGCCGGGATGCTTTGCCAGCCTTGCAGCAGCAGCCGCGTGGCCAGCGGCAGGTTAAAGAACACATGCGCCAGCACCACACCCTGAAGCCCGTAGATCGACAGGCTGGGCAGACCCAGCATGGCGCCCAATTGGTTCAAAACGCCCGAGCGGCCAAAGATCGTAAGCACGCCGATAACCGCGACGATCACTGGCAGAATGAACGGCGCACCGAGCAGCGTGATCAACGCCCCGCGCCCGACAAAGCGTCGCCGCGCCAGCGCCCGGGCTACCGGCACCGCCAGAACGACCGAAATCAGCGCCGACAGCATTGCCTGATAGGCAGTAAACCGGATCGCCGCCCAGTCGGCTGCCCCCAATCCGCTGCCCACTTCGGCGCCGGAGAACACCGCGAATAACGCTGACAGGATGAGCACGGCGACAAGCGCCGCCGCGGTCACCCCTGCTTCACAAGCTATTGAGACAGGGCGGTCAGCCATTCTTCCAGAGCCTTATCGCGCAATGTGGGAATATCATCGCTGGGCAACAGCAGCGCCTTGCCCGGAATGATCATGCCGTCAAACCCTGCGGGCAAACCCCCTTGGGGCGTCACGGCGGGATACATCCAGTTGGTCGTGGGCAGCACCGATTGCGCCGCGTCGGACACCAGAAAAGACAGGAACTGATCGGCAAGATCAGGCTGATCCGAAGCTGCCAATTTTCCCGCGACTTCGATCTGCATGTAATGACCTTCGTCAAAGAGCGCTGCCGCCTTGCTGTCGTCGTCTTCCGCGATCAGATGATAGGCCGGCGAGGTGGTATAGCTCAGCACCATGTCTGCCTCGCCCTCAAGGAACAGCCCATACGCCTCGGACCAGCCTTTGGTCACCGTCACGACGTTGTCTGCCAGCCCCTCCCAGATGGCAGGCGCATCGTCACCATAGGCCGCCTTGACCCACATCAGCAGCCCCAGACCGGGGGTCGAGGAACGCGGGTCCTGAATCACGATTTTCAGATCACTTTCCGCCAGCGCTTTGAAATTTGCAGGTGCGGTCAGATCGGCATTGTGGACAAAAGCGAAATAGCCCCAGTCGTAGGGCACAAAGATATCGTCGTCCCAGCTGATTGGCAGGTTGAATTCGGCGCTGGTGTTACTGGGCGCAAACAGGCCGGTTTGTTTGGCTGTGGCAATCAGGCTGGTGTCCAACCCCAGCACGATATCCGCGTCAGACCGGTTGCCTTCCAGCTTGAGCCGGGCCAGCAAGGCCGCACCGTCGCCCATGCCGACAAATTTCAGATCGCACTCGCAGACCTGTTCAAACTGCGCCTCGATAGCCGGGCCTGGTCCCCATTCAGACACAAAACTGTCGTAGGTATAGACCGTCAGTTCTGGCGTCTCGGCAATTGCCGCCGAGGCGCCCATCAGGCCCGCTGCAAGTGTAAGATACTTCATGGCATCCTCCATTATGCGGCGTCAGAAAAGTGTTGGATGGATGTCCAGACCTTCCCTCCGCCGGTGTTAACCGGTTCAGGTTCAACGGGTCCACGCATCATGCGTATCTCAGCCTTGCGGCCCCCCGAGGTAAACCCAGACGTAGTACAGGTGATCCCGACGCGCAACAGATACTCAATATTAAAACCTGAGCATGTGTTGTTAACTCAGTTTCACGTAGGCTCGTGAAAGTATTAAATTTTCCATAAGGCATACTCATGAGATCAGGCATTGTTACGGCGGCCATAACGGCACTGACACTGGGCACATCGGCATCCGCGCAAGGTTTTGAATATGGCGGAACTATCGTTTCTTTGACCTATGCGCATGAGCATGACGATTTCCGGGACCGAAAAAGAAACACGCATAGAGTGTCATCAACTACCGCGTTTTCCTACGATGATGTGCTGGGGGAAGTGTTTCTGGCTTACACCAATCAGAAATTTGGCCCCCAAACTTCATCTGAAGCCAAAACAACCGGCTTGCGTTTGCTTTACCAGCTCTCGGATGCCTTTGCAGTCGGTGTTTATGGCCATTACAATGACACTTCGGCCAGCTTGTTCGGCGGCGTTGACGACAGTAATGTGTCTCGCGGCATCGAAGTGCGCGGGACTATCAGCACGTTCACATACAACGCCTTCGCGGGGCGGAATGCAAAGTTGCGCGGAGCGGTTGGAGGATATGACAACTGGCACAGTGCTGGCCTGAATCTGGGTCACGACCTGTCTGATAACGCCCATGTCTTTTTCGAGGCCCAGCGTGATTACTATTACAATTATGGGTCAAAAGTTGAAGTTGACGCCTTCAGACTGGGCCTGACCTATGACATCGGCAGCCTATCAGCTGCCGCAGGACAACCAATATACCTGACTGGCGAACTGAGTCGCTTTTCATCGGCACTCTCAAATCGCGCCTATGCGCACCAAGTCGCCTTGACGGTTAGTATTCCATTGGGCGGCTGGGCGGCAAAGCCCACAGCCTTTCGCGGCGCTCGCAACCTCTTCACCAGCTTGGATTACTGATATCTATTGCCCCGCGCCCTGCCGCCCTTGGCAAGCGCGGGGCATCGCTTTATGCCGTTCCTTGAACTGGGAGAACGCGCATGAGCCTGAACAGCTTTGGTCATTTGTATCGGGTCACCACCTGGGGTGAAAGCCACGGGCCCGCGTTGGGTGCGACCATTGACGGCTGCCCGCCCGGCGTGCCGATTAACGAGGCCATGATCCAGCAGTGGCTGGACAAGCGAAAACCGGGGCAGAACAAATACACCACCCAGCGGCGCGAGGCGGATGAGGTACGCATTCTGTCGGGCACCTTTGAAGGGGTGACCACCGGCACGCCGGTGCAGTTGATGATCGAGAACACCGATCAGCGGTCCAAAGATTACGGGGATATCAAGGACAAGTTCCGCCCCGGCCATGCCGACATCACCTATTTCCAGAAATACGGCATCCGGGACTACCGTGGTGGCGGACGGTCGTCGGCGCGCGAAACGGCAGCACGGGTTGCCGCCGGGGGTCTGGCCCGCGAGGCGATCAAGCTCTTGGCGCCAAATGTGGATATTACCGGCTACATGGCGCAGATGGGCCCGCACAAGATCGACCGTGAGGCGTTCGACTGGGATCAGATCGAACAAAACCCGTTCTGGGTGCCCGATGCCGGGGCGGCTGTCGACTGGGCCGAATATCTGGACGGGCTGCGCAAGTCGGGTAGCAGCGTGGGCGCGGTAATCGAAGTGGTCGCGCGCGGCGTGCCTGCCGGGTTGGGTGCGCCGGTCTATGGCAAGCTAGACACCGATCTGGCCGCCGCAATGATGAGTATAAACGCCGTCAAGGGTGTCGAAATCGGCGAAGGCATGTCGGCGGCAATGCTGACAGGTGAGTTGAACGCAGACGAGATATTCATGGGGCCGGATGGTCCGCAATACTCCTCGAACCACGCGGGCGGTATTCTGGGCGGGATCAGCACCGGGCAGGATGTTGTGGTGCGTTTCGCGGTCAAGCCGACATCAAGCATCCTGACCACGCGGCGCACCATCACCAAACAGGGCGAAGAGACCGAGATCATCACCAAGGGCCGACACGACCCTTGCGTCGGCATCCGCGCCGTCCCGGTGGGTGAGGCGATGATGGCTTGTGTCATCCTGGATCACCTGCTGCTGCACCGCGGCCAGATCGGCACCAACCGTGGACGGATCGGGCCACAGGCGTGAGGCACCTGCCATGAAGGTCGACGATTTTTCTGCCCGCCCGGCGCTGGGTATCGCGCTAAAGATCATGGCGATTTTACTGTTCACCTTCATGTCTGCCATCATCAAGGCCATTGCCGATGATGTGCCGTCTGGTCAGGCGGTGTTTTTCCGGTCGTTCTTTGCCATTCCCGTGATCCTGATCTGGCTGGCGCAGCGCGGCAAGCTGTCGGTGGGGCTGAAAACCCGCAACCCGATGGGTCACGTTTGGCGCGGATTGTTCGGCACCACCGCGATGGGGCTGACATTCACCGGGCTGGGCCTGCTGCCCTTGCCTGAAGTCACCGCAATCGGTTTTGCCACACCCATCTTCACGGTCATTCTGGCAGCGGTTTTACTCGGGGAAAAGATCAGGTTTTACCGGGTGATCGCGGTGGCAGTGGGGCTGCTGGGCGTGATGATTATCCTGTGGCCGCGATTCAGCAACATCGGCACGATGGAGCAGACGGCGACCATAGGCGCTTTGCTTATTGTGATTGCGACCATGTTGCGCAGTCTGGTGCAGATACACATCCGGCAATTGGTGCAGCACGAAGACACTGCTGCGATCGTGTTTTACTTCTCGGTAACGGCATCGTTGCTGGCGTTGTTGACCCTGCCGTTTGGCTGGGTGGTGCCTGACGCGAGGACTCTTTCGCTTTTGGTACTTGCCGGGTTTATCGGTGGTGTTGCGCAGATATTTATTACGTCGGCCTATCGCTTTGGATCGGCGTCGATGCTGGCGCCCTATGATTATACGTCGATGATATTTGCCATCGTAATCGGCTATATTTTCTTTGCCGAGTTGCCGACCTTTGTCATGCTCAGCGGGGCCTTACTGGTTATTGCCGCCGGAGTGCTGGTGATCTGGCGTGAACGCCAACTGGGCGTCGAGCGTGGCAAGGCGCGGTCTGTGACGGACCCCAAGGCGTAAGCGCTGATGCGCTGGCCCGCTCCGACCCGCCGAAGCGGGGTGCGTCGCAGATGTGGGGTTTCGCCCGCAAGAGGGGGTGCTTATGGTGCCACGAACCCGGACCGAGGAGAGAGCCATGAGTGACGCGAATTCAGACCCGCACAAAGCCAAAATGCAGGCCCGTCAGGCCGAGCAGCGCGCCAAAGTGGCCGAGTTGCAGGACCCTGAAAAGGGTCTGGTTCTGGTGCATACTGGGGCGGGAAAAGGCAAGTCCTCCAGTGCCTTCGGGGTTGTGATCCGCGCTTTGGGGTGGAAGCAAAGTGTTGGTGTGGTGCAGTTCATCAAGGGCAAGTGGAAGACCGGCGAGCGGTTGTTTTTTGAACAGACCGGCGGTGTGAAGTGGCACACGATGGGGGAAGGGTTCACTTGGGATACCCAAGACAAGGAACGCGATATTGCGGCGGCGCAGGCGGCGTTCGCCAAGGCCTGCGAGATGATGGCCAGCGGCGAATTTGACCTTGTGGTATTGGACGAGATCAACATCGCGATCCGCTATGAATACTTGAGCATTGCCGAGGTGATTGCGGGGCTTGAGGCGCGGGACAAGCGCACGGCGGTGATTTTGACGGGGCGTGATGCCAAGCCGGAGATTTGTGACTTTGCCGATCTGGTCACCGAGATGACGGAAGTGAAACATCCGTTCAAGGCCGGGATCAAAGCGCAGCGCGGGGTGGATTTTTAACGCCCCCGCGCAAAGTTCGGTGGTCGGATTGCCCGAAACGGGCGAATCGTAGGTTAACGGCCTGAAAAACAGGGGTTTGGGCGATGCACAACCTGTACAGGCCCCGTACAGCACCTGTACAGCGGGCGGACACCGGAGGGTGGGGTTAACAAGGCGCGCGCTGGGTTTGTTACTTAAGTCTTAACGCGCCTGTTGGCGCAGGTGCCACATCACAGCCGTCAGCACCACCGCGCCGCCAAGCAGGGTGGGGGTGCTGGGCGTTTCCGCGAACACCAGCCAGACCCAGACCGGGGCCAATGGGGCATCCAGCGCGGTGATCAGCGCGGTTTCGACGGCGGGCAGCATGCGCGCGCCGAGGGCGAAGAGCGCGAGGCCGAGGGCGGAGTTGATCAGGCCGAAGGCGGCGAGCAGGGCCAGATCGCTGGGCGTGACCATCAGCCCTTGGGCAAAGGGGAGTGCGGCGAGGCCGCTGAGCAGGGCCGAGACTGCGGCGGCGGCCAGCACCGGGATGTTTTGCCAGCGGCGCAGGATTACCATTATCAGGGCCAACGCCACGGTCATGCCGAAGGCCAGCAGATCGCCCAGCAAGCTGCCATCCCCGCCCATGCCAACCATCACCACAACACCAGCTAGTGCCACAAGGCTGGCGCAGAGCGCGCTGCGGGCGGGGCGTTCGGACAGCAGCAGCCATGCAAGGGCGGCGGCGACCAGCGGCACGGTGGCATAGACAATGGCGACATGGGCCACGGTGGTCAGGCGCAGGCCGGTGATGAAACACAACATGCCAAGGGCAGAAATGACGGCGAACCCCCAACCGGGCGCGCCGAGATGCGCCAGATCGCGCCAAGCCTGCCGCCCGTGCAGCGCCAGCGCCACGGCAAATATGCCCAGCGCGCCGAACATGCCACGCCAGAACAGCATGGTGCCGGTGTCGGTATCGATCATCCGGGTGAAGAGGCCCGCGGTGGACCATGCCACCGCCGCCCCGGTGACCAGCAAGAGGCCGAGGGAGTAGCGGCCCGTGAGCTGCGTTGCGCTTGCGTGGTCTGGCATATTTGGGCCCCCGATGATCCTGAGGAGCAGTGTAGCGCCACTCTGCTGACATGTATCTGTCAGCAGGGTTGTGGTAGGTTGTGTGAAAGGGGAAATGGCCATGCGATCCAGCCGGATGTTCGAGATTATTCAGATGTTGCGCGCGGCCTCGGCACCCTGCACGGCGGCGCAGATTGCCGAAGCGCTAGAGGTGACCAAGCGCACGGTTTACCGGGACATTGCCAGCCTGCAGGGGATGCGGGTGCCGATCGAGGGGGCGGCGGGTGTGGGGTACATCATGCGGCCCGGATATAACCTGCCGCCGGTGAATTTCGATGTGGAGGAAGCGGAGGCGGTGACCGTGGGGTTGAGCATGATCGCGCGCACCGGCGATACCGGGCTGGTGCAGGCGGCGCAGCGGGCGGCGCGCAAGCTGGCCGAGGCGACGCAAGTGGGGCCGACGTTGTTTGCATCGAACTGGGGGCCGGAGGTGCCTGAGCGGGTGGATATGAGCGTGCTTAGGCGCAGCATTCGAGACGAGCGGGTGCTGGCGTTGCAATACGCCGATGCGGCCGGGGTGGTGACGTGGCGGCGCGTGTTGCCGCTGGCGGTGATCTATTACTCGGACGCGGTCGTCTTGGCGGCCTGGTGCGAGCTGCGGCAGGATTTCCGGCATTTTCGCGCGGATCGGGTGATTGAGGTTGAGGTGCTGGCGGAGGGGTTTGCCGAGCGCGGGGCGGGGTTGCGGCGCGATTGGGCGGCGGGGCATTTGGCGGGGATTTGACCCCGGCTTTCACCAATGATGTGAAAACCGGGGTCAAGAATAGTCGCGTCAGATCGCCGCCCCAACCGGGTCGAGCGTGACGGTGTAAAGCTCGGTGTCGGCGCGGTCCATCAGGCGGACTTTCATCTGCTGGGTTTGCGCGTCGATGTCGACAAGGCCAAAGAACTGCAACCCCGCTGAGGGCGGAAGGTTGGCCTGCCCGGCCTCGGGCGCTTTGACGAACTTCAGCTCGGGCCCGAACGTCGCATCCAGATCGTTGGGGCCAAAGGTGCCGGCATGCAGCGGGCCAGAGACAAATTCCCAGAAGGGATCAAAGTCCTGAAACTGCGCCTTTTCGGGGTTGTAGTAATGCGCGGCGGTATAGTGCACATCGGCGGTGAACCAGACGACATTGTCGATGCGCGCGGTTTTGATAAAGCGCAGCAGGCCCGCGATTTCCAGCTCGCGCCCCTTGGCGGGGCCGTTGTCGCCGTTGCCGACCGCCTCTGCCCCGCCACCAACGACTAGGCCCAGTGGCATGTCGCAGGCGATGACCTTCCAAGTGGCGCTGGAATTGGTCAGCTCGCGTTTCAGCCAGGCCATTTGCTCGTCGCCAAGGATCTGCGTCGCCTGCGACATTTCGGTTTGCAGGTTTTCGCTGTTGGCACCGCGATAGCTGCGCAGGTCGAGGAAGAACACATCAAGCATCGGGCCGTAGTTGATCTTGCGGTAGACGCGGCCCGGTTCGGACGGGGTGATGCGCAGGGGGGTCATTTCGTGAAACGCTTGGGACGCGCGGGCGGCGAGGACGTGGATGGATTTTTCGCTATAGCGGTCGTCTTCCATCAGGCTGCGGGACGAGGACCAGTTGTTCACCACCTCGTGGTCATCCCACTGCATGAAGGTGGGTACCACGGCGTTCAGGGCGCGCACGTGGTCGTCCATCATGTTGTATTTCCACTGGCCGCGATATTCATCAAGGGTTTCGGCCACTTTGCGTTTCTCGTCGATGATCGTGGTGTTTTTCCACATGGTGCCATCGTCAAGCTGCACTTCGTCCTCAAGCGGGCCATCGGCATAGATGGTATCGCCGGAGTGCAGGAAGAAATCGGGTTTGTGCGTGGCCATGGTGGCGTAGGTGCGCATGCCGTCGTCGTCGATGCCCCAGCCTTGGCCAGCGGTATCGCCGGACCAGGCAAAGCGGATGTTGCGCCGCGCGGTGGGGGCGGTGCGGAACTGGCCGATGATCGGCTCGGACGTGGCATTGATGTCGTTCAGATCAGCAGCGGTGAAGCGGTAAAAGATGTCTTGGTCAGAGGGCAGCCCTTCGACCAGTCGCTTGATCGCCAAATCGTGGTTCGGCAGGGCGTTCATCGGGGCCAACTGGCGCGCATTGGCAAAACTTTCGGTGGTGGAAACCTCCATCTGCACCCGCGCCGGGCGGTCTGTGCGTGTCCAGATCATGCCGGATGTTGTATCCACGTCACCCGACTGCACACCGTGGGTAAAGACCGGGCGAGATGACGCGCGGCTGAGGCTGGGCATGGCAAGGCCAGCGGCAAATGCGGCGGAACCTGCCAGCATGGCGCGGCGGGTGGGGCGGATAAGTTTTGTCATTGGATGGGTTTCCCTGTCTGACGGGTTGCGATGGGCGCAAATGAACGGGCCTGCGTGACAGGGGATCGACAACTAGGTTACGGTTTGACGAAGGTTTTATTGCACGCCGCTTAATGTGTTACCAAATTTATAAAAACCTCCCGCTTTGGTAACATTAATATTGAAACGAATCGGCGCACCGTCTAGATAAACTGGAACAATAGGAGGTTTTCCATGCAGGCATTCATCTGCGACGCGCAGCGCACTCCCATCGGCCGCTACGGCGGCGCTTTGTCTTCGGTTCGTGCGGATGATCTGGCCGCGATCCCGATTGCGGCACTGATGGCGCGTAATGGGGATGTGGATTGGGCGCGTGTGGATGATGTGATCTTGGGCTGCGCCAATCAGGCGGGCGAGGATAACCGCAACGTGGCGCGTATGGCGGCACTGCTGGCCGGGTTGCCGGTGGATGTGCCGGGGGCGACGATCAACCGGTTGTGTGCGTCGGGCATGGATGCGGTGGGCGCTGCGGCGCGGGCCATTCGGGCGGGCGATATGGATCTGGCGATTGCCGGCGGCATTGAAAGCATGTCGCGGGCGCCGTTTGTGATGCCCAAGGCCGAAACCGCGTTTTCCCGCAGCAATACGGTTTATGACACCACCATCGGCTGGCGCTTTGTGAACCCCAAGATGAAGGCGAAATTTGGCGTCGATTCGATGCCTGAGACAGCGGATAACGTGGCCGAGGATCATGGCGTGTCGCGCGCGGATCAGGATGCTTTTGCCGCGCGCAGTCAGGCCCGATGGGCCGAGGCGGATGCATCGGGTATCTTTGCCGAGGAAATCACCCCCGTCACGATCCCACAGCGCAAGGGTGACGCGATTGTGGTGGACCGCGACGAACACCCACGCCCCGGCACGACGTTGGACGCACTGGGCAAGCTGCGCCCGATCAACGGGCCGGACCTGAGCGTGACAGCGGGCAATGCCTCGGGCGTGAACGACGGGGCGGCGGCGCTGCTGATCGCGTCGGAGGCTGGGGTGAAGGACCATGGGCTGACGCCGATTGCGCGGGTTGTCGCGATGTCTGCCGCGGGGGTTGAACCGCGGGTGATGGGCATTGGGCCAATTCCCGCCGTGCAAAAGGTGCTGGCGCGGGCGGGTCTGACCATCGACCAGATGGATGTGATAGAATTGAACGAAGCCTTTGCCAGCCAAGGGCTTGCCACGTTGCGTGCCTTGGGTGTGGCGGATGATGCGGCGCATGTGAACGCTAATGGCGGCGCGATTGCCATTGGGCATCCCTTGGGCATGTCCGGCGCACGGCTGGTGATGACGGCCGCCTTACAGCTACGGCGGACAGGCGGGCGGTATGCGCTATGTACGATGTGTGTGGGCGTGGGTCAGGGTGTGGCACTGATCCTCGAAAACGCAGGCTGATATTTCTTTTCTGAGAAAGGAACGGACCGATGTATGCACAGATGATCAAATCCACCGGCCAGGGCGTGAAATCGCTGGACGAGATGGAGCCCGAGGAACGCGCCTTTCAGGAGCGGATCAACGCGGGCGGCAAGATCGAGCCGAAAGACTGGATGCCGGACGGCTATCGCAAGAACCTGATCCGCCAGATCGGTCAGCACGCGCATTCCGAGATCGTCGGCCAACTGCCCGAAGGCAACTGGATCACCCGCGCGCCCACGTTGGAACGTAAGGCGATTCTGCTGGCCAAGGTGCAGGATGAGGCAGGGCATGGGTTGTACCTGTATTGTGCGGCGGAAACGCTGGGCGTGACCCGCGACCAAATGACCCGCGACCTGCTATCGGGCAAGATGAAATACAGCTCAATCTTCAATTATCCGACCCTAACATGGGCCGATATGGGCGCTGTTGGCTGGTTGGTCGATGGCGCGGCGATCATGAACCAAGTGCCGTTGCAGCGCACATCCTATGGGCCATACGCCCGTGCGATGGTGCGCATCTGCAAGGAGGAATCGTTCCACCAGCGGCAGGGTTTCGACATCATGATGAAGATGGCCAACGGCACCAAAGCGCAGCGCAAGATGGCGCAGGACGCGCTGAACCGCTTCTGGTTTCCGGCGCTGATGATGTTTGGCCCGTCAGACAAGGATTCGGTGCATTCGGCGCAGTCGATGGCGTGGAAGATCAAGATGAATTCCAACGACGAATTGCGCCAGAAGTTCGTTGATGAATGCGCCCCGCAGGCCGAATACCTTGGCCTGACGATCCCGGATGAAACGCTGAAGTTTGACGAAGAAACCGGGCATTACACCTTTGCAGAGCCTGATTGGGATGAATTCTTTGACGTGCTCAAGGGCAATGGCCCCTGCAACACGGAACGTCTGGCGGCGCGCAACAAGGCCTGGGATGACGGGCGTTGGGTGCGTGAGGGGCTCTTGGCCCACGCGGAGAAAAAGCGCAGCAGAAAAATGGCAGCGGAGTAAGCACAATGAGCAGCCCAGAATCCAGTGAATATGACGGCACCGAAGCAGCGCCGCACGGCAAGGCGCGCAGCACCGAATGGCCCCTGTGGGAGGTTTTTATCCGTGGTCAACACGGGCTAAGCCATCGCCATGTCGGCAGTCTGCACGCTGCGGACGCGGAAATGGCCATCAAGAACGCGCGGGATGTGTACACCCGCCGCAATGAGGGCGTGAGCATCTGGGCGGTTGAGGCAAGCAAGATTGCGGCCTCCTCGCCCGAGGAAAAAGGCGCGTTGTACGAGCCTGCCAATGACAAAGTGTACCGCCACCCGACGTTTTTCGATATTCCTGACGAAGTGGGGGCGATGTGAGCACGGCTACTGATCCCAAGTTCGAATTTCTGTGCCGCATGGGGGACAACTCCCTAGTGCTGGGCCACCGCGTATCGGAGTGGTGCGGCGTGTCGCCTGTACTGGAAGAAGACATCGCGCTGGCCAATGTGGCCCTGGACCTGATCGGGCAGACGCAGCTGTGGCTGGGTCTGGCGGGCGAGGTTGAAGGCGCGGGGCGCGACGCTGACAAGTTGGCGTTTCACCGCGATGTCTGGGATTTCCGCAATGTTTTGCTGGTGGAACAGCCCAACGGTGACTTTGGCCAGACCATGATGCGCCAGTTCTTGTTTGATGCTTGGCATTTGTCACAGTTGACGGCGCTAATTGAGTCTTCGGACGACCAGATTGCCGCGATTGCGGAGAAATCTGGCAAAGAGGTGACCTATCACCTCGAGCGGTCCACAGACACGGTGATTGGCCTTGGCGATGGTACCGAAGAAAGCCATGTGCGGATGCAAAACGCGCTGGATCTCTTGTGGCCTTATGTCGGCGAGATGTTCATCAGTGACGACGTGGATGCAGCGATGGTAGCGGCGGGCATTGCACCTGATCCGTCCAACCTGCGCGCGGGCTATGATCAATTGGTCGACAACGTGCTAAGCGCGGCCACCCTGAATAAGCCAGAAGATGATTTTGCGCATAAGGGTGGAAAATCCGGGGTGAGGCACAGTGAACATCTGGGGCATATGTTAACCCAGATGCAATGGCTGCAACGCGCCTATCCGGATGCCTCATGGTAATCGAAAGACCCACGTTAGAGACTGTTTGGATGTGGCTTAGCGCCGTTCCGGACCCGGAAATTCCGGTTATTTCTCTGACTGATCTCGGCATTATCCGCGACGTGGCATGGCAGGGTGATGTGCTGGAAGTGACGGTGACCCCGACGTATTCAGGCTGCCCCGCGACCAGCATCATCAATCTCGATATTGAAACCGCTTTGCGTGCCAAGGGGATCGAGAAACTGACCCTGAAGCGCCAGCTTTCGCCCGCCTGGACCACCGACTGGCTGTCGGATGCGGGCCGCACCAAGCTGGAGGCCTATGGCATTGCCCCGCCGCAGCCAGCGGGCGGACCGCAGCATTGCCCGCGCTGCCAATCGAATGATCTGGAAAAAATCAGCCAGTTCGGATCGACCCCTTGCAAGGCACAGTGGCGCTGCCGCGATTGCCTAGAACCCTTCGACTATTTCAAATGTATCTGAGGCCCCAATGAGCCAGTTTTTGCCCTTATTAGTGACTGATATCCACCACACCATCCGCGATGCCGTGGTGCTGACACTACAGCCGGAAGACCCGGCCGCCTTTGCCTTTACCCAAGGCCAGTACCTGACGTTTAAACAAGATTTCGATGGCACCGAGCTGCGCCGCAACTATTCGATCTGTGCGGGTCTTGACGATGGCGAACTAAAGGTTGGGATCAAACGCGTTGATGGCGGGGCTTTTTCTAGCTTTGCCAATACGCAGCTCAAGGTCGGGGATACGCTGCATGCGATGCCGCCGCAGGGCAAGTTTTTTACTGCGTTAGAGCCGGATATCGCTAAGAATTACCTTGGTTTTGCCGGGGGCTCCGGGATCACTCCCGTGCTGTCAATCTTGAAAACCGCGCTGAAGCGCGAGCCTAAATCAACCTTTACACTGGTCTATGCCAACCGCGCGGTGAACACGATCATGTTTCGCGAGGAGCTCGAAGACCTCAAGAACCATTACATGGGGCGGCTAACGGTCATTCATATTCTGGAATCCGGGCAAGACATGGAGCTGTTCGAAGGCCGGGTCGATCAGGCCAAATGCTCGGCGCTGTTCAAACACTGGATACAGGTGGAAAACATCACCACCGCATTTATCTGCGGACCGGAACCGATGATGCTGGCAATTGCGGATGCGTTGAAAACCCACGGGTTAGAGCCTGATCAGATCAAATTTGAATTGTTCAGCGAAAGCCAGCAAGGGCGTTTGGCGAAACAGGAAATGGCCAAACGCAGCGAAGGCCAAAGCGGCACAGACGTAACCGTTATCATCGACGGCGCGCGGCGCAGATTTACCATGCAAAAGGGCCAGTCGGTGCTGGAAGCAGCACTGGAAAACGGCCAGGATGCGCCGTTTGCCTGCAAGGCCGGGGTTTGTTCAACTTGCATGGGAAAAGTCATCGAGGGCGAGGTGGAAATGCTGAGCAATCACGCGCTGGAGGACTATGAGGTCGATCGGGGCTACGTCCTGACCTGCCAGAGTTACCCGCTGAGCGATAAACTGATCATCGACTACGACCACCACTAAGGAATCTGACATGCGCGATATTCACAGCTTTGCTGCAGGCGAATGGATTGCCCCCGGTGCGGGCGCCCGAAACATTGCCAGCGCAATCAACGGCGACGTGATCGCGCAGGCCGGCAACGACGCGCTGGATGTGCAGGCGATGCTCAGCTTTGCGCGCGATGTTGGCGGCCCTGCCCTGCGGGCGATGACGTTTCATGACCGCGCGCGCATGCTCAAGGCGCTGGCGCTGCATCTGCGCGAACACCGCCCGGCCCTGTATGATCTGAGCTATGACACAGGCGCGACCCTGTCTGATCATAAGATAGACGTGGACGGCGGGATTGGCACGATGTTGGTTTTCGCCTCCAAGGGGCGGCGCGAGATGCCTGATGCACATGTATTTCTTGATGGCCCGCCCGAGCAGCTGGGCCGCGAAGGGCAGTTTATGGGGCGGCACATTTGCACGCCACTTCAAGGGGTTGCGGTACATATCAACGCTTTCAACTTTCCGGTTTGGGGGATGTTGGAGAAATTGGCGCCAACCCTATTGGCAGGCGTGCCAGCGATCGTGAAACCGGCCACTGCCACCTGCTATGTCACCGAACACTGCGTGCGCTTGATGCTGGACAGCGGTTTGCTGCCCAAGGGCGCGCTGCAACTGGTCAGCGGTGGTTTGGGCGACATGCTGGATCATCTGGATTGTCAGGATGCAGTAGCCTTTACCGGGTCTGCCGACACGGCGCTAAAACTGAGGGCGAACCCGGTTTTGTTGCAAAACTCAGTGCGCTTCACGGCAGAACAGGACAGTTTGAATGCATCGGTTCTGGGGCCAGATGCAGTGCCGGGCACGCCGGAATTTGATCTGTTTGTCAAAGAGGTGCAGCGCGAGATGACTGCCAAGGCGGGCCAGAAATGCACCGCGATCCGCCGCATCATGGTACCGCAGGCGCAAGTCGATGCAGTGATTACAGCCCTCTCAGAGCGGCTCGGCAAAGTCACTATTGGCGATCCGCGCGCCAAGGAAACGGGCATGGGTGCGTTGGTGTCTGGCAGCCAGAAACGCGATGTGCTGGAAAAGGTCGCGCTGATGAGCGGCGAAGCAGAGCGCGTGTTCGGCAACCCCGATGATTTCACCGTGACCGGTGCTGACAAGGACAAAGGCGCGTTTTTGCCGCCGATGCTGTTTCACTGTGCCGATCCCGATGCGGCCCAGCGTGTACATGACACCGAAGCCTTTGGCCCCGTGTCGACGATCATGGCCTACCGTGATCTGCCCCATGCAGTTGATCTGCTCAACAAGGGCAAGGGGTCGCTGGTGGCGTCGGTCATTACCCATGACGGCGACGTGGCGCGCGAGATAGCGCTGGGTGCTGCGGCATTCCACGGGCGTCTGTATTTCAACAACCGCACCTCGATGGCCGAGGCAACGGGGCACGGATCGCCGCTGCCGCATATGGTGCATGGTGGGCCCGGGCGCGCCGGTGGCGGCGAAGAGTTGGGCGGCATCCGCGGCGTGATGCATTACATGCAGCGCACGGCAATTCAGGGTAGCCCAGACATCTTGACCGCGATTGGACAGCAGTGGGTGCCGGGCGCGCGCGAAATTTCAGACCGGGCGCATCCATTTACCCGCAGGTTTACCGACTTGGATTTGGGCGAGACATTCAATTCGCCCAGCCGCAAGGTGACTCTCGAGGATATCGAGACATTTGCCCATTTCACGGGCGATACGTTTTACGCGCATATGGATGACGCCGCCGCAAAGGCAAATCCGTTTTTCCCAGGCCGCGTGGCGCATGGCTATCTGCTGCTCAGTTTCGCGGCAGGCCTGTTTGTGCAACCCGATCCCGGCCCCGTGCTGGCCAATACCGGGCTTGATAACCTGCGGTTCCTCGAACCTGTATCGGCGGGCGACAGCATCAAGGTGCGCCTAAGCGTAAAACACAAAACCCCACGCAATGAGGAATACGGCGAGGTGCGCTGGCACGTAACGCTGACCAATCAAAATGACGCGGCGGTGGCAGAATACGAACTGCTGACGATGAATGCGGTCTGAGGGCTTCACCCCGTCGACAACGGCGCTGGCCGCGCTTGGCGGGCAGCGGGTCTGGTCGCTGATGATTAGCCTGTTTGGCGATTTGGCGCAGGGCAGTGGCGATGCCATCGACGGGCCGGTTCTGTCGACGATCATGACCGCCCTTGATGTCCGGCCCGAAGCGACCCGCGTGGCCCTGCACCGCCTGCGAAATGATGGCTGGTTGCAGTCCCGGAAGTCGGGGCGGATCAGCCAGCACAGTCTAACGCCAAAAGGTCGGCAGGAAAGCGCTGCCGCCAGCCCGCGCATCTACGCCGCTGTCCCAAATCTGAACGAGGCTTGGCAATTGGTGCTGACCGAAGACGCCTCAACCGAAATGGACAGCGTGGTCAAGGCGGCGGGCTTTACTGGCCTGCTGCCGCGCACCTATGTCGGCCCGGCAACGGCCACAGCGCCGACAAATAGCCTGAGCCTGCCCGGCGGCACCCCTCCGGATTGGCTGCGCAACGCGGTCGAACCTGCGGGCTTGGCAGAGGATTATGCCGCATTGCTGGATGCGCTGACCACCCTGCGTGCCGATCTGCCCGGCCCAGACGATCTGTCACCGCTGGACATCGCCGTGCTGCGTTGCCTGATTGTGCACAATTGGCGGCGGCTGGTCCTGAAACACGCCGCGTTGCCCGGCGGGCTGATCCGCGCCGATTGGCCGGGGTATCAATGCCACGTCTTGGTGGACGACATGCTGGCCCATTATCCGCGCCCCGCCCTGCATGATGTCAGCGCTGCGCAATCGGGCTAGGTCGCTTTGCTTTTTCGGGCTTCAAATACCCTCGGGGTTTGGGGCAGCGCCCCAAGGCGCGCGCCAAGCGCGCCAAAACCGCCGCTTTCCCAATGCACACAAGCGCGATATAGATTGCGCCATGACCAATTATCTTTATCAAAATGACCTGCCTGATGGTCTGGACCTTGGTCCAAATGTCGCGATTGATTGCGAAACCATGGGGCTGCATCCACACCGCGACCGGCTGTGTGTCGTGCAATTGTCGGGCGGTGACGGCAATGCCCATCTCGTGCAGATTGCCAGAGGCCAGACCGAGGCACCAAACCTTCGCGCCTTGCTCGAAAACCCACATGTGCTAAAGCTCTTTCACTTTGGCCGCTTTGACATCGCCGCGATGCTGAATGCCTTTGGTGCGGTCGCCGCCCCTGTCTATTGCACCAAGATCGCAAGTCGCCTGATCCGCACCTACACGGACCGGCACGGGTTGGCCAAGCTCTTGCAAGAATTGCTGGGCGTCGACATTTCAAAGCAACAGCAATCCAGCGACTGGGGCGCCGAAAAGCTGAGCGAGGCGCAGATCGAATATGCGGCGTCGGATGTGCTGTATCTACACCGCCTGCGCGACGAATTAAACAAACGGCTTTTGCGTGAGGGGCGGATGGACATGGCGCAGGCCTGTTTCGATTTCCTGCCAATGCGCGCCCGCCTTGATTTGGAGGGGTGGCCGGAGACGGACATCTTTGCTCACACATGAACACACCATTCTTAGATACCGCACGGCGGGTGATCCGTACCGAAGCAGAGGCCCTGAATGCCCTGGCCGACAGTCTGGATACACGGTTTCGCGATGCCATCGACCTGATGAAAGCCACAACCGGACGCGTGATCGTCACCGGCATCGGCAAATCGGGGCATATCGCCAACAAGATCGCTGCCACACTGGCCAGCACCGGAACACCGGCGCAGTTCGTGCATCCGGCAGAGGCCAGTCATGGCGATCTGGGCATGATCACCGGGGCCGATGTGGTGCTGGCGATTTCCAACTCGGGCGAGGCGCCCGAACTGGCCAACCTGATTGCCTATTCGCGACGCTATGCCATTCCGCTGATCGGCATAACCAGCCGTTCAGACAGCAGCCTGGGTCGGCACAGCGACGTCGTGCTGGAACTGCCCCGACTGGGCGAGGCCTGCGGCACCGGCGTGGTGCCGACCACCTCGACGACCATGACATTGGCGATGGGCGATGCGCTGGCGGTGGCATTGATGGAAAACCGGGCCTTCACAGCCGAGCATTTCCGCGATTTCCACCCCGGCGGCAAGCTGGGCGCGCGGTTAAGTCGGGTGTCCGACTTGATGCACTCAGGCGACGCATTGCCCCTCGTCGGTGCCGAGGCGAGCATGGGCGAAGCACTGAGCGAGATCAGCCGCAAAGGTTTTGGCGTGGTCTGTGTTGCCGACGAAAGCGGCGCACTGGCCGGGATCATCACCATGGGCGATCTGGGGCGCCATATGGATGGGCTTATGTCGATGACGGCCCGCGAGGTAATGACGCCGCAGCCGATCACCATCGCCCAAGACGCGCTGGCCGAAAAGGCCGTGGGCATCATGAACGGGCGCAAGATTACCTGTCTGATCGTGGTTGACCCCGCAGCACCCACAGCGCCGCTGGGCATTTTGCACATCCATGACTGCCTGCGCGTCGGTCTGGGGTAGCGTGATGCAGGCAGATCGCTATTCGAGGATGGTATCCTTGCTCAAGGTGGTTTTCCCTCTAATGGCGCTGGGGCTGCTGTCGACGCTGTTCCTGCTGTCTCGGGTGATTGATCCGGGCGCGACAATCCCCTTTGCTGACAAGGATATCCAGGATCGGCTGCGCAATCAGCAGGTCACCGGCCCGTTCTTTTCCGGCACCACGGCCGATGGCGATCTGATTTCCTTTTCCGCCGATGCCTTGACCACGCCCAAAGGACAAACCGACGGGAACGAGGCGATCGAGGTGCGCGCCGAGCTTGACCTAAAGGACGGCGCACGGATCACATTGCAATCCGACAACGCGCGGTTCGACCTGGCGGCGGATCTTGCGGAACTGACAGGCGATGTGCGCATCAACACCGACAGCGGCTATCGCATTATCTCTGATCTGCTGAAGTCAGAGATGGCAGATTTCAACCTTCAGTCCCCCGGCCCCGTCGAGGCCTCCGGCCCACCCGGTACGTTGACCGCAGGCAGTATGTCTATCGTCGATCCTGAGGGTGCGGATGGCCCCCAATTGATTTTCACAAATGGCGTGAAGCTGGTATATACGCCCAATACAACAGAAGAGTAATCGTCTTGAGACATTTGCGAGTTTTGCTGCTGCCGCTATTTCTGGCCGTTCAAACCCTTCCCGGGTTCGCGCAGAGCGCGAATGTAGCTTTTGGTACCATCAAACAAGATACCAGCCTGCCGGTTGAGATCACAGCAGACGACCTGACCGTCGATAATGCCTCGGGGACAGCGGTTTTCACTGGAAATGTCTTGATCGGGCAGGGTGAAATGCGCCTTACCGCGGCACGCGTTCAGGTTGTTTATCGCGCCGAGAACAAGGGCATCGCCCGGCTGGAGGCCACCGGTGGCGTAACACTGGTATCCGGCCCGGACGCGGCCGAATCAGAGCGTGCGGATTACAACATTGATGATGGGGCCATCGTGATGTCGGGCAATGTTTTGCTGACGCAGGGTGCCAGCGCATTAAGCGCGGACCGCATGACGGTGCAATTGTCTGACGGGACCGCCCAGATGTCGGGCCGGGTAAAAACTATTCTGCAGACAGGCAGCAATAACTGATGCCCCCCCCTGATCTAAAGGTGGCCGAAGGCATGTCGGGACTGCGCATCGAACATCTGCGCAAATCCTACCGCAAAAAGACCGTGATCCGCGATTTTTCCATGCATCTGGAACGGGGCGAAGTCGTCGCCCTGCTGGGGCCAAACGGGTCAGGCAAGACCACAACATTCTATGCGGTGGCCGGTCTGGTCACGCCAGAAGGCGGCACCGTGACAGTTGACGGCAAGGACGTGACGACCCTGCCGATGTACCGCCGTGCCCAGCTTGGCATCGGGTATCTGCCGCAGGAGATGAGCATCTTTCGCGGCTTGTCGGTGCAGGACAACATCAGCGCCATCCTGGATATCAGCGTTGCGCGTCGACACAAGCGGCGTGAGCGGCTGGAGGAACTGCTGTCGGAGTTTTCGATCGAACACCTGCGCCGCGCACCCGCGCTGGCCCTGTCGGGCGGCGAACGGCGGCGGGTGGAAATTGCGCGCTGTCTGGCTGCCAATCCGAACTATCTGCTGCTGGACGAACCCTTTGCCGGGGTCGATCCCATTTCGGTCGGCGACATCCGGCATCTGGTTTCCGACCTCAAGACGCGCGGCATCGGTGTGTTGATCACAGACCATAACGTACGGGAAACATTGGAAATTGTCGACCGGGCCTATATCCTCCACGAGGGCAAGGTACTGATGTCGGGCACCCCATCCGAAGTAGTTCAAAACGAAAACGTGCGCCGCGTCTATCTCGGCGATAATTTTCGTATCTCCTGACCAATCGGTCAGATTGCGCCCATTTTCCCGCCAGCACGGTTGAACGTACCATTGACTTTCAACCGGAATCGCGGCCTCATTGAGCCATGGTAACACCGCGTTCCTGCTTGATCCCGCACCAGCCTTCACGCCAAGGCATGGTTAAAATCATCCCGAACGCAGCGCCATATTCCCGCATCTGAGCGCCCCTGACGTCCACAGCCGTGGACCGTTTGGCGACGCTCAGACCTACAATAACAAGGAGACAATATGCGGTACCAAATCAGCGGCAAGCAGATCGACATTGGAGAAGCGCTTCAGACTCATGTGAAGACAGAGCTGGGCGAGGCAGTCAAAAAATATGCCGAACGTCCAATTGACGCGCAGGTTATATTTTCAAAGTCGGCACATGAATTTGTCTGTGAGGCGACCGTACATCTTTCCACCGGATTGACGGCCTCGGCAAAGGCCCATGCCACTGAAATCTATGCCGCCTTCGATTCATGCTGCGAAAAGATGGAAAAGCAGTTGCGCCGATACAAGCGTCGGTTGAAAGATCACCATAAAGATCGTTCCGAACCGGTTGAACTTCTGGGCGCATCCTCCTATATCCTCGCGTCAGACAGTGATTCAGACGCGCAGGAACCTGACAGCCTCCAACCCATGATCATCGCCGAAATGCAGACCAAGATTGCAACCTTGTCTGTCGGTGAAGCGGTTATGCATATGGAACTGGCAGGAGCCCCGGTGCTGGTGTTTCGCAAGGAAGGCAAGGAAGGGCTGAACGTCGTTTACCGCCGCGAGGATGGGAACATCGGCTGGATCGACCCTTCGTAACCCAAGGCGGACATAGTCCGCATAAAGAGCAGAGCGAGCGGAATGGATTTTGCCAAACTCCTCAAGCCGGAGGCCGTCAAGGTATTGACGTCGGCCTCCAGCAAGAAGCGTCTGATGCAGGATATCGGAGAACTGGTGCATCAGGCCTACGGCTTGCCCGCAGGGCAGGTTGTTGACGCTCTACTGACGCGCGAGGCCCTGGGGCCGACGGGTGTGGGCCACGGTGTGGCCCTGCCCCACGCCCGCGTGGACGGCATCGAGGAAGTGGTCGGTGCATTTGTCCTTTTGGACAAGCCGATTGATTTTTCTTCGGTGGATCGGCAGCCTGTCGATATCGCCTTTGCGCTTTTTGCGCCCGAAGATGCCGGGGTGGAACACCTCAAGGCGCTGGCGCTGGTCGCGCGGACGCTGCGGGATGCCAGCATCTGCACCAAGCTGCGGTCCAACCCAGACCCGGCCACACTGTTCACGATCCTGACCGAAGACAAGGCCGTAAAGGCCGCCTAGGCGGTCGGCCAAAGGTCAGGCCGTGATGGCATCGCCCTTTGCGGCTTGGTGACGCGTTGCCTTCTTTTCACCCAGCATCAGCATGGCGGGCGTTACGATCAGCGTCAGTACCGTCGCGATTATCAGCCCGCCCGCAATTGCCGAGCTAAGTTCGGTCCACCACTGCGTCGACGGCGCGCCATAGACCACTTCGCGCGTGAAGAAGTTAATGTTTAGGCCGATCACCATCGGCATCAGACCCAGCGCCGTGGTGACTGACGTCAGCACGACGGGCCGAAGACGCTGGGCGCCGGTCCGCAGGGCCGATTCCAGAGGCGACAGACCTGCTTTCTTTAGGTCGTTGTAAGTGTCGATTAGCACGATGTTGTTGTTCACAACGATACCCGCCAGGGCGATCACACCGATGCCGCCCATGACCACGCCAAAGGGCCGCCCGGTGACCATCAGGCCAAACAACACCCCAGCAATCGAAAATACGATGGCCGACATCACGACGAACGCCTGATAGAAATTGTTGAACTGGATCACTAGGATTACGAACATCAGCAGGATCGCGGTTAGAAACGCCCCGGCGAGAAAGATCATCGAATCCTGCTGGTCCTCGGCCTCGCCTGCAAAGGTGGCCTCGACACCTACGGGCAGGTCCATCGCGTCGATGGCGCTGCGCAGTGCGACGGTCTGATCGTTTACCAGCACCCCCGGCGCCACATTTGATTCAATGGTGATGACACGGCGCTGGTCGACGCGGGTGATAGTCCCGGACCGGGGGCTTGGCTCGAACGTCACGAAATTGGCGATCGGCACCAGCCCGGATTCAGTCGGCACGCGCAGGGATTGCAGCTCTTCCAGGGTGCGTTCATTGGACGGAAAGCGCACATTGATGTCGACAGAACCTTCGGCATCGTCGGGACGGTAATCGGCCACAGTAATGCCGCGCGTCAGCAGTTGCACTGCCTGACCCAACGTCGAGATATCAGCGCCAAAGCGGGCGGCCTCGGATCGGTTAACGGCGATACGCCATTCGACACCCGGCAAGGGGCGGCTGTCGGTCACATCGGTAAAGCCGCCGATGTCATCCATCGCCGCACGGATTTGCGTGACGGCTTTGGCCTGTTCGGCCGGGTTGCGGGCGCGTACGCGCAGGGTGACGGGTTTGCCCGCTGATGGCCCCTCGGATGCTGTTTGGACCTGCACGTCGATACCGGGGATCTGTGCCATCTGGGCGCGGATTTCATTGCCGATCACAGCGGCGGTGCGGCGGGTGTCCCAATCGGTGAATTCGACCTGAATCGTCCCGATCAGATCGGCGCTGTCCTGATTATTGCTGCCAGTACGGGCATAAACACTGGCGATCTCGGGATAGTCAAACAACCGTTCTTCGACCTTGCGCACCAATGCGTCCTTTTCAAAGATCGAAAAGTTGTCGCGGGCGCGCACCTGCACTTGTGCAAAATCAGGCTCTACTTCGGGGAAAAAGGTGATGCCGTTGCCAAATTGACCGTAGGCCGTAAATCCCGCGAGCAAAAAGGCGATCGCGCAGGTCAGTGTGATCCATGGGCGCAGGATCGCGAATTGCAGCAGTTTGACATAGCGCCCGGTAAAGCCCCCCAGATCACGCGGATCGCCATTTTCGGCGGCGTGCAATGTCGCCTTGTCCTTGGCTGTCTGGGGTGGGCGTTTGCCGATGATGCCACCGACAACAGGAATAAATACCAGCGCCATGAAAAGGGACGCCGTGAGCGTAAGGATCACTGTGATGGGCAGGAATTTCATGAACTCACCGACCGTGCCCTCCCAGAACAGCAGAGGGAGGAACACCGATAGAGTGGTGGCTGTAGAGGCGATGATCGGCCACGCCATGCGCTTGGCCGCATGAGCATACGCCACTTTGGGTGCGTCACCCTCTTGCAACCGGCGATCAGCCAGTTCGGTTGTCACAATCGCCCCGTCGACCAGCATCCCCACTACGAGGATAAGCGAAAACAGCACGACGAGGTTCATGGTAAAGCCCATCGCCCAAAGTGCTGTGACCCCGGCCAGGAACGCCCCCGGTATCGCCAACCCCACCAGCAGCGCCGACCGCACCCCCAGCGCCCAGACGATAACCACCATCACGAGGATCACGGCGGCAATCACATTGGCCTCAAGATCAGACAACATGTCTTCGACCTGTTCGGATTCGTCCTGCGTGTAGTTTACCGTCACGCTCTGCGGCCAGTCGGCGCGCATTTCTTCGATCAGGGCGCGAACGGTGGCGACGGTTTCGATGATATTGGCACCGGAGCGTTTCTTGATTTCAAGCGCCAGTGCAGGCTGACCGTCGATGCGGGCAAACCCGGTGGGGTCTTCGAACGTGCGGCGGATGGTGGCAACGTCGGCAAAGGTGACCACGGTGTCACCGCGTACCTTGATCGGGAGCGACATTACATCTTCGATGTCTTCGATAAGACCCGGCACCTTTAGGACAATACGCCCAGCACCGTTTTCGATGGCACCCGCCGCAATCAAGCGATTGTTACGTGTGATCTGGCCGATCAGCTCTTCAAAGGAGATGTTGTAGGTCTCGAATACTGTCGGGTCGATCAGCACTTCCATCAGTTCAGTGCGTTCACCGCCGACATCGACCTCAAGCACGCCTGCCAGACCTTCGATTTCATCCTTCAGATCTTTAGCGATGGTATTAAGCGCGCGTTCCGGCACAGGGCCGGACAAGATCGCCGTCAGAATTGGAAACAGCGCCGTGTTGATTTCCGTCACAACCGGGTCCGACGCGTCTTCGGGCAGATCGGATTTAGCCCGGTCCACGCCCTCGCGCACTTTATCGAGCGCCTGATCAGCGTCAAAGCCCGGTTCAAATTCTAACTGGACCGACGCGTATCCTTCACCCGCGTTGCCTGTGACCTGTTTCAGTCCGGTAATAGCGCTGAGTTCGGTTTCCAATGGCTCGACCAGCAGGCGTTCGCTGTCTTCGGGGGAAATACCGTCCAGGGTGGTGGACACATATAGCACCGGGATCGGAATCTCGGGCGAGCTTTCCTTGGGGATGCTGATGTATGCAAAGGCGCCAACGGCAAGGATCATCACCAACGCCATCACCACGACGCGCGTCCGGTCAAAGGCGGCCTCGATAAGTCCGTTCATTTGTCTGCCTCGGATTTGGCGACGTCGTCCTGTTCTATGATCTGGCCTGTGCCCTGAGAGGGGTCATCGACCTCGGGGACACCCGCCGCCACTTCATCGGCCCGCGGCGCATCTGCGGCGTCCTCGGGCTGTGGGTTGACCACTTCGCCGTTGTTCACGAAACCCTGCCCGATGGTGATGATCCGCGCGCTTTCGGGCAATCCAGAGACCCAGATGCCATCGGTTTGGGCACGTACGATGCCAATTGCATTAAAGACCACTGTGTTTTCTTCATTCACGGTCTTGATGCCCAGAGTTCCGTCAGTGCCAAGCGACAAAATTGCTGGCGATACAAAATGAGCCTGCACTTCGCCGGTGGGGATACGCACCTGTGCGCTGATCCCGGCAGGGATGGCAGCATCGGCGTTATCAACCGTAATTTCGGCCTCAAACGTGCGGGTTTCGGCGCTGGCGCTGGTGCTGACAAACTGGACTTTTCCGGTGGCCTCGGCCCCAGTGATAAAGTCGACGCTGGCCTGCTGGCCTACCTTGACGTCACGTAGCGACTGCTGCGGAATCTGCACGCTGATGGTCAGTGGTGTGTTGTCGACCAGCCGGGCCACTTCCGCGCCCATCGAAACAAATTCGCCCGCGTCAATGTCGAGCGTTTCAAGACGACCCGCAAAGGGGGCGCGAATGTCGGCGTCCTGAATGGCTTGCTGTGCCGTGGCCAGTGATGCCTCGGCAGCGGCGAGCGTGGCGCGCGCTTGGCTCACGCGGTCCACAGTGGAAACGCCCCGCGACAACAGTGCTTCAGCATTGTCGTATTCACGTTGCGCGCGGCTCAGCTCGGCCTCGGCGCGGGTCAGGTCGGACTGGCGGGTGGCGATATCAAGGCGGGCAATGACGTCTCCCGCTTTGACGTCCGCGCCCTTCTTGACCAACACCTCGGCAACTTCGCCACCGGTTTCGGCGCGGATCATCGTATCGCGGTCTGGCAAAGCCTGCCCTTCGGCGACGAACACCTGTGTCACCACCTCGGCGGTGGAGGGGCGCACGGCAACGGTGACAACTTTGGCTGCGGTAGCTTTTTTGGCGGGAGCCACGCCGTCATCGCTTGGCAGGATCAGGCCGCTGCCCATCCACGCCAGAATAACCAGCACCAACCCACCCGCGATGAACTTGGACCGGGCCGAGCCTGCATCGCTGTCAAATGTCAGCGGCTGGCGCCGGTCGCGAGGGGTATCATTCATCATCAAACTCCGCGGCCATCGGGAAATCACACCGGCCAGAACGGCAAGTGGTGCATATCTCTTGCTATACTAAGCTGGCTCAAAATAGGGCCGTTGCATATGCTACAAGAGCCGGCTTGGCGCACCTCCGGCTCGGAGCGAACCTATGTACGCTTCTCGAACTGTCAAGACAGCGCGAGATCCCCAAAAAGGTTACGCAACGGAAGGTAGACGGGCAGTGGTGCTATTTCAAACCGTTGCGCGCGATATAGCTGGCCAGATCAAGGATCAACTGACCGCGCGCTGCCGCAATGGCATTGGGCCCGCCTTTAGGGTCAAAGGCAACCTTGAGGTCAAACAGCCCAGAGCGTTCCGCCCGACCGTCCCGCACCGCGACAAAATACTGCCCCGACGTACGGAATTCACCCGCCTTGGTCGCCAACAGTTCGGCAAAGCGCACTTCGAGCCGCGCATCAGCAAAAGCCTCGAACGGCCAAGGCTCGGACGCGATCCGCCGCCCGGTCATCCGTGCAAGGTTCTGGCTCAGTTCCAGCGCGACGGCACGTTCGGGGGCGTCGGCCCACAGGACACTTTTGGAGCTGATGAGCGTCCCGTCGTCCTCCTGGGTCGAAATCTCATCCGCAGCGGCGTAGCTGGGCAGAGAGACATCGCGCACCTCAACCGCACTGAAAGCGATGTTGATCTTTTCGGTCACCACTGGTGGGCGGACGGCAAAGCGTTCGGCGCTGCCACAGGCGGCCAGCAGAAGGACCGTTCCCAGTATCGCGATACGTTGTGTGTAGGCCATGTATTACCGTCCCAGTAAGAGAGAGTTGGGGTTACGTTCGATGCTGCGTGCCAAAGATGCAAGGGCATCCGCCGCTTTTTGGATATCGCGCAGGGTATCTTCGGCGCTGCGGCTAAGTTGATCACCCTTGTTATAGCCTTCGATGGTGCGGCTGGCCTGTGCAAAGAGTGCCGACAGGCGGTCAACAATCTTGGGCAGATCCTTGGCCGACACCGCAATGCTGTCAGCGGCGTTGCGCGCTGAAACGAGCGTCCGGTTGACGTTCTCGATGGCGCCGCCCTCGCGCAGTTCTTGAAGGGTATAGTTCACCTCGTCCAACGCCCGTTTAAGCGACCCAGGCAGAGCCACCGCATCGTCGGTGCCGATCACGGCGTCGGCGGATTTGGTGAGGTTCGTCAGCTCGATAACAAGCTCCTCGATTTCAAGCGAATTCGCCTTTTCGGCCACCGCCTTGATCTGATCAACCAGCGCCGGCACGCCTTCGACAGAGGATGACACCGCCGTTGCGGCCTCGGATGCACCATCGAGCACGCTGAGCAGGCGTTCCGCAATGCGTTCCTGTTCCAGTGTGGCGACAAGCTTTTCAACGCGCACAAGCGTGGCGTTCAGCGTGACCGGAATGTTCTGCATATCGTCAGACGTTACCAGCCCTGTCAGTTCCGCCATCAACTGTCGCAGATCTTGCGGCGTCTCGCGCAGGTCTTTGTCGGACACCAGCGCATCAGCCGAGTTGAGGAACGAGATTGCACTGTTCAGCAACTCCTCGATCGGCAGATTGTTGATACGTGTGAACACGCCCTCAACCGTCGCCGCAGCATCAGAAGTTTCGCTTTTCGTCGTGGGCAGGATTGGCAGATCATTGGCAGCCGTTTCGATATTGGCCGCCGACGCGTCGTCCACCATCAGCAATTCTACCTTGAGCCCCCCTGTCAGTAGGCTAGCCGAGGTCAGCCGCGCACGCAGCCCGGCAGAAACGCGTTCGGTCAAAAAGCCCAGTGCGTTCTCGGCGGTCACTTCACCTTGTAGGCCCAGCCTGGCTGGCTGGATCGACAGGGTGACGTTCAGACGTACACGGCTGTCGCCGAACCGGTCAAAGTCGACCAGACCTGAAAGAGTTTCCACCTCACCGATCTTCAATCCACTCAATTCAACCGGCGCGCCGACGGTCAGGCCGGAAATGTTGTCATCGAACACCACACTGACCTTCAACGGGTCGACTTCGGAGGCGTTAAAGACTGAATTGCGCGCGCTTTCCTTATCGGGGAAAATCTCGAACACGGTGCCGTCGCTAACGCGGTCGCCCCCGGATACGAACGTGTCAAAGGTGATCCCGCCGCCCACCAACGTGGCGAGCGAAGAAAAATCAATTTCAGCACCGGCAGGGCCGATATTCACACTGAAACCGGACGTGTCCCAGAACCGCGTGGATCCATTGACCAGTCCGCGGTGCTCTTCGAAGATCAATGCCTCGACGATCGCATAGTTGCCGCGTGGCGCGATCTTGGCATAGCCTACGCGGCCCACCTCGATCCCCTTGTATAGGATCGGGGCATTGTCCGTCAGCTGGCCAGTGGCTGTGGACCGAAATGCAATTTCCAACCCTTCCTGACCCGGCCGGATCAGCGGCGCCACAGAGGCGCCTTGGAATCGGTTAGCGGGTTGGCCCACCTGGGTGTCCCATGACCCTTCGATATAAACGCCGCTCAACACAGTGCTAAGCCCGGTGATGCCCTGCGCGGTCACTTCGGGCTCCACGATCCAAAAGACAGCGCTGCTGTCGATATATGCGGCCACATCCTTGTCTACGCGGATGGTCGCGGTGACGCGTTCGAGGTCTTCGGTAAAGCCGACCTTTTCAACACGCCCGACGGTAATATTGCGATACTTCAATTCGGTCTCGCCTGCCGCGATACCAGAGCCGTTTTCGAATTCGACGATGATTTCCGGCCCGCGTTCGGCATAGGAACGCCACGCCACGGCAACGGCAACAATCAACGCGAGGATTGGCAGAACCCAGACAATCGACGCGCCGCTGAGGAACATCTTGCGCGCGGGTGAAACCGACACTTTCGGCGGTGTATCAGTCATTGCGCTGCGGACCCCCATCCTTGGCTTGCACATCCCAGATCATACGGGAATCAAACGCTTGCGCTGACAACATCGTAAAGATCACCGACAGGGCGAAAAAGATGCTCGCCGGGCCCGGATTGATGGATGCCAGTGTCTTGAGTTGCACCAGAGACGACAAAATCGCAACCACAAAGATATCGATCATCGACCAACGCCCGATATATTCAACGACTTCGTAGAGATATTGCCGCTGTTGCCGCGAGGCAACCGACCGCTGCTGTACGCTGATCGCCAGAAACGCCACCGATGCAAACTTGCCCAGCGGGATCACCACAGAGGCAAACAGAATAATCACGGCAATACCCCAATTGCCGTGATTGGCCAGTTCGACCGCGCCACCGATGATCGTGCTCTCGTCGACCTGAAACAGCGTTCGGGTTTTCAGCATGGGATAGATATTGGCAGGGACATAGCACATAATCCCGACCACCCAGAACGCCCACACCCTTTGCAAGCTCATCTCATCGCGCGAGACAAGTCGATGGCCGCAGCGCCCGCAGGTCTGCGTACCCATCGGCCAAGCCTTGGCGCAACGCGTGCAAGCCACGAGGCCCATGTCGCGCGCGCTTATGATTTTTTCGGATGTTCCAGTGAGTTCCATACTGACCATTTACATAGAAATTTGTCCTGCGCGATGACGAGGACGACAAGAACGCCGAACATCCAGAAGGCGGGGCCGAACCCGACATCGGCAAGGTCTGATACCTTGACCAGCGCCACGGCACAGCCAATCGCAAAGATTTCAGCCATAGACCAAGGGCGCAGCGCCTCTGACAGGCGAAATGCCTGCATCGCTTGGCGGGCAGGCGGGCGATCCAACACGATGGGGATCAGCACATATAGGGTCAGCAACACCCGCAAAAGCGGCACGAAAAAGATAAGGGCCGCCGTTGCCAACGACAGTAAGATCATCGGGCCACCAGCAAAGGCCAGGGCCGCATCAAGAATTGACACCGCATTCTTGTTGCCTGCCGCGTCGATCGTCAGAAACGGAAACACCGCAGCACCAATGATCAGCACCACGACCGCAACCGCAACCGCGATGATATGCAGCCCGGCGTTACGGCGCGGCGTGATCAATTGCGTATGGCAGCGTTGGCAGATCGCGCGTTCGCCATGCGCAGGTTTTTCCACCGCGTACACAGCGTCGCACTGCGGGCAGACGATCAGGTCGTCGCGCGGGACTGCTGGCTGATTGGGCTGTGCGGTGTCTACCATGGCGTATGAGTATATGATCCGACGGGGGGTTCATATCAATAACTTGAGGCTAGCCGGTCACGGAAATGTGGGCGGCATCCCTCCACCACAGGCCAACATCTTATGGAACGGTCGCCGCCGCCAATCGTTGTCTCTGGGAATACAAACTTAAAAACGGAGATACGAAATGACCGATATCAAAGACGCAAAAATCCTGATCCTTTCCGCCGATGGCTTTGAACAGTCAGAACTGGAAAAGCCTTTGGCAGATCTTCGCAAACACGGCGCAACTGTTCATGTGGCAACACCTGATGGGAAAGATATCAAGGGCTGGGATAAGGACAACTGGGGCAACACCGTGAACGCCGATCTGGCGTTAGGCGATGCCAAAGTCGACGCCTACAACGGCATCGTTTTGCCGGGCGGCCAGATCAACCCGGACCTGCTGCGCGTCAACAAGGACGCAATCGCACTGATCCGCGCATTCCACGACGCAGGCAAAACCATCGCCGCTATTTGTCACGCCCCCTGGCTTCTCATCGAAGCGGGGATCATCAAGGGCCGCAAGGCCACATCCTATGGGTCCATCTCAACCGACATGAAAAATGCAGGCGCGGCCTGGGAAGACAGCGAAGTGGTGGTAGATCAAGGCATCATCACCAGCCGGTCACCCGAAGATCTGGACGCATTTGTCGCCAAGATCGTCGAAGAGATCGAAGAAGGTAAGCACGAACGCAAGGCAGCCTGAACCACCGTTGTTTATCCAATCAGCCCTCGGCCTGTCAGGCCGGGGGCTTTTTCATGATCTGTGCAATCTCACGCGTGTTCAGCCCAACCTCGCGCAAGACAGCTTCGGTCGCGGCACCGACGGCGTCAGGGAGGGTTGGTTGTGGCGGTTCCGTTCTGCCAAATCTCGGCGCGGTCCCCGATTGCAGCACATCCCCCGCTACCAGGCTGCGACGCGCGGCCATATGGGGGTGCTGGGCAGCCTCCGAAAAGCTTAGAACCGGGGCAACGCAAGCATCAGATCCGTCGAAAATCTGCGCCCAATCATCGCGGCTACGCGTGGCAAACAGCGTGGCAAATTCTGCGCAGCGGGTCGGCCATGTTTCCGTGTCATTCTGCGACGCGGCATAATAGGCGGGCAGACCCAGCTTCTCCAACAAGATTGCGTAGAACTGCGGTTCTAACGCGCCCACAGAGATAAATTTTTGATCTGCGCAGGTATAGCAGCGGTAAAAAGGTGCTGCCCCGTCCAGCCAATTCGACGCGCGCGCCTCAGTCCAGCGGCCCTGTGCCAGCATACCGTGGATTAGCCCCATCATCGCAGGCACGCCATCTACCATCGCGGCATCCACCACCTGCCCCTTGCCGGATATGCCGCGTTCGATCACCGCAGAAAGGATTCCGAACAGCAAGAACATGGTGCCACCGCCATAGTCCGCCACCAGATTGAGTGGCGGAATGGGCGGCGCATCGCGCGCGCCCATAGCGTGCAGCGCACCCGTTAGCGCAAGATAATTTATGTCATGCCCTGCCGTCTGAGCCCAAGGACCGGTCTGACCCCAGCCGGTCATGCGGGCATAAATCAGCTTGTCTGGGCAGTTTTTTGGGCCAAGGCCAAGGCGTTCCATCACGTCGGGGCGAAAGCCTTCGATCAGGACGTCACTGGCGGCAATGATGCGATGCGCAGCTTTTTGGCCAAGATCGGATTTCAGATCGAGCACGACTGACTGCTTGCCGCGGCGGTTGATGTCAGTGGGGTCAGCGGGTGCGTGTTTACGATCTATCGTGACCACCCGCGCGCCCAAGTCGGCCAGCAGTTGCCCCGCCAACGGCGCAGGGCCAAGGCCAGAGAACTCAACGACGCTAAGCGACGCCAGTGGCCCCTGCCGCATCAGGCCGCACCCGGCACCTGCACCTGCCGCCCCCCTTCGACGAAGTTTGCCAGTGACAGCGGCCAAACGGTGCCGGGCCAGCGCAATTCCATCTCGCGCTTACGGGGGCGATAGACGGCGGTATATAGGGTGCCAAATCCGGCGTTGAAGGCGGTGGAATAAAGCGGCGGTTTCAGAAACGCGCCGATAAACTTTTCCTCGGGGTCGCGGTGCAGGCGCAGACGTTGCAGCAGATAGCGTTCACGCTCGACCGTGGCGGTAAAGCGGGCGTGACTGATCCATTCGACATTTTCCTGATGGTTCGTTGCCACCGCCGCATGGGTAATCTGTGCAGGCCGGTCGGGGGCCATCATCGCCGTCAGGTAATGGCGTTTGCGGTCCAGAACGGTCACATTATAACTCATGTGCGTAGGCACACGGGCCAGCACAGCACCCGCCTCTTCGACTGTTGTGCAGGTCTGAAGCACGTAGCGCAGGATCAGCGGCACGCCAAAGCCTTCGCCCACTACACGGCGCCCCCCAAACGTAAGCGAGATCGCCAGCCCGGCGTCGTTCACGCCGTCCACCAGACCCCAAAGTCCGTCAGACGTGCCCATCACCTGCCGACCCTGCCAGTTGGTGCGCAGCAACAGGGAATCAAAGGCATTGGTGTTGTAATCGTAGTTGCGCACCATCACCGGTTCTTTGCCCGCCCAGATCGCCTGACTACAGGCCGACAGATATGGCGGTGGGCAGTAAAAGCTTAGGAACCGTGCTGCGTGGTCTCCGCCGCCCGCCAGCGCGCACAGCTCTTCGTAAAGAGGCAGCATTTCGGGCATATGCGCCGTCAGCGCGCGGCGACATTGGGTATATGTCGGACGCGCGGCCGCACCTTCCTTGAGCCACCACGCGCGGTAGTCAGGCCAATATTCGGCGAAAAGCCCGGCCCACTTTGGGCCGGGCGTATCTTCGGACAATGCGCGCCAGAACATCGCGACCTTTCAGATACCTCAGAGGATCTTAAACGCCGGATCGGACAATTCCGGACCAGCGGATGCAGTTGGCAGAGGCTTGCCATCCACAGATTGCTTGATGCCGTGAATCCACTTTTTCGCCCGCTCATTCAACTGGAAAGACTTGGTCATCGATCGGCCTCGCGTCACCAGTATGCCAATGTCGGCGCCTTCATAGCGATAATCACCCGGTTGCAGGATGCGCAGGAAGAAGGCTTCGTTCTCGCTTTCCACGGCGCGGCGGTGATAATCGAAGCGGTCAAACACAACGCGACCATCCTCAAGCATCTTGTAGATGCCGGTCTCTGGCGAGTTGGTACAGATATCGACGCTGTCTTCGGTGTGCTTGATCACCATCTGGCTCCAGCCGTCGATCATCTCGGGGTCGGCCCAGCGGGCGTTCAGCTCATCCACATCCAGATCGAACTTTTTCTTCGAGAACTCAAGCAGGTGGAACAGAAACAGCGGTGCATCCGCATGGGCAAAGGCGGCGTGGTTGGTCATCGAAGAACAGCCGGTGATGCGCGGGTTCAGTTCACCCAACCACAGATCGCCGGTTTTCTTGTCGATCAGGAAATCGAGCTCAAAATACCCGCGATACCCCTCCTTGCGCAGCTGTTCCCCGAACTTAAAGGTCAGATCGCGGGCTTTTTCGCGCACCTTGGGTGGAAAGGCGGTGGCAAGGATTTCATTGCCACACCAGCCACCGCGATAGGGCGTCAAGTCTTTGAAGCCGACCAATTCGGTCATCAGAGGGCCAACAATTGTGCCTTCTTTAGTGGCGCAGGCTTCGATCGCAGAGCCACGACAATCAATTCGCTTCATGATCTTGATCTCGCCTTCGCCGACGATCTCGCTCTCGTGGCGGCGGAAGTCGGCTTCGGATTTGATGAAGAAAGTTGTGTGTCCTGAATCGCCATAGGCCGATTGCAGCACCAAATCATGACCGATTCCGGCTTTCTCGCAGGTCTTTTTCAGGTCTTCGTATGATTTCACTTCGGCCAGCACGTTAGGCACCGAAGGCACCCCTGCCTTGTTGCCGATGCGCACTGTTTCGATCTTGTTGTCCATCGACTGCCGCAGCTTGGCCTTTGGGAACCACACGTCGGCACCAAGTTCCTTGGATAGGCGTTCGGTTTCTTCATCGAACATCAGGAACACAAACTTGGGCTTGCCGCCGCGACGTTTGACAAAGTCGATGACTTCTTTGTGCTGCAACAGGTAGTTGTTGATGTCTTCGATGCTCTGGAATTCTGCGTGCGGCTGCTCTGACGGGCAGAACACGTTGGGGTGCTTGCCGCCATAACAGTCGATGTAGCAGATATATTTGAAGTTCTTCACCCATTCATCCAGCCCCAGCAGGTTAAAATTGGTGGCCGAAATGAAATAGATCGGGTCTTCGTTGCGGTGAAAGAACCGGCGGATTTCTGAGATATTCCTGAGGATTGTTGCCATGTTGTTGGTCCTTTTTTATCAAACAGGTGAAGAAGAAAGATGTTTGTCGCGGACGCGTTTCAGCGCCGCTTCGGTAAACACGCGCAGGCCCAAATCAGGCCGATAGCCGTGAATTTCGCTAACATCCAAGGCGCGCATGAAAGCGAGGATTTCCTGGCTGACAACCTGTCCAGGAACGAGGATCGGAAAGCCGGGAGGATAGGGGATGATGAAACTGGCGGAGACAACTGTCTGGCCGTCATCCATCGCCTCTTGCAGTGATCCATTCAGATCGAGGTAGTCACAGTTCTTTTCATCATAGGCGAGGAAGAATGCAGTGCGGATATCACCCTCTGGTGTGTCGTGGGCACGGAATGCCTCGTGAAAGCGGCTAAAATCCGGCAGCGGTGGATAGTGCTCCATCAGGTTGGACACGCGCCGGTCGAAAGACAGCCGTTCCATCCGGCTGGCATCGTCCAACAAATCATCAAGCGACTTTGCGATCTCGACCAGAACTTCGATCAGATAGGCCACTGATGACCGCGTGGTGCCAATGTTGGTCATAAACAGCACTGTGTTGCGGGAGGTCTTGTTGATCTGGATGCCATATTTATCCATCAAGATATCTGTCTTGAAGGTATCGCCATCCCAGCCCGTACCGCCCACGGCCAGTGTGACACGGGTCGCATCGAGGACAAATTCGTCCTGCTCCCAGCAGTCCCACATATCCGTCCAGCCCTGTTGGGTGTCGTAATAGCTGGTGACCCCGCTTTCGCGGTGAGCCTCTGGAATCATGTCACCGGCAGTCAGAACCTTGAAGTACTTTTGCAGCAGCGGGTGATCGGTGATGGCGCGCCGCATCGACATCGCCGCCTCGATCTGGCGTTGTACAAATTCGTACCCTTCAAGTTCGACTTGCCGGCGCCCCACATCAAGCGAGGCAATGATCTGGTAGTTTGGCGATGTTGATGTGTGCGTCATGTAAGCTTCGTGAAAGCTTTGCTCGACCTCGCCCTTGAAGTCCTGATCGTTGACATGGATCATCGAGCCCTGCCGCAGCGACGTCAGCGTTTTATGAGTCGATTGCGTGGCATAGATCCGCACCCGCGCGTTGGGCGGCGGGATCAGGCGGGTTTTCAACAGCGTCTCGTCGTCCGCATCCTTGAGCATGATCTGCTGCTTGTCATAGGCAGCGGCGTGGGCCTCCGACCGGAATTTTTCGCGCAGCGTATTGGCTGCATTCATACCCGTGCGCTGGCGATAGGTTGGGCTGAACCGGGCAAAGGCAAACCACGCTTCATCCCACAGGAAAATCAGGTCAGGTTTGATGGCCAGACATTCTTCCATTACGCGTTCGACGTTATAAACCAGCCCGTCAAAGGTGCAGTTGGTCAGCAGCAACATGCGCACACGGTCCAGTTTTCCTGCCGCCTTGAGCGTCAGCAACTGATGCTTGATTTCATGCAGCGGCACGGCGCCGTACATCGAGTATTCGTTAAGCGGATAGCTATCGAGGTAACTCACCTGCGCGCCGGCCAGCACCATCCCGTAATGGTGTGACTTGTGACAATCCCGGTCGACCAGGACGATATCACCGGGGCGCACCAAGGCCTGAACCACGATTTTGTTACAGGTCGACGTGCCGTTGGTGGCAAAGAAGGTCTGTTTCGACCCAAACGCACGGCTGGCCAGTTCCTGTGCCTCTTTGATCGGGCCGTGCGGTTCCAGTAGACTGTCCAACCCACCAGAGGTTGCAGAGGTTTCCGCGAGGAAGATGTTCGGCCCGTAAAACGCACCCATATCCTGAATCCAATGCGATCGGGTGATGGATTTACCCCGGCTGATCGGCATGGCGTGAAACACGCCGGTGGGCTGTTTTGAATATTCAACCAAAGCGGTAAAGAAGGGCGACTTATTGCGCGCCTGCACCCCGCGCAGGATGTTCAGGTGCAGCTCCATGAAGTCTTCTTGGTTATAGAAAACCCGCCGACAGATCCCCAGATCAAGACCTGCGATATCTTCGACCGACCGTTCTGTAACCAGATAGGCGTCCAGTTCAGGGCGGACCTTGGCGATCATTCGGCAAAGTTCGGGGCCGTAGCTTTCGGGGTGCAGCGCGTCGATTTCATCGCGCCCGCCGGCCCGGGCGAGATAGCGGGCCAGGATCGGCTGATCCATCTTTGATTTCAGTATCAGGCCGGGGCGCACGACGATGGCCTGAATGTTGTGGTTGAACATCACCGCGATCAACGCATCCTCAAGGCTGGGCACCACAACGGCCTCGTAGATGAACGGATCTTCGGGGCGGCGCATCCGGGTCACGTTACTGCGCAGCCAGCGTTCTTGCTGTTCGCTTACATTGTCGACGATCAATATCTCGAAATAGGGTTTCGCAAGCGCGCGGGCCTCGGGTGGCAGCATCGCTTCGTCGTCGTGTTCGTCCTGATCAAGGCTGTCACGTTCGAGCGGGATGGTCCGCCGACGGTAGGCACCCGTCGTCAGCGCGCGTGTGACCCGGTTCACCGAAAACGCGATGTCTTCGAAATTGCCATGGGCGTAATGGCGGCGCATGTGCTCAAAGGCAGACATGCCGGGAAAGGCCCAATAGGGTTCAATCAATTCCAACGAGACAAACAGCTCGTCGACCAGTTTGCTCAGCCGCGCCACCTCTTTGGCGCTGGGGCCACGGGCCAGTGCAGTTGTGGCAGCACGCAGCGCGCTCCAGCGGTCAGATCTCAGCTGAATGGCGGAAGAGTAATCGTTCATAGAATGCATCAGTCGTTCTCCGCTGGGCGGCATCGACTGATGCTTGGCTTTCGGCGTTTGGTGCCGAAAGCCATCACACCAGCTTAGCCGCTGGATGTTTCCCCGGGCACGGTTGCATTACCGGGCGTCAGGGGGGGATTGGGTGTCGCCGCAGCCGGGGCTACGGGCGCTTGGCTATTGATCACGGCTGCGGCAGAGCCTGCGCCGGGGTTGGCAAGGGGTTCGGCGATCAGGCTGGGTTGCTGCTGCCCTTTGAAGGCAGGCATGTCCGCAGGCACCTGTTGTGCAGGCACGTCAACATGAAGCCCCGCGCGCGTGCCCTGCTGAGGAATTTCGAGCGGACCCAGTGTCTTGAGGTAGGCATCCGTGCCGCTGGCGCGGTCATAGATCGAGAAATCGGTGGACCGATCGCGGAAGGATTTAAGCAGTTGACCAAGGCCTTTCATACCTGTCTCACGCTGACGGCGGACCATCGAGAGGTCAACCTCAATTGGAAACATATCTTCCTGGCCGGCAGACTGGTGCAGGACCATCGAGGTTGGATCGACCACGCAGGATTTACCCACACCGCCCGCGCCCAACCCGTTTACGTCGAAGATATAACACTGGAACTGCGCTGCCGTGGCCCGCGCGATGGCCAATTCTGCGTCGCGGTCGGTCGTGCCAGTCAGGACCGGGTGCAACAGCACCTCGACGCCCTGTGACGTCAATTGGCGCGTGGTCTCGGGAAACCACATGTCATAGCAGATCGACAGCCCAAAGCGGCCAACATCAGGTACGTCAAAAACACAGAATTCAGTCCCTGCTGCGATCCCGGCTTCGTAGGGCCGGAATGGAAACATCTTGGCGTACCGGCGGATGATCTCGCCCTCGGGGTTGATGACTACCGAGGTATTATAGACCCGTCCATCACCGGGATCGGTCAGGAACATCGAACCGGGAATAAGCCAAACCTTGTGCTTGCGCGCAGCGGCCTGAAACCGCTCTATGGTTTCGTTTTCCGGGGGCAATGAATACTGATCGAGCGGGCCAAAAGGGGCCAGTTCGGAAAACAGCACCATCTGTGTCCAGGGAAACCGCGCCATCAGAAT
The DNA here is from genome assembly GCF_057178245.1 of Sulfitobacter sp. KMM 9851. NCBI lineage: Bacteria > Pseudomonadati > Pseudomonadota > Alphaproteobacteria > Rhodobacterales > Roseobacteraceae > Sulfitobacter > Sulfitobacter sp. KMM 9851. The sequence continues at coordinate 3,668,141 of NZ_CM169991.1, forward strand.
ATCTAGGCGATGAATCATGCCATCTACATTTGACTGTAGGGCGTTGACGTACATCTGCACGCCGGCAATTGCGAAAGGGGTCATATCAGCTTACTCCGAGCTTTGCGGCCCGCTGGAAGATATTCCTGCCCATTGCCGCCTTGCACGCCCCTTACGCCCTTACTACCAGAACGGAAACAGGGGATCTGCGCACGATCCTGTCGGCGTTGGAGCCGACAAGGAATTCGCGCAGCTGATCCGGCTTTTGCGACGCCATCACCACCAGATCGGCCCCGGTCTTTTCAATGATCTTGAGGGCCTCGCGGTGGATCTTGCCGAACTTGAGATGCTGTTTCACCTTTATCTCGTCTGGGACGTGATCCTCGACCAGCTTGGCCAGCGCCTCGGCCGCCTTTGCGGTTGCCCTCTTTTCGAAATCCTTGGGAAAGAACCCTTCGACCAGTGGCGTTCCCATGTCAGGCACCACGGTGAGGATATGCAGGGTGCCGCCCGACACGCGGATCATCTCCACCGCTTGCGGCAGCGCCTTTTTCCACGACTTATTGTCGTTCAGGTCAACGGTCAGCAAGATCGTGTTGAACATATCCGGTCCCCCTCAGGCTGCGACGGTTTCACGGGTGGCGCGTGCATTGCGGCCCCGTTGCAAGAAGATCACCAACCCAAGCAGCAACAAAGCCGGGATGAACATCCAGTATTTGCTGGGTTGCGGCACTGGCTTCAGTACACGCAGAACCTCTTGATCCCAGTCGAGCCCGGCAGATTGCGCGGCGCTGGAATAGGCCACATCGTCGATGATCATCTTGTCGCCATCCTGTCGGAAGGTCAGCCCCGCCGCTTCCAGCTTTTCAGCACCGGTTGCACCCTCGCCAATCGGCACGAGCGCGACAAATTCGATCGGGTCCCCCAGATCGTTGACGCCGGCGACCCGCAAGCGCAGGTTTTCACCAACCGGTGTTCCCTCGGCCGCCTGTTCAATGGCTGCTGGCGGCTCCTCCACATAGGGGGGAGAGACCATATCCATCCAGAATCCGGGACGGAACAGTGTGAAGGCGATCAAGAGCAGCGCGATGGTTTCGTAGAACCGGTTCTTGGCAAGGAACCAACCTTGCGTCGCCGCCGCGAACAGCAACATGGCACAGGTGGCTATTACAAAGATGAATATCCCCTGCGCCCAGGTGACCCCGATCAACAGAAGTTCGGTGTTGAAGATAAACAAGAATGGCAATGCGGCGGTGCGCAGCGAGTAAAAGAATGCCACAACGCCGGTTTTGATCGGATCACCACCGGAAACAGCGGCTGCGGCAAAACTTGCCAACCCCACCGGGGGTGTCACATCCGCCATGATGCCAAAGTAGAACACGAACAAGTGCACAGCGATCAATGGCACGATCAGCCCGTTCTGCTGGCCTAGCGTCACAATTACCGGGGCCAATAATGCAGACACCACGATATAGTTCGCCGTGGTCGGCAGCCCCATCCCAAGGATCAGCGACAGGATCGCGGTCAGGAACAGAATGGCAAGGATATTGCCGCCTGACAGCACCTCAACCACATCGGCCAGTGCCGATCCGACACCCGTTTGGCTGACCGCGCCCACAATGATACCTGCCGTCGCCGTCGCGATGCCGATGCCGATCATGTTACGCGCGCCGGTCACGAGGCCATCAATCAGGTCAAGAAAGCCGTCTTTGACGTCATTGGCCAACCGGCTTTCGCCGCGGAAAATGGCCATTAGTGGACGCTGTGTCAGCAAGATGAAGATCATGTAGGACGCCGCCCAGAAGGCCGACAGGCCCGGTGACAAACGGTCGACCATCAGTGCCCAGACCAGCACCACAACCGGCAAAATGAAATGCAGGCCGGACCGCGCGGTAGGGCCGGGCAACGGCAGCGACGTTACCTCTGCATTTGGGTCGTCAAGCTTGAGCGGTGCTTCCTTGCTGGCGACATAGAGCAGGCCAACATAGACCGCCGTAAGGAAGACAAAGATGATGTAGCCCGCGGTTTCCGGAAATGCCGGACGAATCCAGCCCATCAGGTAATAGACGCCAAAAGACAGCGCGCAGATCGCGATGATCGCAAAGGCGATGCCGATCAGCTGCTGCACCCAAGGCTTTGGGGTATACGCGCGCGGCAGACCTTGCATGCCTGCTTTCAGCGCTTCCAAATGCACAATGTAGACCAGCGCGATGTAGGAAATCACCGCCGGCAGAAAGGCATGTTTGACCACGTCGAAATAGGGAATGCCGACGTATTCCACCATCAAGAAGGCCGCAGCGCCCATCACAGGTGGCATGATCTGACCATTGACCGATGAGGCCACTTCAACGGCACCAGCTTTCTCAGATGAGAAACCGACCTTTTTCATCAGGGGGATGGTGAATGTGCCCGTCGTCACCACATTGGCGATGGAAGAGCCCGAGATCAGCCCCGTCATCGCCGAGGCGACCACCGCAGCCTTGGCCGGGCCGCCGCGCATGTGGCCCATAAGGCTGAATGCCACTTGAATGAAATAGTTGCCCGCGCCCGCCCGATCGAGCAGGGAGCCGAACAGAACAAAGAGGAAGACAAAAGACGTCGACACCCCCAACGCGATGCCAAAAACGCCTTCGGTGGTGATCCATTGATGGTTCACAATTTCGGACAGGCTGTTGCCCTTATGCGCGATGATGCTGGGCATGTTGGGGCCCATGACGGTGTAGAACAAGAACACAGACGCCACGATCATCAGAGCGGGGCCAAGGGCGCGACGGGTCGCTTCGAGCAGGATCATCAAGCCGGTTACGGCGACAACATAGTCTTGCAGGATCGGCGCGCCGACCCGGTCCGCGATGTCGCGGTAGAACATAAAGAGGTATAGCGCGCAAAGTGCGCCAACAATCGCCAGCGCCCATTCCCAGATCGGGATGTGATCCTTGGGCGAGCCAAGCACGACAGTAGCGACGACAAAAAGAGCGGGCAGCGGAACCCACCAGACCGGGGTCGCATCCTTTGCACTGATCATGAACAGCGCGGCAAGTGCCAGAGGCACGACAATGCCCAGCACGACCTGGAATTTGGTGCGCGCCGCCGGGAAGGCCATAACCCCAAGGAATACAGCAAAGCCGAGGTGGATCGACCGCGCGAGTGTGTCGTTAAAAAGACCAAAGGGCGACGCGATGTAGAGCTGGAAGATCGACCACGCCAGTGCGGTGAGCATCAAAAGAGTGCCTATCGTGCCCTTTATTGCACGTCCGCCCGTGTCGGAGGAGGCGACAAGTTCGTCCAGTTCCGCCTGGCTCAACCCGCCGCGACCACCGGTTGCCGCATTTTCGACGGCAGCCGCCTGCTGTTGGTCTTTTTGTGACATCACTTTCCCCCTGTCGGCCCCATCTTATGACGGGTGCGCAATTTATTCTTGGGTGTCTGGCGGCAGTTGCCTGCCGCCAAACGCATCACATTCGCTTAGAAGACCAAGCGGATCATTCGATCCAGCCGCGCTCCTTGTAGTACTTCTCGGCACCGGGGTGCAGCGGCGCGGACAACCCGGCGCTGATCATGTCTGCTTCGACAAGACCTTCAAAGGCTGGGTGCAGCTTTTTGAAGCGGTCAAAGTTATCAAAAACGGCCTTAACCACCTGATATACAACGTCGTCATCAACATCGGAGGATGTGACGAAAGTGGCTTTTACGCCAAAGGTTTCGACATCGTTGTCGGTCCCTTTATACATGCCGCCGGGCACAGTCGCCTTGGCGTAGAATGGGTTCTCTTCGACCAGCTTGTCGATTTCCGGGCCGGTGACAGGCACGATATGCGCATCGATGGTGGAAACCGCCTCTTGGATCGACCCGTTCGGGTGGCCAACGGTATAGATGATCGCATCAACCTTGTTGTCACCCAGTGCGGCGGCTTGTTCGGCCGGCTTCAGTTCGGATGCCAATGCGAAATCGTCAAGCGTCCAGCCTTTGGCTGCCATCACGACTTCCATCGTGGCGCGCTGACCGGAACCGGGGTTACCGATGTTCACGCGCTTACCCTTGAGGTCGTCGAAAGTTTCGATGCCACTGTCGTTGCGCGCGATCACGTTGAACGGTTCACCATGGACGGAAAACACAGCGCGCTCTTTGTCGAACTTGTTGCCTTCAAATTCCGACGTGCCGTTGTACGCGTGATACTGCCAGTCGGACTGGGCCACACCCATGTCCATATCACCAGCCTTGATCGCGTTGATGTTTGCAATGGAACCACCGGTAGACGGCGCGGTGCATTTCAAACCGTGATCGGCAGAACCGCGGTTCACAAGGCGGCAGATCGACTGACCTACGACAAAGTAAACGCCGGTCTGGCCGCCGGTCCCGATGGTGATGAATTTTTCCTGTGCCGTCGCAGCGGTCCCGGCCACCATGGCCCCCGCAATCGCCAGCATTTTGAACATTTTCATAGCTGTTCTCCCTTTTTTGTTCGTCAAGATCCACCAATAGGTGGACCCGTCACAATGTGTAGCGGAGGCGCAAAATATAAAGGCGATTTTGCCCCCAGCATCGCATTTCCTCCCTGCACCTCAGCTTTGGCACCCGGTGCGCGGGAATCCTATCGTCAGGTTAGGCGCGTTTGATATTATGATCAAGCGGGCTGTCACAGATCACGGTTCCGCAAGGTCAAGCCTTTGTCACCAAGCTTTTTTCAACCTGACTGTACAGGGCACCTTGGTTAGGAGATCGCCCTAATGTTGATTATATTAAACACACCGTGTGATAATTTACAAGCATCTCCTTGCAAGAGGTCCCAATCCGGTCAAAGTGACGATGATAATATCGCGAAACTTACAATCGGAGCATATATGCCCTCGCTCGACTCGCTGACTCGATTTACGGCCCTGTTCGCCTGCGCCATCCTGGCGCTGCTATCAATGATCCTCATGGCAACTTGGTCGATCTGGTTCGGGCTGCCATTGCTGGTATTTGGCGCGTTGACCGCGGTCGGCACCTACGACCTGTTTCAAACCAAACATTCGATCCTGCGTAATTATCCGGTGCTGGGGCACATGCGCTTCATCTTTGAAGGGATCAGACCGGAAATCCGGCAATACCTTATCGAATCCGATCAGGATGAAGAACCGTTCAGCCGCGATGACCGCAGTCTGGTTTACCAGCGCGCCAAGGGGCAAGAGGACGCGCGCCCGTTTGGTACGCGGATGCGGGTCTATGACGCCGGGTATTCATGGGTCACCCATTCGGTGCAACCGACGCATATCACTGACACGGATTTCCGGGTGGTGATCGGCGGCAAGGACTGCAAACAGCCTTATAGCGCGTCGATCTACAATATCTCCGCGATGAGTTTCGGCTCCCTGTCTGCCAATGCCATTCAGGCGCTGAACACCGGGGCGAAACTGGGCGGCTTTGCCCATGACACCGGCGAAGGGTCGGTCAGTCGTTATCACAAGGCAGGCGGCGGTGACCTGATTTTTCAGGTGGCGTCAGGCTATTTCGGCTGCCGCGCGCCGGACGGGACATTTGATGCTGACAAGTTTGCCGAAACGGCCGCGCTTGATCAGATCAAGATGATCGAACTAAAGCTCAGTCAGGGGGCCAAGCCTGGGCATGGGGGTATGCTGCCCGCGCGCAAAATCAGCGCCGAGATCGCAGAAGCGCGCGGCGTGCCGATGGGCAAGGACTGCGTGTCACCTGCCGCGCATTCGGCCTTTTCAACCCCGATCGGGATGATGCATTTCCTGCAAAAGCTACGTGATCTGTCGGGCGGCAAGCCTGTGGGGTTCAAGCTGTGCATCGGGCATCAGCGCGAATTCATGTGCATGGTCAAGGCAATGTTGGATACCGGCATCGTGCCGGATTTCATTGTCGTCGATGGCACCGAAGGCGGCACTGGTGCGGCCCCGGTAGAGTTCGCCAATCACGTCGGAATGCCGATGGTCGAGGGGCTGACCTTTGTACACAACACGCTGCGTGGGGCGGGTATTCGCGATCAGGTAAAAATCGGCGCGGCGGGCAAGGTGGTGTCGGCCTTTGACATCGCCCGCGCGTTGGCACTGGGGGCAGATTGGTGCAACTCTGCGCGCGGATTCATGTTTGCCATCGGCTGTATCCAGGCGCAGGCCTGCCACACCAATCATTGCCCTGTGGGCGTCGCCACCCAGGACAAAATCAGACAGCGCGCGCTGGACGTAGGCCACAAAAGCGAACGTGTCGCGCGGTTTCATCGCAACACGATGGAGGCGCTGGCAGAGATGACAGGGGCCGCAGGGCTCCCCAACCCCAGCGCATTCCTGCCACGCCACCTGATGCTGCGCCAAGGCGACAAGAGCATGGTGCAGGGTGATCAGGTTTATCCCTATCTTCCGGCGGGCTATCTGCTCGACGATCAGGCGATGGATTATAACGGCAACAAATCCCGCTGGGCCCGCGCCCGCGCCGAGAGCTTTGCCCCGGTGGATTAAACCCGCTGCGTCAGGTCTGGCAGCACGGGTGCGGCTGCAATCAGTGATTTGGTGTAGGCATGCTGTGGGGTATCGAACACAGCATGCGTCGCGCCCTGTTCGACGATTTTACCCGCCTGCATGACCAGCACCCGGTCCGTCACGCTGCGCACCACCGACAAATCGTGCGATATGAACAGATACGTCAAGTCATAGGCGCCGCAAAGCTCTGCCAGCAGATCAAGGATCTGCGCGCGCACCGACACGTCCAGCGCACTGACCGCTTCGTCAAAGAGGATCAGTTCGGGGCGGATGATCAGAGCGCGGGCGATAGCGATACGTTGGCGCTGGCCACCGGAAAATTCATGGATGTACTTGCGTGCATCACCGGACGACAGGCCAACCGCCGTCAGCGCCTCGTCTATGGCGCGCTGGCGATCGGCGCCCTGTGGCGGGTCAGGCAACAGGTGAAACGGCTCGGTCACCAATCGGTCGACCCGATGACGCGGATTGAAGCTGCCGAAGGATCTTGGAACACCACCTGCATTTTGCGCCGGACGACGAGGTTCGGGCGATTGCCGGTAAACACTGGCGCACCGTCGAGGGTGATCTGCCCGGCCTGCACCGGTTCCAGACCCAAAATCGCGCGCGTTAGGGTCGATTTTCCGCAGCCGGATTCTCCGACAAGACCCAGGCGTTCACCGCGCTGAATGGTAAAGCTTACGTCATCCACTGCGCGAAACCGTCCCGGCGCGCCAAACAGTGTCTTGCGCGGCAGGGTATAGTCGCGCCGGATGCCCATGATCTCAAGCAGCGGTTTAGGTGGCGGCGCAGGCGGCAGATTGACCTGATGTGACGAGGCCGCGAACAGCATTTTGGTATAGTCATCGCGCATGTTGTGCAGCAGCGCGTTGGTCTCGTTCTGTTCGACAATCCGCCCTTTGCGCATCACCACGATACGGTCGGCCATGTCGGCCACCACGGCCAGATCATGGGTGATCATCAACAGACCCATTCCGTCTTCCTGCACCAACCGCTTCAGCAAGTCGAGGATTTGCGCCTGCGTCGTCACGTCCAGCGCCGTGGTCGGCTCATCTGCGATCAGCAGCCGGGGCCGCAGGGCAATTGCCATGGCGATCACAACGCGCTGACGCTGGCCGCCACTCAGTTCATGCGGATAACGTGACAGCGGAAACTGGTCCTGTGGCAGGCCGACGCGGGTCAGGGTATCGGCGGCGCGCGCCTCTGCTTGTTGGCGCGACAGGCTGCGGTCGTGAATGCGGATAGTCTCAGAGACCTGCCGCCCGATGGTCTGCACCGGGTTCAGTGCCGTCATCGGCTCTTGAAACACCATGCCGATATCGTTGCCGCGTATATCGCACAGGTCACGCTCTGCCAGCCCGGTGAGATTTGTTTCGCCAAGCATGATATGGCCCGTGGTCCGCGCGCCCTGCGGCAACAGTTGCAGCGTGGCCAGGGCGGTCATTGATTTGCCCGATCCGCTTTCCCCAGTCACCGCGACAATCTCGCCCGGATGAATGGAAAAGGTGACACCATGCAGGATGCTGATCCCGTGGATCGACAGCGACAGATTGGAGATGTCCAGCAATGTCATACGCGCGCCACCCGCAAACGCGGGTCCAGAAGATCGCGCAGCCCGTCGCCCATCAGGTTCAACCCCAGCACCGTGAGAATGATCGCAAAACCGGGCATCAGTGCCATATGCGGCGCGATGCTGACCAAGGTCTGCGCATCTGCCAGCATCCGCCCCCAGGACGGCGTTGGCGGCTGCGCGCCCAGACCGACATAGCTCAACCCCGCCTCGGCCAGGATGCCTAGGCTGAACTGGATGGTGCCTTGCACGATCAGCAGGTTGGTAACATTGGGCAGGATGTGTTCGGCGGAAATACGCACAGCAGATTTGCCGGCAACCCGCGCGGCCAGAATGAAATCGCGCTGCCATAGCGACAGTGCCGCCCCACGGGTGATCCGGGCAAAGACCGGGATATTGAATATTCCGATGGCGATGATCGCATTGACCGCCCCTGCCCCAAAAACCGCCGTGATCAGGATCGCGATAACGATAGCCGGAAACGCAAAAACCAGATCGTTGCCGCGCATGATCACCTCATCCACGAAACTGCCACGCCGCGCTGCTGCCCACAGCCCCAGCGGCACCCCCGCCCCCATGCCGATGCCCACCGCCACCAGCGCGACAGCGATAGAGGTGCGTGCGCCAACCATGATCATACTGAGGATATCACGGCCAAAGTGGTCTGTGCCCAGCAGATGTGCCACGCTCGGCGCTTTCAGCTTGTTGGCGATGTTGAGCGCGCTGTGATCGAACGGTGTCCAGACAAAGCTGATAAGCGCCGCCAGTACAAAGATGCCTGTCAGCATCCCACCCAAGGCCAGATTGCGGTTCATGTACGCGCCCTCAAGCGCGGATCAACCGCAGCATAGGCCAGATCGACGACAAAGTTCACCACGATCACGGAAAAGACCAGCAGCATGACCACCGATTCCACCACGATCAGGTCACGTGCGGAGATGGATTGGAACACCAGCCGCCCCAGTCCCGGCAGATAGAATACCTGTTCAATGATGATCGACCCCGCCAGTAGAAACGAAAACTGTAATCCAATAATCGTCAGCACCGGGATCAGCGCATTGCGCAATCCGTGCCGCCACAGCGCTTGGCGTGACGATAGCCCCTTGGCGCGGGCGGTGCGGATGAAATCTTCGCCCAGCACGTCCAGCAAGGACGATCGCATGACGCGCGCCAGAATAGCCGCCTGTGGCAGCGCCAGCGCGACAGCAGGCAGCGTCAGCGCGTGCAGCCCGGCCCAAAGCCCTTTGTCCCAGCCCACGAACCCGCCGGCTGAGAACCAGCGCAGGTTAATAGCAAAAATCAGCACCAGCATCATTGCAAACCAGAAATTCGGCACGGCCACGCCCAGTTGGGTGGCCCCCATAACGCCGATGTCCCCCGCCCGACCGCGGCGGGAGGCCGCAAAGATACCCGCAGGGAAGGCAACAACAATCGACAGCGCCAGCGCATAAAGCGCAAGCGGCAGCGAAACCCAAAGGCGGTCGCCAATCATCTCTGCCACCGGCGTGCGATAGGTATATGAGGTGCCAAAGTCACCGGCCAGCATGCCGGTGACCCATGAAAGATATCGTTCAAACTTGGTTTGATCCAATCCCAGTTCGGTCCGCAGTGCCGCCAGGGTTTCGGGCTGCGCGTTCATGCCCAACATGAATGACGCGGGGTCGCCCGGCGCAACCTCGATCACGGCAAAGATCACCAGCGAGGCAACGGCAAGGCTGATCAAAAGCGACAGCATTCGTTTGAGGGTATAGCGCAACATCTCGCGAGGTTAGGCGCGCGGGCGCGCATGGTCCAGAGGCCTTGTCGAAGGCGCCCCATCGCTGTCTGTGAAACGCTGCGCGGGTGGCGACCGTGCCCCACACGAAAACGTTACAATCTGGTTTTTACGCCAAGAAGCATAGCCTTATCGCGACAAGCAATTCGGTCAGGGTCGACAACCGCAGCGTTTACGGGAACCAAACGACGGGCCTGGGGTTGTGTATGTAAGTTCAATCAACGTGGAGAGTTATAATGAAAACGACACTTAAAACACTTGCTATCGCTGGCCTGCTGGGCACCGTTTCTGCACCTGCTTTTGCGGCTGCGCACCTGGACATGGCGACAATGACCTGTGCCCAGTACAAAGCGCTGAGCGCAGATGATCAGCTTGAAGTGGCGACAATGGCCATTGCAGAGATTGATTCCGGCATGGACGGCGCGCCAAGCGATGGCGAACCAAAAGCCGTTGAAGACTCAATCGGCGATACCACTGCTGCCGAAGCAACCGACGGTACGTCCACTGAAGGTACAGTTGAAGAGAACAATGGCGAAGCGATGGCAGTTGAGCCAACAGGCGGCAACACTGCTGAATCCAATATGACAGCAGAGCCAATGGACGAAGCCGCATTGGAAGCCTTCATGGCCGTATGTGATCAGAACCTTGACGCATTGGTTAGCGAAGCCGCTGCCAACATGGACGGCACACGCTAAGCCTTCTTACTATAGTATTGAAAAAGGGCACCGTTGTGGTGCCCTTTTTGCTGTTCACAACGTGAGTGATTAATCTATTCGGCCCAGCCGACAGCGGTCAGATCGGTGGCTTGGGTCGGCGCGTTTTCCCACAGCCCCTGAACACCGGCTTTTGCCACAGTCAGGGTGGCCAGCTGGAACAGGTAACCGTTCACGTAATCCTCTGAAATCATCCGCTGGGCATCGCCCAGCAACTGATCACGTTCAGTAGGGTCCGTTGTGGTGTTCAACTTGGTGATCAGCGCCTGAAAATCTGCGTTGTCATACTGGAAATAGTATTCTGGATTTGCATAGACACCGATGTCCATCGGTTCGGTGTGGCTGACGATCGACAGACCAAAATCGCCTTTGAAAACGGTCTCCAGCCATTGCGCCCACTCGACGTTGGTAATCTCGGCCTTGATCCCGACCTCAGCCAACTGCGCCGCGATAATCTCGCCGCCGCGACGGGCGTAAGAGGGGGGTGGCAGGTGCAAGGTGGTTTCAAAGCCATCAGCAAACCCGGCTTCGGCCAACAAAGCTTTGGCCTTTTCGGGGTCATAGTCGCTCATCCCCGTCAGATCGACATAGGCAGGGTTGTGCGGGGCAAAGTGGGTTCCGATGGGCGTGCCGAAACCGAACATCGCGCCGTCGATAATCGCCTGACGGTCAATCGCATGGGCCACGGCTTCGCGGACCTTCACGTTATCGAATGGCGGACGCGTGTTGTTGGTGGACAAGATGGTCTCGCCCTCGGTCGATCCGACCAGCACCTGAAAACGGGGGTCGGCTTCGAACTGAGGGATATTTTCGGGGGCAGGAAAACTGATGAACACGTCCACGTCTTCGGCCATAACCGACGCAAAGGCAGCCGTGGGATCAGAGATGAACTTGAACGTAGCGGTTTCCAGCTTGGCCGGTTCACCCCAGTAATCAGGATTGCGCGAGATGTCGATTTTATCGCCCTGGGTCCAGCTATCGAACTTGAAAGCGCCGGTGCCGACTGGGGTCTGCTTGATGTTGTCGATGCTTTCGGGGGCCACGATCACGGCATCTCCCCATGCAAGGTTGAACAACATATTGCCGTTGGGCTCTGACAATTTCACTTCGACGGTCAGCGGGTCAATCACGTTGACCTCGGAAATCGCGGCGTAAAGCGCCTTTTGGGCGTTGGCACTGTCCTCTGCATTAATCCGGTCGAGGCTGAATTTCACATCTTCGGCGTCCATCGTGGTGCCGTCGTGGAACGTCACACCATCGTGCAGCTTGAACGTATAGGTCAGCCCGTCGTCAGAAATCTCCCAGGACTCGGCAAGGCCCGGCACGACGGAACCATCGCCCATAAAGCGGGTCAGCCCCTCAAAGACGTTAGAGTAGAGCACGGAATCGATGGCGCCCGCAGCAGCGGAGGTTGGGTCCAGATGGGGTGGCTCCAACTGCATCGCAACCGTGATCCCGGTCTGCTGGGCGGCTGCTATACTGGCAGAAAGAGCCAGTGCAGAGGCCATAAAAGCCCGCGTGGCAAACTGTTTCATCAAAGATAACTCCCTGTTTTTAAGTCAGTCTTTTGGCAGCAACAAAGATTCGAGCGCGGCCGCCATGACCTTGGCTGCGTCTATCATATCATCAATGCCGATGTATTCATCTGGTTTGTGCGCCAGTTCCAGAATGCCGGGACCGTAGGCGATGCAGTTTTTCAGCTTGCCGATCCGGTCGATGTGTTTTTGGTCGTAGGTGCCAGGCGATGCGACATATTGCGGGCTGATGCCCATCACATCTTCGATGGCGCGGGTGACGGTGCGCACAACCGGCGCATCGCGATCCGTCATAGAGGGCAGAACGCTGTTCAATTCGGTCAGTTCATAATCGAAATCAACCCGCGTCGCGCGCAAGCCCTCCAACAATGCGGTGACCTCATCGCGGACCTGGTCCAGCGGTTCTTCGACCAAAAAGCGTCTATCAATCACGATACGGCATGAATCCGGCACGCAATGGGCGGGCAGGCCCGTGAAATCCTCGCTTTGCTCTTTTTGGCCGCCATGGATCGAATTGATGTTCATGGTCGAAGATCGCGCACCCTCTGGCACCACCGGCATATCCGTATGACGCGCGGCCATCGCCGGGAACAGCTTGTTTTCGAACTCTTGCAGAACCGCACCCATGTGGCGCACCGCGCAGTCGCCTAGAAACGGCATCGAACCATGGGCAATCTCGCCCTTTGTCTCAATCTCTGCCCACCAGCCGCCACGGTGGCCAAGGCAGATGCGATCCTTGTTCAGTGGTTCGGGAATGATAACGTGCTGCACCTTCGCGGGATCAAAGAACCCCTGTTCGGCCAGATAGGCCACCCCGCCATAGCCGCCCGATTCCTCATCCGCCGTGCCGGAAATTTCAATCGCACCGCAGAAATCGGGATAAAGTTCGACAAAGGTTTCCGCCGCGATAATCGACGCCGCCAGCCCGCCCTTCATATCACAGGTGCCACGGCCATAAATCTTGCCGTCGGAAATTTCGGCGCCAAAGGGGTCGAACGTCCAGCCTGCGCCGACTTCGACCACATCAGTGTGGCTATTGAAATGTACGCAGTCGCCTTTGTATGCGCCGTCGCGGCGGGCCACGATGTTCCAGCGGGGGTACTTCTCGCTGTCTCCGGGAGTGCCGTAAGCACGGATCAACTGGGTCTCAAACCCATGTGCCGCAAGCCGCCGATCCAGATATTCGCAAATAGCGCGATAATCCTGCCCTGGCGGGTTCAACGTGGGGATGCGGATAATATCCTGCGTCAACGCGATCAGGTCGTCACGTTTGGCAGCGATGGCGGAGGAAAGTTTGCTTTGCATGATGCCATGTTCGAACGCCTGTGCAGGATTGGCAAGTGGCGACAGCAGCTTAAACACACCTTGTTTTGCCCCTTGCGACACCGAAACGGCCATTTATTTTACTTTTGGCCTATGCCACAGCCCCACCCGCGCTAAACTATTTGTCTCACCTGCAACAGGAAATCGCATGGCCCCGCTTATCCAGCCCAGACCATCCAAGACCGCCCTGCCCGAGGACGCCGACGAAAGATCTGTTAGCGATGCGGCGCCACTGTCACCCAAGCTAATCTACGAGGTGATCCGGCGTGACGGTGAAGAGGAAATGGCTCGCAGCCATCGATCACTGATCTGGTCGGGCATTTCTGCGGGCATGTTGATCAGCCTGTCGGTACTGGGCGAGGCTATTTTTCGCACCTATTTGCCTGACACCCCGTCGCGTTTTCTGATCGAAAACTTGGGGTATTCGCTGGGGTTTCTGGCGGTGATCATGGGGCGGATGCAGCTGTTTACCGAAAATACGATCACCACTGTCCTGCCCGTGATGCAGGCCCGCAGCTGGGGCACGTTGGGCCGTATGCTGCGCCTGTGGGGCATCGTTCTGGCGGCCAACGTGGTGGGGGCCTTTACGGTTGCGGCGCTGTTTGTATTCACGCCCGCCCTGCCGCCGAACATCATGCCTGCCATTGTCGAACTGTCGCAACATGCGACAGGCATGACCGCCGCCGAAGGGTTTTGGCGGGCGATCCCTGCGGGGGTCATCGTGGCGCTGATCGTGTGGATGTTGCCGCAGGCCGACGAGGCCGCGTTTTTCCTGATCCTTGTCTTCACCTGGTTGATTGCCGCGGGGGATTTCACCCATATCGTAGCTGGATCGGTTGAAATGGCAGTGCTTATCCTGAAGGGCAGTCTGGGTGCTGCTCAGGCGATCTTTGGCTTTTTCCTGCCTGTGCTGTTGGGCAACATCATCGGCGGCACGTTGATCTTTACGCTGGTTGCCTGGGGACAGGTCCGCGACGATGTGCAAGACAGGTGATCCACGCCGCCAGAAATAAGGAATAATGCCCTATGGCCCAACGTAGGCCCCCCGCGGCCCTGTCTGTCCATTGGGATGCGTTCAAGGCCAGTCTGGCACATGTATCGGACAACAACCTTGGCCTGATTGCCGCCGGGGTTGCGTTTTTCGCCATGTTGTCGCTGTTTCCTGCGCTTGCGGCGCTGATTGCCCTGCTCGGAATGATTTCTGACCCCGTTGTCGTGGTGGCACAACTGGAAGAAGTGCGCGGGCTGCTGCCGGACGATGTCTACCGGATCATCAATGATCAGGTCGTCGCGCTGGTGACGGCGCGCGCCGATGCGTTAGGCTGGGCCGGTCTGGTGTCACTGGTTGTGGCGCTGTGGTCCGCGCGGGCCGGTGTCGGTGCGATGATGATCGGGCTGAACAACGTATACAACGAACGCAATCGCAACGCCGCGCATCACTATCTGCGCGCGCTGCTGCTGACGGTCAGCCTTGTCGGGGTGGCGATCGTCGCGATGTTGACGGTGGTGGTTGCCCCGGTGGTGCTGTCCTTCTTTCCGCTCGGCACCTTTGGCACGCTCATCGCCGACGTCCTGCGCTGGACTGCGGCTGTGGCCGTTCTTTTCGCGGGGGTTGGGGTGCTCTATCGCTATGGTCCAAACAGGCGCGCTGCACGGTTTCAATGGCTGACCTCGGGGGCGATCCTGGCGGTCGTATCCTGGGCCATCCTGTCTATGGGGTTTTCCTACTACGTTGCAAATTTCGGTAACTATAATCAGGTCTACGGCTCCATCGGGGCCGTTATCGCGATGCTGATCTGGCTGTGGATCAGCAGCTTCCTGATCCTTTTAGGGGCCTCTCTGAATGCACAAATCGAATTGCGCACCCGCCCGGATAGCACGATCGGACGGTCCAGACCGATGGGCAAACGTGGCGCTTATGTTGCCGATAACATCGTCAAAGTGGATGGCAAATAGCGCGCCTTAGATAAGCGGGCGGGGGCGCGGAAGGTGGGTCTTCATCATCGCAATCTTGGCCAGTGCTTCTGTGTCATTGATCTGCAACGTGCGTTCAGACCACGCCAGCAACTGCCGGTTTTTCAATTTCGCCAGTGTCTTGTTGGTATGTACCAGCGACAGCCCCAGGGCATCCGCTAGATCGCGCTGCATGAATGGCAGCGACATCTGATTCTGATTGACCATGCCCAGGGATTTGCCCCGCTCAAAGATTTTGACCATGGACCAAGCAATCGCCTGTAGCGCGCTGCGCTGACCCACGGTCGCCAATGCCTCGCCCATAAAGTGCTCTTCGATCGCGGCCAGCCAGGTAACATCGAACGCGCGTTCCGGGTGCGCCTTTAGAAACCCCCAAAATTCGCTGCGGTTAAACACGCACAGCCGCATGGCGGACCGCGCTTCGACTGAATGCCCCATCTTGCCCATGATTCCAGCTTGAAGACCGATAAAGTCACCCGGAAACACGAAACTGACAACCTGACGGTTACCGTTTTCCAGTGTTTTGTCGCGGATACCCATGCCTGACAACACAGTGTACAACTGCGGCGCATTTGATCCCTCCATCAGTATGGTAGACCCCGGTTCAACCGTAAGCTCGCCGGCCTTGAACCTTTCCATAAAGCCCAGCTCTTCCTTTGACATCCGGATAAAGGCGTCCTTTCGGTGCAAGGGGCAATATCGGCACTGGGTAGTCATTGATTTCTTTGCCTCTCACTATGTCACAGTTTAATGCGTCCGCGGACGTGCGGCCCTATGTGTGACACAGAAATTGGAGCAGCGGCATGTCTTATCTTATATATGAACCCGATCCGTTAGTTTGTTATGACATACGTGAATCACTCATTGCTGCATATCCGCAGTGCAAGGCGTTTGTCTGCGCCGACCTGAACGAAGCTGCGATCGCGGAAACGCCAGAGGACCTTGGCTTGGCAATTTTGTCGTTAAGGTGCGAACAATTGCCTGCCATTCTGTTGCTCTTCGCGTCGCTGCGGCCCGGTTGTGCGGTTTTGATTATAATGGATGATGCGCCGCCGCCGCAGATCGACAATCCGCTGCGGGCGGGTATCTTGCTGCGTCCGTTCAGCAGCGATACATTGACCGCCGCGATTAACGCCGTGTTTTCTGTCCAGCAGTCATACCAGCTAGAAACGCCATAATTACATTTTTAAGCGTGTCATGTTCTTGGGATTGTGCGGGGGTGTGGCTGCGTGCCTTGTCTGATGACCGGGCCGAAATCACCGCCAAAAGTATAAAAGCGCAGCCAAAATACAGCCCGCCCAGTATCAGTGCAGCCATCAAGGTAGTTGTGACCGTGGTAAGGTACAACCAGCCTGCCAAAGTAAAAAACCCCACTCCGACACACAGCATCAGGGCTGCGCCGGTGCCCAGAAGGGCCGTCTGCGCAGCCCGACGCGCCGAGTGGCGCAAGGGGGCTAGTAGGGATGCCAACATATCAGCGGCGTGCGGTCACGAGGCCCACCAAAAATCCGACACCCGCAGCAATGCCAAGCGCCGTGGCTGGCTGTGCGATGATGAATTCCTCTGCCTGCTTTTGCGCCTCAAGCGCCTTGGCGCGTCCGGCATCGGTCAGGTCATGCGCGGTTGTTGTGGCGGTTTTGCGCATCTCTTCGGTCTTGGCCTTGCCGTATTGACCCAGCGTAGCGGTCAATGATGCGACGTCGTTCTTGAGTGTCGCAATCTGCGCGGAAAGATCATCAATTGATACGCTGGTGTCGGCGGTCGTTGTGGCCGTGGTTGACTTAGCCATGGTCGGACTCCTGTATTTTTGCACATCGGGTTGTAGAGTTAACCCCTTACCAGAACAAAAGTTCCCTACGGTCTGCGCGGTTGGTCAGGTTGCGCGTCCGCCCGCACCAAACCGCGCCCGAAGGCGAGGATTGATGACGGGCTATATCGGCGCAGATCAGGCGTTCAGCGTTTCGGTGGACGAAAAGAACATCGCTTGGGACACGGCCGACTCTACCTGCTCCACAGAATAGGGCTTGGAGATCAGGAAAGCCGGTTCTGGCTTGTTGCCTGTCAGCAGCCGCTCTGGGAACGCGGTGATAAAGATAACCGGGCGCAGGCCCAGATCAGCCAACAAATCATTAACCGCGTCTATCCCAGACGAATTATCGGCCAATTGAATGTCTGCCAAGATGAGGTCCGGCACATCGGCCTTGCCCAGCTTAACGGCTTCGTCACGGGTGCGCGCGATACCTGTGACACGGTGGCCCATCTCGGAAACGATCGATTCAATGTCCATCGCGATGATCGCTTCGTCTTCGATGATCATCACCGAACCAGTGGCGCTGTCGGCCATTTCACGGCGGGCGATCTTGATCAGCTCTTCGGCCTCGCCCTGATCTATCCCGATAATGGTGGCGATTTCGTCGTACGAGAACCCTTCAATCGTATGCAGTAACAGGGCCTCGCGGCTGTTGTTTGTCAGTTTGGCCAGATGCCTCTGCGCCTTGGCCTGAAGGCCGCTTTCACCTTCCTCGACCGGCGCGCCTGCACTGGCCCAAATGCCGTACAGCACTTTGAAAAGTCCGGTCTTTGTGTCCATCCCATCCAAGATTGAGCGATCCACGAGCAGGGCTTCAAGCGCCGCTGCGGCAAAGGTATCGCCGCTGGTTTGACTGCCGGTCATCGCCCGTGCAAAACGGCGCAGGAAGGGGATGTTGGCACCCAGTTGGTCGCTGATGCTTGGCTTTTGTGTCGCATCGTTCATTTTGTTGAGATCCTTTTTTACTTTTCTTGGAACCAAACACCCATACATTGTGTTTGGTTCCAGTATGCGGGCATATATTTTCAATTGGAACGGCGAATCTAGAGGTTATGTTAGTGAATTCAGTGAACAAAGACGAGCGTGAGCGTGTCATCGACGAAAATCTCAAGCGCGTCTTTGATGAAACGCTTGATGAAGGAATCCCTGATCGGTTCAAGGATTTGCTCAAACAGCTGAAAGACCAAGACAAGGGCGAAGGGTCAAACGGATGAAACACTCCGACCCTCGTGACCAGCTGGTAGAGCATCTGCCGGCGATGCGCGCCTTTGCCATCAGTTTGACGCGCAATACAGCCACTGCAGACGATATGGTCCAAGATACGCTGGTTAAGGCATGGACAAACATCGAGAAATTCGAGGTCGGCACCAATATGCGGGCCTGGCTGTTCACCATCCTGCGCAACACCTATTACTCGTCCCGTCGCAAAGCCAAACGTGAAGTCCCCGATGTGGATGGCATTCTGACTGAAGGTCTGGCCGTAAAGCCCGCACATGACGGCCACATGCAAATGACAGATTTCCGCAAAGCTCTTTTGCTGCTCAAGGACGAGCAAAGAGAAGCTTTGCTGCTGGTAGGGGCCTCCGGGTTCTCCTACGAAGAAGCGGCTGACATGTGTGGCGTTGCTGTCGGCACGATCAAAAGCCGAACTAACCGCGCCCGTGCCCGTTTGGCAGAACTACTGGGCCATAGTGATTCCGAGGCACTCGAAATGACAGACGATTCCACGATGTCGGTGTTGTCGGCATCCAAAGTCTCCTCCTTCTGAAAATGACGTCTGGCTTCTTCAGCGGCGACTTGATGCGCGGATTGACGATCCGCGTGTTGCTGTTTTTGTCATTGGCTTTGCTGCCCATTGGCCTGATCGCCGTGGTGCAGACCCGTCAGATCGCAGACCAAAGCCGCGATAGCGCGGAACTGTCACTGATTGCTGTGACCGAACAGGCGTCAGCCGGCGAACGCCGCGTCATTCAAGAGGCGTTCGGCGCGGCCGAAGCGCTGACGTCGATCGTACGCTTGCGCCGAAACGACGCCGCAGAATGCACCGACTTTCTGATGGAGTACAAAGAGGCATCAAAAATCTATTCGTTGGTTGGCTTTGTCGCGCTCGACGGCAAGATGACCTGCTCTTCCACCGGAGAAGAGTTTGATTTTTCCAAGTCGAAAAGCTTTCAGAGTCTCGTTGCAGACCCCGCGCGCCGTGCAAGCGCAGTACCCGAGGGGTCGATCAGCAAGCGCGCGGTCACACTGATTAACGCGCCGGTCTACGAAAGTCGCAAACTGATCGGGTTTATGGCCATCAGCATTCCCCATGAAACCATCGACAACATCCGTGACACAAGCGCAGCGCGGACCAATGTCGCGATGATGACGCTGAACAAGAGGGGCGACATTCTAACCACTGAGAATGGTCTGGAAGTCGCCGAATCCGAATATCCGCGCGACATCGCGCTGTCTCTTTTGACCACGAGGGATGCCAGCGTCTTTATGACTGGCAACCAAAAAGGGGTTGAGCGCGCCTATGCGATTGTGCCGATCGTTCCTGACACCGTTTATGCCCTTAGTGTTTGGCCGAACGACACCCCGTTCCTAAACTCTGGCATATCGACCCGCCTTAGCGCGCTGTTGCCAATTGTGATGTGGCTGGCCAGCCTGATCGTTGCCTTCTGGGCGCTGAACCGTCTGGCTATCGCACATATCCGCAAGCTCGGCCGCCAAATGCGCCGCTTTGCGCTTAACCGGACATTGCCCAATGCCAACTTGGGCCCGTCGGTGCCGACGGAATTGGTTGAAATGGAATCGGCCTTTATCGGCATGGCGGAATCCATTTTGCGCGACGAAGCAACGCTCGAAGACAGCCTGCGGCAGAAGAATATCCTGCTGAAAGAAGTCCATCATAGGGTAAAGAACAACCTACAGCTGATCTCGTCCATCATGAATATGCAGATCAGACAGGCCAAGTCCGACGATGCCAAGTTTGTCTTGCGTCGATTGCAAGACCGCATCCTCAGTCTCGCTACCGTTCACAAGAACCTGTACCAGAACGATGATCTGGTGCGGGTTGATGCCGGTGCGCTGCTGCATGAAATCGTGAACCAACTGCTGTCCGTTGGGTTACCGCCAGGATCGCGCGTCGACGTTGAACAGAAATACGAAAACATACGGCTTGATGCCGACGATGCGGCACCGCTTACTTTGCTGGTGTCCGAGGCAGTCACCAATGCGCTAAAATACCTACCCGATGCGAGCAACGGCAAACCACGGATCGAAATTAACCTGGCCTATGACGGCCCCGACAGGGCCAAATTGGAAATCCGTAATACAATCGGTGAAGGCAGCACGGCAGCGCCCGGAACCGGTCTTGGCTCCCGTTTGATCTTGGCGTTCACACGGCAGCTCAATGGCCAGGTCGAGATTGACCCCGATGGCGATACATTCGATCTAGTCGTCAGTTTTCCGGTCCCAAAACGTAACCGCGAGATCTATGACTACTGACACCTGTGTATAAATGAGCGCATTTATGCGCGCCTCCGCCCGTTTCACAGATGAATCCAGAATCTGTGGAACCCTTCGCCCTTTTCACGGTTGAGCCCCTGAAGCGCGTATTGGAAAGGAGATGCACATGACCACGGAATTGTTTCTCGGTGGGCTAACTATCCTGACCTTGGTGGCATTCATCATTGTTGCGTTGACCACTGGTAAGCAGGTCAATCAGCGCGATACGAATGAATTTGGGTCCGTCAAACAACGGTCAAAAACACCGAGGTAGGGACTAACGCCCGACGACCTCAGGATTTCATCAGCCGCTCCCGATGTTCAGTCGGGGGCGGCTGCTGGCTTTCCTGCCTCACCAAATAACCCGTCAGGTAAAGAAATACGCTTAGAAACTCGGCGGTGTGCAGGCGCTGATCACCACACATATTTCATCACCAATATTGCGGAACCGATGCGGCAGGCGGCTGTCGAAAAGATAACCGTCACCGGTATTCAGCACAGATATATTGCCATCGACAGTCACTTCTATCGACCCGCGCACCACGATCCCCGCCTCTTCGCCCTGATGGCTCAACCACTCCGGGCCGGTATCGGCACCCGGCGGGTAGGTCTCATATAAAACCTGCAGTGCGTGCTGTTCAGCATTTCCAAGCTGTCGCAACGACACCTGATCGGCGCTGCTGGGTGAAATCTCGGTAAACTCGTCAGCGCGGTAGAACACCTTGGGTGTATTTGAATCTTCAAGCGTCGAGAAAAACTCTGCCATGCTGATGGGAATGGCGTCCAGCAGGCTTTTCAACGAGGCAACCGAGGGGCTGGTGCGGTTTTTTTCGATCAGCGATATGGTGCCGTTGGTCAGGCCTGCCCGCGCAGCCAACTCGCGCTGCGACAGCCCGCGCTGTTTTCGGATGGTCCGTAACTTGCCACCAATATCCAACGATTTTCCCCACTTAACGACATCTGACGCTTAGCGTCTGTTATACTTATAGTCATAGGCCATTTCAGGCCCATCGTTACAGTCGTCCGAATAGGCCGAAAAATCACGATTGACAATTATATTAAACAACATAAGACGTTTTTTTAAACGTGACGACGGCATTTGAAGCAGAGGAATCAGCAATATGTCCAGCACCGCCAAGAAACAGAACCGCAAAACAGCCGCCAAGGCTAAGCCGAGCATGACCGTGGTGGAAACCATGGCGACCGCCGCGGCGCAATCATCGGAATTGACGAACGCGGCGCTGGTCGCCCGGCGCGAAGCTGCTGTTCCACGCGGTGTGGCCTCCGCTGCGCCCATCTATGCTAAATACGCCGAAAACGCCGAACTGTGGGACGTCGAAGGTAACCGCTATATTGATTTTGTCGGCGGTATCGGCGTGCTCAATACTGGCCACCGCCATCCCAAGGTGATCGCCGCCGCCAAAGCGCAGGAAGATCACTATACCCACACCAGTTTCCAGGTCGTGCCTTACGGCCCCTACGTCGAACTGGCCGAAAAGCTGAACGCGCTGGCCCCTGGTGACGCGCCCAAAAAGACACTTCTGGTCACCACTGGTGCCGAAGCCGTTGAAAACGCAGTAAAGATTGCCCGCGCCGCCACTGGCCGCCCCGGCATCATCGCCTTTACCGGCAGTTACCATGGCCGCACGCTGCTGACGCTGGGCATGACCGGCAAGGTATCGCCTTACAAAAAAGACGTTGGCCCCTTCCCGGCAGACATCTTCCGCGCGCCATTCCCATCTATCCGCGACGGAATTACTGTAAAGGACGCGATCACCGGCCTGAAAAATCTGTTCCTGACAGATGCGCAGCCCGAACGCGTTGCGGCGATCATCATCGAACCGGTATTGGGCGAAGGCGGTTATACACCGGTGCCATTCGAGATGATGCAAGAGTTGCGCGCGATCTGCGACCAGCACGGTATTCTGCTGATCGCAGACGAAGTGCAGGCCGGTTTTGGCCGGACAGGCACATGGTTTGCAATCGAACATTCCGGCGTTGTGCCCGACCTGATTACCGTTGCGAAATCCATGGCAGGTGGCTATCCACTGGCCGGCGTTATCGGTCGCGCCGATTTGATGGATGCGCTGGCCCCCGGCGGTCTGGGCGGCACCTATGGCGGCAACCCGGTTGCCTGTGCTGCATCACTCGCCGCGATCGAAGCGATCGAAGACGAAGGCCTGCTGGCACGTTCCACCGCGATGGGTGAAACCCTCAAGGCACGGTTTGCCGAGATCGGCGAACGCGCAGCGCCCTACCGTTTCTGGGACATTCGCGGCCTTGGTGCGATGGTCGCCGTTGAATTCGTGACCGATTTCGACAGCGCGATGCCGGATGCGGATTTCACCAAACGCGTTATCGGTCATGCGCTCAAGCGCGGCCTGCTTTTGCTGAGCTGTGGCATGCACGGCAACGCCGTACGCGTCATGGTGCCGCTGACAGCCTCGGACGAAATTGTCGAAGAAGGCCTGGCCATCTTTGAAGCAGCGGTTGTCGCCGCGATGGCTGAAGAAGCCCACTAATATCGCGACACGTCAATGCAAGGGCGCGCAGGGATACCTGCGCGCCCTTTTGCATGTGCGACATCTGCTAGAACGCAGTAAGGATTTGCAACGGGTCTTGGCAAGCCAGCGCGATGCGCGCACACTTGTCGGGTAGTCAAAGACTGACGTAGACACGGGAGGGGATCGCCATGCGACTGACAGGAAAAACAGCCATCGTGACAGGCGGGGCGTCGGGCTTCGGGGCAGGCATCGTGCGGCGGTTCTTGCAAGACGGGGCGCGGGTGATGATTGCCGATATCAACGACGACGGCGCTGTGCAGCTGGCGCAGGAAATGGGCGATCATGCCACGGCGCAGCGTGTCGATGTGGGCGATGCCGGGTCTGTCCGCGCGATGACGACCAAGGCGCTGGATACCTGGGGGCATATCGATATCCTGATCAACAATGCCGGTATCACCCATATGCCCACTGCGTTGGAGGACGTATCGGAAGACGATTTTGACCGGGTCTTCCGCGTTAATATGAAATCGGTCTTTCTGACCGCGCAGACCATCGTTCCGCATATGAAGGAACGCGGCAAGGGGGCGATCCTCAACGTCGCCTCGACCGCCGGCGTCTCTCCCCGACCTCGGCTGAACTGGTACAACGCGTCAAAGGGCTGGATGATCACAGCGACCAAGACGATGGCCGTCGAACTGGCCCCACATGGTATCCGCGTAAACGCGATCAACCCCGTCGCTGGGGAAACACCGCTTTTGAAATCGTTTATGGGCGAGGACACGCCCGAGATCCGTGCCAAATTCCTGTCGACCATCCCGCTAGGTCGGTTTTCGCAGCCCGAAGATATGGGCAATGCCGCGCTTTTCCTGTGCTCGGACGAGGCAAGCATGATCACCGGCGTTGCGATGGAAGTCGATGGCGGGCGCTGTATATGAGGGCCGCCGCACGATGAAACCCGGCCCCCGCAACCTAATCACTGATGTCTGTGGCCTGCGCGTCGGCAATGCGCAGGACCATACGTTGAAATCCGGCACCACTGTGGTGGTTGCCGATCAACCCTTTACCGCCTCTGTGCATATCATGGGGGGCGCTCCTGGCACCCGTGAAACCGATCTGCTGGCCCCGGACAAAACCGTGGCGGCGGTGGATGCGCTGGTGCTATCGGGTGGGTCTGCCTATGGGCTTGATGCCTGTTCCGGTGTTGTCGATGGGCTGCGCAGCATGGGGCGCGGCTTTCAGGTCGGGGACGCTGTCATTCCGCTGGTGCCGGGCGCAATCCTGTTTGATCTGCTCAATGGTGGGGCAAAAGATTGGGTGCAAAACCCGTACGCGGCCCTTGGGCGGCAGGCGTTTGATAGCGCGGCTGAGGATTTTATGCTGGGCAGCAGTGGCGCTGGCACCGGTGCGTTAAGCGCGATGGTAAAAGGCGGGCTCGGCTCTGCCAGTTTGCAATTGCCCGATGGCAGCATGGTTGGCGCGATTGTCGCCGCTAACCCGGTAGGGGCTGTGACCACACCGGGTGACAGGCATTTCTTTGCGGCACCGTTTGAGATTGACGGCGAATTTGGCGGGCTTGGCCCCGATCCGGCAAGCGGGCTTGGCCTCCAGCTCGACAGCCGCAAGATCGCGGCGATGTCGGCCCGCGAAAACACCACCATCGCCATCGTGGCGACAGATGCCAACCTGACCAAGGCCGAGTGCCAGCGCGTCGCCGTGGCGGCACATGACGGTATCGCGCGCGCCGTGGTTCCCGCCCATACACCGCATGATGGTGATCTGGTGTTTGCCCTGTCCACCGCCACCAGACCTGCGGGCGATGTCATGTTGATCGGCCATGCCGCCGCGCTTTGCCTGTCGCGCGCCATTGCACGCGCCATTCATGCCGCCACCCCGGCAGAAGGTGATCTGCTGCCATGCTGGAGTGACCTGAATGCCTGACTTATCCCTGCCCGATGTCACCCTGCACTACGACGTTGACGGCAGCGGCCCGCCCCTGCTGATGCTCGCCGGGATGCTGAGCGACAGCGCAAGCTGGGCGGCACTCGCACCACTGCTGGCCGCAGACTTCACGCTGATCCGCCCCGACAATCGTAGTACAGGGCGCAGCACGCCGTGGGATGCACCGCTAAGCGTGGGACAAATGGCGCAGGATGCCGCCGCGCTGATGGATGACCTGGGGCATGATCAGTTTCATGTCGTGGGTCATTCGATGGGCGGCTTGATGGCGATGGAATTGGCTGGTGCGGTGCCGGGTCGGGTGGCATCGCTGACCATCCTGGCGTCGGCCCCGGTGCGGGTGCCGCGCACGATGGCGGTATTCGATACGCTTCTGGCCATCCGCCGCGCGCCAATGGGTGAAACGCTGTGGCTGCGGGCGCTCTATCCCTGGATTCTTCAGCCTGGGTTTTTTGCCGATCCGTCCAATGCTGATACAGCTCTCGCGGCGGCGCTGGCCTATCCACACGCCCAAAGCGTCGATGCCATGGAACATCAGATCGAAGCGCTGCGCAGCTTTCGTCCTGCGACACGTCCCCATGAGCTGACCTGCCCCACGCAAGTGATCTATGCCGCCGATGATCTGCTGATCCCCGAAGCCGCCGCTCGCGCGGCTTTTGCCAAGGTGCCTGACGTTGTCCAGATAACGCTGCCTGATGCAGGCCATTCCATCCATTGGGACGCGCCAGTCGCCGTGGCCGATCTGATCCGCCCCTTTGCCCTTTCCCATGCGAGCGGAGCACCGGCATGACCCAAGACCTCTATGGCCTCGCCCACAGCACTGAAAACCCGGCCAGCGTGGCGGCGATCAACGATTTCGTACACGGCTTTATCTCATATCACCCCAAGGCTGCAGGCATCATCGCCGCGGCGGATGCGGACCCGGCTTCGGCGCTGACCAATGCCTATGCCGCGATGTTGTGGATGTTTCTGGAACACCCCATCGCCCCGTCAAAGGCGCAGCCCTATCTGGAACGCGCGCAAGCGGCCAAAACCAAAAACGCGCGCGAAGAACAGATCGTATCCGCCGTTGCACAATGGGTCACGGGCGACATTCCAGCGCTCATCGCCAGCTGCGACGGCATCATTGGCCAATGGCCCCGCGATCTGACGATGCTAAAGCTTGCGCAGTATCATCTGTTTAACTGTGGTGATGCGCCGGGGATGTTGCGGATGGCGCTTAAAGGTCTGCCCGAGGCGGCAGACGTGCCATATACCCACGGCATGATCGCCTTTGGCTATGAGCAATGCCATCTGCTGGATCAGGCCGAAGCCGCCGCGCGCGATGCCATGGCGCTGCACCATGATGAACCCTGGGCGCATCATGCGCTGGCCCATGTGATGCTGACACAGGGGCGCGTCGCGGAAGGGGCCAAATTTCTCGAAAGCGTGGCGGACAGCTGGCAGAACCTCAATTCCTTCATGCGTAGCCATAACTGGTGGCATCTGGCGCTGTTTTACCTATCGCAGGGGCGGCATGACGATGTGCGCGCGGCGTTTGACACCCACGTCTGGGGTCTGGCCAAGGAGTATTCGCAGGATCAGGTCGGCGCAGCATCCCTGCTGGCGCGGATGGAGTTTGCCGGGGTGGACGTTGGCGACCGCTGGGCGGACGTCGCGGATCATGTCGCGGCTCGGGGCCGTGACACGGTAAACCCATTCCTGACGTTGCAATACCTCTATGCGCTGGGTCGCACCGGCCACGCAGAAGCCGACGATTTAATGACCGCAATCAAGGAACGCGCCAGCGACCGCGCAGCCCATGACCATGCCGCTTGGGCCGAGGTCGCCCTGCCCGCCGCCTGCGGTATCATCGCGCATACAAAAGGCAACTGGTCCGATGCGATACGCCTGCTAGGCCAAGCCTTGCCGCGCATGGCGGAATGTGGCGGCAGCCATGCCCAGCGCGACCTGTTCGAACAAATTCATCTGGACGGGCTGGTGCGCGCTGGCCGTGCTTCGGCCGCGCAACAGATATTGGAAATGCGCCGGACCTATGACCCTGACGGCGTACCATTGAACCTGATGCTGGGTGACGTGTACGAACAGACTGGCCTGCCCGATCTGGCGGCACAGGCGCGCGCGCGCGCCAACCGCACCCTATCTACAGGTTAGACCGCGTCGGGCTGACGCTCCGGTGCCGCCGCCGCCAGTTCCGGCAGCGCCATGCAATTGGCGTGGATGCGCTGGATCGTCGGATAATGGGTCATATCGACCTCAAACCGGGCGTTGTTCAGCACCTGCGCGTACAGACATAGATCGGCCAAGCCGACGCGATCACCGTGGCAAAACGTGCCCGTTTCACCCTCAGACGCCAGACGCGCTTCCAATGCCGCCATCCCGGCGCTGGCCCATTTGCGAAACCACGCCGCCTTGCCCGCCGCATCAACACCAAACTCTGCCTCAAGATGTTTGAGAATACGCAGATTGTTCACCGGGTGAATATCCAGTGCCACGATATGCGCCAGCGACCGCACCCGCGCCCGTCCCCAAGGGTCGGACGGAAGCAGGGGTGGGACGGGATGCACCTCGTCCAACCATTCGATAATCGCCAGGGACTGCGGCAACGCGCCCTGGGGTGTTACCAAGGTGGGCACCAGCCCCGAAGGGTTCAGCGCCAGATGTGCGGCGCTGGCCTGTTCATCCTGAAGAAGGGACAGCGGCACATAGTCATACGGCAGCCCCTTGAGATTCAGCGCGGCCCGCACCCGAACCGATGTCGAGGATCGAAAATAGTTATGCAGCGCCAGATCGGTCACGCCCGCGGACCGATGATAACCTCAAACGAGGCAAGCCCATCAACACCGCCGGTCAGCACATCGCCCGGCACCACGGCACCCACGCCAGCAGGTGTGCCAGTCATGATGATATCACCCGGCGCCAGCACCATTGCCTGCGACAGGATGGCGACATGTTCGCGCACCGCCCAGATCATATCAGACAGGTCCGCTTCTTGGCGCTGCTCACCGTTGACGCTTAGCCAGATGCGCCCGGCCTCAACCGAGGGCACATCGGCAATCGGCACGATCGGGGCAATCGGGGCAGATTGATCAAACGCCTTTGCCCAATCCCACGGACGGCCCATCTTTTTCGCTTCGGCCTGTAAATCACGGCGCGTCAGGTCAATACCAACCGACGCACCCCAAATATGATCCATCACATCCGCGTCGGAGATGTTTGCGCCCCCTTTGCCGATTGCGATGACCAGCTCGACCTCGAAATGCAGATCCTCGGTCAGCGGCGGATAGGGAATTGTGCAGGGCGTATCGCGCACAGCATCAGATGGCTTGGTAAAGAAAAACGGCGGTTCACGCGTGTCATTTCCCATCTCACGCACATGCGCTTCGTAATTACGCCCAACGCAGAAAACCCGGCGCACAGGAAACCGGTTGGAATTGCCCTGCACAGCCAGACTGCTTTGCCGGGGCGGGTCGAAAACAAACATCGCTGATATCCTTTGCTGCCGCATGCTGTCGCATGCTGTCGCCAACCAACACCCAGCGATTGCAACAGTCAATGACCAGCGGTGCAGCGCCGGGAGCAGTTGGCCTAGGCCGCGTGATGGCATAGAAGAAACACAAACCACACCGATCCAATGGCTGGATCGCCCTGAACAGGACCGGATGGATATGAAAAAAGCGCTGATCACAGGTGTAACTGGGCAGGACGGTTCCTATCTGGCAGAATTTTTGCTGGAAAAGGGATACGAAGTGCACGGCATCAAACGTCGTGCGTCGCTGTTCAATACCCAGCGTGTCGATCACATCTTTCAAGACCCACACACCACCAACGCAAATTTCAAACTGCACTACGGCGATCTGACCGACACATCCAACCTGACGCGCATCCTGTCCGAGGTTGCCCCAGACGAGGTCTATAACCTCGGGGCGCAAAGTCATGTAGCAGTAAGTTTCGAGGCGCCCGAGTATACCGCCGATGTCGATGCCACTGGCACGCTGCGCCTGCTCGAGGCGATCCGCTTTCTGGGGCTAAAGGATACCCGGTTCTATCAGGCCTCCACATCCGAACTGTATGGCTTGGTTCAGGAAACGCCACAGACCGAAACAACGCCATTTCACCCGCGCAGCCCCTATGCGGTCGCCAAGATGTACGCCTACTGGATCACCGTGAACTACCGCGAAGCCTATGGCATGTATGCCTGCAATGGCATCCTGTTTAACCACGAAAGCCCGCGGCGCGGCGAAACCTTCGTTACGCGCAAAATCACCCGCGGCCTAAGCAATATCGCTCAGGGTTTGGAGAAATGTCTCTATATGGGCAACATCGACGCGCTACGCGATTGGGGCCACGCGAAAGACTATGTGCGCATGCAGTGGATGATGCTGCAACAAGACACGCCAGACGATTTTGTCATCGCGACGGGCAAACAGTATTCCGTGCGCCAGTTCATCGACTGGAGCGCCGAACATCTCGGGATTACCTTGCGCTATGAAGGGGCCGGCACCGATGAAGTCGGCATCATCGACAAGATCGAAGGCGACAAGGCCCCGGCGCTGTCCGTGGGCGACGTGATCCTGCGCATTGATCCGCGCTATTTCCGACCTGCCGAGGTCGAAACCCTGCTGGGCGACCCGACCAAGGCCAAGACCCTGCTGGGCTGGGAGCCACAGATTACCGTGCAGGAAATGTGTGCCGAAATGGTCGCTGACGATCTGCGCACAGCGCAGCGCACGCGCCTGCTCAAGGAACACGGCTATGACACGTTGATGTCGCAGGAGAACTGACCCATGGGCGCGAAACAAAAGCTGCTGCTGACCGGCGGTGGCGGCATGGTCGGGCGGAACATCCAAGACCACCCCGTCGCCACAGATTGGCAGATACTTGCCCCGAGCAGTGGAGATCTGGACCTGACGGATGCGGCGGCAGTTAACGCCTACATCGCACACCACCGCCCCGATCTGGTGATCCATGCCGCAGGGCGCGTGGGGGGTATTCAAGCCAACATGGCCCACCCGGTTGCCTTTCTCGAACAGAACCTCGCCATGGGGCGCAATGTGATCATGGGCGCGCGGCGTGCGGGGGTGACCAAATTGCTCAACCTCGCCTCGACCTGTATGTACCCACGCGACGCCGACAACCCGCTGAGCGAGGAAATGATCCTGACCGCCCCACTGGAGCCCACAAACGAAGGCTACGCGCTGGCCAAGATCATGGCCATGCGCCTGTGCGACTACATCCGCGCCGAAGACGCAGACGCGCAGTACAAGACCCTGATCCCCTGTAACCTTTACGGGCCTTACGACAAGTTCGATCCGAAAAATTCACACCTGCTGCCCGCGATCATTCACAAGGTGCACGGTGCAATGCAAAATGGCGACGCCACGGTAGAGATTTGGGGCGACGGCACCGCGCGCCGTGAATTTATGTATGCGGGCGATCTGGCCGATGCGATCTGGCGTGCGGCCAATGATACCGCCGCCCTGCCCGGTGCGATGAACGTCGGGCTGGGGCACGACCATTCGATCAACGATTATTACGCGACCGTCGCTGAGGTGATCGGATGGCAGGGTGATTTTACCCATGATCTGAGCAAACCTACCGGCATGAAACAAAAACTCTGCGACACGACGCGCCAGACGGATTGGGGCTGGAAGGCCGCAACAACCCTGCGCGAAGGCATCGCGAAAACCTACCGATTTTATCTGGAGAACCACGCATCATGAGCTTCAAATTCCCGCTGGCAACGTCCTCTTGGGATAAGGCCGAATTTGACGCGCTGGACCGCGTCATTGCCTCCGACATGTTCTCGATGGGACCAGAGGTGCGCGCCTTTGAAGAAGAGTTTGCCGCTCGGTTCGGCAGCCGTTTCGCGGTTATGTCCAACTCAGGTTCTTCCGCTAACCTCCTGATGGTCGCCGCCCTGTGCTATACAAAGAACCCTGAACTCAAGCTGAACAAGGGCGACGAAATTATCGTTCCCGCCGTGAGCTGGCCGACAACTTATTATCCGCTGAATCAATACGGTCTGCGGCTGAAGTTTGTCGATATCGACCCTGAAACGCTGAATTACGATCTGGCCGCCCTAGAAGATGCGATCAC
Source organism: Sulfitobacter sp. KMM 9851 (assembly GCF_057178245.1). Classification (NCBI taxonomy): domain Bacteria; kingdom Pseudomonadati; phylum Pseudomonadota; class Alphaproteobacteria; order Rhodobacterales; family Roseobacteraceae; genus Sulfitobacter; species Sulfitobacter sp. KMM 9851. Next base: position 3,699,352 of record NZ_CM169991.1, read on the forward strand.
CGACCGCACCCGCGCGCTGATGGTCGTGAACCTACTGGGCAACCCCAATGATTTTGCCGAGCTGCGCCGTTTGACGGAACCACGCGGCATCGTGATGATCGAGGACAACTGCGAATCCATGGGGGCCACGTTTGACGGCAAACAGGCCGGCACCTTTGGCGTGATGGGGACATTCTCGTGCTTTTTCTCACACCATATCTCCACCATGGAAGGTGGCGTAACCCTCACCGACGACGAAGAGCTTTATCACATCATGCTCTCGCTGCGCGCCCATGGTTGGACGCGTAACCTGCCCAAGATCAACCATGTCTCCGGCGAAAAAAGCGATGACCCCTTCGAGGAGAGCTTTCGCTTTGTGCTGCCGGGGTACAATCTGCGGCCACTGGAGATGTCGGGCGCGCTGGGGCGGGAACAGATCCAGAAACTTCCCGGTCTTGTCGCAGGCCGCCGCGCCAACGGCGCCTTGCTGCAGCAGGGGCTGGCCGACCACCCCCGATTTACGATCCAGCGCGAGGTCGGCCAATCTAGCTGGTTCGGCTTTTCACTGGTGCTGCGCCCTGAACATGCCGGAACGCGCCCCGATCTGGTGCGCGAACTGGGCGCCGCTGGTTTTGAGTGCCGTCCCATCGTGGGCGGCAACTTCGCCAAGAACGATGTGATGCAGTATTTCGATTACGAAATTCACGGCCAGCTTACCAACGCCGATTACATCGACGCCAATGGGCTTTTCGTGGGCAACCACCACTACCCAATCCCCGACGCGATCGACGCACTGGCCAAACTCTAGTCGACCTTTTTTGGACTTTAATACCCTCGGGGCGTGGCGCGGCACGCGCCGGGGGGCTGGCCCCCGGCGCCGCTTAATCAAACACTGCCAGATCTTTCAGGATCGGGCAGTCGGGTCTGTGATCGCCGGCGCATGCGCCGATTAGGTCGCTCAATGTGTCGCGCATGGCTGTCAGCTCGGCCAGTTTCTGATCGATCTCGTGCAGATGCGTCCTTGCGATGTCTTTGACATCCGCACTCGCCCGGCTTTGGTCCTCGTATAGTGCCAGCAGGCTTCGGCAGCTATCAATGGGAAAACCCAACGATCGTGCGCGGCCTAGAAACGCCAGTTTATGCACGTCACTCTCGCGAAATTCGCGATACCCATTGGCCTGCCGCTTTGGGCTCAGCAGGCCGATGTCCTCGTAATAACGGATTGTCTTTGCAGGCACGCCCGTGCGCTTGGTCACATCGGAAATGTTCATCATTTTTCCCCTATCTGGCGCAGCCGCAGCGCATTGGTCAGCACAAAGACCGACGAAAAGGCCATCGCCCCGGCAGCCAGTATCGGTGACAGCAACACGCCCCACAGCGGGTAAAGAACGCCCGCCGCCACCGGTATCAGCACAATGTTATAGCCAAATGCCCAAAACAGGTTCTGTTTTATGTTGGCCAATGTCCGCGAGGACACGTGCATGGCTGTGGTCACCCCCGACAGCGCGCCGGACATAAGAACGACATCCGCCGTTTCGATCGCCACATCGGTGCCCGTTCCGATCGCGATGCCGACATCCGCCGCTGCCAGCGCCGGGGCGTCATTGATACCATCCCCGACAAACGCGATCTTTTGTCCCGCGCGTCGCAGGCTTTCCAACGCCTTGACCTTGCCGTCTGGCAACACGCCCGCCACGACACGGTCAATGCCCAATTCCCGGGCCACTGAATCGGCCGTCGCCTGACCATCTCCGGTGATCATCGCCACCTCGACGCCGCGCCGCTTGAGCGTGGCAACCACGCTGGCACTGTCGGCCTTGATCGGATCAGATACAGCGATCAGCGCCAACGGCTTGCCCTCGGCTGCGGCGAAAAAAACACTTTGCCCCGATGCGGCCAAGGTGGCGGCCTGTGTCGTGAATGCGGCAATATCAACGCCGTGCTCGGCCATGAAAGGTGCGCTGCCGATCAACGTTTGCTGCCCCTCGACCTCTGCCAATGCGCCCAATCCAGAAACAGACATAAAGTTGCGCGCCTCGGGGATCGTCAGATGCGCCTCCTGCGCAGCAGAGACAATTGACCGCGCAAGCGCGTGTTCCGACTGCATTTCAACTGCGGCAATCTGCGCGAGAACCGCATCCCGGTCCAACTCTTCGGCGGGGACAAGGGTTGTCATGGTGGGCTGGCCCAGCGTCAATGTCCCGGTCTTGTCAAAGGCCACCACATCAATGCCATCCAAGGCTTGCAGCGCGTCGCCCTGGCGGAATAGGATCCCCAACTCAGCCGCGCGCCCGGTGCCGACCATGATCGACGTGGGCGTGGCCAGACCCATCGCACAGGGGCAGGCGATGATCAGCACACTGACCGCAGCCACCAACGCATGGGCCAGGGTCGGCCCAAATGCCAACCAGACCAGCGCAGTCAATACCGCAAGAGCCAGTACAATTGGCACGAACCAAAGCGTAATCCTGTCCACCAGCGCGTGAATGGGCAGACGGGCGCCCTGTGCCTGCTGCACCATGCGAATAATCTGCGACAGGGTCGTGTCGCCGCCAACCCGGTCTACCCGGCAGGTCAGGCTACCCTTGCCGTTTACCGTGCCACCAGTGACGGTATCACCTGCGGATTTGGTCGCCGGAATTGGCTCGCCTGTGATCATGCTTTGATCCACTGCGCTATCGCCGCTGATAATTGTCCCGTCCACGGGCAACCGCGCTCCGGGGCGGACCAGTACGACATCGCCGACTTGCAGATCAGCAATGGGAACTTCGGTCCAGTCATCACCGCGCTGCACCAGCGCCACACGCGGCTGAAGGCCGACCAGTTTCTGGATCGCCGCGCCCGTCTTGCCCTTGGCGCGCGCCTCAAGCCACCGGCCCAGTAGAATCAAGGTCACGATCACCGCGGCCGCTTCGAAATAAACGGCGCGGCTGGACTGCGGAACTACGTCTGGCGCAAAAAGCGCCACTGTGGAAAACAACCACGCTGCCCCCGCACCGATGGCGACAAGCGAATTCATGTCAGGGGCACGGCGGTACAATGCCGGAAACCCGTGGGCGAAAAACGCGCGTCCCGGCCCGATCAGAATAAGCGTGGTCAGAACAAACTGGATCATCCAGCTGGCCTGGTGCCCGATGGTCTGTCCGACAAAATGATGCCACGCTGGAATCAGGTGCCCACCCATTTCCAACGCAACGACAGGCACAGCCAGAACAGCGGCAAGGATCAGGCCGCGTTGCTGGCGCGTGGTCTGCGCCTCTTTTTCGGCGGTGCGGTCCAAGGACTGCCCATCACCTGCGATGGCGGCCTTGTACCCGGTGCCACGCACCACCTCGATCAGGTCGGCAGCGCTGACCAGCCCATTAACGTGGCGTACCGTTGCAGTCTCATCGGCCAGATTCACATGTGCGTCGGTCACACCGCGCCGGGCCAGAAGGGCACGTTCGATCCGCGAAACGCAGGATGCGCATGTCATCCCTTCGATTGTCAGGCGGGTTGTTTCCTCGGCGACGGGGTATCCCGCCTGCGCCAGCGCCGCGACGACATTGGCCGCAGA
>NZ_JBXUCW010000002.1:0-139102 GCF_057178245.1 Sulfitobacter sp. KMM 9851
CCCGGCGGGGTTAGCACGATCAGCGGCTCTGTCATCACGGGCGTCCAGCGCAAACTGCTTGGCACAGCGACGTGATCAGCAACCAGCGCGGCATCCAGTTGGCCTGACACAACCTCGCTCATCAGCTCTTCTGACATGCCGACACGCAACCGAAAATGCAGGTCAGGATAGCCGGCTCTGAGGGTTGCAAGTGACTTGGGGACCAGCGAATTGGCCCCGGTGCGCAGCGATCCAAATGCCATCGTGCCCCGCACGGGCCCCGCACCGACCGAGGCTTTTGTCTCTCTCACAATCTGCAAAATCGACTGCGCGGATCGCACCATTTCAGCGCCTTTCGCCGTCAGCACAGGTGGGCGACGAGATCGATCGAACAATTGCGTGCCCAACTCGGCCTCCAGCGCTGCTATCTGCTGACTGATGGCAGAAGCTGTCAGATTGACGGCCTGCGCCGCAGCGGCAAAGCCACCGTGCTGATGAATGGCAAGTAAGGTTTCCAGTTGGCGTGTATCCATAGCTCAAGATAAGTTATTCTTAATATAAAGGCAATAATTACGCGCTTTGTGTCGGTTAATCTTGTGTTAGGTCTTTGTCACAATCAAATCTGCGGCGGGAAAACGCTGCTTTCTTTCGACGGGAGCTACAAAATGACATTTCGCACGGGCCTCACTGCCCTGATCACCGCCGCAACGCTTGCTGCCGCACCGGTCAGCGCCGACACCTACCCTGAACGTGCCGTAGAATTCATCGTGCCATGGTCCCCCGGTGGCGGGTCCGACACACTGATGCGTCTGGTCGCAAACAATATCGCCCCATTTCTCGGTGCAGATATGCCCGTGATCAACATGCCCGGCGTTGGCGGCACAGTCGGCCTGCGCGAAGCATCGCGTCGTGCCGCAGATGGATATACCATCAGCCAGATTCATGAGGGCCTGTTGGTCGCGACAGAAACAGGTATCACTGATCTAGCGTGGGACGATTTCGAACCCATCGCCTTGATGACAGCATCGCCGCAGTATCTCGTGGCCGGGACCAGCGATGACTACAGCACGTTCGCCGAATTCGTGACCTACGCCCAAGCCAACCCCGGCGAGATTTCAATCGGCGTGACGCTGGGCGGCGTGCCACATCTGCACGCCGCGATGATTGAACAGGCATTCGGCCTGCAATTCAAATACGTAGGCTATGAAGGCACCGGCGAGCGGGTACGCGCCCTGGTAGGGGGCAACTTGGATGTGGCTATCGGCGACATCAGCTCTGCCAAACAGTTTGTCGAAAGCGGCGATTTGACCTTCCTCGCCGTAGGTTCCGCTGAACGCATCAACGCCGTGCCGGACGTGCCAACCTTTAGCGAATTCGGCCATGATCTGGAACTGAACGTCACCCGTGGCATCGTGGTACCCAAAGGCACGCCGCAAGAAGTCCGTGACACATTGGAAGCTGCGCTGCAGAAACTATCCCAAGACCCTGCTTATATCGAACAGACGAACAACGTCGGTGCCGATGTCGGGTTTCGCGGCCAAGAAGCCTATCGCGCCTATCTCACCAAACTGGACGACACAGTAAAATCCTTGTCGTCGGTGCTCGCTCCATGAGTGACGCAAGACTGACAAGAGAGCACGAGGCGGGCATGATTGCGCGCCTCCTAAGCTATGTGTTTCTCTTTCTGACGTCTGTCGGATTGTTCATTTCGGCCTCCGCACTCCCCGCGTCTCGGTTTGAAAAACTTGGGGCGGGGGCCTTTCCCAAAATCATATTCATGGCATTGGCGCTGATGTCTGCCGTGGCGATCGTTGATGGCCTGAGACAGATACCGCGCGCGGCCTACGGTGACTTTATCCATCTGACGGTCGCCTGGGCCAAACGGCGCTATCTCGTCTTTATCAGCCTCGCGGCGCTCACGGCATATCTGCTGGTGATCCCTGTGCTTGGGTTTTCGATTGCGAGCTTTATTTTCCTGTTCGGTCTGCAACTGATCTTAATGCCGCGCCGGGCCAAATCCATCGCGCTCGCCACAGTCGTGGCGCTGGTATTCTCCTTTGGTTTGAACTGGCTCTTCGCCGAAGTCTTTGCCGTATTCCTGCCGCGTGGGGTATTTTGAGATGTCCGATTTCTTAAGCGGTGCGGCGCAGATTTTCACACTGGCAACCCTGATCTACATGCTGGCCGGGTCCATAGCGGGTATCGTCGCGGCGGCCATTCCGGGCTTTACGGTGACCATGGCAATCGTGCTGACCCTGCCACTGACTTTCACGATGGAGCCGTTGCAGGGCATCGCGGTTATGTTGTCGGTCTATGTCGGGGGTTACACTGGTGGGCTGATCTCTGCCGCTCTTTTAGGCATCCCGGGGACACCATCGTCAGTCGCCACAACCTTTGACGCCTTTCCTATGGCGCGCAATGGCGAGCCGGGCCGCGCCTTGTCAATTGGGGTCTGGGCGTCGTTTTTTGGCACGCTGATCTCAACCTTTGTGCTGATCTTCGCCGCCCCACCGCTGGCGCTCTTTGCGGTGCGTCTGGGCCCTTGGGAGTATTTTTCGCTGATCGTCTTTGCCCTGACCATCGTGGCCAGCCTCGTGGGGGCCTCTGTCATACGCGGGATGCTCGCGGGGTTGATTGGCCTTGCGATCTCAACCGTGGGTACAGACCCAATCATGGGCCGACCGCGCTTTGATTTCGGGATAGAAATGTTGCAAGCAGGGCTGCCATTCCTTGTGGTGCTGATCGGAATTTTCGCAATCTCACAACTAGTGTCCGAGGTCGAGGACGCGAACAATGTCCGCTCTGGTAATGCGCTGGTGACAGGGGCCATCGACTTTCAGACGTGGAAGGTGATGAAAGAAGTCCTGATGCGGCCGGTCAACCTTCTGCGCTCGTCGCTGGTGGGTGTTTTGATTGGCGCCCTGCCCGGCGCAGGCGGCTCCATCGCCAATCTTGTGGCCTACGATCAGGCCAAACGGGCATCAAAAACCCCCGAGACATTCGGCACAGGCGAGGCCGACGGCATTGTGGCCTCCGAGGCCGGCAATTCAGCCACCGCAGGCGGCGGGTTGATCCCGCTCATCGGGCTGGGCATTCCGGGGTCGGCGGTCGATGCCATCCTGATGGCCTCGCTGATGGTACATGGTATATCGGTCGGGCCACGGCTGATCCTTGATCACGGTGATCTGGTGTATGGGATGTTCATTGCGATGGTCGTCGCCTCCTTTATGATGCTGGTCGTATCGGTGTTTTCCATGCGCCTGTTCCTGCGCGTCACTGAGGTGCCAAAATGGCTGATCGTGCCCGTTGTCATGACCTGCTGCGTGGTGGGCACCTTCGCGCTGAACAACCGCGTGACCGACCTATACCTACTGATCTTCATCGGCATCGCGGGCTATGTCCTGCGCGCCCTCGGCTACTCTCTGGCGCCTCTGGTGCTGGGTGTGATCCTGGGGCCGATCGCAGAAACCAACCTGCGCCGTGCCCTGATGACAGACGAAGACCCAACGCTGTTTCTCACCCGTCCCATCAGCCTGATTTTCCTGATCGCTGCGCTCGCCTCTATCGCTTGGGCGGTTCGCAACCATTTCAAATCTCGTAAAACCAAAGAAAGGTCGTCCGATGCGCCTGCGTCATGATCCCGTCTACCCTTCCCGCCGTTCGCCCGTCCTTGCGGAAAACGTCGTGGCAACATCTCAGCCGCTTGCAACCCAGGCCGGGCTTTCGATCCTGCAACAGGGCGGCAATGCCGTGGACGCCGCAATCGCCACAGCGGCGACCCTGACCATCGTCGAGCCGACCGGGTGCGGTTTAGGCTCTGATGCGTTTTGCATCCTGTGGGATGGCAAACAACTGCACGGACTTAACGCCTCGGGCCGCGCGCCTGCCGCCTGGACGCCAGACCGGTTTGCCGGTGGCATGCCAGAGCATGGCTGGGATTCGGTGACCGTGCCGGGCGCGGTCAGCGCCTGGGTCGAACTGTCGGAAAAGTTTGGCAAACTGGGCCTCGCCACCGTGCTTGCCCCCGCGATCCGCTACGCCGAAGAAGGTTTCATCGTGTCGCCGGTTGTTGGCACCGCATGGGCCAAAGGTGCCGCCGTTCTCAAAGACCAGCCCGGCTTTGCCGAAACCTTCATGCCCGGTGGCCGTGCGCCCAAACCGGGAGAGCGGTTTCGCAACCCCGGCGCCGCACGCACCCTACGCGCGATTGCCGAGACCAAAGGCCGCGCATTTTACGAAGGCGAGATCGCGCAGGAAATCGCAGCCTTCGCCAAGGCGCACGGTGGCGCGATGACAGCCGAAGACCTAGCTGCGCACAGCAATGACTGGTGTGGCACGATCAGCCAAAGCTTTGACGACGTCGAACTGCATGAAATCCCCCCGAACGGTCAGGGCATCGCGGCGCTGATGGCGCTGGGTATTTTGCAACACACGTCCATCCGTGACCACGGCCCTGATGATCTGGCCGCTGCACATCTGCAAATCGAAGCTGTGAAATTGGCCTATAGCGATCTTCACGCTTATGTTTCGGACCGCGATCATATGGGCGAGGTGGACGAAACCGCCCTGTTGGAACCCGCGTATCTGAAATCACGCGCGGCGCTGATCGACCTTGATCGTGCGCAGGATTTTGGCGCAGGAGCCCCAAAACGTGGCGGCACCGTGTTGATGAACGTCGGCGATTCCTCTGGCATGATGGTCAGTTTCATCCAGTCGAACTATGCCGGGTTCGGCTCTGGTGTGGTGGTACCGGGCACCGGCGTGTCGATGCAGAACCGCGGTCTGGGCTTTACCACTGAACAGGGACACCCCAATCAGGTCGCACCGGGCAAGCGGCCCTTCCACACGATCATTCCCGGTTTTGCGATGAAAAACGGCGCACCACTGATGGCGTTCGGCATGATGGGCGGGCCGATCCAGGCGATGGGCCACATGCAATTGCTGCTGCGCACCCAACTGTGGGATCAAGATCCACAGACTGCGGCAGACGCACCACGCTGGCGCACCATCGAAGGACTTGAGGTTGCCTGCGAACCATCCATGTCGGCCGACGTGATAAACGGTCTTAAAAAGATGGGTCACAGCATCCAGGTCGAAGCGCCCGACAACGCCTTTGGCTTTGGTGGAGCGCAACTGGTGCAAAGGTTGGACAACGGCACCTATGCTGCTGGGTCTGACCCGCGCAAAGACGGTCAAGCAGCCGGCTACTAACGTTATTAGGGTGAGGGGGCTTAACCCTCACCCGCAGCCTATCTTCTGATATTTTCGTAATATCAAAAGGTTACCAAAAATTATTAGCCGTTTATGAAAAGCGAAAACTGTTGATTGACAGCGTAATATTTGCAAACGCATACTAAACCAATTGAGTATTGGTTTAGATTCTGGTTCAAGAGGAGCACACTTTGTCTCTGGTTAACACCGACGCACCACCGGATTTGCTCGTCGTGCAGGACTTCAGTCTGCGCTTTCGAGGTGCACCCAGCGACCAGATCAACCACGTCAGCTTTGCTGTCAGTCCCGGGAAAACCCTCTGCATCGTTGGTGAAAGCGGCTGCGGCAAAAGCGTCACCTCGCTGGCCATGATGGGGCTGCTTCCCGCCGGGGCGGCCGAAATCAGTTCCGGCCAGATGGTGTTTGAGGGCCAAGTTTTGAACCTCGCCGACCCCAAGGCGATGCGCAAGCTACGCGGCAGCCGGATGACAATGATCTTTCAAGAGCCGATGTCATCGCTGAACCCGGTCTTTCGCATCGGCGACCAGATCGTCGAAGCGATCAAGGCGCACAGCACTGTAACCAATGCCGAAGCCAATGACCGCGCTGTGGCTATGCTGGGGCGCGTCGGCATCCCCGCGCCGCAAAAGCGTATGCGGGACTATCCCCACCAGCTGTCGGGCGGCATGCGCCAGCGCGTGATGATCGCAATGGCTTTGGTCAATGACCCGGCACTGTTGATTGCGGATGAACCTACCACTGCTCTGGACGTGACCATTCAGGCACAGATCCTCGAGCTGATCCGCGATTTGCAGGCAGAAACCGACATGGGCACGATCATGATCACCCATGATCTCGGCGTCGTCGCAGAAATCGCCGATACGGTCGCCGTGATGTATGCCGGGACCATCGTGGAAACCGGCCCGGCCGAGCGCATTTTCAATGATCCACAGCACCCCTATACCATCGGGCTGATGTCCTCCATTCCGCATCTAACCGGCGCGCGCGGGCGGCTGTCGACGGTGCCGGGCATGGTGCCGACCGCACAGAACATGCCGACAGGGTGTCGCTTTTCCACACGCTGTCCCTTTGCCCAACCAATCTGCGCGACAGAGCCGCCACTGGTCACGATGACTGACGATCATCAGGTGGCCTGCCACTTTGCCCCGCTGGAAATCAAGCTGAAGGAAAGCGCATGAGCGACAATATTCTTCAGGCGCGCGGGCTGAAAAAGCACTTCAAGACCGGCGGCGGCATGATGGGCACGCCGGGCGTGATCCGCGCCGTTGATGATGTGTCCTTTGACGTTCGACGCGGCGAAACCTTTGCCATCGTTGGCGAAAGCGGATGCGGTAAATCGACACTGGCGCGGTTGCTGATGCGTCTGCTTTCGCCCACCGACGGCGGTGTAACCTTTGATGGCATCGACGTGCGCAGCCTCAAGGGGCGTGATCTGACAGCGCTGCGCCGGGATATGCAGTTCATCTTTCAAGACCCGTTTTCGTCGCTCAACCCGCGGATGAGCGTGGGCAAACTGATTGGCGAACCGCTCGAAACCCACTTTCCCGAAATGAGCACGGCAGAGCGGCGCACCAAGGTGGCGGGGCTGCTGGACAAAGTCGGGCTGCGTCCTGAACACGCCGAACGCTATCCGCATGAATTTTCCGGCGGTCAGCGCCAGCGCATCGGGATCGCCCGTGCATTGGCCTCTGCGCCAAAACTGGTGATCGGCGACGAACCGGTATCGGCGCTGGATGTGTCGGTTCAGGCGCAGGTGATCAATCTGCTGGGCGATCTGCGCGACGAATTGGGCCTGACGCTGGTGATCATCGCACATGATCTGGCGGTCATCCGGCACATGAGCGACCGCGTAGCGGTGATGTATCTGGGCCAGATCGTCGAACAAGGCACGGTTGATACCGTGTTCCGGCACCCGCGCCACCCCTACACCCGCGCGCTGTTGTCCGCCATTCCGGTGGCCGCTTACGGTCAGCGCCTCAGCCAGACCGCGCTGCATGGCGAAATGCCAAGCCCTGCCAACCCGCCGTCCGGTTGCCGGTTCCACACCCGCTGCCCCTATGCACAAGACCTCTGCGCATCGCAGGCCCCTGCCCTGCGCCCGACAGACGTCGGCCAAGATCACATAGCAGCCTGCCACTATTTCGAGGAAATCGCGGCGGCAGAGCCCGATCTGGGCCGCACAGAACCCGCGCCCCGTGCAGCAGGCGCCAGCGCGCGCTTTACACTTTACCAAGATGCCATGCAGGGGCGGGCGCAATCTCGATCCAGCCAAAATCAAAAATAACAGGCCTAACTAAAACAAATTCCATCAACAGGAGAGTTCGACATGACACTGATGAAACTAACCCTCGCAGCCGCCTTACTGGGTGCGACAACACTGGGCGCTCAAGCCGCCGATCTGCGCATCGCGCTGCAATCTGATGCCGATGTGCTAGACCCTGACCAGTCGCGTACCTTTGTCGGGCGGATCGTTTATACCGCCCTTTGTGACAAATTGGTCGACATCACGCCCGACCTTGAAATCATCCCGCAACTGGCGACCGAATGGTCGTTCTCCGAGGATGGCAAACAGCTGACCATGATGCTGCGCGATGATGTGGTCTTTCACGACGGCACCCCATTTGACGCCGAAGCCGTGGCAGCCAACATCGACCGCAGCCAGAACTTTGAGGAATCTCGCCGCAAGTCTGAACTGTCGTCCGTAACCGGTGTTGAAGTGCTGGGTAGCCACGAGATCCGCTTTGATCTAGCCGATGCCGACGCCACGCTGATGGCGCAGCTTGCCGACCGTGCGGGCATGATGGTTTCGCCCACTGCCGCAACCGAGGCGGGTGTCGAATTTGGCCTGAACCCCGTCTGCTCCGGCCCGTACAAGTTTAAAGAGCGCGTAGCGCAAGACCGGATCGTCCTTGAAAAGTTCGCCGACTATTATAACGCCGACGAATACCATTTTGACACCGTATCCTACCTGCCGATCCCAGACACCACCGTGCGGCTTGCCAACCTGCAATCAGGCGACATCGACATGCTGGAACGCCTTGCCGCAACAGATCTGGCGCAGGCTGAAGGAGACGATGGCATCCAGGTGGCCAGCGCCGTGTCACTTGGCTATCAGGGCATCACCATCAACGTGGCCAATGGCGAAAAAGCCGATAACCCATGGGGCAAAGACAAACGTCTGCGCCAGGCGCTGAGCCTTGCGATTGATCGTGAAGCTATCAATCAGGTCGTGTTCAACGGTGCCTTTGCGGCGGGCAACCAGCCGTTTCCGCCGACATCACCATGGTACAACGGCGACTTCCCCGTGCCCGCGCGTGACGTGGAAAAGGCCAAGGCGTTGCTGACCGAGGCAGGCTTCCCCGATGGGATCGACTTGGAAGTTCAGGTGCCCAATACCACCATTCCGCTGCAATTGATGCAGGTGGTACAATCCATGGCGTCCGAGGCAGGCATTCGCATTTCACTGGTCTCCAAGGAATTTGCGACACTGCTGTCTGATCAGACCGCGGGCGACTACACCGCCAGCCAGATCGGCTGGTCGGGCCGGGTCGACCCTGATGGCAACATCCATCAGTTCATGACCACCGACGCCGGACTGAACGATTCCAAATACTCCAACGCCGAGGTCGACACGCTGCTGAACACCGCACGTACATCAAACGATCAGGACGTTCGCAAGGAAAGCTACAACGCGGCCCGCGCGATCCTGAATGATGAGGCACCCATCGTCTATCTCTACCACGAGACATGGATCTGGGCGCTGGATTCCGCGATCTCGGGCTTCACACCTTATCCAGACGGGATGATCCGCCTGAAAGGCATGAAGAAAGAAGAAGGCTAAGCCGCCTTTTCCGCACACCGCCGGGCCTGTCCCGGCGGTGGCTCCTCTCTCATATGAGGCCCTCTCAGATGCTGTCCTTTATCCTGCGCCGTGTGGTCATCGCGATCCCCACGATCATCCTGATCTCGATCTTTGTGTTCACTTTGCAAAAGCTGTTGCCGGGTGACCCGGTGCTGGCGATGGCGGGTGAAGAGCGTGATCCACAGGTGCTTGAGTTCCTGCGCGAGAAATACCGCCTGAACGATCCCATTCTGGTTCAGTATTTTACCTGGATCGGCAATGCACTTACCGGCGATCTGGGCATTTCGCTGCGCACCAACCAACCGGTGCTGGAGCTGATTGCGCAGAAATTGCCGGTCACCATCCAACTTGCCACTATGGCGATGGTCTTTGCCATGCTCATCGGCATTCCCGCCGGTATCTTCTCGGCAGTGAAAAAGGGTACGGTTGTGGATTACATCGCCAATGTCGTCGCGCTTTCGGGCCTATCGATCCCAAACTTCTGGCTTGGCATCATGCTGATCCTGCTGGTGTCCGTGAAATGGAAACTGCTCCCCGCCTCTGGCTACGTCCCGCTTAGCGAAGACCCGGTCCGCTCTATCACCGTGATGATCATGCCTGCCTTTGTGCTGGGCACCGCACTGGCTGCCACGCTCATGCGGCACACCCGTTCGGCCATGCTGAGCGTGCTGAATTCCGACTACGTGCGCACCGCCCGCGCCAAAGGGCTGGTTGAACGCCGCGTCATCCTGAAACACGCTTTTCGCAATGCACTTACACCGATCGTGACCCTGACCGCCCTGCTGTTTGGCGAATTGATCGCGGGCGCTGTGCTGACCGAACAGATTTTCACCATCCCCGGTTTTGGAAAACTGGTCGTCGATGCGGTTTTCAACCGTGATTATGCCGTCGTGCAGGGGATCGTTCTTGTTACCGCCGTCGGCTTCATCTTTATGAACCTGCTGGCCGATGTCGCCTATGTGCTGCTGAACCCGCGCCTGAGGAAGCAATAATGGCCCAACCTGCAACACCCCTGACCATTGATGCCGAAAGCGCCGCCGATCCGGTGCTGGCAGCCCGACCCGAAAACCGCGTCTGGAAGAAATTCCGCAAACACCGCAGCGCGATGCTTGGCGGTGTACTGGTCGCGTTCTTTGTACTGATCGCACTGGCCGCACCGATCCTGCCGATCCCCGATCCGGTCGCGACCGACTGGGGTGCGGTGCGCAAGGCACCCTCCGCCGCCCATTGGCTGGGCACCGATGAATTGGGCCGCGATGTGTTGTCACGGCTGGTCTGGGGCGCGCAAGCTTCGCTATTGGCTGGGGTTGTGTCGGTCGCCATCGCGCTTGGCCTCGGGGTGCCGTTGGGCATCATCGCGGGGTATTTCGGCGGCTGGACTGACGCGATTATCTCGCGCTGTACCGAAGCTTTGCTGGCCGCGCCCTTCCTGATCCTCGCCATCGCGCTGGCGGCATTCCTGGGGCCGAGTCTGACGAATGCAATGATCGCCATCGGCATATCGGCAACCCCGGTTTTCATCCGCCTGACACGCGGTCAGGTGCTCAGCATCGCCGCCGAAGATTATGTAGAAAGCGCGCACGCCATCGGCTTGTCCACGCCGCGTATACTGCGCCGCTACATCTTTCCCAACGTGCTGCCACCCGTCCTGGTGCAGGCCACGCTGACCGTGGCCACCGCCATTATCGCAGAGGCATCCCTGTCCTTTCTCGGGCTGGGCCAGCAACCCCCCTCGCCCTCCTGGGGCTCAATGCTCAACACCGCAAAAAACTTTCTCAACCAGGCGCCTTGGATGGCGCTCTGGCCCGGCGTCGCGATCTTTCTGGTCGTGCTTGGCTTTAACCTTCTGGGCGACGGGCTGCGCGATGCGCTGGACCCGCGCGAACACTGACAAACGGAGACGTTATGCCCGGTTTTACCACCCGCCCCGAAATCCGGGGGTCCTTTGGGGTCGCCACATCGACCCATTGGATTGCCTCTGCCGTGGGCTTTGGCATCCTCGAAAAAGGCGGCAACGCCTTTGACGCGGCAGTGGCGGCCGGTTTCGTGCTTCAGATCGTCGAGCCACATCTGAACGGCCCTGCAGGCGATCTGCCGATCATTTTCCACAGTGCTGATAAAAACGAAACCAAGGTCGTCTGTGGCCAAGGGGTCACACCCGCCGGGGCCACCATCGCGCATTACACGTCGCGCGGTCTGACGCTGATCCCCGGATCAGGGCTGCTATCCACCGTGGTGCCGGGGGCGTTTGACGGCTGGATGCTGCTGCTGCGCGATCATGGCACCATGGGCCTGCGGGACGTGTTGCAACCAGCCATTGACTACGCCCGTGACGGCCACCCCATGTTGCCGCGTGTGGCCAATACCATCGCCGGGCTGGCCGATTATTTCGCAGCAGAATGGCCAACCTCCGCTGCCGTCTGGACCCCCGGCGGCACGGCACCCACGGCCAACGCCAATTTCAAAAACCCCGATCTGGCAGCAACCTATGCACGGTTGGTCAAGGAAGCGGAAGCAAGCGGGCAAGACCGCGTCGGCCAAATTGACGCAGCGCGCGGAATTTGGTCCCAAGGGTTCGTCGCCGATGCCATCTGCGACTACCTCGATGATGCCTGCGTACACGACGTATCCGAGCAAAAGAACAGCGCGGTTCTGGCCCGCGAAGACCTCGCAAACTGGTCGGCAACCTACGAAGATACGCTAAGCTATAACTACGCAGGCTGGACGGTTCACAAGACAGCACCTTGGTCGCAGGGACCGGTTTTCTTGCAGACGCTGGCTATCCTCAAACATTTTGACCTCGCCGCGATGGACCCGATGGGCGAAGAGTTTGTTCATACTGTTATTGAGGCCATGAATTTGGCTTTTGCCGACCGAGAAGCATACTACGGCGATCCCGACTACAGCATCGTCCCGATGGAGATCCTGCTGTCTGACAGCTACAATGCCGATCGCGCCAAACTGATCACAGACGAGGCCTCGCTGGAACATCGCCCAGGCTTTATCCCCGGGCTGGAACACCTGGCAGAGGCCTACCAGCGCCGAGCGACCATCGATTTTGGCGTCAAAGATGCGGCCCCGCAAGAACCGACAATGGCCCATCTGACCGAAAAGCGCGGGGATACCGTACATCTGGATATCATCGACCGCTGGGGTAATATGGTATCGGCAACCCCCTCGGGCGGCTGGTTGCAAAGCAATCCAGTAATCCCCGGTCTTGGCTTCCCGCTCAATTCCCGCGCACAGATGTTCTGGCTTCAGCAAGGGTTGCCGACATCGCTCGGCCCGCGCCGCCGCCCACGCACCACGCTGACCCCGTCACTGGCCGAGAAACCTGACGGCACCCGGCTTGTCTTTGGCACACCGGGTGGCGACCAGCAGGACCAGTGGCAGTTAATCTGGTTCTTGCGTTTCGTGCATCACGGGTTGGACCTACAGCAAGGCATGGACGCGCCGCTGTTTCATTCGGTGCACTTCCAAAGCAGCTTTTTCCCGCGTCAGGCACTCCCAGGAGAGATGATGATCGAACCCAACTTTGGCGAAGCCGTCATCGCAGGTCTGCGTGCGCGCGGCCATATCGTAACCGTGGCCGAACCGTGGTCGGTGGGCCGTCTGACGGCGGCACTGCGCCACCCCGATGGCAGCCTTCAGGCCGCCGCCACGCCGCGCTTGATGCAAGCCTATGCAGTGGGGCGCTGAACGATGACCTACTCAATTATTGCGCGTGATCCCGGCACTGGTGAAATCGGCATCATCGTCGCCAGCCGGTTCTTTGCTTGTGGTGCAGTCGTGCCTTACGTCGGGCGGCGCGTGGCGGTGGCAACGCAGTCTTTCGTCAACCCTCTTTGGGGTACCGAGGGCCGTCGCAGGCTTGAGGCAGGCGAGACGGCAGATGGCCTGATTGCCGAATTCTCTGCGCGTGATGCGGGGCGCGATATCCGCCAATGTCATATGATGGACGCAGCGGGTAATTTCGCCGCCTATACCGGGGCTGATTGCGTTGACTGGGCGGGACATCAGATCGGCAAGCATCATTCGGTTGCGGGCAATATGCTTGCCGGGCCAGACGTCGTGCGCGCCACTTTTGATACCTACGCAGACCGCAGCGATCTTGCGATGCCGCAACGGCTGCTGGCCGCGATGCGCGCGGGCGAGGACGCAGGCGGCGACAAACGCGGCAGGCAGGCGGCGGGGCTGGTGATACATCGCGGCCAGGACCATGCCTATCTTGACCTGCGCGCCGATGATCACGCCGACCCACTGGCCGAGTTGGACCGCCTTCTGGATGTGGCGGGCGAACGCTATCTGCATGTGGCGGACTCGATGCCAACGCAGAATGATTTCTCCGGCACCACCGACCGCGGACCGATAGATGCCGCCATCGCACGGGCCGAAGCCGCACGCAAAAGCGCGGGACAACCAAGCCAGTCTCACGCTTCAGGCCCCAAAACTGACAGGACATAACGCTATGATGGCGCTCGATTTCAGTAGTCTGCTTTCCCTCATTGCCATAGCGGTCGGCGCGGGTGTCGCCGGGGGTGTCCTTGCCGGCCTGCTTGGCGTGGGGGGCGGTATCGTCATTGTGCCGGCACTTTACCTTGCGCTGTCGACAGTTGGCATGGACCCCGCGATCACAATGCAGGTTGCAGTCGGCACCTCGCTGGCGACCATCGTTTTTACCTCGCTATCGTCGGGCTATGGTCACTTCAAACGCGGCGCGATTGACATGGACTTGTTGCGGCTCTGGGCGCCCTCGCTGCTGGTTGGTGTCATCGTCGGTGCGCTACTGGGGGGCTATGTTTCGGGGCTTATCCTGGTCGGCGTTTTTGCGGTGGTCGCTGCCTTGGTCGCGATCGACATGATCTTTCGCAAACCGGCCACAGATCCGGACGTGCGCAGCTTTTCCAAACTAGTTTGGGCGGCACTTGGCACAGTCACCGGTGCGCTGTCCGCGATGATGGGCATTGGGGGCGGAACCATTGGCGTGCCGCTGCTCAACTTTCTGGGCTATGACATCCGCCGTGCCGTCGGCACCTCTGCCGCGATCGGGTTTATCATCGGCCTGCCGGGTGCCGTGGTCTATGCGCTGACCGGCCTTGGGGCCGAGGGTCTGCCGCCCTTCTCGCTCGGCTACGTCAATCTTGCTGCGGCGGCGATCATCATTCCACTGACCAGCAGTTTCGCACATGTGGGCGTGAAACTCGCCCACAGCATCCCGCGCCGCGCCTTGCGGTTTGCCTTCGGCATTTTCCTGATGATAACCTCCTTGCGAATGTTCATGGACCTTTTCAGCAGTTTGACCGCCAATGGATGATAACGCGCCCCGCTTTCGGTCAGAAGATACGCTTGCCGAGACCTTGCGCGCCGCGATCCGCAAGGGCGATATGCTTGACGATGGACGCATGCCGCCCGAACGGGCGCTGGCCGAACGCTTTGGTGTCAGTCGGGCGCGGCTGCGGCTGGCACTGGGCCAGTTGCAGGACGACGGCACCATCTTTCGCCGCCACGGTCAGGGTACCTTTGCCGCACCGCCCCCGGCAACCAATGCCGACAGCTTGCGGTTGCTGGCCCGCCAGGTCACGCCGCGCGATGTGATGGAAGTGCGGCTTGAGGTCGAACCGGCGCTGGCTGCACTGGCCGCCGAACGCGCCCAGCCGAATGAGGCTGATCTGCTGGTACAACTGATGCGCGCCACGCTGAATCTGACAAACATGGATGCCTACGAGGCCGCCGATGATATGTTCCACTACAAGATCGCGGAAACAGCACGCAATCCGCTGTTCCTGACAGTCTACGAATCCATTCGCTCTGTGCGCCGCGAAGCGGCCTGGACCACCCAGCGGCGCGACAGCTATTCGGCACAGACGCTGCATCTGTTGGGCGAACAGCACAAAACGCTGGCCGATGCCATTTCCAGACGCGACAGCCGCGCCGCCGCAGCCGCGATGGAACAGCATCTGCTGACAGTATCCAAGACACTGTTGCGCGACCGCGTGCGCAAGATTGAACTCGACCTCTAGACGCATAATTTTCAGGCATCTTTCGGCGTTACAGCCCGATTGTTGCGCAGTCTTTGCGATTTGGATGCGAAATCATGCAATCAAGACTCGACAGCCGCATCTTTATTTCGTTTATTATTACCACATGCGGAAATATCCGCTGGGCAAACAGGCCTCATGTCGCACGGATACGTGCGCGTGAGGCCTTTTTCGTTTTAGGGGGGCGCCGTGAAAAAAACTGTCGATCTTGGGGTGCTCTATTCGCAATCCGGCACCTATGACGCTATGTCCCGCGCCGTCTTGCGTGGGACAATTGCGGGGATCGACGCGGTAAACGCCTCAGCCGATGCACAGATTTCGTTCCGGCCCATCCTGCGCGATCCCGAAGGGCGGATTGACCGATACGCCCCCCTGTGCGCCGACATCCTTGCCAATTCCGATGCCCGCCATGTGATCGGCTGCGTCACCTCGTCCGCGCGCAAGGAAGTGATCCCGATACTCGACCGCACCAACGCGATGCTGTGGTACAACCTGCCGTTTGAGGGGTTCGAGACATCCAACCGGGTGATCTATTCCCACGCCTGCGCCAACCAGCACCTGTTGCCTCTGCTTAGCTGGTGTTTCCGGAATTTCGGCACGACGCCCTATCTCGTCGGGTCCAATTATATCTGGGGCTGGGAAACCTGCCGCGTGGCGCGGATGCGCACGGAAGAGGCCAGTGGCCGCGTTCTGGGCGAACGGTATCTGCCGCTGGGCGACGAAGATATTGCAACTCTCATCGCCGAGATCGAAACCCTGCGCCCCGCTTTCATCCTCAATTCGCTGGTGGGTGCCAGCTCATATGCCTTTCTGCGCGCCTACGCTGAATTGGGTCGCCGCGACCCGCATTTCACCGCCGACACCTGCCCTGTGGTGTCGTGCAACCTGACCGAAGCCGAACTGCCGCAGCTGGGCGCGGATGCCGAAGGGCTGGTGTCTGTCGGGCCGCATTTCTGCCCATCGCCCAACCCCGAAGGCCGCGATTCATCGTTCGAGATCATTTCGCGTCAGTCGGTGCTGACGCTGGCCGCCATGATCACGGCGCAGGGCGATCAACCGTTCGAGAATTTCATCGCCAGCCACGGTGCGCGCTTCGGCATTGATCCGGCGACCCACCACAGCACGCTTAGCGTTAAGGTGGCACAGGTACGCGGCGGCGTTTTTGAGGTGCTGCACCACTGGCCTGACATCGCCCCCGATCCCTATCTCACCCGGCCCTCGCGCCACCCCGATGTCGGCCACCCCAAGCTGAGCGTCGTGTCGTAATGGCAGGCACTTTGGACATTCCAAACCTTGATCAAGCGCGCGCCGTCATCGTGCATCCCGCGCCCGATCATGTCGCTGCCCTGATGCGGCAACTCAACGCCATCGGGCTCAGCGTGACCCACGCTTGGCCAGATTTGCCCGCCTCTGCCATCACAGCGGATTTCATCTTTTACGACACCGATATGGGCCATGACGCGCAATTTCCCTGGGCCCCCGGCACCGCACCGATGCCGATGATTGCCCTCGTCGGAACCGAAGCGCCGGGGCGCATCGAATGGGCCGCTCGCATGGGGGCGGATGCCCTGCTGCTCAAGCCCGTTGGCTCAAGCGGCGCGTTTTCTGCGCTGTTGATGGCGCGCCACTCGTTCGAACTGCGCCGCACGCTGACATCAGAGATCAAACAACTGCGCCACAGGATGTCGGCGCGGCAAACCGTTGTACAGGCCGTGGCACTGCTTTCGGCGCAGGGCAAATCGCAGGATGCCGCCTACGACCAATTGCGCCAGCTTGCCATGGCCTGGCGGATCACCGTCGAAGAGGCCGCTACCCGGATCGTAGAAAACGCCACAGACAAAGGAAATCTGCGTGACAGCAATTAACCCAGCCACCCTGCGCGTCCGCGCCCCGTCAATCTGGGCCCGGCTGCGGCGGCGCAAATTGGCGTTGATCGGGCTATTCCTTGTCGCGCTGACCTTTTTCGGGGCAATCTTTGCGCCCTGGCTTACGCCCTACGATCCCAATACCCAGATGTTTGACGGGCTGACCATGCAGGGTGCGCCGATGCCGCCCAGTGCGCAGTTTCTGCTGGGCACTGATCTGCTGGGCCGCGACCTGCTGACCCGCATCCTTTACGGCGCGCGGACCTCGCTGATCATCGGGCTGGTGGCGAATGGTGTCGCGCTGGTCATTGGAACATTGGTAGGGATCACCGCCGGATATTTTCGGGGGTTCATCGGCTCTGTGCTGATGCGGCTGACAGATCTGATGATGGCCTTCCCCGCCCTCTTGCTGGCGATCTGCCTTGCCGCGATCTTTCAGCCGTCCCTGTGGATTGTCGCCATGGTCATCGCGACGGTGAATTGGGTCCAGACCGCGCGGGTCATCTACGCAGAAACCTCATCCCTGTCGCAGCGCGAATTCATCGCCGCCGAACGGACGCTAGGCGCGGGCCATATGCGCATCCTCTTTCGACATATCCTGCCGCATCTCGTTCCGATGATTATTGTCTGGGGCACCTTGGGCATCTCCACAACCGTCCTTCTCGAAGCAACGCTAAGCTATCTGGGCGTGGGCGTGCAGCCACCGACCCCGAGCTGGGGCAACATCATCTTTGAAAACCAGACCTATTTCCAAGCGGCCCCTTGGCTGGTGTTCTTTCCCGGCCTCGCCATCGTGTCTCTTGCCCTGGCCTTCAACCTTGTGGGCGATGCGCTGCGCGATGTGCTTGACCCGACCCAAAGAGGGCAAGACCAATGATCAATTTCCTTGCCCGACGCCTGCTGCAATCCGCGATGATCCTGCTGGGGGTGTCGTTGATCACCTTTGCGCTGCTATACCTGTTGCCGTCTGACCCGGTGCGCCAGATCGCCGGGCGATCAGCCACGGCACAGACGGTTGCGAATATCCGCGAACAGTTGGGCCTCGATCAACCTTTTATCGTGCAATACTGGCGCTACCTGACCAGTCTCGTGCAGGGCGATCTTGGCCGCTCCTACCTCCAAAAAACCGAAGTCAGCACCCTCATCGCCGCCCGCCTGCCCGCCAGCCTGCTGCTGATGGTCGGCGCGATCGTGGCCGAACTGGTGGTAGGGCTGACCATGGGCGTGGTCGCGGCCCTGCGCCGGGGCACCGCCACCGACAACAGCCTGATGATCGCCTCGTTTATTGGGGTGTCTGCACCGCAATTCGTGGTTGGCCTGCTGCTGCTCTATGTTTTCGCAGTGCAGCTCGGCTGGTTCCCCATCGGCGGCTACGGCACTTTCGCGCATCTGGTGCTGCCCGCCATGACCCTCGGCATCTTAGGCTCGGGCTGGTACAGCCGCATGATGCGCTCGTCGATGATCGACGTGCTGCGCCAGGATTTCATCCGCACCGCCCACGCCAAAGGCCTGTCGCGCGCCCGTGTACTGCTGCGCCATGCGCTGCCCAATGCCATCCTGCCCATTATCGCCATGATCGGGATCGACGTTGGCATCTTTATGGGTGGCATTGTCGTGGTTGAATCCGTCTTTGGCTGGCCCGGCATCGGCCAACTGGCGTGGCAGGCCATCCAACGTGTCGACATTCCGATCATCATGGGCGTCACGCTGGTTTCGGCCTGCGCCATCGTGATCGGCAATCTGGTGGCAGACATCGCATCGCTGTTCGCCGACCCGCGGATCAAGGTCCGCTGACATTAACCACAAAAAACCACCCAACAAGGAGAGACACCATGAAAAGATTTTTGACCTCAACCGCGCTGGTCGCCGCACTGGCCCTGCCCGCGCCGACCTTTGCCGATGCCCACTCTGACATGGACCCGAACGCGAAATCGGGCGGCAATATCACCATCTCGTACAAGGACGACGTGGCCACCCTAGACCCCGCCATTGGCTATGACTGGCAGAACTGGTCGATGATAAAATCGCTTTATGATGGGCTGATGGACTATGCCCCCGGCACCACCGATCTGCGCCCCGGTCTGGCCGAAAGCTATGAGATTTCCGAAGATGGCATGACGTTTACCTTCAAGCTGCGCGAAGGTGTAAAATTCCACAACGGCCGCGAAATGACAGCGGAGGACGTGAAATATTCGCTCGACCGCGTGACCAACCCCAAGACGCAAAGCCCCGGCGCAGGCTTCTTTGCCTCCATCGCCGGCTTTGACGCGATCTCAAACGGTGACACCGAAACACTTGATGGCGTCAAAGTGGTCGACCCCCTCACGGTCGAAATCACCCTGTCACGCCCCGATGCGACTTTCCTGCATGTCATGGGGCTAAACTTTGCCTCTGTCGTGGCCCGCGAAGCGGTCGAAGAAGCAGGGGCCGATTTTGGCAAGACTGCAATGGGCACCGGGGCGTTCAAACTGGGCGAATGGACCATCGGCCAGCGGCTGGTGTTTGAAAAGAACGAAGACTACTGGCGCGAAGGCCTGCCCTATCTCGACAGCGTGACCTTTGAAGTGGGGCAAGAGCCCATCGTGGCCCTGCTGCGTTTGCAAAATGGCGAAGTCGACGTGCCGGGTGACGGTATCCCGCCCGCCAAGTTCCAAGAGGTGATGGCGGACCCCGCCCAAGCCGCGCGCGTGGTTGAAGGCGGCCAATTGCACACCGGGTACATTACACTGAATGTGAAAATGCCGCCCTTTGACAATGTCGATGTGCGCCGCGCCGTGAACATGGCGATCAACAAGGAACGCATCACTCAGGTGATCAATGGCCGCGCTGTGCCGGCCACGCAGCCCCTGCCGCCGTCGATGCCTGGCTACACCGAAGGCTATGCAGGCTATGCCTATGATCCCGAAAAGGCCAAAGAGATGCTAGCCACTGCCGGCTTTGCCGACGGGTTCGAAACCGAGCTTTACGTTATGAACACAGATCCAAACCCACGGATTGCGCAGGCGATTCAGCAGGATCTGGCGAACATCGGCATCAAGGCGTCGATCCAGTCACTTGCCCAGGCCAGTGTCATCGCTGCGGGCGGCGAAGCGGATCAGGCCCCGATGATCTGGTCAGGCGGCATGGCATGGATTGCTGACTTCCCCGATGCGTCAAACTTCTACGGTCCGATCCTGGGTTGTGCTGGTGCGGTGCAGGGCGGCTGGAACTGGTCGTGGTATTGCAACGAAGAGATCGACGCGATGGCCACCGAAGCCGACAGCATGACAGACCCCGACGCGGTCGAGGCACGGCTGCAAAAATGGTCTGATGTCTACATGAAGGTCATGGACGACGCCCCTTGGGTGCCGGTGTTCAACGAACAGCGCTACACCATGAAGTCCGAGCGGATGGGCGGCGCAGATGCGCTTTATGTCGATCCGGTCTCGATCCCCGTCAACTACGATTATGTGTATGTAACCGATGTGCAATAAATGTCCTGACTATACAATCCACGGACGCCATCACCACTTTGGCTGGGACAACTCGTTTGTCCCAGCCGAGACGGTGGCCCCCGGCGCGACCCTTGAATTCCACTGCCACGACAGTTCGGCCGGTCAATTGACCAAATCGAGCACCGTCAAGGACGTGGAAACGCTGGATTTCGGCAAGATCAATCCGGTCTCCGGCCCGATCTATGTCGAAGGGGCGGAACCGGGCGACGCGCTTAAAATCACCATCGAGGGGTTCACCCCTTCGGGGTTTGGCTGGACGGCTAACATCCCGGGCTTTGGCCTGTTGGCCGACCAGTTCACCGACCCGGCGCTGACGATCTGGGACTATGACCCCGACACACTGGCGCCAGCACTCTTTGGCAAACATGGACGGGTGCCGCTGAAACCCTTCGCGGGCACCATCGGCTGCGCGTTGGCAGAACCGGGACTGCACAGTATCGTGCCGCCCCGGCGCGTGGGCGGTAACCTTGATATCCGCGATCTGGCAGCGGGCACCACGCTTTATCTGCCGGTCGAGGTGGCAGGGGCGCTCTTCTCCATCGGGGACACCCATGCAGCGCAGGGCGATGGCGAAGTCTGCGGTACCGCGATCGAAAGCCCGATGAACGCGACGGTGACCCTAGATCTGATCAAGGACGCCAAACTCAGGATGCCCCGGTTCACCACGCCGGGTCCGGTCACGAACCACCTTGATGCCAAAGGCTATGAGGTGACCACCGGGATCGGGCCTGATCTGATGTCCGGCGCCCGCGAGGCGGTCAGCCAGATGGTCGACCTGCTTTGTGCCACCCAAGGGCTCGCTGCCGAGGATGCCTATATGCTGGTCTCTACCTGCGGCGACCTGCGCATCTCTGAAATCGTGGATATGCCCAATTGGGTCGTGTCCTTCTACTTTCCGCGATGTGTGTTTGAATGACCGTAGTCCAGCACCTCTCCCCGGCGCCGCAGGCGGCGGGGGGGACCGCCATCCTGACCGTCGACGACCTGTGCATTTCTGTGCGCACAGAGCAGGGGCTGATGCCGCTGGTCGAGAACCTTTCGTTCACGCTGAACAAGGGTGAAACCCTTGCCATCGCAGGTGAAAGCGGGTCCGGAAAATCGCTGACATCACTTGCCATCATGGGTCTTTTGCCGCCGCCTGCGGTGCGGGTCACCGGGGGCAGTATCCACTTTGACGGCCAGATACTGACCGGTATGCCGGAACACCGCCTGCAACAATTGCGCGGCAACCGCATCGCGATGATCTTTCAGGAACCGATGACCGCGCTTAACCCCGTCATGCGGATCGGCGTGCAACTTGTCGAAGCGATCCGCGCGCACGAAAACATCTCTGTCGGCCAAGCCCGCAAACGCGCCCTGGAGGCCGTGCGCGCCGTGCGCCTGACAGAACCCGAGCGCAGATTGCGCCAGTACCCCCACGAGCTTTCGGGTGGGATGCGCCAGCGTGTCGTCATCGCCATGGCCATTGCGCTGCGTCCCGATATCCTCATCGCCGATGAACCTACAACCGCGCTGGATGTCACCGTGCAGCGCGAGGTGCTGGACCTTTTGCGCGATCTGGCCCGCGACATGGGCACCGCGCTGATCCTGATCACGCATGATATGGGCGTCGTCGCGGAAATGGCCGATCATGTGCTGGTCATGCAAAACGGCCGCATGGTCGAACGCGCCCCTGTGCGCAAACTCTTTGCGACGCCGGAACAACCCTACACCCGCAAACTGCTGGCCGCCGTGCCGCGCATGGGCACCGGCCACGGCACCCACCCCGATCCGCAAAGCGCGCCGCTCGTGTCTTTCCGCGATACCCGCGTTGCCTATGATCTGCATGGCGGCATTCTGGGCCGAGTGGTTCAACGGGTGCATGCCGTTGAAGGTGTATCCTTTGACATCCATCCCGGCGAGACCTTTGCCCTCGTGGGGGAAAGCGGCTGTGGCAAATCCACCATCGCGCGCGCGCTGACCGGGCTTGTCCCCCACACCGGCGATATCCACTTTAAAGGGCAACCGCTGGGCAACAGTGCCACCCGGCGCAAGCAGATCAGCCGCGAGTTGCAGATGGTGTTCCAAGACCCGATGGCCGCGCTTAACGGGCGCATGACAGCGGGCGATCTGGTGCGCGAGCCGCTGGTGATCCACGGCATTGGCACCGCTGCCACCCGCCGTGACCGGGCCGCCGCCCTGTTTGCCCGCGTGGGCCTGGGTCAGGAGGCGCTTGATCGCTACCCGCATGAATTCTCCGGCGGCCAGCGCCAGCGTATCTGCATCGCCCGCGCCTTGGCGCTTGAACCACAGCTGATCATCGCGGACGAAAGCGTATCAGCGCTTGATGTCTCGGTTCAGGCTACGGTGCTTGACCTGCTGGCAGAGCTAAAGCGTGAAATGAACATGTCTTACCTGTTCATCAGTCACGACATGGCAGTGGTCGAAAACATCGCTGACCGGGTTGCGGTGATGTACCTCGGCCAGATCGTCGAACTTGGCACTGGGGCGCAGATTTTCGGTGACCCGCGTCATCCCTACACCCGCCGCCTGATCCAGGCGGTGCCTCACGCCGACCCCGACCGCGCCCTGCCCGCACGGGTGATCGACGCCTCAGACCCGCCCAGCCCCGTACGCGCCGTGGGCGATCCGCCGCAGGTCGTCGTGCATGACGATGTCGGGGATGGCCATTTGGTCGCCCGGCATTAACCAACGGCGATGCCCGGCCGTGATGCGCGCAGGTCGGGCCGCGCCCCCTAACGGCCTTCTTCAAGTCGGGGCAGGAACCAGGTCAACAAGCCAGCAAGCGGCAGGAATGAGCAGATGACGTAAACCGTCTCAACCCCGTAACTCTCGGCTAAGACCCCAAGAAACGCAGCGGCGACACCGCCCAACCCAAAGTTCAGACCATAAAACAACCCCCCGATCAGACCGATCCGGTTGGGCAAAAGATCCATCGCGTAAATCAGGATAGAGGCAAAGGCGCTGGCCATGATCAGGTTGATCATGATCGTCAACACCCCTGTCCAGAACAGATCAGCATAGGGCAGGATCAGGGTCAGCGGCAGCGGCCCAAGGACCGAAATCCAGATGATCCGATAGCGCCCGATCCGGTCGCCCACCACCCCGCCGATCAACACACCCACCGCCGCCGCCAGCAGAAACACAAACAGCATGAGCTGCGACGCGGGAATGGACAGGCCGAACTTTTCGATCAGGTAAAACGTATAGAATGACCGAAAACTCTCGCCATAGGCGTTCTTGGTGAACATCAGCACCGTCAGCACGACAAGTCCGATCGCAATGGTGACAGGCGCGTGCACCACTGCATTGACACTGCCCTTGTTGCGTTCGCGCATCGCGGCAAATTCATCGCGGATCGCGCGCTGCTTGCTCCCGATCCAGGTCAGCAGCAGCATCGCCGCCAGCGCGACCACTGCAAACCACGCCAGGCTCGGCTGACCCCATGGCACGATGATCAGCGCGGCAAAGACTGGACCCAGCGCACCGCCCGCCTGCCCGCCGACCTGAAAGATACCTTGCGCCAGTCCCTGACGCCCACCTGCGGCATAGCGCGCCATCCGCGTCGCTTCGGGGTGAAAGACTGACGACCCGATGCCGATCAGCGCCACCGACATCAGTATCATCAAATAACTCTGCGCAAAGGCCAGACTAACGAGCCCCGACAGCGTGAACATCATACCCACTACCGGGGAATAGGGCGCAGGATAGCGATCCGTCACCATGCCGATGACGGGCTGCAATAGCGCACCGGCGATCTGGAATGTCAGGGTGATCATGCCAATCTGCACGAAATCCAGCGCATAGGCTTCTTTCAAAATCGGATAGGACGCCGGGATCAGGGATTGCATCAGATCGTTCAGCAGGTGGGTCGACCCAAGAACCACCAGAACAGTCAGGTGTGTTCCCGAGCGTGTCATCGTCGTCATCTCTTGTGCCTTCCGTTGGCCCCCATGTTGCGGCCAATTGCGCACACCCTCGCCCGCGCCGCAAGGCGCGCTAAAGCAAATATCTGGCCGCAAGGCGCGCCTACGCAAATATCCGACCAAAGGCGCGGCAGCGCCCTATCGGCGGTGAACCTGTGACGAGGGCGAGATCGCGTTGGCAGTGTCCTGAAGCCGTGGCAGAATTTCCTCCTCGATCCGTTCGCGCGACCAGGTATGGGCCGACACCGAACACTGCACTGCCGCAAAGGCGCGCCCGTCAGGCCCGGTGATCGGGCAGGCTACGCCCAACTCCGACAGGATCATCTGCCCGGTCGAGATCGCATAGCCGCTTTCCACCGCCTCATCTATGCTGCGTCGTATCGCGTCGCGGTCCATCGTGGTGCGGGTGGTAAAAGGCTTGATCGGCCAGGTTTGGATCGCCTCTTCGCGGTCCTCGGCCGAAAAGGTCGAAATGATCGCCCGCCCGCCCGACGTGGACAGCGCCGGTAGGCTGCGGCCCACCACGGTGGCTGCAAAATAGGTACGTTTGCACGGCAGCCGACTGACATAGATGATGTGATCGCCCGACAATTCGGCAAGGTTGACCGTCTCGCCGATTTCCTGACTGAGGTCGATCAACTTGGGGATCGCCTGCCCCACTAGTTGATCCGACCAGTAATAGGCATAGGCTAATCCAAGCCAGGCGTGCGAAGGCCGAAACCGCCGCGTGACAGGATCTTTATCCAGCATCCCCTCGATGTGCAGCGTATTAGCCAAACGCTGAACCGCGCTTTTGTCCAGCTCGGTGCGCTGCGCAAGTTCAACCAGTGATAACTCAGTGTGTGTCTCATCAAAGGCGCGTAACAGGCGCAACCCCTTCGCAAGCGAACCCACGTAAAGAGTATTTTGCTTCTTTTCCAACCACTTGCCCCAACACCACCAGTGAAACGTGATCCGAGGGCTTGACGCCACCAAGTCAGTTCGCGTTAATCAATCGTATAGCAATATTGTATATTACATTATGATACATGCTTCAAGTCAAAAGTGTTCCGAAATTCACTTCGCAAACAACAGGGAGCCGACCATGAAATCCACGGTCTTCAAATCAACCATCACGGCCATCGTCCTTGCGGCAGCATCCGGTGCAGCCTGGGCAGACAAGGCCGACGACACGCTGCGCGTCGCCTTCACCAAAGAGCTCGAAAACGTCGACAGCTATTTCAACTCATCCCGCGAGGGCGTCGTGCTTCAGCGCGCCATCTGGGATGGGCTAATCTATCGCGATCCGGCAACCAATGAATACAAAGGCAACCTCGCGACGGACTGGGAATGGATCGACGACACGACCATCGAATTCAAACTGCGCGAAGGCGTGACCTTTCATGACGGGTCCGACTTTAGCGCTGATGATGTCGTGTTTACCGTCAATTACGTAGCCGACGAAGCCAATGGCGTTAAGACACAGCGCAATGTGAACTGGATGAAATCCGCCGAAAAGATCGACGATTACACCGTCCGTATCATGCTCAAGGAAAACTTCCCGGCGGCGATCGAATTCCTCTCCGGCCCGGTGTCGATGTACCCCAGCGATTACTACGAAACAGCCGGCCCAGAGGGCATGGGCCTCAAGCCTGTGGGCACCGGCCCCTATAAGGTCACCAATGTGGTACCGGGTCAGCATTTCGTGCTGGTCGCCAACGAAAACTACCACGACAGCCCCAAGGGCCAGCCAACCATCAAAAATGTCGATATCCGCACGATCCCGGATGTGAATACGCAGATGGCTGAACTGTTCAGCGGCACGCTTGATCTGATCTGGCAAGTGCCTGCGGACCAGGCCGAAAAGCTGGCCGAGCTGGACCAGTTCATCGTGTCCAACGAATCCACCATGCGCGTGGGCTACCTCGCGATGGATGCCGCAGGCCGGTCGGGCGACACCCCCTTTACCGACATTCGCGTGCGTCAGGCCGTGAACCACGCGATCAACCGTCAGGAACTGGTTGATGCCCTGCTCAAGGGTAAATCGCAGGTGATCTCCACGCCCTGTTTCCCCAGCCAATTCGGCTGTGACGTCGACGCAGCGGTATCCTATGACTACGACCCGGAAAAGGCCAAAGCTCTGCTGGCCGAAGCGGGTTATCCCGATGGGTTTACCACCGATTTCTATGCCTACCGCGACCGCGAATATGCCGAAGCAATCACCAGCTACCTGAACGCCGTGGGCATCACCACCAACTTCAAGATGCTGCAATACTCGGCGCTGCGCGAATTGAACATGAAGGGCGAGACCCCAATTTCCTTCCAGACATGGGGCAGCTATTCGGTAAACGACGCCTCTGCGATGGTCAGCCAGTTCTTCAAACATGGCTCGCTCGACTATGCGATGGACGACGCGACGCTGGCATCCCTGAACGTCGCTGACAGCGCGACCGACGATGCGGTGCGCAAGGAAAACTACACAGCGGCGATCGAACGGATCACCGAAGAAGCCTATTGGGCGCCGATGTTCTCCTACAACACCAACTACGTCACCACCACCGAGGTTGAATACACTCCGACGGCGGACGAGGTCCTGCGCTTCACCACGACAAGCTGGAAGTAAACCAAATCGACGGGGGCGCACCCGACCGCACCCCCGTCGCTACTACCCCCACCCAGACCCACCGCCGCCTCATTAACCAAGGGGGCGCAGCCTCAAGGTAATTGCCCCCCGTGCTTCAATTCATTCTCAAACGACTGGGCCTTGCGATACTGGTGGCCTTCACCGTGTCGTTCATCAGCTTCAGCCTGCTGTTCCTGTCCGGCGATCCTGCCGCCGCCTTGGCAGGTGAAACCGCCAGCGGCGAAGACGTCGAAGCGCTGCGGCGGCTCTACGGCTTTGACCGCCCAATGCTTGTGCAATACGGCGACTGGCTGTTTTCTGCCCTGCGCGGCGATTTTGGCGAAAGTTATTATTTCCGCCTGCCGGTCGCCACGCTGATTGCCGATCGCCTGAGCGTGACAATGCTGTTAGGCCTGTGCGGCATCAGCTTTGCCCTGATCACCGCCGTGCCTCTGGGCGTTGTTGCGGCGATCCGGCCGAATTCCATCGTCGACCGCTTGGCATTGTTCATCTCTGTCGCGGGCCAAGCGATGCCGAGCTTCTGGTTCGGCCTGATCTTGATCGTGGTCTTTGCAATCCAACTAGGATGGTTGCCGCCATCCGGCACCGGGACGTGGAAACACTTTGTCATGCCGACCATCGTGCTTGGCTACTACGCGATGCCTGCGATCATGCGCCTCACCCGCGCGGGAATGTTGGATGTGCTGTCGTCGGACTATATCCGCACCGCCCGCGCCAAGGGCGCCAATGAAACCCGCGTGCTGTTCCGCCACGCGCTGCGCAATGCCATCATCCCGGTTGTCAGCCTCGCCGCCGTGCAGATGGGCTTCATGCTGGGCGGCTCTATCGTTGTTGAATCGATCTTTGCTCTGCATGGCGCAGGCTACCTCGCGTGGGAAAGCATCGCACGCAACGACCTGCCCACCGTCCAGGCGCTGATCCTGATCTTTTCGATGTTCTACATCGTCTTCACCTTTCTGGCCGATGTGCTCAACGCATGGCTTGATCCCCGCATGAGGAGCAGCTGACATGATGACCGCTGGCACACATGACAGCCTTTTGGACGAAATCATCGGCCCGACTCCTGGCCAGATGCTGCGCAAACGCGTCTTTGGCCATCAAGGGCTGCTGATCGGGGTGATCGTGCTGATCATCTTGACCATCGTGGCAATCCTCGCCCCGTGGATTGCCCCCCACGATCCCTACGCCCAAAGCCTGATGACCCGGATGGAACCGCCCGTGTTCATGGGCGGCACATGGGATCACCCGCTGGGCACCGACCATCTTGGCCGCGACTACCTGTCGCGCCTGATCTACGGGGCGCGCATATCCTTGCTGATCGGCGCCGTGGCGGCGCTGATCTCTGGCGTAATCGGCACCGCCATGGGCGTGGCTGCGGGGTATTTCGGCGGCAAGGTCGACGCGGTTGTGACCTTTTTGATCAACGTCCGTCTGGCCATGCCCGTCGTGCTGGTGGCACTGGCGGTCGTGGCAATCCTCGGCGGGTCATTGCAGGTCGTGATCATGGTGCTGGGCCTGCTGCTGTGGGACCGCTTTGCCGTGGTGATGCGGGCGTCGACCATGCAGGTGCGGCGGCGCGAATATGTCGCCGCGGCCCAGGTCATTGGCGCCTCCACCCCGCGCATCCTGCTGTCCGAAATCATGCCCAACATCGCCAACAACCTGATCGTCGTCGTGACGCTTGAAATGGCCCACGCAATCCTGCTCGAAGCGGCGCTGTCCTTTCTCGGGCTTGGGGTGCAGCCCCCGACACCAAGCTGGGGGCTGATGGTTTCTGAAGGCAAGAACATGATGCTGTTTGAACCCTGGCTCGTCCTGATCCCCGGCGCCGTGCTCTTTGTGCTGGTGCTGGCGATCAACCTGATGGGTGACGGCTTGCGCGACGTAACCGCCCCCGAAAATCGGAGCTGACCCATGACAGAACCACTTTTGAGCGTCCGCAACCTGGCGCTGGATATTCCCGTCGGTGGTGGCACCCTGCACGCCGTGCGCGGCATCGACTTTGACCTCGATCGGGGTGAAACCCTGTGCATCGTCGGCGAAAGCGGGTCGGGCAAATCGCTGACCTCGCTGGCGCTGATGGGGCTTTTGGGCAAGACCATTCAGCGCCGCGCCGACCGGATGACATTCGACGGCACCGAACTGACCACCGCCAGCCAGGGCCAGATGCGCAAACTGCGCGGGGCGCGCATGGCGATGATCTTTCAAGAACCGATGACCTCGCTCAACCCTGCCTATACCATTGGGGATCAATTGGCCGAGGCGCTGTTACTGCACCGCAAGGTCACCCGCCAACAGGCCCGCAACCGGGCGATTGAACTGCTCGAAAAGGTCGGGATCACTGCCGCCGAAAGCAGACTATCGCAATATCCGCATCAACTGTCGGGCGGGCTGCGTCAGCGCGTGATGATCGCGATGGCCCTGATGTGCGAACCCGAATTGATCATCGCGGACGAACCCACAACGGCGCTTGACGTGACCATTCAGGCCCAGATCCTGCGCCTGCTGCACGACCTGGGCCGCGAGATGAACATGGCGATGATCCTGATCACCCATGACCTTGGCGTTGTGGCGCGGGTGGCCGACAAGGTGGCGGTGATGTACGGCGGCGAATTGGTCGAAACCGGCCCCGTGGGCGACATCTTCAACGCGCCATCGCACCCCTATACCCGCGGGTTGCTGCGCTGCATCCCCCTTCCTGGCAAGACCGCGCGCGGCAGCCAGTTGGGCACGATCCCCGGCATCGTACCCTCGCTGGTTGGTGATGTGCAGGGCTGCGTCTTTCGCACCCGTTGCCCTCATGCCGTCGCCGAATGTCGCGGCGATATTCCAAAACATGTGGACGGCACCCACGCCTTCCGCTGCGTTTTTCCAGACGGCAAACGCCATTCCGAAAAGGAGCTGACCATATGAAGGACAGCGTAAACGACACCCCGGTGCTGGAACTCTCAGCCGTCAGCAAGACCTATAGGGTCAAACAGGGTCTTTTCGGCAAGGTCAAACCCTTGACGGCGGTCAATAACGTCTCGCTACAACTGGGCCGGGGCGAAGTGCTGGGCCTCGTCGGCGAATCCGGCTGCGGCAAATCCACACTCGCCAAGATTTTACTGGGTCTTGAGGCGCCGACCGCCGGACAGGTCAGGATCGACGGCCAAGACATCGCGGACCAAGGCCGTCTGGCACTCGCGCGCCGCATCCAGCCGATCTTTCAAGACCCCTATTCATCGCTGAATCCCCGCAAAAGCATTCACGACGTCATTGCCCTGCCGCTGGTGGTTCACGGCATCGGCGACGCCGCCAGTCGCACACAAAAGGTACGCGATATCCTAGACGTCGTTGGCCTGCCGCAGCGGGTAATGAACACCTATCCCAGCCAGATGTCCGGCGGCCAACGCCAGCGGGTCGCGATTGCCCGCGCGCTGATCATGAAACCCGAGGTGGTGATCTGCGACGAACCAACATCGGCACTTGATGTGTCGGTGCAGAGCCAAATCCTCAATCTGCTGGGCGAACTGCGCGAAGAGTTTGGTCTGACCTATCTTTTCATCAGCCATGACCTCGCTGTGGTCGAACACCTCGCCACCCGCGTTGCGGTGATGTACCTGGGCGAGATTGTAGAGCAAAACAGCGTTGCGGGTCTTTTCGACGCCCCTCGCCATCCCTACACACAGGCCCTGCTGAAATCCGTTCTGACGCCCGAACCGGGCCTTGGCGTGCCCGATACCCAACTTGGCATGGCCTACCCCAACCCCATCGCGCCGCCGCCCGGCTGTCATTTTCACCCGCGCTGCCCGCGCGCGACCGCGCTGTGCAAGACCGACGCACCGCGGCATATCCCCATTCCGCAGGGCCATGTCGCCTGCCACCTGCACGATCCGCAAACACCCATGTACGAGCAGGAGTAACCCAATGTCCCTGAACCTGTCGCGCAGCAGCCAGACCCGCAAACATGTGATCGAAACCGAACATGGCGTCGTTGCGGCGCAGCACCGCCTGGCTGCCATCGCCGGGGCCGAGGTGCTGGCAGCGGGCGGCGATGCGGTGGATGCCGCCGTCGCCACGTCTTTCGTCATCGGGGTGCTTGAGCCGTGGATGAGCGGCCCTGCCGGCGGTGGCGCGATGATGCTCTGGCGCGCGGACGACGGGCAGGCCATTGCGCTGAACCACGGCATGCGCAGCCCCGGCGCGCTGGACCCCGCCCATTACCCGCTCAGCGGGCGCGGCACGGCGGGCGATCTGTTTCCTTGGGACCATGTGCAGGATGACCGCAACATTCAGGGTGCCACTGCCGTTGCCGTGCCCGGCGTCGTCGATGGGCTGGGCCAGGCACATGACCGCTTTGGCAAAATGCCCTGGGCCGACCTGCTGACGCCCGCCATCGACCACGCCCGCCAGGGGCTGCTGGTGGATTGGTACGCCGCCCTTGTCATTGCCTCCTGCACCCGCGAGCTGGCCAAGGACGCCGATGCCGCAGCGCTGTTTCTTGAAGACGGCCAATGGCCC
This sequence comes from Sulfitobacter sp. KMM 9851, assembly GCF_057178245.1. Taxonomy (NCBI): domain Bacteria; kingdom Pseudomonadati; phylum Pseudomonadota; class Alphaproteobacteria; order Rhodobacterales; family Roseobacteraceae; genus Sulfitobacter; species Sulfitobacter sp. KMM 9851. The sequence goes on from NZ_JBXUCW010000002.1 coordinate 31,523, forward strand.
ACCGTCAGCGGCTGGACCGCGCTGGCGGACAAGCGGCTGGACCAGTCGCGCATGGCCGACAGTCTCGATCAGATCGCGCGGCATGGGGCGCGAGCGCTTTATGATGGCGACCTCGGTGCCGCCATGGCCCGCGACGTACGTGACAAGGGCGGGTGCCTTTCGGTCGCTGATCTTAATGCCTACCGCGCCGAATTTCACGCCCCCCTCGACTTTGCCTACCGCGATGCGCGGTTTCACGTGGTGCCGGGGCTGACCGCAGGCCCGACGTTCCGTGATACCTTTGCCGCGCTGGAAACCGAAACCTTTGGTGATGCCCCCGGCCCCGACAGCTATGCCGCCATGGCCGCTGCCCTCTCAGGTGCCTATGCCCGTAGGCTGGGTTCAATGGGCGATACCGGCGAAAGCCCCGAGGCACCCGGCTGCACCACACATTTTTCGGTGGTCGACCGGCACGGCAACATGGTGGCACAGACACAGACGCTTCTGTCGATCTTTGGCGCGCGCGTGGTGTCGCCCTCTACCGGATTTCTGATGAACAACGGCATCATGTGGTTCGACCCGGTGCAGGGGCGACCCAATTCGCTTGGCCCCAACAAGCGGTGCCTGATGAACGTCTGCCCCGTGATCGGTGAACAGGGACAGCGCCGCTTTGCCTTTGGTGCATCGGGCGGGCGCAAGATCCTTGGCGCCGTGGCCCAATTGTCATCGTTTGTCACCGATTTCGGCATGGACCTCGACGCCAGCTTTCATGCCCCGCGCATTGATGCCTCGGATGCAGGTACCCTGATCGCCGACGACACACTGCCCGCCGCCGTGCTGGACCGACTGCGCGCCGATCACAAGGTCGTCGAAACCCGGCGTACGATATTCCCCTACGCCTTTGCCTGCCCCGCAGGCGTGATGCGCGACGGCACGGTCAACTCTGGCTGCACAGAAACCATGTCGCCCTGGGGCGATGCCATTTCCGAAGACATGACAAAGGACACTTAATCACATGAGCCGCGACACCGTGATCGAGACGATCTCAAGCTATTTCGACAAAGGCACCTTCCAATCCAATCTGGCCGACCTCGTCGCCTACGAAACCGAAAGCCAGAACCCCGACCAAGCCCCCGAACTGATGCGCTATCTAACCGACAGCATGCAGCCGCGCCTGAGCGCGCTGGGGTTCACCTGCACACTGCACGACAACCCAGACCCGCGCGGTGGGCCGCTGTTGATGGGAGAACGGCACGAGGCGGACACCCTGCCGACGATCCTGACCTATGGCCACGGCGATGTGATCCGCGCCCAGACGGACCAGTGGCGCGAGGGGCTGCACCCGTTCAAACTGGTCGAAGAAGGGGACCGGCTGTATGGCCGCGGCACCGCAGACAACAAGGGCCAGCACCTGATCAACATCGCTGCCCTTGAGGCGGTGTTGGCGACGCGCGGCAAGCTGGGGTTCAACTGCCGCATCGTGATCGAGATGAGCGAAGAAACCGGCAGCGCGGGTTTGCCTGAATTCTTTGCTGCGCACCGCGACAAACTAACGGCCGATGTTCTGATCGCCTCTGACGGGCCACGTCTGCAACCCGACGTGCCGACGATGTTCATGGGGTCGCGCGGCGGGGTGACGTTCGATCTGATTGTCGACAAACGCGACGGCGCACATCATTCGGGCAATTGGGGTGGCCTGCTGGCCGATCCCGCGATCATTCTGGCACAGGCCCTTTCCACGATCACTGACAAGCGCGGCCAGATCCAGATCCCCGAATGGCGCCCCGACAGCCTGACACCGTCGGTACGCGCCGCATTGGCAGACCTGCCGATCCAGAGCGACGATGGCACCGCCATCGACACCGACTGGGGCGAAGAGGACCTGACCCCGGTGGAGCGCGCCTATGGCTGGAACAGCTTTGCCATCCTCGCGATGAAAAGCGGCGTACCCGAAGCGCCGGTCAACGCCATCTCGGCCCATGCCAGCGCCGCCTGTCAGTTGCGCTATGTCGTAGGGACCGATCCCGACGACATCCTGCCGTCGCTGCGCCGCCACCTCGACAAACACGGGTTTGAGGATGTGCAGATCGTGCCACACGACCGCGGCTTCTTTCGCGCCACGCGGCTGGATGCGGGTCACCCATGGGTTACCTTCGTTGCTGAATCGTTAACCCGAAGCGCCGGGCGACCCCCGCACATCCTGCCCAATCTGGCCGGATCACTGCCCAACGACAGCTTTTCCGACATCCTTGGTCTGCCGACGGTCTGGGTGCCACATTCGTACCGCAGTTGTTCGCAGCACGCCCCGGATGAACATGTGCTCAAACCCGTCTGCCGCGATGCCCTGCGTTTGATGGCCGGGCTGTTCTGGGATTTGGGCGAAGGCAACACACCCCAGCGCGACACCTGATCCCTTGGCGCGGGGGGTACGGCCGGTTTATCCCCGCACCCCCCGCGCAAAAGTCGGCCTGCGCATATCGGTGCCGATGCCCTGGACACCGACAAACGATCAGGAACTGATCCACGCGGCGGCGCGTTCTTTAGTTAAGGAGAACGTCATGCCAAGTCTTCGCGCGCAAGCCCTCACCAAAACAATACATCAATGGGCCAAAGGGGCGCTGCCCCCCCTGCCCCAACCCGAATGCAGGGCACTAATCGCCCGCGATCCCCGCCTCAAGGCAGTGCAGTTTTCGGCCGGCCCTGCCGCACAGACATTCTTGAACAGTCCGGTGCAAGTGCTGCGCACCACGATCAACGATCGTTTGACCAATCAAGGGGCCGTTCAATGACCAATCGTCACGGCCAGCGCGTCTTTCTCGTTGATGGGGCGCGCACCCCGTTTCTCAAGGCCCGCAATCGCCCCGGCCCCTTCACCCCCGTTGATCTGGCGGTGCAATGTGGCCGCCCCCTGCTGGCGCGCCAGGCGTTTGATCGCACGGCATTTGACCTCGTGATCCTCGGCTGCGTCAACGTCATCGCAGATGAAATGAACCCTGCCCGCGTTGCGGCCCTGCGGCTGGGTCTAGGCGACGCGATGATTGCCTTTACCATGCAGATCAACTGCGGGTCGGGCATGCAAAGCATCGACACCGCCTACCGCTATATCCGCGATGGATCACACCAGATGATCCTTGCGGGCGGGGCAGAGGCGCTTAGCCATGCGCCGTTGGTTTTGCGCCAATCCGCCGTGGAATGGTTCGGTCGCATGAACGCCGCCGCCGGCCCGCTGGATCGCGCGCGTGCACTGGCGGGGATCAAGCCCGAGTTCTTTAAACCCGTCATCGGGCTGGAACGCGGACTGACCGACCCGATCACCGAATTAAACATGGGCCAGACGGCGGAAATCCTTGCCCACCGGTTCGGCATCGACCGCGAAAGCGCGGATGCCTACGCTGTGCAAAGCCACCAGCGCCTTGCCGCAGCACAGAGCGCGGGGCGGCTGGACGACGAAGTGATGCCCGCCTTTGACCGCGACGGCACGCTATACGACCATGACGATGGCGTGCGCCCCGACAGCGACATGGCAGCCCTCGCCAAACTAAAACCCGTTTTTGAAAAGCCCCACGGCAAAGTGACGGCGGGCAATTCCAGCCAGATCACCGATGGTGCAAGCTGGTGCATCCTCGCCTGTGAACGCGCGGTAGAGGCGCATGGACTGACGCCATTGGCAGAGATTACGGACAGCGAATGGGCCGCAGTTGATCCGTCGATCATGGGGCTTGGCCCCGTGCTATCGACCACACCGATTGTGCAGCGGCATGGATTGGGCGTTGATGACATTGACCTGTGGGAGTTGAACGAAGCCTTCGCCGCGCAAGTGCTGTCCTGTCTTGCCGCCTGGAATGACACCGATTTCTGCCGCGAGGTGCTGGGCTACGATACCGCCTTTGGCTGCATCGACCGGGACCGGCTGAACATCGACGGCGGCGCCATTTCACTGGGGCATCCGGTCGGCACCAGCGGCAACCGGATCGTGCTGCATCTGGCCAATGCGATGAAGGCACGCGGCGCAAAACGCGGGATCGCCACCGAATGTATCGGCGGCGGTCTGGGTGGGGCGATGATGCTGGAGGCAGTTCAATGACCGGGCACGTTCTAAAACACCTTGGCGAAACGAAACTGGAACTGGGCGCTGCAACCACACAAAAAGGCAACTGGCGCGCCGGGCGCGATGGCGACGGCATCCTGTGGCTCGCGCTGGACAAAAGCGGCGGCAGCACCAACACGATTTCGGCTGATGTGATCCGCGACCTTGAAAAACACGTGGCAGAGGCCGAAGCCGACCTGCCTCGCGCGCTGGTGATCCGCTCGGCCAAGGCCAGTGGCTTTGCCGCCGGGGCCGACATCACGGCTTTCGACAGCATGACAGACGGCAATGCAAGCACCCTACTGAAACAGGAGCACGACGTGCTTGACCGGATCGCGGCGCTGCCCTGTCCGACGGTCTGTGTGATCCATGGTGCAGCCCTTGGCGCAGGGTTCGAACTGGCGCTGGCCTGCGCCACCCGTATTGCGGTGACGGGGGCCTCCTTTGGCTTTCCCGAACTGATGCTGGGCTTGCATCCCGGCCTCGGCGGCACCTTTCGCCTGCCCGCTCTCATTGACCCGACCGAAGCCATGACAATGATGCTGAGCGGCAAGACGGCACATACCGAGCGCGCAAAATCGCTTGGCATCGTTGATCAGGTGGTCGAGGAACGCCATGTTGCCGCCGCCGTGCGTGCCGCCATCGCGGGCAAGATCACCCGCCATGAGCCGGGTCTCAAGGCGCGCGCGCTTGGCTTTGAGGCGGCGCGCAGCCTGATCGCGCGCCAGATGCACAGCCAGACTGAACAGCAGGCCCCCGCCGAACATTACCCCGCCCCGCACGCCCTGATCGAGCTATGGGAAGAGCACGGGGCCGACCGCGACGCCATGCAGCGCGGCGAAATCGCGTCCTTTGCCAATCTGTTGAAATCCCCCAGCTCACGCAATCTGCGGCGGGTGTTCTTTCTGCGGCAACAGCTTAAGAACGCGGGCCGGGGCAATGACGACATTGCACATGTCCATGTCATCGGCGCGGGCGCCATGGGTGCCGAGATTGCTGTCCTGGCCGCGATCAGGGGCAAGACTGTCACACTGGGCGATCTTCACACCGATCCGCTGGGACGCGCCATCACGCGGGCCGCCGCAATCTGCCGCGCCAAACACCTGAGCGGTATTGCCACCCGCGACGCCTTGGACCGGCTGATGCCCGACCCGCGCGGCTATGGCATCGCCCGCGCCGATCTGATCGTCGAAGCGGCCCCCGAAGACATGGGGATCAAGCAACAAATCTATGCCGCGCTCAAAGGTAGGATCAAGAAAGGCGCGATCCTGGCCACCAATACCTCCAGCCTCTCGGTCGATGATCTGGCGGCTCATGCCCCGACCAAATCGCGCTTTGCCGGGCTGCATTTCTTTAATCCGGTGTCAAAGATTGATCTGGTCGAGGTCGTGCAGGGTGCTGCCACCAGCGACAAGACCACAAGCCGACTTGCCGCGTTCTGCGGCGCCATCGGCAAACTGCCTTCCCGCGTCCGTGACCACCCCGGTTTCGTCGTGAACCGCGCCCTGACCCCATACCTAATGGAAGCAATGGCCCTGATGGACGAAGGCGTTCCGAAAGAGGTGATCGACAGCGCCGCGATGCGCTTTGGGATGCCGATGGGGCCGGTCACCCTGGCCGATCAGGTGGGATTGGATATAGGGCTGCATGTCGCGCAATCGCTACGAGACAGACTTGATGACCCGATGACAGAGATATCGGACTTACTGCGGCAAAAGGTTGAGGCGGGCGATCTTGGCCGCAAGACCGGACGCGGCTTTTACGACTGGTCGGACGGCCCGCCGCACCTCTACAAAGAGGACGTCGGCCCTGACGGTCTGACCGACCGGCTGATCCTGCCAATGCTGAACGCCCTTGTCGAAGTGCTGCGGCTTGGCATCGCGAAAAACGCGGACCAGATCGACGGCGCCATGATCTTTGCGACCGGCTGGCCACCTTTCCGCGGCGGGCCGCTGCACTATGCCAAAACCCGCGGCATTCGCAGGATCACCTCTCGGCTAAAGGAGCTGGAAAAGGCACACGGACCGCGCTTCGCGCCGAACGACGACTGGTTCAGCCTGGGCTGACGCGCGGCAGAGATGCCTAGGCCCGGCGCCATAGTGCAGGCGCCCTACGCCGCCTCCAGAAACGCGACCTCCTGCCAGGCAGCACTGCCCGCGGTGCCCTGCCGCATGCGGACGCTTGTGCTGTCGCCCAAGGTGTAATGCACGGTGGCAAAGGTGCTGGACCCACCGTTCGTCTTGGCCCGCATACACAGCGGCGCATCGGCGTCATCGAACAGCGCCTGAACGTCCCCGGCGTTGGCAAGGCTGTCTTGCCGCTGGTCCAGCCAAGCCAGCCGCAGCGACGAGCTTTGGGTGAACCCGCCCGACCCCAGCCGTGCCAGTGCCGTGGCGTCGATGTCGGTGCTGGCCAGCGGATGATTGGTATGCAGCAGCCTGCCACTGTCTGGGACCGCAAGCGGCGTGCAGGATGTGGCGGAACATTCCAGCGATGTAATGCCTGCACGGGTGGCCAACGCATAATGCTGGCCACTGGCGTGTTGCACCCCCGCCAGCCGCGCCTGTGCCGCTTTGCTGTCACGCGCGCCAAGGGCGTGGCGCATGGCAAAGGCAACGGGCAACCCGGCGGACGCATGGTGTAGCATCAGCAGCGTGTTCACCCCAATCGCCAGACCTGCCGCATTGGCCCCGGTCAGCCCGATCATCCCCGCCGCGCTTAACACGATGGTCTGCGCCATGTCCGCCCCGCCTAGGCGCAGCGCCACTTGTGACCCTTCCATATGCGCAGGCAAATCCATGTTCTGCGCTAGGACATGGCCACCGCTGACCGGTTGCGCAATCAGGCTGCATCCGGGTGGCGGGGCCGTGGTGGCGGCATCATACCACCATTGCTCATCCATCAGATTATAGGCCGCTACCCGCGCCAGCGGTTGCCCTGCCCCCTCGGCGATGCCACGCAATTCGGTCATCAGGTCCGGCGTCTGCGCCTCGGCGGTCTGGATCAACGTGGTATCGGCCAGAAACTGCGCACAATAGGAATCAATGTCCTTGGGCGCGCGCGCACCCAGTCCGGCCATCGTCGCCACTTCCCAGGCCGCCAATGCCTGTGAAATTTGCCCGCGCAGCGCCTCGCCGTGGCTGAGGCCGCGCAGGCGCGGTGTGCCGAAACAATCAATGATATCCATTTTCCTCCCCCCCCCCCGCTAAGTCCGCTGATACCCTCTAACCGCAGCCATCAGCGCCGCAGGGTTGATGGCGCGCACAGGTTTGCCTGCCGGTTTCACCGCGATGCGGTCCTGCGCTGCGATCATTGCGTTGACGACAGCTTCTTCTGTCGCCTGCACGGCAGCGCTGTAGAAGTGATCAAGATGGGCATCTTTCAGCGCCACCAGCTCCATCACATCGGGCACATGCCAAGGGTTGCTCTGTGGATTGGCGGTGCTGAAGGCAAGAAAGATATCACCCGAGCTGTGGCCCCCAATGGTGCCATTGCGCCCTATGCCGATGCCCCCGCGCCGTGCAAGCCGGTCAAGCTGATGTGGCAGCAACGGCGCGTCGGTGGCGATCACCACGATGATCGACCCCAGATCAGTTGGGTGGACCAGATCATCGGTCATCATCTGCCCCACAGGCACGCCCGACACCTCAAACGCGGGGCGGGTGCCGTGGTTCGCCTGCACCATCACCCCCAGATGATAAACCGCCCCCGCAACCTCGATCCGGCGCGAAGCAGTGCCGGTGCCAGCCTTGAACTCATAGGCGATCATACCCGTCCCGCCGCCGACATTGCCCTCGGCCACCGGGCCGCTGGCAGCTGAATTCAGCGCCGCCCACGCATGGGCCTCGGTCACGCCGCGCGCGTTGATGTCGTTCAATACGCCATCGTATGTTTCACCCACCACAGGCAGGCACCACATATGGTCTGCCTCAAACACGGCTGGGTAGCGGTCGATCATCCAACCCACGGTGGCGTGACTAACGATGCCGACAGCATGGGAATTGGTGAGCATCACCGGCCCCAGAAACCACCCCAAATCCTTGATGTGATGTGACCCCGTCAACTCGCCATTGCCATTGAACGAATGAACCCCGGCCCAGACCGGTTCGATCGCGCCGCTGACCCCACGCGGGATGATGGCGCTGACCCCTGTGCAGAGCCCCTTGTGGACCCCCGGCACCGCATCTTCGATCACGGTCGCGAACCCGACGGTAACGCCGGGTACATCGGTGATCGCGTTAAAAGGGCCGGGCGTGCCGAGGAACTGCACCCCGATGTCGCGGGCGCGCGCAGGAGGGATCATAAACTGTCATCCTTTCGGTCGGGGGTCGAGATCGGGCGCATCTGGCTGCTGGGTTCATAGGGAAACGGGTCGAAATGCGCCGCAAGGTCGCGACCGACAGCATATGCGGCGTGTATTGCCGCGGCCAGGCGTTGTAACGGTCGCTGATCATGATCAGCGGAATGTCGCGGCGCAGGCACATGTCCGCAATCTTGACCGTCTCATGGGCATAGACCAGACGCCGTAAAAATCGGCTGACGGTCATTTCGCTGACGCCCGCGCCATTGGCCAGATCGGCGGCGGTCTCGAACGGCAGGTTGTCGAAATTGCGCTCTACGCACAGCGGCACTTCGCTTTCCGCCTTGGTCACCCGTTCGCGGGCCGGGCCGGTCGGTTTTGCGGCGCCCCCCGGCAAATGCGGAATGGCGTCGATCAACTGCCGGGTATAACCCTGTTGCGGATTGTCAAAGACCGCGGCCGTCGCGCATCGCTCGACAATCTGGCCCCGCCGCATCACGATAACCGTATTGCACAGCCACCGGATCGCGGCGAGGTCGTGGCTGATAAAAATCATGGCCAGGCCGCGCTCCTTTTGCAGCTTCAGCAATAGGTCCATCACCTGCGCCGGCAATGTCACATCCAGCGCCGAGATCACCTCGTCCGCAATCAAGACACGCGGATCAAAGGCCAAAGCCCGCCCGATGGCAACCCTCTGACATTCTCCGCCCGACAATTGGCGAGGAACGCGGTCTGCCAGTTTCTTAGGCAACCCTACCTGTCCCATCAGATCACGGACCCGCCCCGCCACCGCTTCTTTTGCGCGCAGCCGGTGCCGCCGCAGTGGTTCGGCGATCGCGGCATCGACGCGCATCCGGGGGCTTAACGCCTCGTAGGGACGCACCGTAAACTTAACGCACCGGCTCTGTTGACATGCGAAGGCAAGGCACGACCAAATCTAGCCCTTCATCGCTCTATCACCGCCACCGTTTCCCGTCAGCCAACGCGGCAGCGAGAGAGAGCGGTGAAGAGATTCAAATCCCCGAGCCAGTTACAACGATTTCTTTTCATCCATGATCCGATTGCCAACTTGTTCCAGCTTCCTTGCCACAAAATGACATCCACTGGTTTGCGTGAAATGAGATCACTTGCGACGCAAACTTGGCGCGAAATCGCACTGGTTAGAGCAGTATAGCTTCCGGGTACGGATAACTCATTGGCCAAGTTAAGTTAAGTTTACGGTGCCGTGGCCGCTGCGGGTCGGATTATTGAGCATTTAATAATCGCTGCGCCCGTCGGGTCTGTCGGCGCTGCGTCTCGATCGCAGGGTCGGGGATCGGCACCGAGGCGATAAGTTTTCTGGTATAGTCATGTTGGGGATTTTCGATCACCTGCCGGGCTTCCCCCAGTTCGGCGATCTTACCAAAATACAGCACCATGATGCGATTGCTGATATGTTTTACCACGCTCAAGTCATGGGCAATGAACAGCAATGAAAGGCCGAGTTCTTTTTGCAGTTGCATCAGCAGGTTCACCACCTGTGCCTGTACCGAAACATCCAGCGCTGAGACCGGTTCGTCACATACGATTAGCTTGGGATTGGTGATCAGCGCACGGGCAATCCCGATACGTTGGCATTGCCCGCCCGAAAATTCATGGGGATAGCGGTTGATATGTTCACCGCCCATGCCGACCTTTTCCAGCATCGCAACAACCTTGTCACGCTTGGCCGACTTCGACAGTTGCGGCATGTGGGTGTGCAGCGGTTCGGCAATAATATTGCCCGCCGTCATGCGCGGGTTAAGCGCGGCAAGCGGATCCTGAAAAATCATCTGGATATCTTTGCGGCGCGCCTGCATGTCTGAACGGTTCAGTTTCAAAAGATCCTGACCCATCCACAGCACCTGGCCGTCCTTTGCCGGAACCATGCGGATAATCGCGCGGGCCAGCGTGGATTTGCCACAGCCGCTTTCGCCCACGATGCCCAGCGTTTCCCCCGCCTTCAGATCAAATGAAACATCATCAACCGCCTTGAGCACTTCAGGCCGGGCAAACATCCCGGCGTCCTTGCGCCGGATCGGATAATGAACAGCAAGGTTGCGCACAGACAGCAAAACGGGTGCGTCAGTCATCGGGCGGCCCCTTTGGATTGGGTGGTATTTGTGACGGCGGTGATCGTCGACAGTGTTTCAACATCGCGGTCAAGACGTGGCACCGCCGCCAACAAACCTTTGGTGTAGGGATGTTCAGGTGCGGCGAAAAGACTGACGGTATCGCGATGCTCCATGACGTTGCCGCCATACATGACGAGCGTTTCGTCGCAACTGCCTGCGACAATGCCAAGGTCATGGGTGATCAGAATAATAGCCATGCCAAAATCGTCGCGCAGATCGAGCAAGATATCCATTATCTCGGCCTGTACTGTCACGTCCAACGCAGTTGTCGGTTCATCCGCGATCAACAGCTTTGGCCGGCACAGCAGAGCCATCGCGATCATCACACGTTGCCGCATGCCGCCTGAAAACTCATGCGGGTACATGCTGATCCGGTCCCTGGCATCCTTGATCTTGACCGCATCCAGCATTTCGACAGATTTGGCGATTGAATCGGATTTCGACATGCCTTTGTGGTGGATCAGCACCTCGGCCATCTGTTCAGAAATACGCATATAGGGGTTGAGCGACGTCATGGGGTCCTGAAAGATCATCGCAATATCATTGGCGCGATAGGCATTCATCCGCTTTTCAGGCAGGTTCAGGATTTCCTGACCCTCATAGCGCACAGACCCCTCCAGCAGCGCGTTGCGCGGCATTAGCCCCATGATCGAAAACGCCGTCTGGCTTTTGCCCGAGCCGCTTTCACCGACGATGGCAAGGGTCTGCCCGGCATCAATACCAAAACTGACGTCTTTGACCGCGTGTACGATACCGTCATTGGTGTCGAATTTGACCGAGAGATTGGATACTTCGAGCATGGACATATCAGCGATCCTTCGGGTCCAGCGCGTCGCGCAGACCGTCCCCGACAAAGTAAAAGGCAAAGAGCGAAATCACGAAAAAGAACAGCGGGAACGCCAGTTGCCAAAGGGTGCCGTATTGCATCGTGCCTGCTCCTTCGGCGATCAACGCCCCCCAACTTGTGTTGGGTTCCTGAACGCCCAGCCCCAGGAACGAAATAAAGCTTTCGTAAAGGATCATCAGCGGCACCAGCAGCGTGGCGTAAACCGCCACAACGCCCAAAAGGTTCGGCACGATGTGGCGAAAGATGATCTTGTACCCTGGCACGCCGATTGCACGGGCGGCCTCGACAAACTCTTTTTTGCGCAGGCTCAGCGTTTGGCCCCGCACAATCCGCGCCATCTCCAGCCATGAAATCAACCCGATACCGATGAACAACATCGCAATTGAACGGTCAAAGATGACCAGAAAAAGGATCAGCACAAACATATAGGGGACAGCCATCAGAATATCGACGGTGCGCATCATCAGACCATCCGTCATGCCGCCCACGTATCCCGCCGTAGCCCCGAAAAGCGTGCCAACGACAACCGCGATCAGGCTGCCCACCACGCCCACCATCAGCGAAATCTGCGTGCCCTGTACCGTGCGTGCAAACAGGTCGCGCCCCAGATCATCGGTGCCGAAATAATGCCCGTTGGCGATAGAAGGCGCACCAAGCTCGGCCGCCTGACCAATAACCATAAAGTCGATCTCGTTGTTTGAATACTGCGCCACATATCCGCCTGCAAAGGCAAAGACCGTCACGAGGATCAGCACGATCAACCCCGCCACTGCCGCTTTGTTGTGCATAAAGCGTTTGCGCGCATCTGCCCACAGCGATCGCCCGCGGATGTCGCTCGGGATCTGTTGCGCCGGGCCGCCATTGGCGGGGTCGTGCAGGTTACCCTTTTCTGCCAGCATGGTTTAATACCTGATCTTGGGGTCGATCCATGCATAGACCAGATCGACGAGAAGGTTGAAAATGATGGTTAGACTGCCAACCAGGATGGTGATCCCCATCATCACCGAATAATCCCTGTTCAGCGCGGCGTTCACGAAAAACAGCCCCATGCCCCCGGTGGAAAAATACATATCCACCACGACAGAGCCGGTGATCATCAACACAAAGCTTGGCCCCAAATACGAAACCACAGGCAACATCGCGGGTTTGATCGCATGGCTCATTATAATCCGCCACTTCGGCAGCCCTTTGGCGCGGGCGGTGCGAATATGATTGCTGGTCAGCACCTCGAGCATGGATGACCGCATGATGCGTGCGATGGATGCCATATAGCTGGTGGACAGGGCGATGATTGGCATGATCATGTAACTGGGGTCGCTAAAGCTCCAGCCGCCACCGGGCAACCAGCCCAGCCAAAGGGTGAACACCAGCACAAGGATCGGCGCCATGACAAAGTTGGGCAACACCTGCGCGCCGATGGAAACCCCAACGGCAAAGTAGTCAATCCAGCTGTTGTGATAGATGGCCGCAAATATACCCAATGCCACCCCTGACAAAAGGGACACGACAAAGGCGATACCGCCATATGTCAGGGTCACGGGAAACCCTTGTTGCAACACCTCGTTCACGGTCCGGTCTTTGTAGGTGAATGACGGGCCGAAATCGAAGTGAAAGACCACATTTTTCACATAGGTGAACATCTGTTCATACAAGGGTCGGTCCAAGCCATATTTCGCTTCGAGGTTGGCCAGAATTTCGGGCGGAACAGCGCGTTCTGATGTAAACGGCCCGCCCGGGGCGGCATGCATCAGCAGAAACGATATCACGATCAACACCAGGATTGTCGGCACTGCCACCAACAGGCGTTTTAAGAAGAACTTGAGCATCAGGGAATGTCGTCCGCTAGGATAAGGCTATGTTCGGGTGCCGACAGTCACCGGCACCCGTAAAGTCAAGCAATGGGAGGCTTACTCAACGATATACATATCCTGCGCGTACCAGCTTTGCATAAGGTTATTTGCGGGCCAGCCGCGCACATCCTCCTGCACCATGATGGCGCTGGTGTATTGGTAAATCGGCGCAAAAGGCATGTCGCGCGCCAAAATTTGTTCCGCTTTGGTGTAGTTCGGATTTGGCTCCGCCATGGTTTTGGATTCTGCCATCAAGGCATCATATTCCTCGTCCGAAAAACCCGAAACGTTGTGGCCCGAATAGGACGTCAACAAATCAAGATAGGTGGATGCCTCGTTATAATCCCCACACCATGCGTAGCGCGCGATTTCATAATCACCGTTTTGCATGTTTGTGGTGTGCACCTTCCATTCCGCGTTCTGCATCGACACGTCAATGCCAAGTGTCTTTTTCCAGAACTGAGTTACGGCGATGGCAATTTTCTTGTGCGATTCATCCGAGTTGTAGCTGATCGTCAGGTTCAGCGGCTTGTCAGGACCATAACCCGCCTCAGCAAGCAGTTCTTGCGCCTTGGCGTCACGTTCTTCTTGTGTCCAGGACGCATAATCAATCTCAGGAAGCTCAAAACCAGCGGTTTTCTGATGGGTCAGGTTGTAGGACTGGAACTGACCACCCTGCAAAATACGGTCGGTGATAACCTCGCGGTTAATCGCATAAGACAAAGCCTTGCGCACGCGAACGTCTTTCAGCGCTTCGGGGCCTTTTTCGCCCATATTGAACCAATAAATATAGGAACAGCTATAAGGGGCCGAGATTGCCTGATCTGAATACTCCTTGGCCAGGCGTGGATATTGGCCCGACGGGATGTTCGTCTTGTCCAGTTCGCCCGCCTGATAACGTGTCAGCGCCTGGTTTTCATCGTTGATCACCAGCGCGGTAACCGTTTCGATGGTGGTATTTTCATTGTCCCAATAATTGGGGTTACGCACGGAAACAACTTTTTCACCGGAGCGATATTCAGACAGGGTATAAGCCCCATTTCCCACCATGTTTTCGGGTTTTGTCCAGTCATTGCCGTGGGCCTCAACCGTCTTTTGCGGCACAGGGAATGCCACCGACAGAACGGTCATGGCCGGGAAATATGGCAGTGCGTTTTCGATGGTGACTTCAAAGGTTTTGTCATCCACGGCACGAACGCCAAGCTGATCCGGGGCCATCTCGCCTTTGACCACGGCGCTGGCATTGGTGACGCCCATCAGTTCCATGTACCACGCATATTCAGAGGCGGTGGCCGGGTCGACCAGGCGACGCCATGAATAAACAAAATCATGCGCCGTTACCGGATCACCATTGGACCAGTTTGCATCACGCAGATGGAAGGTATAGGTTCGCTTGTCTTCGCTTACGTCGTAACCCGTGGCCGCACCGGGAACGATTTTGCCCTCAGCATCTTCGTTCATTAGCCCTTCAAAAAGCTGGCGGATGACGCCGAAACCTTCGACATCGGTGTTGATCTGCGGGTCAAAGGATTTGATGTCATCCAGCAGGCGATACGTAAATTCCTGTTTCTCAGCTAGGGTTTCACCGTTGATCTGTTTGCCGGCCGCCATCGCGTTGCCGGCCAGTGCCGCGGCCAATGCCACGGATATTATAAGTCTAGAAGTTTTCATGAAGTTCCTCCCGAGGGCAGGCCGTTCAGCAACCTGCAGATTATGTCTTATGAGATCGCTTTGGCGCGTTGTCGCCCGGCGGTGTCCACCTGTTGCAAACCTTGCGGCGATCTTGTGACACGCGGAGAATTGACTCCTTAGTATCGCATGTCAATACTAAGTATCAGTACCAGTCGATACGGTTGAGTTTTCGCTTATCCTGTTGAATAAGAGCGGGTGGTCACCCAAGGGTGACGGTTGTTTTAATGAGTCACGACGATAAACGTGGGCGCGCGCCGTATAAGCATATTCACGCTCGTTTCGAGCCAAAGGAATACTCATGACCAACGCCTCTGGCCGTGTTCGATCAGGTGACCCAGAAGGGGCAAAGATCCCCGACACCTTGTCAGAGGCAGAAACAAGTCCGCTGTTCATCGGCGCGGTGGGCAAGGCGTTTGTCGTTTTGCAGGCATTTACCGGGTCGAAAAAGCCGCTCAGCCTAAGCGAGATAACTGCCGCCACGGGGTTGGGAAAAAGTGCTGCCCAAAGGTGTTGTTACACGTTGGTTTCGCTTGGCCTGCTGGAACGAGACGCGCAAACCCGATTGATGCGCCCATCCGTGCGGATGCTTGAACTGTCGTATTCCTATCTAGCAACCGATCCGATCACGACCGTTGCAGCGCCCTATCTGCTCAAGGCGCGTGACAGTTGCAACCAGGCGATGAACCTGGGGATTCCGCTGGATCAGGACATCATCTATATCGCGCGCTTGCGCAGCCGTCAGTCGCATATCATCAACCCTATCGTGGGCGGACGGGCACCGCTGTTTTGCACGTCGAGCGGTCGATCGTATCTGTCGACGCTCGAGAATGAGGAGATCGACCGCATCCTTGATGCTACAGATCTTAGCCCGATCACGCGACACACCGTCACGCAGCGCGACGAGTTGTACAAGCGGATCGAATTTGTTCGCACACATGGTTATGCGCTGGCCAATCAGGAATGCATTCCCGGCGAACTTACCGTTGGTGCGCCGATCTACCAAAGGCCCGGGGTAGCGGTAGGCGCTATTAACATTTGTGTATCCACCCCCTCGTGGTCATTGGAGCGGGTCGAAGAAGAACTGGCCCCGCTGGTTACTCAGACTGCACATGGGATTTCGATGGCACTGTCCACCTGACCGAATGGTGCATTAGAGTTGCCATCAGATATTCCGGCCCGCGGTGCGTACCTGTAGCCATGGTATTGCCAAGTTGTTGGCCGGATCTGATTTGGATAAGAAAATCTGATGAGCATTCCGACCCATATGCCGCGCCTGGAAGGGCTTCCGTTTTCCTCGCGAGATCGTCGGTTACACTGTTTGGGTTTACTATCGGTTTGCCCTGAGCACGGCTGATGTGGAAGACCTGTTGGCCGCGCGGGGCGTGATTGTTAGCCGGGAAGCGATCCGGCTATGGGTCAATCGCTTTGGTCGGCATTTCGCAGATTGCATCCGTCGAGATCGACCGCGACCGAACGACAAGTGGCATCTGGACGAAGTTGTGATCACAATCCGTGGCAAAAAGCACCGGCTGTGGCGCGCGATCGACGCCAATGGCGACGTACTCGATTTTCTTGTTCAAACGCGTCGAAACGCTAAGGTTGCAAAGCGGTTTTTCAAAAGGCTAGTCGCCAAGTTCGGCGAACCGAGGGTGAGCATCGCCCCCTCTCGTGACATTGCATTCGCAATGCACTGTCGGGCAATGGACAAACGACGCAGCTATATCAAGCCGATCAAAACTTTGACCCCGGACGCCGGCCACCGTGCCCAAAAGAGCTTAAAAAGCGCGATTGAAGTTTCCTATCGACCGACACGCAAACGAGAGAAGATACTCGGCAAATTTAAATCCCACCGGCAGGCTCAGAGGTTCCTGTTTGCGCATGATCCTATCAACCTCATCTTTCACCCACGCCGCTCGCAACTCACAGTAATCTTATACCGCCATGCCCGCTCGGATGCCTTCAGCCTCTGGGCCGACTACACCTATGAAATGGCCGTATGATCCTGCCTTTTCAAAGGTTCACAAGTCGACGCCAACAACTTGGCAATACCCTCCCATGAAGTACTTGCCCCATAGTGCTTCCTTCTGATGACGAAAGAAAACTGTCCACCATATAATGGGATCAAGCAGCCAGTATAGAACCTCGAAATATCAAGCCGCCCGACAACAAACTTACGGTTCTTACGTGGCTACATCCCTATCAGACATCCAACTCAAGGTCGCTTTCTGGAATGCAGCAGCATAATAGTGCATAGCCTTCGGCGGGACGCTCAAAGGGTTCTTGCGGATAACTGACATCGCCAGACAGGACCTTGGTTTTGCAAGTGTCACAGGTGCCAGCGCGGCAACTGAAATCAACCATCACTCCATGTTCCTCGGCAAACTCCAACAGATTTTCCAACTCAGGGTCCCAATGAGTTTCAAGACCTGATTTGGCAAATTTGATCGTTGGTTGATCCTGCGCTTCCGTGGATGCTCTGGGCGGCGCGGCCACCGCGTTTTTTGGCTTTAAGACACTGGCAGGGCCAAAGAATTCGTACGAAATGCGGTCCGTTTGAACCCCCATGTCGTGAAGCAAGTCATACATAGCCTGCATGAATGGCCCTGGGCCGCAAAGATAAAAATCACATTCGGCTTCAGGCAAAAGGCGGGCCAAAAGGGTCCGGTCGACAAAGCCTGTGCTGTCATAGTGCGATCCCTCTTGGTCAGCCTTTGCTGGGTTACGGTAGACAAAGTGGGTTTTGAAATGGGGATGGTTTTGTGCAAGCTCTCGCATTTCTTTCCCCATGGCGTGCAGAGGGCCGTTTTCACAGGCATGGATGAATAACGTGTCGCGCGTGGAGGTCGCGGCCAGTTCATGCGCCATCGCAACCATTGGTGTAAGGCCCACACCACCACTCAGCAAGACCACAGGCCGTGATGAGGCGCGATCAAGGGTGAACTGCCCCATCGGGCCAACGGCCCGCAAGGTATCGCCAACTTTTACAGAGGTGTGAAAGCGCGTCGACATAATCCCGTCGGGCAGGTCTGATGAGGGCGCTGTTTCGTGCTTGATTGTGACACGAAGGCCGTCCCTGTTCTTTCCCGAGATCGAATATTCGCGACGAACTTTGCCTGCGATTTCGCAAACCTGTTCAAAGATCAGATATTCGCCCGGCACAAACTCTCGTGGCAGAGGCTTTTTGGGTGACAGATAGTAGGACGTGATGATCTCGGATTCAGGGACAACCCGCGTCACTTCGAATTCGGTAAACTTGTCCTGCATGCTCATGCCCCTTTCGTCAGGCGAACCTGCAAATGCTCGACCCCGTTGACAAAATTGGTGCTCACAAACTCCGGCTCTCCGACCACCTCTATTTTGATGTCGCGTGCCAGAATTTCCTCGAGAAGAACCTTCAATTCGAGGCGTGCCAGACCGGCGCCAAGACAGGTATGAACGCCGCCACCGCCATAGCCAGCATGGATCGGCATTCTGGGGCGGGCGATGTCGAACTTCGTCGGATTATCAAAACGGGTATCGTCAAAATTCGCACTGGCATACCACATGACGATACGGTCGCCCTTTGCAATTTTGGCACCTGAAAGCTCGGTATCTTTTGTAGCGGTGCGACGGAAATAGAGGATTGGCGAGGAATAGCGGACCACTTCTTCCACCGCGGTATCAATCAGCGCGGGGTCTTCTTTAATGCGAGCAAATTCTCCGGGATGCTCTGCGAGCAGCATCGCCAAATGGGACATGGCTGTGCGGGTGGTTTCGTTGCCAGCAAAGATCAACAAACGAAAGAAGTTTGTGAATTCTTCATCGCTAAGTGTTTCGCCGTCGATCTCGGTTGTAACCAATTGCGATACCAGATCATCGCGAGGTTCTGCCCGGCGTTGCTCGCCCAACTTTCGCGCATATTCACGCAGGCCGTGGGCCGCAGGGCTATTGAAGGGCAGCAGGCGCAGTGGTGTAGTGTTCCCATATGCCGTTGGATCCATTACCTCGGTCGAGGTGCCGGCCACAAGTTGATCGGTCATTTCGATCATTAGATTTCGATCTTCTTCTGGCACGCCCAACATGTCGCAGATGATCCCGATCGGAATGGGTTTTGATACCTGCTCAACCCAATCACCACCGCCATCCGCCAGCATTGTATCCAAAAGGGCGCCTGCCCGACTGCGGATCACATCGGCATAGGTTTTGAGCACCCGCGGGATGAAACCCGGATTCACCAAGCGACGCAATCGGGTGTGATCAGGCGGATCCATATCAATCATCGAGGCGCGAGCGCTAAGTGCGTCATCATCAATGTTATAGATTTGGATGTCCCAACGGCGGATGAAAAGGTTTCGGTGTCACGGCTAACCGCGACAACATCATCAAAGCGCCCAACGCTCCAGAAGCCAGCATCAGGCCCCTCAGTTGGCAATGGGTTCCAAGCCAGCTTTGGCTCGCTGCGCATCGCGGCGAAGGCGGCTTGGGGAATGCCGTGGTCAAAAGTTGCCGGATCCGAAAGGTCGGCTTCGAGTTGGAATCTGGTCATTTCTGTCTCCTCCCGCAGCCCCCTGTATATCGCGATATGGGCTGTTGTTGTTTTATAGTGCATACTGTATTCATGAATACACTGGCAACCCTTAGCTTAATGGGAGACATGAATGGCGGATGTGAAATTAGGGGAAATTGCATGGGAAGAAGCTGAAAATAGAGACAAATCACCACGCGATACGATTATTTTCCTTCATGCAATGGCGGGTTCTGCCACGGCATGGGAGCCGCAAATGGCTGCGTTTTCGGATACCCATAGATGTGTTGCCTGGGATTTGCCGGGCTTCGGTGATTCTGCTGATCCTGCCGAAGATACGGACATGAAGGATATCGTTGCTGCCCTAGCCCGCTTCGTGTCTGATCAACTGGGCCTCT
The DNA here is from genome assembly GCF_057178245.1 of Sulfitobacter sp. KMM 9851. Lineage (NCBI taxonomy): Bacteria > Pseudomonadati > Pseudomonadota > Alphaproteobacteria > Rhodobacterales > Roseobacteraceae > Sulfitobacter > Sulfitobacter sp. KMM 9851. The sequence goes on from NZ_JBXUCW010000002.1 coordinate 51,333, forward strand.
CGTCTGCCCACTTTGTTGGATTGTCTGTTGGCGGCATGATTTTGCAGCATTTTGCTGCGGCGCACCCAGACATGACCAAGAGCATCACGATTTTGGATAGTTCACCGAAATTTGGATTTGGCGGCGATATGAAGCCAGCCGAATTTGCCGATCCTATCCTTGCAGACCTCAAGAGCGGCACCACTGTTTGCGAATTCTCTGACGGGATGATCCGCGCTATTGTGGGCACTGATTGTCCTGAAGCCGTCAAACTCGACTGCATTGCCGCGATGTCCCGCGCCCGGCTTTCTGGGCTGGCACTGACAACCCGGCTGATTGCGGATCATGATGCTTTAGATTCCTTGGGGGCAATCACCTGCCCTGCGCTTGTTATGGTAGGTGCGCAAGATACAGAAACGCCGCCCGCCTATGCCTACGAGATTGCACAACGGATTCAAAACGCCAGTGTCACGGTGATCCCAAAATCCGGGCATATCGTCAATCTGGAGAACCCGAAGGCGGTGAATGCCCGTCTGCGGTACTTTCTTGAGCACGCGCTTTAGGTCCGACTGAAAGGGAACGATATGAAAGCAGCTATTCTTAAAGAATTCGGTCGGGATCTGGAGATCGAGAACATTCGACTTGGCAATCCCGCCCACAACGAGGTGCGAGTCGAGGTTGCGGCTACTGGCCTTTGTCATACCGATCTTCATTTTATGCGCGGCCACCTGCCGTTATCTGTGCCTGCGGTGTTGGGCCACGAAACGGCTGGTGTGGTGCGCGCGGTCGGGGCTGGGGTAAGCTATCTCAAGCCCGGTGATCATGTAATCGGTTGCCTCTCTGCGTTTTGCGGATGTTGCGAAATGTGTCTTTCTGGTCGCCCGTCAATTTGTGAGCACCAGGACAGCCTGAATCGCGGTCAGGACGACGCCCCGCGTATCAGCACGGCCAACGGGCCCGTTTCACAGTTTATGAACCTGTCGGGCTTTGCCGATGAGATATTGGTGCATGAGCACGCCCTTACCAAAGTAGACAGCGCCATGCCGTTGGACCGCGCCGCACTTATCGGCTGTAGTGTGATGACCGGATGGGGGGCGGTGACGCGAACTGCCGAGCTCAGAGCAGGTGAGACAGTGGCCGTCTTTGGGTGCGGCGCAGTTGGATTGTCTACCATACAGGCAGCGCGAGTAGCTGGGGCTGTGACGATCGTAGCTGTGGATCTTAATCCCGGCCGCCTGGCCTTTGCACAAACGCTGGGCGCAACGCATATCGTGAACCCCGCTGAAGATGATGCCGTTGGCGCAATTATGGCCGCCACAAACGGAAAAGGGGTTGAGGTCGCATTCGAAGCCGTGGGGAACAGCAAGCTTGTCGAGCAGTGTTTTCTAAGCACCCGAAAGGGAGGCAAAACAGTGATGATTGGCCTGATGGGGTTAGAGGAAAAGATTGCCCTTCCCTTTGGTCACTTCATCGCGGAACGCAAAGTGATGGGCTGTGACATGGGGTCAAACCAATTCCGGACCGATATGCCAAGACTGGCGCGGCTTTATATGGATGGCCGACTCAATCTTGATGACATGCTGACAGCCCGCCTACCGCTTTCGCAAATCAACGACGGATTTGCGGCAATGGATCGTGGCGAAGGCATCCGTACCATTATCGACTTTTCACTGGAGTAAAATATGAGGATTGGAATTCTGCAAACGGGGCGCGCTCTGAGTGAATTGGAAGCTCGACACGGTGACTTTGACACGTTGTTTATCAGCTTATTGGCGGATCAGGGATTTGAGTTCGAGACATTCGCCGTGCTCGACGATGATTTCCCAACAAGTCCGACAGAGTGTGACGGCTGGCTTATCACTGGTTCGCGATACTCTACCTATGATGATTTGCCCTGGATCGCGCGTTTGGAAGAATTCTTGCGTGGGGCATATGAAGCTGACGCGCCAACCGTCGGCATTTGTTTCGGCCATCAGGTCCTCGCACGTGCCCTTGGCGGAAAAGTTGAGAAGTCAAAAAAAGGCTGGGCGCTTGGCCCGCATGAATACACTTTTGATGATATCGCTGAACCTGTCATTATCAACGCTTGGCATCAAGATCAGGTCGTTGAGCTCCCGCAGGGGGGCAAGACCGTTGGCCGGTCGGACTTTTGCGAACATGCGGCCATAATCTATGGCAAGCGCGCGTATACAGTTCAGGCACACCCAGAGTTTCATAATAACTTTATTGCTGATCTGATTGATATGCGACGCAGCACAGTTCCCGCCGACCGGGTTCAGGACGCCGAAGAGCGGCTAACAGTGACCAAGCCCTCGCCGGAAGTCGTCGCACAAATCGTATCTTTCTTCAAAGAGCGCAATATTGCTATAACGGAAGGCAACTGATCAGGAGGCGCCGCTATCCGTGCTAGGACTTCAGAAAATTGTGACGCCCCGCAAAAGGCTTGCTGAACTCGTCTATGAACAGATTCTGGCCGGGCTTCAGTCCGGCGAGATCGGGCCGGAAGATCGGCTCCATCAAGAACGGCTCGCTGAGTTGTTGAGTGTTAGCCGTACGCCCGTACGCGAAGCTTTACTGCGACTGGAGCAAGAAGGCGTGCTTGTCTCTACAACAAACGGTGGATTTGAGGCGCGCAAGATCAGCCCCTCGGACGTGCGCGACATTTATCAAACCCGACAGGCTATCGAAGGTTTTTGCGCAGGATATCTGGCCCAGACCATTGACGCCAAGGCGCTGCAAAAGCTGCGCGAGGTTGTTCTAACGCAAGAACAAACAGTGGCCGGCACCAGCCAGGCCTATTACGAGGCAAACCGCGTTATTCATCGGGCGTTTGTAGAGGCCACAGGGAACGTATACCTTATCGAAAGCTTTGACGCGTTGTGGAACCGCAGCCTGTCTCTTCGTATTTTTCAAACAATGAGTAAGCCATTGTTAGCCGCATCATTGGACGGGCATCTGGCGCTTTGCGATGCATTGGAAACCGGAAGTTTTGAACAAGCCCAATCAGCGATGCATGAGCATATCTCTGATGGTCGCGTGCTACAGCTACAGGCAATCTAGATTTAGCCGGCAACAACAGGTTGGTTTGCACATCCGGGCAACCTTGGGCGCTGGTACGACGCCCAAGGTCAGCTTTGGTATTATAGATTTCGCGCGTAACGGGCGGTTTCAACAGGTGTTACCTGCGCATTGACAAAATCGCGTTCACGGCGCGATTGCTGAAGTAGAATAGCCAAGCCATCTTCGCCCATAACCCGTTTCATGAAGTCGGAGTTTGCCGCCAGATCAATGGCGTAATCTATGGTCGTTGGGATTGGATCGACGTCTGTCAATTTACAGGCATCACCTCCGGTTGCAGGTCCCTTGGGTGTCATACCCGCCTCGATCCCATCCAACCCGGCGGCAATTTCGCATGCCAACAGATAGTAGGGATTACAATCTGCTGCTGCATCGCGCTTCTCGATACGCACCGCATTGTCACTACCGTCAATTATGCGCAGCGCGACCGTACGGTTATCATAGCCCCAAGCCGTATTCACGGGGCAAAAGACGCCGGGCCGACGGCGCCGATAGGCGTTTGGCGTGGTGGAGGTCGCAAGCGACATTTCCGCCATACGTGCCTGCATTCCAGCCAAGAACGAAAGGCCAAGGTCATTCATTTCACCGTCTTTGGCAAAGACGTTCTTGCCGTCTTTCCAGAGCGAATAATGTGTATGAAAGCCACTGCCTGACTGGTCGATAAACGGCTTTGCCATAAAGGTCGCATGGTAGCCTTCGCTTCGCGCAATATCTTTGATGACGTTTCGGAACACGACAACACGGTCTGCACCCAACAACGCCTCATCATAGCGCATATTCACTTCGATCTGACCACAGGCATATTCTGGGTTCGATTGCTCAATCGGAATACCGATTGCCGCCAGGTTGTTGCGGATTGGCCCTAGAACATGGTCTAGTTCTGCAGACAAATTCAGACCATAAACATCAATCTTGGTTTGCTTGGGCAGCAGTGTCTCCGGGTCGAGAAGATAGAACTCCAGCTCCGTGCCTACCTGAACCTCGAAACCCATTTCCTTGGCGCGGTCGATCTGACGGACAAGGGCATTTCGTGGATCAATTGGCACGGGCTTGTGATCCATCGTTTCCGTGTAGGCTGCGCAAATTGCCACGCCGGGCTCCCAAGGGCAGGCGACGGGGGCGGAGATGGGAAACATATGCATATCCGGATAGCCATTATCCATATTGCAATAGGGCGTGTCCCAGATATCGCAGGTCATATCCATTGCGAACATAGCGCTGATGATCGCAATCCCGCTTTCGCAGGCAGTTTCCCAGTGTTGTGCCGGAATGCGTTTTCCACGCATCAATCCATTGAGGTCACCGAAGCCCATAGCCACGGTATGCGTTCCCTCTGGCAGCTCGAAGAACGGTTTTGGTTTCTTCTCAGTCGTAGTCATATTTTTCTCCAGTGAGCTGGGGAAGGGCCATTTTTGTGCACTGGCCCTTCCATTTCACAGCTTCAGTTCAATATTTTACCGAGGTTTTCATATGTCTCTGGCTTGTTGGTTTTCAGCCAGTTGGTGAAGACCATGCCCAAGAACAGCAATCCTGCGATAACAAGCGGGAACGACTTCACGATTGGAGATTCCGTACCGCTGACAAATTCGATATTTGATACGAGCAAATAGAGACAGGCTGACAGGGCCATCACCGAGAAACCGGGTGCCGCCGATCGGCGCCAAACACTTACGCCACGATCATCACGATTGAAGAATACAATCACCGAGACAGAGACTAGAATCTGGATCATCAGAATCCCGATCGCTGTAAAGCCGGACGCCCACCCAACAATTTGCACAGGATCAAGCGCCATCAGACCCAGCAGGGTTAGGATGGCAGACATCAGCAACACTTGCACTAAACCTGCAACATGCGGGGATTGGTGTGCGTCGTGCGTGTCTGACAGACTTTTGTGCAACAATCCCTCGCGGCTAACCACGAAGAAGTAGCGATTGACCGTATTGTGGAACGACAGCACGCAGGCAAACAGACTGGTGATCAATAGGATCTGGAGCATAAGACCGAAGGCACCCCCCAATAGGCCCTCAATCTGAACTTGGAACAGACCAGTGAAGTCATTGGTTGCGGCTTCAACGATGTTCGAAGGACCGTATGCCAAAGCGATAATCCACGTCGAGAAGGCGTAGAACACCGCGATCAGCGATACTGCCAAAAAGGTTGCCCGTGGGATCGTCTTACGTGGTTCACGTGCTTCTTCCCCGAAAATTGCCGTGGCTTCAAACCCGATGAATGCTGAAACGATGAACACTAAAGAGACGCCAAGATTGCCGGATGTCACAGAAGATGGACCGAAAGGTGCTAAGGTGATGCCTTCGGGGCCTCCGCCGCTAAGCAAAACTGCAACGCCGAGCAGCGCTAAAATCGCTACTTCTGCAATCATCAGGACGCCCAGGACTTTACCCGATACTTCGATCGCACGGCGCCCGGTGCCGAAGACTGCAAAATGGAGCACAATACTGCATAGCCACCACGGTATATCAAGCCCGAGCCATTGCATCAGGAACTCGTTTGCAAAAACTCCGAACAAGGCGGTCGCCATTAATTCGACCGATAGATAGGTCGCGATGGACGCCAATGCGCCGCCAACGCCAACCGGCTTACCCATGCCCGCCGAAATATAAGGGTAAAAGGAAACGGCCCCGCCGATGTGGCTGCTCATGGCCGTAAATCCGACACTAAATAGGACGTACATCAAGCCAACCATGATAAAGGTTAGCGGCACGCCAGTCCCGTTACCGAAAGCGAATGCGTAAGGTGTAACTCCTACGACGACAGCCAGCGGAGCCGCTGCTGCCATCACAAAAAAAACGATATGCCAGACACCAATGGCGTCCCGGCGAAGCTTACCTTCTGATGGTATTACTGTAGACATTTCTTCCCTCCCTTGCGCGTTTTTACCTTCAAGAAGCACTTGAGCTTCAATCCGGCGTGTATTGGCCAGCTTAATGCGCGTTATATCTGGCAATGCTCTTCAAACTCCGCCTATGCAGACGTATTTCATGCTTAGGTATTCATCCAAACCGTGTCTTGAGCCCTCTCGGCCTAGACCCGATTGCTTGACACCGCCTAGTGGCGCGACCTCGGTTGAAATCAACCCAGTGTTCACCCCGACCATGCCACTTTGCAAAGCCTCTGTGACGCGCCAAACGCGTCGCAGATCATTGGTGTAGATGTATGAGGCAAGACCAACATCAGAGGTGTTTGCAAACTCAATAACCTGTTGATCAGTTTCGAATTTGAAAACCCCGGCGACAGGGCCGAATGTTTCTTCATGTGCAATTCGCATATCATGGTTCAAATCGGCTAAAACTGTCGGCTGATAGAAATTGCCCCCAAGCGCATGCCTTGCGCCGCCGCCCATAAGGCGCGCACCATGCGAGATGGCGTCCGATACATGAGCCTCGACCTTGGTAAGGGCGCTTGCATTGATGAGCGGTCCCAGATCGCCATCAGGCCCCACGCATAACTTCGCTGTCGCTACGGCCAACTTTTCCACAAAGGCATCATAGACCCCAGCCTGAACATATATCCGATTGGCACAAACACAGGTTTGTCCGTTGTTGCGGAATTTTGCGACCATTGCACCGGCGATCGCCTCATCCAGATCGGCGTCGTCAAATACAATGAACGGGGCATTTCCACCCAACTCTAACCCCAGCCGTTTTACCGTCGGTGCGCATTGGGCCATCAACTTTTTGCCGACATCAGTCGAGCCAGTAAAGCTCAACGCATGAATATTGGAGGCTGCACACAGTGTCTCTCCGATTTCGGCAGAACGCTTGCCGGTAATCACGTTGAACAATCCATCGGGAAGCCCCGCACGCTGCGCCAGGAGTGCCAGCGCGAGGGCCGATAAGGGTGTTTCTTCCGACGGTTTCAGCACCACAGCACAGCCCGCAGCAAGGGCAGGCCCAACCTTGCGGGTAATCATGGCATTCGGAAAGTTCCACGGAGTGATAGCAGCAACTACACCTACGGGCTGTCTTAAAACCATTAGCCGCTTGTCTTTTTGGTGACCTGGTATGGTTTCGCCGTATACCCGTTTGGCTTCTTCGGCATACCACTGGATAAAACTGGCGCCGTAAGTTATCTCGCCGCGCGCCTCTGCCAGAGGTTTGCCGCATTCAGCTGTCAATATAACAGCCAGATCGTCAATGTTTTCATGGATAAGGTCAAACCAGCGCTGCAAGATGGCCGCCCGCGTCGAAGCTGTCTCTGCCGCCCATTCAGACTGCGCATTCGAGCAGGATTCAATCGCGATCTTTGTCTCGACAACACCCATGTCAGGAACATCGCCAATATGCTGACCATCCGCAGGGCTTATTACTTGAAACGTGGCACCGTTTTCGGCACTGCACCAGCTTCCGTCGATCAAACTATGATCGCATAGGAGCGTGGGGTCATGAAGATCAAGCATTCACAACCTCACGCGCTTTGACGATCGCAGTGGTCAGAATATCAAGCCCTTCGGCAAATACCGGCATCGGGACCGTTAGCGGGGCCAAAAACCGGATGGCGTTGTCGTGCATTCCACAAGCGAGCAAGATCAAGCCAAGCGATTGCGCTTGATTACGGATTTCCGCAACCAAGGCGCTATGTGGGGTCTTGCCGTCAGTATGTCTGAACTCGGCAGCGATCATAAAGCCGAGGCCGCGCACTTCGATCAGCTCGGGGCAGATTTTTGCAATGTCTTCCAAGCGACTTCGCAACTGATTTCCCAGCTCTTTGGCGCGGCGGCACAGTTGCTCGTCTTCAATGACATCAAGTACGGCCAGTGCGGCCGCTACGGCAACCGGATTGCCGCCATAGGTGCCGCCTATCCCACCAGGATTAACCGCATCCATCACGTCGGCACGTCCCGTAACGGCGGACAACGGAAAACCCCCGGCAATGCCTTTGGCCATTGCAGTCAGGTCAGGCGTGACACCGCTTTGTTCCATCGCCAGATAGGTTCCAGTCCGTCCAAAACCTGACTGAACCTCATCCGCGACCAACAAGATGCCATGAGTATCACAAATACGGCGTAGACTCAGGAGCAAATCGGCCGGTGCTGGGTAAAATCCACCTTCGCCTTGCACCGGCTCAATGATAATTGCGGCCACTTGATCCGGTAAAATACTCTCGCGAAATAGCCGCTCGATTGCTGCAACCGACATCTCACTGGTAATGCCATCCAGCGGTGACGGGAATGGAGCCTGATACGTGTTAGCAGCCATCGGGCCGAACCCGACCTTGTAAGGTTTGGTTTTGCCCGTCAGCGACATACCCATATAGGTCCGCCCATGGAACCCGCCACCGAACGAGATGATGCCACTGCGCCCTGTGGCAGCGCGGGCGATTTTCACACAATTTTCGATGGCTTCGGCACCAGTCGTGAAAAACGCTGATTTCTTAACAAAATCACCCGGCACAAGCGTATTCAGGCGCTCTGCTAATTCGATATAGCTTTCATTGGGTAAAACGTGCTGACAGGTATGGGTGAAAGCGTCGACTTGCTTGTGCACCGCTTCTATTACTTTTGGATGGCGATGCCCTGTGTTCACAACAGCAATACCAGCAGAAAAATCAATATAGCGATTTCCCTCGACGTCCCAAACCTCCGAATTCTCGGCACGGGCGGCATAAATCTGGGTCATCAGCCCAACACCGCTGGAAATAGCGGCGCTGCGACGAGCGGCCAGGGTGGCGTTGGTTTCAGTCATTACGATATCTTTCGCAGCTAGGAGGAAAAAAAATGAACATCATGGCCACCACATCAATGTGGCGATCGCAAAACAAGCGAGGGCAAGTGTTTGGACGATGATGATCGTCACCGCACGCGGCCCGACCTCAAGCAATTGTTCAAGACTGGTTTTCGTGCCCAACCCTGCAATTGCGATGACAAGCAACCACCGTGACGCATCTGCAGTGACATCGGTGACAGATTTGGGAAGCAGCCCGAAACTGTTAACGACCATCAAAGCGATGAAGCCCAACAAAAAGGCGGGAAAGCGGGTCGACTGACTCTCTGTCGTTCCTCGATTGCGAAATACGATGGCCAGGGCTGCAATCACGGGCACCAACATGGCAACACGCATGAGCTTTACAATTGTTGAGGTATTCCCAGCCGTATCCGAAATCGAAAACCCTGCGCCGACAACCTGAGCGACGTCATGCACGGTCGCACCGATAAAAATGCCGGCCGCTGTATCATCAAAGCCAACTAGTTTTGCGACAATAGGATAGAGAACCATCGCGACCGTGCTAAGAGCTGTGACCGAGACAACCGTAAATATGATGTCACGTTCCGAGATGCCCTTGCTGCCGCGTGGCAACACCGATGACAGGGCCAATGCCGCAGAGGCACCGCATATGCCCACAGCGCCGCCGGTTAACACCCCGAAAGCCATGTTGCGCCCCAAAAGACGGGCCAGCGCAATGCCGATCCCCATCGTGAGCATCACACCCGCTACCGAGAGAAAAAACGGCATCAGGCCCAGTTCCGTCATATTTGCCAACGTTACTCTTGCGCCCAACAGCGCCACACCCACGCGAAGAAGCGTTTTAGAACTGAAGGCAACGCCAGGCTGGAATTTCCCTGCTGGCTCGACGAAATTGAAGGCCATGCCTAACAGTAAGGCAAACAGCATCACCGGTGCGCCGTAATGCGTACTTAGGAAAGAGGCCGCCATTGCGACTGTACAGCAAAGCACCAAGCCGGGAACAAAGGCCCGCATAGCACTTATGTACAAAGTTGCCGTCACTGCCCTGACCTCGGGGTGCTCATGAAGTCGGTCAGAGGGGAATGCGGGCGTAGCAACGTGCGTTCTGCAATCAACCCGTCAACCATCGCTTGATCGCCGCTACGCTGGGCTGCTGCAAGAAGTGTCAGATTGATAATGTCGCGTTGCGCAATGGAGCCGCCGAAAAGATGCGCATTGTGACGATATCTCGCAAGCATGTCTTTGGCGGTTTCATAGTCCCCGTGGCCGAAGGCATAGATGCCTTTGACGATAGGCAAACCAGCGGCTTTGATCACCAAGGAACTACTGGAAGGGCCATCGAGGTTGGCCTCAAGTGCCGCAAGCAACGCCCGTGCATGGGTCTCACGCCCTGTCGCCATAAAGGCAAACATAGCGTGCATATCAGTGAAACACATGTAGGCTTGATCAACGACGGGTTCATATAGTTGCGCGGTCGTTTCCCATCTGTCACCTGTGTCAATGCCGTCAAGCTGCAAGCGCCACAGCATTGCGGTGGAGTCGTGGGCGTCCATCAAGACGGAATCCGGCGTGACCGACATGTAGGTATCATGCACGTTCAGAGCGCGGTCGAATTGACATTCCTCGACGTAATAAAGCCCCAAATGCCAACGGTTGTGGATCGACAGATAGTTTTTACCGCCCCACATCGCCTCGCAGTTTTCCATGAAGGAAATACCCTCTTCGGTTTTCCCTTGCATTTCAAAACAATGGGCGAGAGCATGAACGCCCCAGGTATCACGTGGGTTTAATTCCACGCAACGGCGGGCCATCTCTTCGGCTTGGGGATAGTGGCCGGCCTCTTCCAGTCCGAAGGCTTGCATTCCCAGAATAAAAGAATAGTCGGAATCTGCTTCAGACCAATGTTTGAACATACCCGCTGGCCGATCGCGGGTAGAGCTCACATGTCCCAAGAGGAAATCGGTTTGGTGGCCAAACTGTAGCGCGATGATATCACGCGGATAATCAAAGAGAATAACTGCATAGGCTTGCGAGGCCGCATAAAAATCGCCCCTAAGCCAGAGAGAGATCGCGCGCATGTGGCCCCGTTCGCGGGCATTTGCGTTGACAGACATGGCTTCGAGCTTGGCAAACTCAACCGCCAAAGGGCCTTGTTGACGTTTGTCACTTGCAACCAGATACATGCCGCAAAGAAAGCAGCGCGCCATGATAAAATCCGGAGCATCGCGCAACAGGTCCAATGTCATACTGGCCGGATCAGGGGCATAGCCCAGCATCAACCGTGCGGCATCCGTCAGCCTATCAATATCTGCTTGATTGCCATGTGACACCGGGGCGCCAAAGCCATCGAACAATGTCATGCGCAAGCTCCTATTTTGAGGGCGTTAAGTGGCAACATAGCCGTCGCGTGTTTGCGGGATCTTCATTTCCAGAATCGACGAAGCGACCTGGTTGCGCAACATCTGCGCCGTACCGCCACCGATTGTGAACATACGGGCATCGCGCACCAGCCGCTCTAATGGAAGGTTACGAGAATAGCCCATAGCACCATGCATTTGCAGCGCATCGTTGGTAACCTTGACCGCCATTTCTGACGTAAAGATCTTAGCTTCGGCAGCTTCCTGCATGCTGGGAAAACCTGTGCCCCCATTCAGCGCCGCCTTGTAGATCAGTGCTTGAGCGGCTGACAGGTTGATAGACATGTCCGCCAACATCCATTGCAGCCCTTGAAACTCGGCAAGGGGGCGGCCAAACTGCTCACGCGTCTTGGAATATGCAAGAGCGTGCTCATAAGCACCCTGCGCAATACCGAGGGCCACAGTCGCGGCTCCGACACGTTGGGCGTTATACGCACGCATCAATGCGGCAAAGCCCTTACGAAAACCTTGCGGCAGTTTGACGACCATATCGTCGGCAACTTCCATATCTTCGAAGTGAATATGGGTTTCGGGAATACCGCGCAGCCCCATCGCCGGTTCACGCTTGCCAATGCGCAGGCCTTTGGTTTCGTCACGGATGGCCATAAAACCGCCAATCCCTTGGTCCTCGCCGTTTTCCATCACGCGGGCAAAGACAAGGTGCACCTTTGAGACCCCGCCCCCAGTGATCCAGTGCTTGGTGCCGTTCAACACGTAGCCGTTGCCTTTGCGCACAGCAGTTGTTGTCATTTCGGTTGCGGCGCTGCCCGCCTCTGGTTCGGTGATACAAATCGCGGGTTTATCGCCGGCTAGAACATAAGAGGCCGCGAGTTTCTTCTGCGCGTCGGAGCCGTAGGCCATGATGGCGCCAACGCCCCCCATGTTGCCCTCGACGGCAATCCGTCCCGAGACACCACAGCGCCGCGCCAACTGTTCAATCACAAGAACCGTATCAAAATAGTTCAAGCCACGGCCGCCGTATTCTTTCGGAATGGTCATGCCCATAAACCCGGCTTCGGTCATCTTGCCAACAACGTCCCAAGGATACTCCTCGGACATGTCAACCTCGGCGGCGCGATCATTTATGAATCCGTTTGCCAGTTCGCGAGCCTGAGATTGCAGCTTGATTTGGTCGTCGGTCAGCATTCTAAACTTTCCTTTTCGAGGTTTTGGAGGTCAACAATTCGGCAAGCACAGCATGTGTGTCGGCTCCGCAGCGGGGGGGAGGCCGGTAGTAGGTAATTGGTGTCTTCGACAACTTGACCGGGTTGCCTATCAAATCGACCGCACCGTCTTTGGAATTCGGATAAGGCATACGTACTTTCATGCCGCGTGCCGCAACTTGATCGCTGGCAAAAACCTGCGGCAGGGTATTGATCGGACCACAAGGAATTCCAGCGGCCTCCATCCCGTTAATAAGCGTATCGCGAGATATTCCTTTGATCAGAGCGGCAAGCTTGGGAAGTAGTAACTCACGGTTGACCAACCGCACGGCGTTTGTGGCAAACAGCGGGTCCGCCGCAAGCTCGGGTGCGGCCAGTAGCGCACAGAACCTTCCAAACTGGGCATCATTGCCGACAGCGATAATAAGATGGCCGTCCGCAGCTTCGAAAACCTGATAGGGGACGATATTGGGGTGCTGGTTTCCCCGACGTTTTGGAGCGTCGCCGGAAAGCAAGTGGTTTGTTCCCTCATTTACAAGCCAAGCAATCTGACAATCCACGAGAGCAATATCAATGTGCTGGCCTTCACCTGTTTTGTCGCGATGGCGCAGTGCTGCCAGAATAGATGTCGCGGCATACATGCCGGTCATCACGTCAGATATGCCAACGGCCACTTTGGTCGGCTCACCTTCGGCAGGCCCAGTCAAGCTCATGATGCCCCCATAACCTTGCGCCAAAAGGTCATATCCCGGCTTGTGCGCGTTCGGGCCAGTTTGACCAAATCCGGTAATTGAGCAGTAAACGAGATGTGGGAATTCTTCGTGCAGGTCGTCATAGGACAGCCCATACTTCTTAAGGCCGCCGACTTTGAAGTTTTCGACCAACACATCGCAATGTTGCAGCAGTTCACGAACTGTGGTCGCGCCGTCGGCCTTGGAAATATCCAAAGCTACCGAGCGTTTGTTGCGATTGGCGCAAAGGTAATAGGCACTCTCGCGGCTTTCGCTGCCGTCTACATCGGTCACATAGGGTGGACCCCATGCACGCGTGTCATCGCCAACATCGGGGCGCTCGACCTTAATGATGTCAGCGCCAAAATCACCAAGCAATTGCGTCGCAGTTGGCCCCGCAAGAATACGGCTCAGATCAAGAATGCGAACATCCTCGAGCGCTTTGCATGGTGTGGGCATCATCGGTGGTTCGCTCCCAATCAATCTGGTGTCACGAAGGCTATGATGCAAATTTGCTTTACAAAAGCGAATTTTTCTGCATTTTAGTGTAAGAAAATATGACACTAAGGCCGAAATGAATCTCCGATTTCTAAAAACGCTTATCGCGGTGTCAGAGCACCCCAGTTTCATTTCTGCCGCCGGAGAAATCGGGTTAAGTCATTCTGCCGTTAGCCAGCAGATCAAAGCCCTTGAAGATGAGCTGCAACTTCAGATTGTTGATCGTAATACACGCCCACCCGTCCTTACGGATGATGGCTTTGCTCTGGTCGAACAGGCGCGGCGGATGCTTGGTGTTGTTGATGAGATCCATGCGATCGGCAAGGAAGATTCCCTCGTAGGCTCTGTTACCATAGGGGTTGTCCCTTCGGCTCTTGTTGGACTGATGCCCCCTGTTCTAGCCCAAATGCGACTGGAGCACCCTCGTCTGGGCGTTAGGATTCGAAGCGGGCTTTCGGGGGATTTAGCGCAGGCCGTGCGCACGCGCGAAATCGATTTGGCCATTGTAACACAACCCAAAGTTCTTCCTGACGGGCTGGTTTCACAAGAAATCTGCCAAGAGCCACTTGACGTTATCATGTCGCCCGATTTGCCCGCACTGTCGGATGTCGAGGCTCTTGGAGAACCATTTATCTGGTTCAACCGTCGTACATGGGCAGGTCAGCAAATTGAAGAGCATCTGGCGATGCGCAAATTGTTTGTCCGCCCGATCATGGAAATTGACTCTATTGAAGCGATTGAATCAATGGTCGCTCATGGTCTTGGCGTATCAATAACGCCGCGCCGATTTGGAAGCCGCCATGGCGAAGCCGGTCGGGTCAAACGCCTTCCTTTCGGCACCCCGCAATTGATGCGCAGCCTAACTGTAATCAGCCTCAAATCGGGGGCCCGAAGCAAAGTGGTTGATAGTTTTCTCGATCAAATCAGGAAAGTTAATGGAAGTTGAATCTCCGCTACCCCTGCATCGTTGGAGCGCCCCTTTACAAAGCGGCATGATAATGGGCGCATCCGCATGCCCCTTGGTCATTTAGACCCGCCACGCCAGTCGCCGAGCGTTGTTTCTCGGCAATCATCATGAATTACATATTAGCTGAATGGATATACCTTGAAGAAACTCTGTCTCACAGTGACCTGCCGGTCTACCAGAGGAATTGTTGCTGCCATTTCCTCATTCCTTGCCAATCAGGGATGTAATATCACGGATAGTGCGCAATTCGATGACATGGAAACAGGCAATTTTTTCATGCGGTTGAGCTTTCTGATTGAGGCGGGCACTTCGCTAGAAAGCCTTGAAGAAAAATTCCATACTGTTGGCGCGCCGTTTGATATGGAGTTTTCATTTCGCGACGAAGCGGAGAAAATGAAAGTCATCGTTATGGTTTCCCGTTTTGGTCATTGCCTAAATGACCTGCTATATCGCTGGCGCATTGGAGCTTTACCGATAGACATTGTTGCTGTGATTTCAAATCATTCAGACTACCAGAAAGTTGTCGTAGATCACGAGATTCCGTTCCACTGTATTCCAGTTACCAAAGAAAATAAGGCCCACTCTGAGGCAGAGATAATGCGTGTTGTTGAGGGTGCCGGGGGCGAGCTGATTGTCCTGGCCCGTTACATGCAAATTCTCTCCGATGAGATGTGTCAAAAAATGTCTGGTCGAATAATTAACATCCACCATTCCTTTTTACCCAGTTTCAAAGGAGCAAATCCCTACAAACAGGCATTCCAGCGCGGCGTAAAGCTAATTGGCGCGACATCGCATTATGTAACTGCTGATTTGGATGAAGGACCGATCATTGACCAAGATACCGTGCGTGTAACCCATGCGCAATCAGCCTCTGATTTTGTTTCATTGGGGCGAGACGTTGAATCACAGGTTTTAGCTAGGGCCATTCATGCACACGCACATCACCGAACTTTCTTGAATGGCAATAGCGTCGTAGTCTTCCCGGCCACGTCAGGTAGCTTTTCATCCGAGAAAATGGGCTAAGGTTCATGCCGTCATCTGGCCGGTGAAATTGGCCCAGATGTCAAAGGCTGTTGCGCGGAATTGGCGGTAGTTTTGGGCGCTCATGCTATATCGGCGGGGGCAGAAGAAATTGTTGATCTGGTCATGTGCAGATAGAAACCTCTGGGCTTGGCGATGTGACTTGAAGCGGCCCATGATTCTTTCTCGTTTTCGGGCCGGGCGATGTGAACCCTCGATCCGGTTGTTCAATCCTTTGTGCGCCCGATGGTCAGCGCCTGGAGCTAGAGCTTTGATCGGTTTGATATAGCTGCGCAACTTGTCGGTGATCACGACGCGTGGCTCACCGACAAGTTGATATTCAGCCGTCGGAAAAATCGCTTTACGGCCTTTGCATCGCGGCGCCGTTGGACCAGGATGTCCAGTACATCTGCATCCACCGCCCGCCAGAGCCAGAATTTTTCGCCTCGGGTTGCGATTACGACTTCATCCAGATGCCACTTGTCCTTTGGCACATTCCGGTTCTTCCGAACGCAATCTGCAAAATGACGACCGAACCGATTAACCCAGAGCCGTGTCGCTTCCCGGCTGACAATCACGCCGCGTTCGGCGAGAAGATCTTCGACATCTGCGGTGCTCAGAGCAAACCGATAGTAGGCCCAAATGGCATATGCGATCACGGCACGCGGATAACGGAAGCCTTTGAGGCGCGGGAGAGAGGCTGGTATTTGCATTTCTGCCTGCCACCCTCAACTGCGCACGCCAGCAACTTGGCAATGCAAACGAGTCCCCTGCCCTCTCCGTCAGCACCATAGACCGTCGTCTGTCCGGCCTTGCTTGGAACTATGCGCAACGCGGGTTTTCACTCGACCGCAAAAACCGCCATATCGCCTCGGTGCTGGCCGGAATAAAGCGAAAGCACGCACGCCCCCCTCTGTGCAGAAAGAAGCGGTCCTGCGCAACGACATTCTCGCCATGGTGGCTACCCTGCCCTATGACCTGCGCGGATTGCGCGACCGGGCGATCTTGCTGTTGGGATATACGGGTGGGCTGAGGCGCTCCGAAATTGTCAGCCTGGATATGCACAAAGACGACACACCCGATTCAGGCGGCTGGATCGAAATCCTCCATGGTGGTGTCCTGCTCACACTCAGCGCCAAGACAGGTTGGCGCGAAGTCGAAATCGGCCATGGCTCAAATGATCAGACCTGCCCCGTTCACGCTCTTGAGCAATGGCTGCACTTCGCCAAGATAGATTTTGGCCCGGTGTTTGTCCGCACTTCTCGTGATGGTACGAATGCGCTGGAGGCACGGCTCAATGGCAAACACGTCGCCCGTTTGATAAAGCAAACAGTGTTGGATGCTGGCATCCGGTCAGACCTCCCCGATAAAGAGCGCCTCGCCCTGTTCTCGGGCCATTCACTGCGCGCCGGCCTTGCCAGCAGCGCCGAAGTCGATGAGCGCTACGTCCAGAAACACCTCGGCCACGCGTCTGCCGAGATGACTCGACGATATCAGCGACGCAGAGATCGGTTCCGTGTGAACTTGACCAAGGCGGCAGGCCTCTAGTTTTAGCCTGACGGACAGCTCCTAATTGCAAGAAAGTTTTTCACCTGATTTTGCTGGGCTAGATCCCGACTTTACCCTCCGCTTGGACCCCCTGCCCCTCCAAAAGACAATAACAATAGCTGTTGCGGCACACCACTCACTGAGAAGTACGCTTTGTTCATAGATAGTGCCTGCGAGCTATATCAAGTTCTTCTCGGCAGGGATCAAAGTCTAACTTTCACGCACTTTACATGCGCGAAAGTTAGACTTTGATCCCTAGGGTCAGGACTCATAACCAGAATATAACCGTTGCTGCGAGAGCGATTGCTGACAGGAAGACCTTTGGGCAGCGGTCATAACGGGTTGAGACACGTCGCCAGTCTTTGAGCCTGCCGAACATTCTTTCGATGCGGTTGCGGCGTTTGTATCGTCGCTTGTCATACTTGACGGTCTTCTTGCGCGATTTGCGCCCCGGGATGCAGGGTTTGGTGCCCTTATCTGCAAGGGTTTCGCGGAACCAATCAGCATCATACCCTCGATCAGCGAGAAGCCACTCCGCCTCAGGCAGGCCGTTCATCAAAGCCGCAGCACCAGTATAATCGCTGACCTGCCCAGCGGTTATGAACAGGCGGACAGGACGGCCGCTGGTGTCTGTTACAGCATGCAGCTTGGTGTTCATGCCGCCTTTAGTCTGCCCAATCAGGCGTCCACGCCCCCCTTTTTCAACCGCAGGCTGGAAGCCGTGCGATGCACCTTGAGGTATGTTGCATCAATTGAGATAGTTTTGTTATCAGGGTCTTGTTCGGCCAATCCCATCATGATCCGGGCAAACACGCCCATATCACTCCAACGCTTCCAGCGATTATACAACGTCTTTGGTGGGCCATACTCCGTTGGTGCATCGCACCACCTTAAACCATTGCGATTGATGAAGATAATGCCACTCAGAACACGCCTGTCATCAACGCGAGCACGACCTCGGCTCTTAGGAAAGTAAGGCCGCAGACGCTCCATCTGCGCCTCATTCAGCCAGTATAAGTTGCTCATAATATCCCCCAAAACTGGGGATCGTGAATCATGACAACGCGACAAGCTCAATCGATTAATGGGTCCTGACCCTATTCAGAGCGCCGTCGAAACCCGCGGCAGACCGTCCGAAAAGAACAGCTCGGCCTATTTTGTCCGCGACAAGGGTCTTCCAAAAATCCTTCAATCCAACCGATTCGAGGCCTAGGCGTTGTTGCTATCGGTTGCAATCATATGCCTTAGCTCTACAACATATTGCGGTAGCCCACAGAGATCCTGATAAACGGCTTCTTTACAATAGGTTAGCTTAATGCTTCCAGCATTCTCCACTGAATAGAAACGGGCTTTACTACCGAAAGGGCCAAAAAATTGTTGCCTGAGGATAAGTTGCGTGTCATGAGTTCAGTTGTCGCAAGTTGACGTAAATCACGCCTTTTAGCGACGAAACACAGATGACCCACTAAGAGGTCGTGAGGGCAGCATGAATTCAAACGCAAATATCGCGCAAACCAGCTCTATCGCAGCATCTATTGCGTCGAACGCTGCCCGCCTGTCAGAGGCGCTTAACAACCATATGCGCAATAGCTTCCAGCCCGATAGTAGAAAAGCGCTACGAAAGTTTCATCCTGCGGAAGTATCCGAGCTCACCGGCATCAGCATGTCGAACCTCCGAACGCGGCATCAGGAAGGTGATTTCCCTGATGTAGAGACGGATACCAGAGGTCGCAGGCTCTATACCGCCCAAGAGATTGACCAAATCCGCCATGTCATGGCAAAGACCGGTCGGAATGGCGAAGCATACCTTCCCGGACGGCGCGAGAACGACGCCCTTCAGGTTATTTCTATAGTCAACTTCAAAGGCGGTTCCAGCAAGACAACCAGCGCCATCCACTTGGCTCAACGCTATGCGTTGCGAGGCTATCGTGTGCTTGCGATCGACATGGACCCACAGGCGAGCTTGACCACGATGTTCGGGTACCGTCCTGAGATCGAGTTTGCTGAGAGCGGCACCGTTTACGACGCTCTCAAGTATGAAGATCCGGTTCCGTTGAGCCAAGTTATACGAAAGACCTATTTTCACAATCTTGATCTCGCTCCGGCGGGCCTCTTGCTGTCCGAGTACGAGACCGAAACTGCCTATGCGCTTCAGCACAAGATCGACCCACCATTTACTCAACGTATTGCGATTGCCCTCGACGAGATAGAAGCAGACTACGATCTCGTCATCATCGATTGCCCGCCTCAACTTGGCTTCACAACGATGACAGCCTTGTTGGCGTCTACTGGCCTTCTGATCACGGTTGTTCCCAGCATGTTGGATGTTGCCTCTATGGCGCAATTCCTTGAAATGGCTGGGGAAACTGTGCAAACTCTCGAGGAGGCTGCAGGACCTATCGACTGGAACTTCCTTAAGTTCTTGATTGCTCGATATGAGCCAACGGACGTACCCCAGTCACAGATGGCTGGTTTCTTGCGGTCTATTCTCCTCGATCAGGTTTTGACCACCCCGATGCTAAAATCCACCGCTATCTCCGACGCTGGGATGACGCAACAAACCATCTATGAGTTGGATTCCTCGCAAGTCGTAAAGAAGACACTAACCCGCATATTAGAGTCTGTGAATGGCGTTGCTGATGAGTTCGAAAAGACAATCCAGCAAGCTTGGGGAAGGGAAATTGACTGATGGCCCGTAGAAACCTATTCCAGCCCCCTCCCCCGCCCGATCCGGCCAGTACCGGTGTACCGGTGGGAGAACAAAAGGCACGTTTCCCAAATACGGGCGCAATGAGCGGCGTAAAGTCCACTCTGAAGGATGTCGCGAGCAACGCGGTGAGGGAAATCTCCGTTGATGTCATTGAAGAGAACGGCCCTAAGGACCGCCTCTCTTTCACCGATGCTGATGTTCTAGCGCTAGCTAAGAGCATCAAGGCCCACGGCCAACAAGTACCGATTATGGTGCGCCCTATCGCGGACAAACCCGGGCACTACAAGATCATTTATGGTCGCCGCAGATTGCGGGCCTTACGATCGCTCGGTATCCCCGCGAAAGCACTTGTCAGGTCTCTTTCTGACGAGGAGGCTATTCTTGCCCAGGGACAAGAGAACACCCAGCGTTTGGATCCCAGCTTCATTGAAAAAGCGCTCTTCGCGGCTGAGCTAATCACAGGTGGCTACAAACAGGCCATCATTCTTGATGCCCTCGCAGTGGACAAACCAATGCTATCCCGCATGACCAAAGTCGCGCGGTCCATTCCAAAGGCAGTCATTGAGCAGATCGGATCGGCTCATGGCATTGGGCGAAGACGTTGGGAAGAACTCGCGAACCAATCGCGTAACGATAGCGTCGATCTTGAAAAGATCACTGCGACGCTTCCGCTTGATGCCACCAAAAGCTCCGACGACCGCTTTAGCATGATCAGTGACGCCGTCACTCAGGCGCTGAAACCTAAGGCAGCAGGTAAACCAGAACCCTCCCCTACCCTCTCTATCAAACTTAGTGATGGGACGGCCTTAGCCGAGGTGAAAGAAACGGCCCGTGCTTTGACATTTAAGCTGTCGAAGGCCGATGCCCCGGAATTCGCTCGGTGGATGCGTAACAACGCAGAAACTGAGCTTACGCGCCTTTATGAGGCGTGGCAGTCAGAGCAACAGCCTGACTGATTGTCGACCGAGCAGTAAATCTTAAAAAAGGAGCACGACCAACAGCCCAAAAAGAAAGAGCCCCCCAAGGTTTCCCTAGGAGAGCCCAATCTGTTCTTTGCACTTTCAGATTTAACAGCTTCTCCGCGCCAGTCAACAACAACCGATTCGGTTGCCGAAGATTTGCGACCTTTTTTCTGATTTTCAGAGATATTGGTGCCTTTCACATCAGGTTGTCGTGAAAAAACATGGCATTTACACAAGCAACTGCACCCTCTGGGCTGCGGACCAGTGAAATATTGTCCGCGGACAATTCCATTCCAGAACGCCACATCGTCGTTGCGACGCTTCGAAACGCAGCCCCTCGCCTCGGCCTCAGCGCTTCAGTGATTTCGACCTTAGACGCGATGCTTTCGTGCCTCGCGCCAAAGCGCAACCACCACACAGTCTTTGCATCCAACGCAACGCTCACATTTCGACGCAACGGCATCTCAGACAGAACGATCAGACGTCACGCAGCGACTTTACAAGAGATTGGTCTACTCGTGCGTCGTGATAGCCCAAACCGGAAACGCTTCACAAAGCACAACAGCCACGAGGGCAAGGCTCTTCGCTTTGGCTTTGACCTCTCACCACTTTTCGATCGGTTGCATGAGATTGCTTCAACGGCCGCAGAGGTCATGAAAGAACGAGAGCAGATTGACTATCTACGGTCCAAAATCCGGGCGGCGGCCAATGCAAGCCTAGTGGACGACCCAAACGATGAGATGACCCTTAACATCTTTCGTGTCCTCCGTCGAAAATTGTCCCTCCAAGACTGTGAAAAAATCCTCTCAGACTTGCGAATCTCAGAGACCGAAGCGGAGTCAGCAGACGATAAAAGTTCCAATTTCACGACAACTTTGACCGCCAGTGACGGTCAAATTGTCCGGCATCATCATAAGTCAAATAAAGAACACATTGATAAAGAGAGCGCCCCACTAAAAGAACAAACTTCTCCTGAAATTTCAGATGCTCCAATCACAGTACCAGAATTGCTATCGGCCTGTCCGGAAGCAGCCGAGTTTTCGCTCAGAAAAATAGAGACTGTTCATGATGTCGTTGCTCATGCACGAACACTTGCCCCAATGATAGGGATCAGTACCCAAAACTATGAAGCAGCACATAAGCGCCTTGGTGCATTCAGAGCAGCGGCGACTGTCTGGGCAATCATGCAGTTCCACGACAGAATTAAAGCAGTCGGCGCATATTTTCGATCAATAACCACCGGGTCAAAGAGCGATGGGTTTAGCCCAGAAAAACTAATTCGACGTCTGGCCTCGACGCAAAAACATGCAGCTTGATTTCACAATTGTCCGCGGACAATTTTCCAAGCAGGATGATCGGCTTTGAAAAACTGTCGGCCAGTCAAAGATAACATGAGGCGCCAAACCTTCCGGTCGACAACTGCACAGGGCCCATTGCGTCCAGAAGAAATGGGGCAGGGACCACTGGTCTATCTACAGTCTACCACGAAGCTTAGCCGATACCTTGAATGAGCTGGCCGCCGACAAGACCGCCGAGGGCTTCACCAACAAAACCAAGATCGAATGCCGCTTGGTGCCGGATGACTGCGATGTGACCACGGCCCTATTGCTGGCGGAAAACATCATCCAAGCCCCAATGAACGCCACGACGAGTTCGAGGCATTCGCGCGCATGATTTAGGTCGACGGGCAATCACCAGACACCATCGCGAAGACCTTCGGGACAACGATCGCAGCCGTAAAGGGCCGTTTGCGCTACGGCCTCATTCATCCCGAGATTCGCGCGGCGGCTCGCACCAAGTCTATCACACTCGATACGATGACGGCCTTTGCTGACCATCCCAGCCAGGCCGTTCAGCTTGAGGTGTACGAGGCGCTCAAAACCCGCGGTGTGCAGGTGAGCGACGATATTGGGGCCTTCGTGCGCTACGATCATGGAGCGATGGCAGAATATGGTCGCGTCTATCCCGGTCCGATCGAGCCCGATGCCACTGGTCAAAAGCGGGTGGATGCAATCACCGAGGAGCTCGAGAAACTGCAACTTGAGATGGAGGAGGAGGCGGGGGATCTGCAGGAGGCATCCAGTGCCGACGACCTTGCGCGTGCTGGCTATATCGCATCCTGGTCGAACAGCAAGATTACGCTGCATGTTGGCCTGGTAAGGCCAGAGGACAAGCCTGAGACCACAGCGCCGGCGATGCAACAAGCGACGTAGAAGGGCAGGGCGCAGATACAATCGTCTATCCCGCCTCGCTGACCCAAGACCTCTAGACTGAACGGGCAATGGCACTCGGGGCGGCGATGACCCTGCATCCGGAGGCCACGCTTGATCTGAGATTGTTCAAGCTGGTCAAGGACGTGCTTGGCGGCATGAGCGCAACCCACGGCATCAAGGTTGAGGCCCGCAACAAATTCCGCAGCCACGCCAAGATGGACGAGATCGATAGCACATCGTTGGAACAGGTGGCCGTGCGCCTCTCAAAAGCGTCACTAGCGGGATCGAAGCTTATCAGTCGCGAAATAGCTGAGGGCAGTGCGGTGTTGGCGGAGTTTTTTGCGGGGCGAAGCTCTTAGAGTGGAACTTTCCACTAACTTGATTGCGTATCTCATTTGAGATACAAAAGCAAGCAAAGGAGACTCATATGCCCGCTCAAACATCCATGATCCATGTCCGCGTTGACGATCAGCTCAAAGCGCAGGCCTCGGATGCACTCTCGGGCGTCGGCCTGACGCTCTCGGATGCCGTTCGCATACTCTTGACGCGCGTGGCCGCAGAGGGCGGGTTGCCAGCGGGACTGACAGCGGATCCAGACGCCTATGACGCATGGTTCCGCTCCAAAGTGCAGGAAGCATTGGACGACCCAAAGCGGACAACACCGCATGCTCAGGTAATGCAAGACGCTCAGGCGCTGATTGATAAGAAGCCTCGTGCCTGATCTCGAATGGAAGGCCACGGCCATCGCTGATCTGCTGGCGATTATCGACTATATTTCTGACGACAATCCAGATGCGGCCCAAGCTCTCAAGGACGAAATCGAGGCCAAGACATCACGATTGCCAGAGCACCCCCAGATGTACGCGTGGGACGTGTTGACGGCACCCGTGAAATGGTTGTGCATCCAAATTACATCGTGATCTATTTTGACGACCCAAGTGCCATAGTGATCTTGCGGGTTCTGCACGCAGCTCAGCAGTGGCCATAGGTAGGCCTGTTTCAAAGCCATTCAGATAGAAGCCCTCTCGGCACTCACAAAGTGCAAAGGGAGCTTTTTGTCCTGTGAACCTCAAACCGGATTACAAAGGACAGAGATCATGGCCCACCCCAACCAGAAACACTGCAATCAAACCCCATCTAACGCTCAGCTTAAGTCAGCCCTATCGTTGATCGCAGCCGAGATCGCGCGTGGCCTACGACATGATGCAGTCCGCTGCGGTTCAAACACTTCTCCTGGATGCGAGCGGGTCAGCCCCACTTAGTGCTGCCAAGAACCTCGCGATGCGGCTCTTGACCAAAACCCGCTCGTTCCGAGCAACAGATCCGCCTGCAACAGCTCTCGACCCCACTGCCTTACGCGGCCCTCGCCGTGCGCGCGGCGGCGATGCGCAAAGGTGAGACTATGCTGGAACCGGTTCGCTGGCGGGCCTCATGAAGCGGGCAGGGGCCAAGCTGATGCTCAACGAAGTTGATCTGTTTCGCCAGCAGCTGCTCGATGTGGTGTTTGACGCGCTGGCGACTGGGCATGACGGCGAGCATATCGATGATCTGCTGAGGTCAACACCTGCACCCAGCGTTGTCGTGATGAACCCGCCGTTTGCATCCTCGGTCGATCGCTCCCGTGATAGGCGTTTCGCTGCCAAACATCTCATTGGCGCTGCGAAACGATTGGCACCCAGCGGGCGTCTTGTTGCGATCATGCCGATGGGCTTCCGCCGTTGATGGCTTGGACGACATGGAAACTTTGCTGCGAGATGACGGCGGTCAAAGGCTGGTTGCTCGATAGGGTGGCGGGCAAGGCCTGTCTGTCGGAGGGGCGGGGTGCGGACCTTCGCCGCGCGCTGCAACAACGGCTGCTTTGCGTAGTTAAGCAGACCGTCAGCCTCGAAGCCTGTGAGGAAAGGCTATGCAATACATTCTGCTCGCCGTAGGTTTTCGCGGGCAATGACTGGCACAAGAGGTCTACTGAAATGCTTCAAATCGCTTCCGGCAAATTGTTCACTCGGGGCATTGGCTGGACCAACGAAATCCGGGGCGTCCTTTATACAAATGGATATTTTGGGTCGACTGACCTGGAGACCGTGGCAGGTTCCTTTCGCGGCACAAGCGGAGAACGAGGAAGTCTGGCGGTCGTCTATGAGCTAACAGAAAAGATGGAGACCGAGGAGAACGGTCCTGGGGTGCTCGTGTCTAGTGGCGCTACCCCCTACTTGAGGGACTTCTCTGTCATTGCATCATTCTTCTTGGAGATTCTTGTTGCCACAGATGTCGACATCGTAAGAAAGCTTACCAATGAGGCTATCGGCTTCGCGGCCAACAGCCCGCCAAAGGATTTTGTCAGCGGAGTTTTCGAGCGTCAGGTTTTAATCTCCCAGGAAAAAAGGGAGGGGTTCATCGCGTTTGTAAGTCAACTCCTCGACCTTGAGCGAAAGTACTTCCTAGCTGCAATGCGGGCGATGAAAACCTACGTAGCTGCGCTCCATAGCATTCCGGATGACCCTGGGCTCTCATATACGCTACTTGTCTCGTCGGTTGAAACGTTGGTTCAAGACTTCGATGGCTTCACACCAGAATGGTCCGATGTTGATCAAAGGAAGAGTCGTCTAGTTGACAGAGCTTTGGAAGATGCTTCCGACGAAATTAGCTCAGCAGTACGGTCAGCGATACTCGAAGGTGAGTATCACGCGATGACCCGCCGATACCGAGATTTTGTTCTCTCCAAAGTTGATGGTGCGTACTTCCGAGCGCCTTCGCTGAAGGTCGATAGCGTAATTGCGCGATATCAGCTGCACGAATCACTACGACAAGCGTATGCAATTAGATCGCAATATATTCACTCTGCTCGCCCTCTCTCAGACAACGTGGCAAACCCGCATGGCCATCGCGAAGTCGTTGACGTTGATCGGCGGCCTGTACTGACGATACAGGGCTTGGCCCGTCTTAGTCGCCATGTGATCCGATCCTTTGTCATGGAGAGCCCCAAAGTCCCCGTACAGGAATATGACTACCATCTCGAGCGTTCTGGCATTGTGGTTATGCCTATGGCGCCTCAGTATTGGGTTTGGAAACCTCTCGGTGACGATAGGTCAGCTAGGGCTAGACTCGAAGGCTTACTATCTCAGCTTTCAAATATCGACATGCGGGTCAAATCTGCTCAGTTATCGGACCTCCGCGAGATGCTTAAGGATGTTGAAAGCCTGCTGCCTCAGGCAAAGAAGGAGAACAAACCTCCGCTATACGTCGTGTATGCAATCTTTAATTCAGTGGTCGCTGAAGACAGCAAGTCTCCGAATTGGAAATCCTTTCTTGAAAAGCATGCCCAGGTAGCTGAAGCACCGTCTTCCGATGTTTTGATGGGACGCACTATACTGGGCTCAACTGAGGGCTGGTCTTTGTCGGTCCATGAGGAAGCATTCTCAATCTACTGGCAAGAACGCACTAGGAAGACGGGGCTGCGAGCTCCGCGGCTGTATGAGGCCGCTGCGGCTCTGGCACTGGCTGAACGCTTTCGAAATGACGGTCAGAACGAAAGAGCAATCGAGCTAGTAACTCAAGCTGTGGAATGTCATCCGGGGCATATGGGCCTACGAGAATTTGAAGCAAGATATTCCCCCGAGACTTACATCAACTGGCGTGATGTTTTGATCGGGGAGGAGGACAGGAAGGGGATTAGCTAGCCGCCAAATGGTTGGTGGGGTTATTTAAAAGCTCTGCGTCCAAGTCCGTTCACGGCCAAAGCTTCGCGAAGCGCGATACCCGCTTCGGGCTGGGAGCGGCCATAGGCTGCGCCTGGCTCGAATGACTGCTGTGGGCCGTTCGTGTTCCTCGACACAAGGGGCGGAAAGGCGCCATTCGCTGCAGATACAACCCGATTCATGGATGGTCACCGCGGGCCAAGGCCCAGAAGTATCCGGTTTTTGGTTTTGCGTCTGCTTGGGTCGAGCGCTGGTGCCCTCGTTTCATCCATGAACAGTTTTGTTGAACGCTTCAAATCGGCGATCAACGCATCAAACACGAGCCGCAGTTCATAGGCTGCTTTGCCAACCCACCCTGCGAGGGTGGATCGATCAAGGCCGATGCCCTGACGGCTGTAAATCTGCGCCTGACGATACCGCGGAAGATGATCTGCGTATTTGCTCACCAACACATGCACCACGGTGGCCACGATCGGCATGCCTCCCGGGATAAGCCGGGCGGGTGCAGGTACTTGGATGACCCCATTCGTGCAGGACCGACAGGCATACTTCGGACGGCGGGTGACGATCACGCGGAACTGTGCGGGGATTATGTCGAGGCGTTCGTTGACGTCCTCACCGATCACATGCCGTTCAGCGCCGCAACCGCAGGTCATGCTATCGGGCGCAATCACCTCTTCGATGCGGGGCAACTGCTAGGGGAGAGAGCCACGGTTGGTATTGCGCGGTTTTGCCGGGCGCGATGCAGGTGGATCCACCGCATCATCTTCATCGTGGACCGCCGCCATCACGGCTTCGATGTCTTCCAGCGTCCGCTCAAACTGCTCGGGATTGGCCTTCTCGGACCGGGTGCCAAACAGGGCGCGTTTGGAGTCAGAAACCAGTTTCTACAACTGATGGATACGATCCTGCTTGCGCAGATTGCGGTTCTCTGAGGCAACAAGAAGCGCCTTCAGGGCTTCAATATCATTAGGGAGATCGGCAGGTTTTGACATGCAATGTGACTATCAATTCCAGCACCCCTGCAAAAGACAGTCTTATTCACTCTGCCGCAGTGGGGGACGCACGGACAAAGCCCTTACTTTGCGCCAGTCTAAACCCGAGAACAGGGCTTCAAACTGAGCGTGGTTCAAGGCCATCAGGACATCCCTGATGGCAGGCCAAGTGAAGATGTGCTCCTCCAATCTCTTGTAAGCCATGACCAAACCAGTGCCGTCCCAATACAGCAACTTCAGCCGATCTGCCCGCTTTGACCGAACACAAAAAAACCGTCCCAGTGAACGGGTCCTTGTGCAGGTCGTTTCTGACCAACGCTGCGGACCCGTCATGTCCCTTGCGGAAGTCGACCATTGCCCGGCAGCACATGCTTGCATGTGTGAGAGGGGGGCTTGGTCGCCACAACGATCCGCACCCGGTTCGAAGGGAACATCATGAGAGAGCATTCAAGGCGCGGGCAATCTCAGCAATACGTGCCGCTGATGTGGCTGCATCCAATCGCACAGTGACGCCACTACAAATCCGATCCAACGGCGGCGGTACAGGTTCAAGTGCCGCCACAAAATCGTCGCGCACAACCAATGCTGCAAAGCTTGGCTCGTCAGGAACAGCGGGCAGAACCAGCTTGCCCTCCAGCGCCATGCGCCGCCATTCCGACAAATGATTGGCCCGCATATTATACCGCCGTGCCACACCACCCACCGATGCACCCTCAACCGAGGTCTCGGCCACAATTTGCGCCTTCACCGCATCAGGCCTCGGTCGAGGATGACCCCGCGGCCCCACAATCATATCAATGTTCCTGAGAAATCCCGTTTAGCGCTCCACGGAGAAACTTCCTGATAATCCATCCATCCGGACTGGATCTCAGATCATTGGCTCACAAGGAAGATAGGGGCAGCGCACCGCTTATAGAGTTGGCCTGAAAAGGCCCAGATTGCTTGGGTTTGGTCATGCCCCCACGTATCGGCTATTGATATGCCCCGCAACTTGACGATGCCCATCGACGGTATGCATGTTTACATCGAAGCAGATGCTGCCAGACTGGACCGCAAAAGAGCCAGATACTGGGCCGACCACACCTTTGAAATGGCCGTATGATCCGGCCTTTTCAAAGGTTCACAAGTCGACGCCAATAACTTGGCAATACCGTCAATAGCAACCTCGGTGATATAGTCATTTATCCGACGCGTCGGAAGCGATGCCATATCAGCAAAGATACGCCATTCCCGCGAGCATCCCGGCCTAACCCCCTGCGCACAAGTGCTTCGGGCGAAAATACGTCCGAAGCCTGTATGTGCGGAAATACTTCAATTAGAAGCTATAGATAACGCCTAGCCCGACGCTTAGGCTGTCTTTTCCATTCGTAAGCGGGCTGTCGTTTACCTTATCGTCCATCAGATGATAGTCTACGATCCCGATCATACTGACATTGTCACTCAATGTATATGAAACCGTCAGATCTAAAAATGGCTCCGTTGTGGCACCAACATCATAGGCAGAGCGTAGGCCGTTCGCTTCGGCAGTGGAAACCCCATATAGAAAGTTGTTCAGTTTTCCGTTACGCATCCGTGCACCCGCTCCGATGTCTACCCCCAGCGCCCCAAGGGAAAACTGGCTGCCCACCTTGACCTCGGCTTGATAACCGCTGTGTTCAGAGGCAACATCCATCATGACACCGCCGGTGACGTAGAACGGTTCGAACTGATAGGATATATCGAAACCAGCATCTACTGGCGTGCCGCGTGTCAGCCCGGCGTATAGCGGGTTTTTTTCAGGAAAGTCAGGCGTTTGGCCGGGGGAAAGCCGCAATGCCAATTCGAGATTGTCATTACGGATGACTTTGTAGCCAATACCGTCAAATCCCAAATGCAACCGGTCGCTGTCATAAGACAGAAATGGCACGAACGAGGTTTCATATTCTTCGCCCTTGTAAAGGTGCTGCGTATGGACGGCGCCGCCGCCGATGTTGAATTGTCCATTGGAGAACACGCCATCGGCTGCTGCACCTGTCGGGCCTACCAACGTGGTGGCCGTCGCGACAAGCGCGACGAATCGAAGTTTCATCTTAGAGTCCTCTTTCATAGAAAAATTGTCAGTGGTGGTTGTGTGCCTAGGGTCAGACAAAGCAGTCGCTCAAATCGTCATGCACGGATAACGACGTCACAAAAACGCTGCGGATCAGCGCAGGCGATGGGTGATTTCAGCATTAATGACGCAAGGGTCCGTTGTGCCAAATTTACGTGCCAGGCGGGGTGGAAAGCTGATTGTCATCACCGACTGCTGATCAATAACCCAGTCGGAAACGATGCGCGTGTCCACGGTGGTGACTGTTGTGATCTTTCCGTAAAGGGTAAGTTCCTTTTCGACCATGTGGCCCGACCAGCGGTTGGGGCTATCGCGAGTCCAGTCGATGTTCACGTCCCAGGCTTTATTAAGCTTGTTCAGGTCGAGTGGTTCGGGGAATGTCAGCAGTTTTGAGTAAAGCACTTCATCCTTGGCTTCTGACTTGATCTCGCGCCGCATTTCAGCACTACATCCGCTGACTGACTTCACTTTTATAACGGCCTGCCACGGCCCGTTCAGCGGCTGGATGTCTTCCGAAGAAGCAAATGAAGCGCCGGCCACACCAATCGAGATTGAGGCTATGGTAATTAAAATTATAGCGCTTGGTGTGGCGCGCCGCCGGACAATCAGGTGATGTCCGCAGGCGGGTTTGCGATTATTCATCTTCATGGTTTTTGCTTTCTGTAGCTGTCGCAGTTGGGTCAGTCGAACTATCGCTACATTGGGCAGAAATCTTGCCGGTGGCGTCTGTGCGTGTTGGGAAGGACGCGCTGGCCTGTCTGAGCCGATAGGCTTGGATCACATCGATGTAATTGCCCTTATTTGGCGGGTATGCAGTTCTCATTTGCCCATCAATGAAAACGCGAGTGACAGGTTCTGACTTCAATCAGAATGCTATCCCGCTCGACTACAAACCTACCGGGTCCCAACATGCCGATGAGGCCTGGTATTTTCAGGCGCAGCAGAGTGTCGCAAGGCAGAAGGCGTTACGCCAAGATGCTTCTTGAAGGCCGAGTAGAACGATGATTTCGAATTAAAACCCACGTCATAAGCGATTGTCAGAATGGTATCTTTGCTGTCCTGCACCCGGCTGGCCGCTTCTTCAATTCGCCAACGATTTACATAGTCAAAAAACGTGCTGCCGATCGTTTCATTTAGGGTCTGGGAAAGATAATTGGACGTGACCCCAATGTGTTTTGAAAGGTCCCATAGCGACAGATTTGGATTGCGGTATAAATGGTCGTTTTCCATCGCTGAGTTGATCTTGCGGGCAAGGCGTCGGGCCTGTTCGTCAGACAGGGCAGAGCGTTCGTATTTTGGCGTGGCTTCCGCAGCCTTTAACTCCAGCGCTTCAGCGGATGCTGGCAAGCAGGCAAGACCGGGTTTCTGACGCAGCCCCCAAAGTGCAAGAATCCAGATGGTCCCAGCACTGAGGGTCAGATCAATAACAGGCTGTTCCAACAATCTGGTTGGCAGAACATATATGCCCGATAAAGCGGCCAGTGCATTGGCGATGTTAAAAATCAAAAACGCTGCCGTGGCAGCCACGATCCACCAGAGCCAGTGAAGTTCTCGATCTTCGGTGCTGGCAAACAGATCTTTGAGCCGGGTATTATATGATGTGAGCAGCCGAACAGTCAAAAACAGGTAAATGAAAATCTGAATGTAAAACAGGATTGTCAGCGCCCAACTTCCGAAAATAAGGACCGGCACCAAAGGATGATCTACCGTCTCACTGCGTTCCAAGGCCTGATAGACATCGTTAGGCAGCATCAGGAAGAGAAACATAAACACGAAGGCGCCGAGCGCTGGCGCGGCATGCCAGCCCTTATATTTGATATCCAGATGACTGGCATCAGCGGTCAAGCCGCGCACGTACATCCAAAACAGCGGCACCTGCGCCATCGCAAAGGGCATGCTGAGCGGCATATAATATCTGGATATCTCCCTGATATCATAGACATTTGCGACTGCATCCAGAACCAATGTGAGGGATGAGATACCTTCCGACAGGAAGAATAGCCCTAAGGGCCAGTACACTTGTCTATGTTCTTTTTGAACAAACAAGAGGTTGGCGCAAAACAATGACAAGCCGACTAGAAAACTCCCAAAACTAAGATGCAATAATTCCGCGCTTTTCATAATCGGCTCCTTCAATCCGGGGATGCTGTAACCGATCGGATCATTTTGCACATCAACGTATCTGTCTTTGCGTGCAGGCAAGGACGCGCAAATGGGTCCTTGCCTCTGGAACCGGACGATGGCCACCCAGCTTGACGATTACATCTACTTCGTCCCGGCCGCCTGATCTTTGACAGGCCCGCCAAACATTGGAGTAGAGTAAATGAACACAATAACGGACAGGCACAGCGATTTGCTGGGGCCTGCGCAGCTAGAGACACGTCGCAAGCTACGATCTGTCGCAATTGAATTTCTGGCGCTGACGGGGCTGCTGGTGGGCGTAGTCCTTGCAGTGATGATTGATTTGAAACTCCTCAAGAATGGCGTGTCAGAGGCATCTCTCACTGAAGTGCTGCAAGCCTTGCTTGTGCTGGTTTCCGCACTCATATTTATCTGGCGTGCGATCCACGAGGTCGGGGCGCGGGGCTACCTGATCGGGCTTGCAACACTATTTACCTGCATGTTCATCCGCGAAAACGACGCTCATCTTGATCAAATTTATCATGGTTTTTGGGTGGTGCCAGGGGCCATGGCAGCACTTTGTGGCGCGGTTATAATGCGTCGGTACAAAACCACTTTTGCTGCGCCGCTTGTGCGCCAGTTCGCAGAACGCCACTCGACTTTCATGGTTATGGGTCTCTTGATGTTGCTCGTCTTCAGCCGCCTGTTTGGCACAGGCGTTCTTTGGCAGGCGGTCATGGGGGCGGACTACAACGCAACTTTCAAAACCGTTGTGCAGGAGGGCTTGGAACTGCTCGGCTACGCGCTGATCGTTTTTGGTTCTGTCCTGTCGTTGAAGTGTTGCAGATTTGAGCGGCGGCACCCTTAGTCATGGGGTGCCCCCATCGGGTGGTCCAGTTCGACTGTTAATGCATGGTCGGCATTTGGTCTATCGGGACAAAGCTTTTGCGCGCTGGCGGTCGATAGCCCAAGGCGCTGTGCGGCCTGACCGTTTTGCAGCGGTGACGAAATCATGTCTGAACTCAGTTCCCGTTCAGATCGCACGGTACTTGTTTCGGATTCCAGTATCAGCGAAGGGAACTCTTTCTACGGCACCGTAGACTTAATGCACCGGCTCCGTTGATATGCGAAGGCAAGGCATGACCAAATCTAGGCCTTCTTCGCTCTATCACCTCCACCGTTTCCCGTCAGATGTGATCGCTCATGCGGTTTGGCTGTATTTCAAATTTCCACTCAGTTTGCGCATGGCCGAAGATCTGCTGGCCGAGCGCGGCATAATCGTTTCCCATCAGCCAACGCGGCAGCGAGAGAAGGCAATGAAGCGGTTCAAATACCCGAGGCAGCTGCAACGATTTCTTTCCATTTATGACCCGATTGCCAACTTGTTCCAGCTTCCTTGCCACAAAATGACATCCACCGGTTCCCGTGAAATGAGATCACTTTCGACGCAAACTTGGCGCGAAATCGCACAGGTAGAGCAGTATAGCTTCCGGGTGTGGATAACTCATTGGCCCAGCTAAGTTTACGGTGCCGTTTGAACTGATCCAGGGCTTCCGTAGATTGACCGCGTTCAAACAGTTGGCCGAGGGAACCGGCGATTTGCGCTATACTCGGAATCCGGCGGCGATGGTTCCCCGCGGGGCTCCCTTGGTCGATTTGTACCGCATAATGGTCGACGAAAACTTGATCCGCAAAGACCTGTCTTTTGGCGAGATGGCACAGCTTGCCCTGTCTTATGCGCGCGACGAGGGCATCCCCGATGGTGAAGCGATCCCGCGCGCGCTGCGGTTGGACAGGGACTTTTCCGCCGTGCCGAGGGCCAAATTGCAGCAGGGGATTGAAGCGTTTGGATGATGCGGATTGATCCGGGGCATGGGAGGGGCAGCGGGCGTGATGCCTGCCGCCCACCCTTGACGCGGGGGCAAAAGGCACGATATAGCTAGACAGGTAGCTAGCTAGGAGTTGCAGTATGTGGACGGTTCAAGACGCCAAGAATAAATTCAGTGCGGTGGTCGAGGCCGCCCTTGCCGGGACACCGCAAGAGGTGACGCGCCGGGGGCGGCCTGCGGTGGTGATCTTGTCGTTGGAGGAGTATCATCGTCTGCTTGCCGGGGCAGTTAAAACCCGCGAGAGTTTTGCGGATCATCTGATGGCCTTTCCGGGGGGTGAGGTGGAACGCGCCGAGGCCAGGCCGCGAGACGTGGCATTTTGATGTATTTGCTTGATACCAACGTCATCTCTGCCGTGCGCCGCCCGGACCGTGCGCCCAAAGTCGCCGCCTGGCTGCGTGGCCGGTCGGAGCAGGACTTGTTCCTTAGCGTGATCACGGTGGGCGAGATCGAGCGTGGCATCCGCAAGCAAGAGGATCGCGACCCGGATTTCGCGCGCGATCTGCGCCTTTGGCTTGACCGGACAGTGCTGCTGTTTTCCGACCGGTTGCTGCCGTTCGATGCCAAGGATGCGCGCATATGGGGGCGGCTGTCGGCCGAGATCGGACATACGGGTGCCGACCTGATGATCGCGGCATCGGCGCTGCGCCATGGCGCAACCGTCGTGACCGGCAATGTTAGTGATTTTGCGCCGACCGGGGTGACCATCGAAGACCCGTTTTAACGGGTTTTTTCGGCGGCTTGCCCAATGATGCGACTGTTCAAGCCGGGGTGATGCCCGCAAAGAACTGATCGAAACGGCAGATGTCCTGCACCATTTCGATCAGGGTCATCACGGCAGGGCTGCGGGTGCTTTCAGAATAGACGATCACATAGGCGAGCGGATCGGGTTTGAATTCGGGAGAGATGCGGCTGATCGCCAGTGAAAAGGGCGGGGTGTCGAGTATGAAATCGGGCAGAACGGAAATGCCGTAGTTCGAGGCGACCAAGGCGATCATCGCCAACAACCCGTCCGCGACAATAACCTCGCTCAGGTCAGGTTCGGCATCGGCCAGCACGCGCGCGACAACCTGATCGAATAGCGTATTTTCCTGCACGATCAGCGGCGTCCCGGCCTGTATTTCCAGACTTAGCTGAGTGTCGGGTGGGAATCTGCCATGCGCCGCGCAGAATGATGTCGTCAGCGCGCCAACTTTCTTCGCGGTAAACCCCGGCGGGTACAGGGCCGAGGGCACCACTACGAAGTCCAGTTCGTTGTCGACCAGTAACTGACGTAACTTGAAAGCGGAGCCTACCCGCAGGTCGAGTTCCAGTTTCGGAAAGGCGGCGCGCACCTTGCGCATGAAGTCGGGTATCCAGCTAAACGACGACAGTTCCGTCACGCCGATGGAGACACGCCGGGCGATCATGTCGGGCGACGACAGCCCGGCCATCAGTTGGTCGGTGCTTTCCAGAATCGCCGCCGCTTGCAGGGAGGCTTCTTGCCCACGGCGCGACAAGGTGGGGACGCGGGTTGTGCGGTCAAACAGCACGGCCCCTGTCACCGCCTCAAATTCCTGTATGCGCCGGGTGATTGTGGATTGCGAGGTTTGCAAATGACGGGCGGCGGCTTCGAAACTGCCCAGCCGACTGATCCAATACAAGGCTTCGAGCTGTTTTAACGTCACCATCTAAGTGCCTCATCGCATTGGCCCTGCAGGGGGCAGGGCCGGGTGCTGGTTCTGCCTAAAAGAATAACCATAATAATTGCAAAAAGTGAAATAGAAAGTAGTTAATATTCCATATTGCGGAACTAACCGGCTTGGTCCTATGCTGCCGCGACAAGGCCATTGCGCGACTGCATTGCCCTTGCAGTCATCACGGAGGATGAACACCAATGAAACGCAGAACCCTATTGTCCGGTGCCGCACTTGGCGCCGCCGCTTTGACCCTCGCCGCACCAGCCGTGGCGCAAAACAAACGTGTCCTGAAGCTGGTTGGGACATTTCCGCGTGGCTTTCCAGGTTTGGGTCATGCCGCTGAAAACATCGCCAAGAAAGTGACCGCAGCGACAGACGGCGCGCTGACAGTGGAATATTTCGGCGGTGGTGAATTGGTGCCCCCCTATGCCGTGAACGATGCCGTTTCGACCGGTGCCGCAGAGATGGGCCATACGTCGCCTTATTTCGCCGCCGGGAAAATCAAAGCTGCAATGTATTTTACCAACATGCCTTACGGGATGTCGGCAGGCGAGTTGGGTGGTTGGATTCGTTATGGTGGCGGTCAGGCGCTGTGGGACGAAGCCTATGCGCCGTTCAACATCAAGCCGTTCTGGGCGGGCAGTTCGATGGCGCAGGCCGGTGGCTGGTTCAAAAAGCCGATCAATTCGCTTGATGATATGCAGGGCCTGAAAATGCGCATTGCCGGTCTGGGTGGTGCGATCATGCAAAAGATCGGTGTGTCTTCGGTCAACCTGCCAGCGGGCGAGATTTTCCCGGCGCTGCAATCGGGTGTTGTGGATGCTGCCGAATTTGTCGGCCCGTGGAACGACAAGGCCCTGGGTCTGTCCAAAGTTGCACCGCATTACTATATGCCTGCCCCCCACGAAACCGGTGCCGGTCTGGAGTGTATCGTGCGCCAAGACGTGTGGGAAGAATTCACACCCGCCCAAAAGGTCATCGTGGAGTCGATTGTTTCCGCCGTTGCGGATGAGACAACGACCGCCTTTGCCTATAACAACGCGGTCGCCTTGCAGCAGCTGGCAGCAGATGGTGTCACCCCGTCGGTTTTCCCCGACGATGTGATCGCCGCCTTGGGAAAGGCATCCGTCGAGGTGTTTGAAAGCTATCCGGCAGGTGACGAAATGTCTGAAAAGGTCCATGCACCTTATGTCGAGTACCTGAAGCAGGCCGTGTATTGCGGAAAGTTGCTTGAGGGGCAGATGTACTCTGACCGCGCTCAGGCCTGGGGCATCTAAGATCGGGAACTGAATCGGCGGGGCGCAGAGGCGGCCCGCCGTGATGGCGAAAAGGACCACTGGATGAAACAGATTGCCGCCGTGATTGATACGGTGAACGACCGTATTGGGCGCGTAGTGTGCTGGGGCATCTTGTTGATGGTGATCCTGCAATTCGCCGTGGTTGTCGCGCGTTATATCTTTTCGACCTCCATGTTATTCGGCGTGCCTGCCGTCTGGTTGCAGGAGGGGGTCGTGTATCTGCACGGCATCACAATCCTGCTGGGTACGTCATATGCGATGCTGTGGAACAAGAATGTCCGCGTCGATATCCTGTATGAAAAAGCCAGCCCACGAGTACAGGACCTGACCGAATTTTTCGGCAGCCTGTTGTTCGTGCTGCCGCTGTGTGCCGCGATTGGCTGGTCTGCGATGCCCAACATCACAATGGCGTGGATGGTCAAGGAAGGGTCGCTTGAACCCAATGGAATCCCGCTGCGCTATCTGCTGAAGGGGCTGGTGATCGTGTTCTGTGTGTTGGTGTCAGCGCAGGCGATATCCACCATGATCAAAGCGGTTTTGCGTCTGACGGGGCGTTCCACCGATCCGGTTTATGAAGTGAGTCACGAGCTGTGAACCTATTGATTGCAAACCTCGATCTGCTGATGTTCCCGGTCGCGATCGTGCTGTTGCTGCGCGGCTTTCCGGTGGCATTCACGCTGGCCGGTGTGGGGTTGCTGTTTTCGGTGCTGGGGGCCGTTTTTCAGGTCGGTTTTTTTGCCGGGGGGATCTGTCGTTTCTGCGGGCGCTGTTTGGCCGCATCTTTGGGCTGATGGATGAAACCAACGAAGTGTTGGTGGCGGTGCCGCTGTTTGTGTTTATGGGCGTCACGCTGGAGCGGAGTGGGGTCGCTGCGGACCTGCTGAATTCCATGGCCAAGATATTTGGGCGTTTGCCGGGTGGCTTGGGTATTTCGGTGGCGATTGTTGGCATGTTGCTGGCCGCCTCTACCGGTATTGTTGGCGCGACCGTGGTCACGATGGGCCTGATTTCGCTGCCTTCCATGCTTAAGGCGAACTATGACAAACGTCTGTCGACGGGGATCATTGCCGCCTCGGGGACGCTGGGGCAGATCATTCCGCCGTCACTGGTTTTGATCATTCTGGGGGATGTGCTGTCGAACTCGTACATCACCGCGCGGCGCAATGTGGGGGACTGGGCGCCTGACCCGGTGTCGGTCGGGGATATCTTTGCCGGGGCGCTGTTGCCGGGGCTGGTGTTGGTCGGGGCCTATGTTCTTTATATTCTTGCCGTGGCCATCATTTCGCCGCGCCGTGCGCCAAGCGTTTTGGTCGAAGGTGAAAAGGTCGCCTTTGGTCCTGTACTGATGCTGTTGATTCCGCCGCTGCTGTTGATCGTTGCCGTGCTTGGTTCGATCCTGTTTGGTGTCGCCACCCCGACCGAAGCCGCCTCTATCGGGTCAATCGGTGCGGTACTGCTGGCCGGGCAGCGCCTGTCGGATCGGTCGTCATTGCCCCAGCTTGTGGCCGTCGGCGGGGCGATTGTCGTTGTCTATTTCGTGCTGAACTTTGATCTGCGTCTGGCGAAAACCACTATCACCACCCGCGATACGGTCAACATTGCCATCGTGTCGCTGGCGCTGCTGGCGTTCATCTGGGGCGGTGCTGTCAGCCTGTGGCGCATCTGGCTGGCCAAGACCGACAAGGAACCATCGGTTCTGACATCCATCTTGCGGGCGTCGCTGCAC
The DNA here is from genome assembly GCF_057178245.1 of Sulfitobacter sp. KMM 9851. Lineage (NCBI taxonomy): Bacteria > Pseudomonadati > Pseudomonadota > Alphaproteobacteria > Rhodobacterales > Roseobacteraceae > Sulfitobacter > Sulfitobacter sp. KMM 9851. The sequence continues at coordinate 89,816 of NZ_JBXUCW010000002.1, forward strand.
ATGTCCGTAATGGTATTTGCCATCTATATCGGGGCGCAGGTGTTCAACCTTGCCTTTCGCGGGCTGGGCGGCGAGCAGACGGTCAACGATTTCTTTACGGGTCTGCCCGGCGGGCCCTGGATTGCGCTTGGCAGTATGTTGCTGATCATGTTCGTGCTGGGGTTCTTTCTGGATTTCCTTGAGATCGTTTTTGTGGTCACGCCGATCATGGCCCCGGTGCTGTTCTCGTTCAGCGGGGCGGATGGTTCGGTGTTGTTCCATCCGGTCTGGCTTGCCGTGATCATGGGGTTGAACTTGCAGACCTCGTTCCTGACGCCGCCGTTCGGATTTGCCCTATTCTATCTGCGGGCCGTGGCGCCAAAAGAGGTGACCACCGCAGATATCTACCGCGGTATCGTGCCCTTTGTCGCAATCCAGATCCTGATCTTGATGGTGGTGTTGTGGTGGAGTGATCTGGCCACTTGGCTGCCCCGGTTTCTGGCGGGCTGATCGCAGGGCATTTCTTGCTCATTTTAACCACTCGTTATAGGACATCTTTGATGAAAACGCCGCGTTTCCGTTCTGAAACCATCCGTGATGGCATCATCCGCAGCACGACCCGCAGCTTTCTTTATGCGCTGGGTCTGGATGACGAAGACATCGCGAACCCGCATGTGGCGGTGATCCATACGGGTGGCGACATGAGCCCGTGTAACACCAGCCTGCGCGATCAGGCCCAGCACGCCAAAACCGGTATCTTTGCCGCCGGCGGTACGCCGCATGAATGTCCGGTTGTATCGGTTTCCGATGGGTTGAGCGTGGCACATTCAGGCATGCGGTTTTCGCTGATCTCGCGCGATCTGATTGCAGACAGTGTCGAGGCGACGGTGCGGGGCCATCAATGGGACGGCGTTTTTGGCATCGGGGGGTGTGACAAGAACATGCCGGGCCTGATGATGGGAATGACGCGGTGCAACGTGCCATCGCTGTTCTTGTACGGTGGGTCATCCCTGCCTGGTCAGATTGACGGCAAGGACGTGAACATCGTCGATACCTACGAGACAATCGGCAAGGTGCTGGCCGGTGAAGCGACCGAAGAAGAGCTGGACCAGATGACACGCAGTTGCCTGCCCACATCGGGTGCCTGCGCCGGGCAGTTCACGGCCAATACGATGGGTATGGTGTCCGAGATACTGGGCTTTGCGCTGATGGGGTCGTCGATGGTGCCGGCGGTCTATGCCGCGCGCGCGCCACTGGCGCGGCGTGCGGGCAAGGTGCTGATGGCGGCGGTGATGGGTGATGCGCCTTTGCCGCGCGATCTGGTCACGCGCAAGTCGCTGGAGAACGCCTGTGCTGTGGTTGCCGCAACGGGTGGTTCGACCAATGCCGCCTTGCACATCCCCGCGATCGCCCATGAAGCGGGGATCGCATTTCATCTCGATGACGTGGCCGAGGTGTTTGCCCGCACGCCATTGATTGCCGATCTCAAGCCCGGCGGCCGGTTCTTGGCGCGCGATGTATTCCATGCCGGTGGCGCGCCCGCGATTTTCAAATCCTTGCTGGACGGTGGGTTTCTGCACGGCGACTGCCTGTCGATCACCGGCAAGACCATCGCAGAAGAACTGTCTGAAACGGCGGCGCCTGACGGCGAGGTTGTGCGCCAGACGTCACAGGCAATTGCCCCGACAGGGGGTGTTGTCGTTCTCAAGGGCAACCTTGCGCCGGACGGTGCCTTGCTCAAGGTGGCGGGGTTGAAGAAACTGGTGCACAGCGGGCCCGCGCGGGTGTTTGAATGTGAAGAGGATTGTCTGAAAGCCATCCGAACGCTGGATTATGCCGAAGGAGACGTGATCGTAATCCGCAATGAAGGCCCCCGTGGCGGGCCGGGTATGCGCGAGATGCTGGGTATCACGGCATTGATCTATGGTCAGGGGAACGGGGAAAAAGTGGCCTTGATCACCGATGGTCGTTTTTCCGGCGCGACGCGGGGCATGTGCATCGGCTATGTCTGTCCCGAGGCGGTAAGCGATGGTCCAATCGGCCTGCTGCAAGACGGTGACATCATCGACATTGACGCACAAGCGGGGGTTTGCACGCTTGCCATGCGGGTTGATGACAGTGCACTGGCGCGCCGCCGCGCGGACAAGCCTATGCGGCCAACAATCGCCAGGGGCGGGCTGCTAGAGAAATACGCGGCCACGGTTGGTTCTGCCGATAAAGGTGCCGTGACCCACAGTGGCAATGTGATCTGGGAAAAGGACCCGATTGGATGAAGGTTCCGGGTGATACGGCTGCGGCCCCTACGGTGCTGGGTTGCCTGCGCATAGGCGCGACCGCCGCGTGGCATAAAGGATCAAGACCATGACCAGAACAGCGGTGATCACCGGTGGGGCATCGGGTATCGGGCGCGCGTGTACGCAGCATTTCATGCGCGAGGGATGGAACGTCGTTCTAAGCTTTTACCTGGAGAGCGAAAAATCCGCTGCTGATGCCCTGGTGCAAGAGGCGGCGGGCCTTGGCGTGCAGGCGGTCGCATCGCGGTCGGACGTGACGATAGACGCCGATTGCAGGGCACTGGCCGCGCTTGCCACATCGACATTCGGGCGGATCGACGCACTGGTGTCGTCGGCGGGGACCACGCGCATGGTGCCACACAGCGATCTAGATGCGCTGACGATGGATGATTTCATGATGACGGCTGCCGTCAACACTGCGGGCCCTTTTCAGATCGTGCGCGCCTGCGCCGAGGCCCTAAAAGCCGGAGAGGGCGGCAGTGTCGTGATCGTGTCGTCGTATGGTGCGATCTGGGGCACCGGATCGTCGATTGCTTATGCCGCATCGAAGGGGGCGACAAACACGCTGACGATGTCATTGGCGCGGGTGCTGGCCCCCAAGGTGCGGGTCAATGCCGTCTGCCCGGCCTTGATCGCCGGTGGGTTTGTGGAGCGGATGGACAAACAGGTCTTTGATGCGCGCGTCGACATGCAAGAGGCGCGCGCGCCGCTGCAACTGGTCGGCCAACCCGAAGACGTGGCGGCGGATGTTTACTGGTTGTCGACGGGTGCGCGGCTGATGACCGGATCGGTGCTGTCGTTGGACAGCGGGCTTCACCTGAACGGTGACAGCTAAGCAGGTTTGAATATCTAGGAGTTGCCATGTCTGATCTTCTTCAACTTAGCCGCATTACGGACGTCATGCGTGAACAGCTTGTCCAGGTTTTTACCGTTCACACCCCCGACGATTATCCGGCGGAAAAGATCACCCATGTTCTGACCAGCAGCGGCATTGGCGTGTCTCGCGAGATGATGGAGGGGCTGCCGAGGCTCAAGGCGATCAGCAATTACGGGGTCGGGTATGATGGCATCGACATGGATGCCGCGATCGAGCGTGGCATACTGGTGTCGCATACGCCGAATGTGCTGAATTCAGAGGTCGCAACCACTGCCGTTCTGCTGATGCTGATGTGTTACCGCGAAGCGATGCGGGACGAGGCTTGGGCGCGGTCGGGCGCATGGGAAACATCGGGCGCCGCACCGCTGACACGGTCGCCCGACAATCAGACGATTGGAATTTTGGGGCTGGGGCGTATCGGGCAGACAATCGCAGATAGGTTTGCGCCTTGGACCCCTGAAATCGTTTATCATTCTCGCCGACAGAAAGACGTTCCTTATACGTATTTTGACAATCTGGCCGATATGGCAGCCGCCTGCGATGTTCTGGTCTGTGTCACTCCCGGCGGGGCAGGGACCGAGCGTATCGTCAATGCGCAGGTCCTTGAGGCGCTCGGCCCGCAGGGGACGTTGATCAACGTCAGCCGTGGGTCCGTTGTGGACGAGCCTGCGCTGATCAGCGCGCTGCAAAACGGGACGCTGGGCTGGGCCGGTTTGGACGTGTTTGAAAACGAACCCGCGATCCCACAGGCGTTGCGTGATCTGTCCAACGTCGTCTTGCTGCCGCATGTCGGCAGCGCGACGGTCGAGACGCGGTTGGCGATGGGTCAGCTTGCCGTGGACAACGCCGTCCAGCACCTGCGCGATGGCACGATGATTTCAGCGGTTCCCGAACACGGGTAAGCCAACCGGGCTTTTGCCGCATGTCGCAGGGTGTCGCACCAAGCCGTCAGTAAGTTGATCTGCGGATGCATCCATACTGCTGGCGTCGTTAGAAACGCGCCGCGCCGATTATCCCGTTCCGATATAAGCCAACGCGGGACTGCCAGATCAAACATTTCCTTTATGCTTTATCCCCCATTCCCGGCATGAAACAGCGGCCCGAAAGGGAAAGTGGCGTCGTGGTAGTAAATCAAAGCCGACTAGTCAAAATGATTTGACAGGTCGCAAAATTTAGCATTTCCTGTGGCTGCATAGGCGTTCCGTCAGAGAATGCCCGCAACCATCAGGGGAACGACGATGAACAGCATAGTTAGTAGAAATAGCATTCTGGCGTCTCTGGTCGCCTTTGGGATTGGCCCGGCCGCAATGGCTGAAACGCTCCATTTTCGTGTGCAAGAAGATCCAGAGAGCCTTTATAATGTCGAAACGACTTCGCTTACTGCAAACACGGTGATGGCGGAGTTCCTTCTAGAGCGGCTGGTCTATTTTGATCAGGACGGCAATGCGCAGCCGTGGCTGGCCGAAAGCTGGGAAGTGAACGACAGTCAGACGGAGTTGACGTTCAAGCTGCGGAGCGGTGTCTCTTTCCACGATGGAGAGCCTTTCAACGCGGACGCGGTGGCATTCCATTTCAACAAGATCCTTGATCCGGCATCCGCGTCGCCAAACCTTGCGAGCATGGGGCCGCTTACCTCGGTCGACGCGGTGGATGAGATGACTGTGAAGTTCACCTTCTCCAGCCCTTACGCGCCGTTTTTTGTGACGTTGGCCGAGGCGGCAGGGGGCATCAATTCGCCTAAGGCGGTCGAGGCAGCGGGGAAGGACTATGCCCGCGGTCCCGTCGGCACCGGCCCCTTCAAGTTTGAGCAGTGGATTCCGGGCAGCGAAATTCGGATGACGCGGAACGACGCGTATCAGCAGTTTCGCAACGACGCGGAGAACAAAGGCAAGCCTTATGCCGATGAGGTGGTTCTGTCGGTGATTTCCGAAGACGGTGTGGCGCAGGCTGCGATGGAAGCCGGTGAGTTGACGGGTTCGATCCTACAGACTGATGCCATTGCGCAATTTGTGGACAATCCGGATTTCAATACGGTGATCGACAAGACGGCCACCAATATTGTTTTCCTCGAATTCAACCACCAGCGCGCCCCGTTCGATAACGTGGACATGCGCCGGGCAATCGGCCATGCGGTCGACCGTGATGCCGCCGTTGCAGCGGCGTGGGACGGTTATGCCTCGGTTGCACTTAGCCCGCTATCGCTGGGGATTCCCGGCTTTGATGCCGAGGTGGCCGAAGCCTACGGCACGCCTTACGATCCTGAGAAAGCCAAGCAAATCCTGGATGATCTCGGCTGGGTAGACAGCGATGGGGATGGTATCCGCGACAAAGACGGCAAGCCTGCGGAATTCCTGATCAAGAGCTATGCCGGGTTTACCCATATTCAGCGCACATTGCAGGTTGTTCAAGCCAACTTGGCTGACATCGGCATCAAAGCCAACCTGGAAACTGCCGACTGGGGCGCATTCTATCCGTCATTGCTGGAAGATGATTGGGACATGGATCTGATGCGCTGGACGTCCAGTGATGCGGGGATGCTGACCGAACTCTACCGGTCGCCGGGTCACCGCGAAAAGCTGTCGGCCAACCCAGAGATCGACGACCTGCTGAACCGGTGTGATGCAACCGTTGACCCCGCCGTGCGCAGCACGTGCATTTCGGAGGCGCAGAAAGTTCTGTTGGAAAACGTGATCGCCGTGCCGATCCTGACGAACTGGGCCGTGATCGCCACGCAGGCGAATGTCGAAGGCTATAACATCGACTATCTGGGGTTCTTGGTCCCCGGTGATGTCAAAAAGGCTGACTAAGCCCATTTCGGACTGTCCTGGGTGGCATCTGCCATCCGGGACAACCTAGGCAGGATACCCATATGGCCAGCTATGTTTTCAGGCGGATTCTGATGATCTTTCCGATCATCATCGGCATCTTGTTCCTGACTTTCCTTATCAAGGCGCTGATCCCGACTGACGCGGTCACAGCCCTGTTTTCAGGCACCGTGTCAGAAGAAAAAGCCGCAGAAGCTATCGCGCAGATACGCGCGAAATATCACCTCGATCTGCCGTGGTATGAACAATTCGGGATCTACGTCTGGGATGTTCTGCACCTTGACCTTGGCGAAAGCGTGCGCACCCGGCGGCCCGTAACCGAGGAAATCGGCTATCGCTATGTGAACACCCTGATCCTGACATTTGCCGCCCTTGCCGTGGCGGTGATCGTGGGGTTGGTGACCGGAATGCTCTCGGCCTATTTCAAGGACACCTGGATCGACGTCACGTCCATGTCGGTAGGGATGATGGGTATTTCCATGCCGGCCTTCTTCTTTGGCTTTGTCCTGATCTTTATCTTTTCGGTGCAGCTGCGCTGGCTTCCGGTGATCGGGCGGGGGGATTTTCAGTCGTTGATCCTGCCGGCCCTCACCTTGGGCTTTATCGAAGCGGCGGCCTTATCGCGGATCACGCGGTCGTCCATGCTTGACGTGCTGTCGCGTGAATATGTCCGTACGGCGCGGGCCAAGGGCATGTCCGAGGGATATATCCTGTTTCGTCACGCGCTGCCGAATGCGTTTTTGTCCATCCTGACAATCATCGGCCTGCAAATTGGCAATCTGCTGGGGGGTGCGTTCATCATCGAGGTGATCTTTGGCTGGCATGGGATCGGAGAGTTGGCGGTAAAGGCGATCCAGTGGCGTGACTTTACGATCACTCAGGCGGTCATCCTCGTCAGCGCCGGGACTTATGTGTTCATCAATCTCGTCGTCGATCTGCTTTACACCTGGATCGACCCTAGAATTTCCTACGATTAGGATTGTCCATGACCCCTAGCGCACTTGAAACCACCGATACCTTCAGCACGCCTGAGCGCAGCAATTTTATGCGCGCGTTGCGCCGCTTGCTGCGCCATCGGTCGGGGCAGATCGGCGGCACCATCGTCGTCGCCTTGGTGTTCTTTTCCATCATGGGCGAAAGCATTCTGCCCTATGACCCTTTGGCCATCGCGCCCATTGACCGGCTTCAACCACCAAGCGCGGAGCATTTTTTCGGCACCGACGAACTGGGCCGCGACCTGTTCAGTAGAATACTATATGGCTCGCGCTACACGCTGATGATTGGTCTGGTGTCGACCCTGATCGCGGCCAGTATCGGGATTACGCTGGGCCTGCTGGCCGGGGCAGGCGGCAAGCTTGCGGATATGCTGATCATGCGGGTGGTCGACGTGTTGCTGGCCTTTCCCTACATCCTTTTGTTGCTGGCCGTGATTGCGATACTGGGGCCAAGCCTGTGGACCGCGATGATTGCCGTGGGTGTCGGTGGCATCCCCGGCTATGCCCGGCTGATCCGGGGCGAAGTGCTGACGCTGAAGGATGCAGAGTTTGTCGAGGCAATGCATGCGCTTGGCGCCGGGCATCTGCGTATTCTGTTTGGCACCATCCTGCCCAATGTGACGTCGCAGATTGTCATCTATGCCAGTTTCACCATCCCCTTGGCCGTATTGGCGGCCGCGGCGCTGTCTTTTCTGGGGCTTGGCGCACAGCCGCCCTCGCCGGAATGGGGTTCAATGCTGGTGGATGCCCGCACATTCCTGCGCACGGCCTGGTGGGTCGTGGCGGCACCCGGCATGGCGATCTTTATTTCGATCCTCGGCATGAACCTGTTCGGCAACGCCCTGCGCGACGTGCTTGATCCAAAGGAAATGTCCAAATGACCGCGCTGCTCGAGATCAAGGGGTTAAAGACGCATTTCAAGACCGAAGACGGCCTGGTGAGGGCCGTTGACGGCGTTGATCTGCATGTAAATGCGGGTGAGGTCCTTGGCATCGTCGGCGAATCTGGTTCGGGCAAGACGATCACCGCGCTTTCCGCGATCCGGCTTATCGAAAGCCCCGGAGAGATCGTTGCCGGGTCCATCCATTTTGACGGCCAAGATGTGCTGGCCATGAGCCGAAAGGAATTGACCGCCCTGCGCGGCGATCGCATTTCGATGATCTTTCAGCAGCCGCGCGTCTGCCTAAATCCGGTGATGACGATCGGCCGACAGATCACTGAACTTTTTGACCGCCACCGCAAAGTGTCGGCCAAGGAAGCGAAAGAGACAGCGATTTCATTGCTGACGGCGGTGGGTATCCCGGATGCGGACAGCCGGTTTAACGTCTATCCGCACGAGCTTTCTGGGGGGCAGGCGCAGCGGGTGATGATTGCGATCGCTCTGGCGCTGCGCCCCAAGGTCTTGATCGCGGATGAACCGACGACGGCGCTGGACGTGACCATCCAGGCGCAGATCATGGAGTTGCTCAAGGACCTGTGCCGCGAAATGGGCACGGCACTGGTGCTGGTCACTCATGACCTTGGTGTGATCGCGGAAATGGCCGACCGGGTTGCGGTGATGTATGCGGGGCAGGTGGTCGAACAGACGGATGTCGTCTCGCTGTTCGAGCGGCCACAGCATCCCTATACTCAAGGGCTGCTGGCCGCCACGCCGGTGCTGGGTCAGCGCACCGCGCGGCTAAGCGCCATTCCGGGGTCGGTGCCGAAGGCGACGGAGTTTCCGCCGGCCTGCCGGTTCGCAACACGTTGCGCCCCAAGGGTCAGGCACGGTCTGACAATATGTGAACGCGAAATGCCGCAACTCGAACGACACGGCCACGGCGATGTGCGGTGCTGGCTGGCTCAGGGGAAGACATGACAGAGACGCCGATACTCAGCATTCAAGGGCTTTCGGCCTATTTTCCGCTCAAGTCCGGCATCCTGCGCCGCACAAAGGGCTGGATCAAGGCCGTTGACGACATCAGCTTTGACTTGGCTCCGGGCGAGACATTGGGGCTTGTGGGGGAAAGTGGCTGCGGCAAGACCACGCTAAGCCGCGCCATTCTGGGGCTGCGGGACACACAGGCAGGCAAGATCATTTTCGATGGAGAGGATCTGACCGGTCTGCCGGCAAAGGATCTGGTGGACAAGCGGCGCGAAATGCAGCTTGTCTTTCAAGACCCCTATGCCTCGCTTGATCCCAAGCGGAGGGTCGGGTCAACGGTGAGGACCGGCCTCGACGTCCACAAGATCGGGTCGCCGGCGGAGCGCAATGACATGGTGGCCGACATATTTGCGCGCGTCGGGCTGGACCCCAGTTTGCGCAACCGTTTCCCGCATGAATTCTCCGGCGGGCAGCGGCAACGTATCGGCATCGCACGCGCGTTGATCATGAACCCACGGTTCGTGATCTGCGATGAACCTGTGTCGGCCTTGGATGTTTCAATCCAAAGTCAGGTGCTGAACCTGCTGAGAGATTTGCAGGAAGAGTTGAACCTTACGTATCTGTTTGTGGCCCACAATCTGTCGGTTGTTGAACATATGGTCGATCGTGTGGCGGTGATGTATCTGGGGCGGCTGGTTGAACTGGCGCCGCGCGACGACCTGTTTCGCGCGCCGAAACACCCCTATACCAAAGCGTTGATCGATGCGATCCCGGCTGCCACACCCGCGCAGCGCCGCAAACGTACGCCGCTAAGTGGTGACGTCCCTAGCCCGCTCAACCTGCCACGTGGCTGCCCCTTCCAAACCCGTTGTCCTGCCGTTATGTCGAAGTGCACAGAACAGATGCCGCCCTATTTCGGCCAGAGCGCCCATCGGGTCGCATGCTGGTTATCCGAAGCTGAGGGGGCCGCCCCGATCAGCAAAGAGAGCGCACATGGATAACGACTTCGACATTTCCGAGATACCCAGCATCTATTACCTACAGTCGGCCGATCAGCTGAAAGCCCTGGCCGAGCCGATGCGCTATCGGATGTGTCTGCTGCTGCACCGGCCCAAGAGCTGCGCCGCCCTGGCCCGCGAATTAAAGATCACCCGACCCAAAGCACATTATCATCTAAAGAAGCTGGAGAACGTGGGGCTGGTGCGCCCCTATTCGGAAGCGCTGGTGAACGGCATTGTCGAAAAATACTATATCATCATTGGCCGAATGCTCGATTTCTCGCATCTGTTGCCAAATTCGGATGAAGAGTTGCCTGACAATGTGTCCGTTGATGCGGTCGCCGCGATTTCAGATTTCCTGGCCTCGATGTTGGAAGTGTCGCGTGAAAATGCACTTGCCGCGAGCGAGAACCATGCACGCGGTAAGGGGTTCTTTTTCGATTTTGATTCCGTGCTGACCAAGGATCAATTCGAATCCGTAAAGAAGAAACTGATGGATTTGCGGGCGGAAGTGCTGGCGATGAGCCAACAGAACCTGTCGGGTTCTCAGGCCGACTTGGGCCTGGTGCCTTTCCATATATCCAGTTTCATTTCAGCCAAGAAGGAAAAGCACGATGACGCAACTTGAGCCATCGGTCATCTTCCCACACGTCCCGCAATCGCTGGGTGCGGATACGCCTGGGTATGCATTTGCACTGATCGACGGAGAGGATGTGCAAATGCTGTGCCAGGGCATGGCGAGCCTGGAACACCAAGTGTCGATTACGCCTGACACAGCGTTCCGCATTGCATCGGTCACAAAGCATTTTCTGGCGTTGGTTGCACAAATCTATCATGCGCGGGGAAAGTTCGATCTGGATGCCCCGCTGGGGCAATATCTATCTGAACTGTCGGGGCCGCAGGCCAAAGTCACCTCGCGTCAGGCGTTGCAGAATTGCTCGGGTATTCGCGATCATCTGGAGCTCGCGCTGATGGCGGGCGGCGGCCTCAACCAGACGGTCAGCGTGGCCCAAAGCTTTGAGATGATCGCGCGACAGCAGGAGACAAACTTTGCCACGGGAACGGATTTTCTGTATTCCAACGCGAATTTCCTGCTCGTTACGATCGCCCTAGAGCGCACTGTGGGCCGCGATCTGGGTGCACTGCTTGAAGAGGAATTGTTCCGCCCGAACGGGATGTCAGCGACCCGATATGTCACCGGTCATGCTGCGGTCGTGCCCGACCTTGCCACCGGGTATATTGATAGGGGTGACCATTTTGAACGCGGTGCCTTTGCGACGGAGCTTACCGGCGAGGGGGCGATGGTTTCGACGTTGTCAGACTTGGTGCGGTGGTGCCGTTACTTACGCGATGATCCCGACGGGCATGTGGCCAAGATATCTGCGCCTTCGACATTCGCAAATGGGACCCTCAGTGGCTATGCGATGGGGCTCTTCAATCGCAGCTATTTGGGGCAGGCGACACGCGGCCACAATGGGCTTTGGCCCGGCTACCGTACTGATCTGGTTCTGTTCGATGATCTGGACAAGGCGGCAGTGTGCATAACCAACGTCAATTCCATTGATCCAACGCTGCTGACGCGCAGGACGATGTGCGATCTCTTTCCCGAACATTTTAAGCAGAGCGCCGCCAAACCGGACGTCGATGCCCTAAAGCTGCTGACGGACGGATCGGTTTTCCTCAACAGTGACACGCTTGATCATGCGCGGTTTACGGTCGAGCCTGACGGGCTGGGCATTGAGATCGGCGGCTGGAAGGCGACGCACCCTTTTTCCGGGCCGACCAATGTGGTGTTCAGTTTGCCTACTGACTATCTGGAATTGGACTGGTCAACGGTGGGACAGGGCCATGTCACACTTACGCGGTCCAACGGTGACAGGGTTCAATTGACAAAAACCTCGGCGCCGGGGGCGGATGCAGTTGGCAGCTTTGTGGGTACGTATCATTGCGCGCATCTGCCCTCTACGCTGACGATTGCGCGGTCGGGGGTCGAGGCGACGGCGCTGATCCGGGGTGATTTTGCACATGGGGAGACGTGGACGGTGAAGGCATTGACCAAAGACATCTGCATATTGACGGACGCCTCTGGGCCATGGCCGCGTCAATTGACCTGTCGCCTGACGGGGGCTGACGGGGTTTTGCTGGTCAGTGGTGGTCGCGCCAAGCGCATGCGCTTTGAACAGATTAGGCAAACAGCGGCGGAGGCAGCAGCATGAAGATATTTATTAGCGCCGACATTGAAGGCACGGCGGGGATCGCAAGCTGGGACGAAGCGCGCAAAACCGGGCCCGACTATGCCGAATTTCGGGCGTATATGACGGACGAAGTCGTTGCCGCTTGCGAGGGGGCCCGCGCGGCAGGGGCCACGGAGGTGGTGGTCAAGGATGGACATGAGACTGCGCGCAACATCATTTCGGGCAAATTGCCGGATTATGTGACGGTCATTCATGGGTGGCCAGGTAATCCACATTCAATGATGTGCGGGCTTGATGATAGCTTTGATGCGGCATTGTTCACCGGCTATCACGCCAAGGCGGGCAGTTCGGCCAACCCGTTGGCACATAGTTTCAATGGTCGCATTTCGCGGTTCTATTTTAACGGTGTGCTGTCGTCAGAATTTACCCACAACGCCCATATCGCGGCGTATCACGGCGTGCCTTGTGCCTTTATTTCAGGTGATAGCGGCATTTGTGCGGATGCGGCTGAGATTGTCCCCGGCATTACGACAGTTGCCGTTTCCACAGGGATCGGCCCTGCATCGGCGTCGATGACACCGGGCCGGGCCTGCACCGAGATACGGACCGGGGTTGAACGGGCGCTGTCAGATGACCTCGGTGTGCTGCGCCTTGAGATGCCTGACGAGATCGACATGCAAATCGAATACGCCAACCCGACCGAAGCCTATAGATGCAGTTGGTATCCGGGGGCCGAACTGATGTCGGACTGCCGCCTGCGGTTCCGTCATCGGGATTTCTTTGAAGTGATGCGGGCGTTCAGGTTTATCGGTTGATCGTATCAATAACGTGCTTGCGCCCTGACGGCGCGTGTCACGTGATCCTGCCCTCAACGGGCCACCGCTGGAATTTCGCTAACGACGGCGCACGCGACAGCGCCACCATGATAACAGGAGCCACCACATGAGCGTTCTACCCAAGATCGAAGCCTTTGCCGAAGAAATGACCGCTATTCGCCAGGACATTCACGCGCACCCCGAACTGGGGTTCGAGGAAACCCGCACCGCCGCGATCGTGGCCGAAAAGTTGCGCGCTTACGGCGTGGATGAGGTGGTTGAGGGTCTGGGCGGCACCGGTGTTGTAGGGGTCGTCAAAGGCACCGGTGGTGGCAACCGCCGTGTCGGGCTGCGCGCCGACATGGACGCGCTGCCGATCGTCGAGGCGTCGGGCGTTTCTTACACCTCGCAAAATCCGGGCCGGATGCATGCCTGCGGCCATGATGGCCATACCACCATGCTGCTGGGTGCTGCGCGTTATCTGGCCGAGACGCGGGATTTCGACGGTACGGTGGTGCTGATCTTTCAGCCTGCCGAAGAAGGATTGGGCGGCGCGCGGCGCATGCTTGAGGAGGGGCTGTTCGAAAAGTTTCCCTGTGACGAAATCTATGGGATGCACAATGATCCAAATTCGGAACCGGGCATCGTGAGCGTCACCCCCGGCCCGGCGATGGCGGGTGCGGCGTTTTTCGATATCACTGTCAAAGGGACTGGCAGCCACGCGGCGATGCCCCATCAATCGCGCGACCCGATTGTGATCGGGACTGCATTGGTGCAGCAGTTGCAGTCCGTTGTCAGCCGCAACACGCCGCCCACCAAACCCATTGTGCTATCGGTGACCAAATTCAACGCAGGTTCGGCCTATAATGTCGTACCCGATGCCGCGACCATCGCCGGCACGATCCGCTATTTCCATCAGGACGTCATTGAAATGGCCGAAGACCGCATCCGCACGCTGTGTGCCGGGATGGCCACCGCTTACGGTATCGAGATTGAGGTGGATATCCGCAACGTGTTCGACGTGCTGATGAACGATCCAGAGCTTACGACCGCCTATGTCGCCGCTGCTGCGGGCGTGGTGGGGGCGCAAAACGCCCATGAATCCACTGAACAGGCCAGCGGATCGGAAGATTTTGCGGACATGCTTAAGGTGGTGCCGGGTGCCTATTGCCGGGTGGGTCATGCGGGCAATGTACCGCTGCACAATCCGGGCTTTGTGCTGGACGATGGCATCCTGCCCGTCGGCGCGTCGATCTATGCCCGCATCGTCGAAACACGCCTGCCAAAAGCCGGCACTGCCTGATCATTGTCTTGCGCGCCCGTGGATTACTGGGCGCGCAAGTAACAGATGTGATTGGCCCTGAAGGGGGCCGGCGGCACCGCGCGGTTAGCCGATCACCCGGTGCAGCATTTGGCGGCCCGGCGTCAGCCCCTGTACCTTTTCCACAATAGACCGCGCATCAATGCCGTAGTGGTCGTAGAGGTCGGCGATGGTGCCGGTCTGGCCAAAGTGTTCGACCCCCAGAGGCACGGTCTGATGGCCGACCACTGACCCAAGCCAGGACAGCGTAGCGGGGTGGCCGTCGATCACCGTGACCAGTTTACAGTCGCGCGACAGCCCGCCCAGCAATGTCTCGATATGGCTTTGTGCGCTGGCGTTGCCACGGGCGCGGGCGCGCTGTGCGGCGGTCCAGCCTGCGTTCAGCCGGTCGGCAGAGGTCACGGCAAGAACACCGACGTCGCGCCGCCCTTCGGCAATATTGCCCGCCGCCTTGATTGCCTCGGGGGCCACGGCCCCTTGATAGGCAATCACCACATCGCAGTTCGGCCCCGGTTTGCGCAGCCAATACGCCCCGTCGATCGCGCCTTGGCGGAAATCTTCGTCGACGCGCTTGCCGGGTTGTTCAATGGGGTTGGTGGTCAGCCGCAGATAGACTGATCCGCCGGTTTCATCGCGCAGCCAGGTGCGTTCGTCCGGGTCTCCTTCGCCATCCTTTTGCAAGTATTCAAAGGCCCACTGCATGATCACGGCCAATTCGTCGGCAAAAGCGGGCTCAAAGCTGGCCAGCCCGTCCTGGCTCATCCCGATCAGGGGCGAGCCGATGGACTGATGCGCGCCGCCTTCCGGGGCGAGCGTCACACCTGACGGCGTGCCGACAATCATAAATCGCGCGTCCTGATAGCAGGCGTAGTTGAGGGCATCGAGGCCGCGGGCCACAAAGGGGTCATAGACCGTGCCGATGGGGATCACCCGCTTGCCAAACAGCGAATGCGACAGGCCCGCCGCGCCCAGCAGCAGGAACAGGTTCATCTCGGCGATGCCCAGTTCGATGTGCTGGCCTTCTGGCGTAAATTCCCATTTTGCGGTCGAGGGGATTTTTTCATTGATGAAGGTGTCGGCCTGCTCGGTCCGGGCGAACAGCTTGCGCCGGTTTACCCACGGGCCAAGGTTCGTGGTGCCGGTCACATCGGGTGACATGGTGACGATCCGCGCCGCCAGATCGCTGTCGCCTTTCGACAGATCATCCAGCACCTTGCCAAAGGCCATCTGCGTCGAAATCTCACGGTCGGTTGCCAGATCAATCGCAGGCACCGCCAGCGCATCGTCAGAATACCGACGCCGGCCTTTGGCGAAAAAGGGCGTGTTGTCGAGCGTGGTTTGCAAGGCAGCGGGGTCGGTCACCGTGGCGAATTTCTCCCATTCCTCGCCTTCGGCCACGCCCATGTGGCTTTGCCATTGGCCCATCTGCGTCTTGTTCATCAACCCGCCGTGGTTGTCCTTGTGCCCGGCAATCGGCGTCCCCCAGCCCTTGATCGTATAGGCGAGGAAACAAACCGGGCGGTCGTGGTCTATGGCGTCAAAGGTTTCGGCCATGGTCTGCACGCAGTTGCCGCCAAGGTTTTCCATCAGCTCGGCCAGTTCATCGTCGCTGCGGGCTTCGATCAGCGCGGTCACATCGCCTTGATCCCCAAGTGCGTCCATCAGACGTTTGCGCCATACAGCACCGCCCATAAAGGTCAGCGCCGAGTAAAGTTGGTTCGGGCAGTTGTCGATCCAATCGCGGAGTTTTTCGCCGCCCGGCTCTTCGAAGGCTGCACGTTGCAATGCGCCATATTTTACCTTGACCACGTCCCAGCCAAAGGCGTCAAAAATCTGTTCGATCCGCTTGAACAGTCCTTCGCGCACCACGCCGTCCAACGACTGGCGGTTATAGTCGATGATCCACCAGGTGTTGCGCAGGTCGTTCTTCCAGCCCTCTTGCAACGCCTCGTAGATGTTGCCCTCGTCCAGTTCGGCATCGCCCACGAGCGCAACCATGCGCCCCAAGGGCAGATCGCCGCCCCAGCTTTTCGCGGCGATGTAATCCTGCACGATTGAGGCAAAAGACGTGATCGCCACCCCAAGGCCCACCGACCCGGTGGAAAAGTCCACATCGTCAATGTCCTTGGTCCGGCTTGGATAGCTTTGGACCCCATGAAAGCCACGAAACGCTTCCATTTTTTCGCGTGTCTGATTGCCCATCAGATACTGGATGGCGTGAAAGATAGGCGAGGCGTGGGGTTTCACTGCCACCCGGTCCTCTGGTCGCAACGCGCTGAAATACAGCGCCGTCATGATCGAAACCATCGACGCTGAAGACGCCTGATGTCCACCCACCTTGATTCCGTCCGCCTTGGGGCGGATGTGGTTGGCATTGTGGATCATCCAATGCGACAGCCACAACAGCCGCTGTTCGATGGTCTTGAGGTGGCTTTGATCAATCTGGGGCATGGAGATGGCTTTCTAGTTGCGATGGCAAGGCATAACGGAATGGCAGCGCGTGCTATCCTTGGATTTGGGTGCTGATGATCGCGCCCGTCAGTCCAACCGGATTGAGGATGGTTTGTGCATTGGGGCTGTGCGAAACAGATTTGCGGTGCAGTTCCGCAAACTGTTCTGGTGTTGCGTCCCCGGTGACGTGGATTTTATACCGGATTTCGGGAAAGCCCACTGTTGAATTGGTGCCGAGCCCCATGAACCCGCGCAGATCCAGCGTCGCGTCAAAGTCGATCTTTACCGTTTCCAGCTGAATGCCCTCGGCAGTGGCCCCGGCGATAAAGCTGACCATCATGCACGATCCCAGCCCCGACAGCAGCAATTCCTGCGGGTTCGGCCCGTGGTTGTTGCCCATCAATTGGCGTGGCTCATCGGCCTTCCAGGTGAACGACCGGCTGACCTGATGCGGACCGACCTTCATCGGCTTGGTATCGGTGCGCGAACGCGTGCCACTTTCCCAGTTGATCTCGATGCCATAGTCCATCAACGCCTCTTCGGGCGCGTTCGCAACTTCGTTTACAAATTCACTGAGGGCGGCGGTGGGGATGCTGTTACGCATGTGCGTTTTCCTTCGTTGCATAGATGGCGCCAAGGGCATGGTCAAAATCGGCGATCAGGTCGGCGGCGTCCTCGATCCCTACGGACAGACGCACACAACCCGGATCAATCCCCACATCTGCCCGCTGACGGGTGGTAAAGGTGGCCTGCGAGGTGTTGAACGGCAGGCTGATAAGGCTTTCGACCCCGCCAAGGCTGGTCGCTTGTTTGGGGATGCGTAGGGCATCGACCAGACGCAGTGCAGCTGCATCGCCGCCTTCAATCACAAAGGTGATATTGCCGGTGCCGTTTTTCAGCAGGCGTTTGGCGGTGTCATAGTCAGGATGGCTTGGCAGGAAGGGATAAAAGACCTTCTTTACCCGCGGATGCCCTTCAAGAAACTGCGCCAGCGCTGTTGCGCTTTCTTCGTGGGCGCGCATCCGCACGGCGAGCGTCTTTAGCCCGCGCTCCAGCAGGAAACATGCATGGGGGTCCAAAGACCCGCCATAGTTCAGCAGGCGTGGCCAGATCATGTCAATCAGCTTGCGGGGGCCGGCCGCCACACCCGCGATCAGATCGCTGTGCCCGTTGAGGTATTTCGACGCGGAATGAACCACCAGATCGACCCCATGTTCCAGCGTGCGCATGGCGATAGGCGGTGCAAAGGTGGCATCGACAACCAGCCGCACATTGCGGCGTTTGGCAATCTCGGCCAGTCGAGGGATGTCGATGATCTTGAGCAGGGGGTTGGTGATCGCCTCAAAATACATCATCTGCGTATTGGGCTGGATCGCCGCCTCGATGGCGTCAAAATCATAGCTGTCAACCATGGTGCAGGACATGCCCAGTGTCGGAAACTCCTGATTGAACAGGTTGAAGGTGCCGCCATAAAGATCGCTGGACGCCACCACATGGGCACCCTTGTCCATCAAGGCCAGAACCGTGCTGGTGATTGCCGCCATACCAGAGCTGAATACAATCGCAGATTCCGCGCCCTCAAGTGCTGCCAGCTTTTCCTGAACGGCCCATTGCGATGGGTTGCCGTAGCGAGAATAGATGAACCGGTCACGGGCAAAGCCGTCTTCTACGGATTGATACTGGTGATCATTCAACACGAATGTCGATGCCTGATAGATCGGCGTGCCGACAGCGCCGGTGCGCGGATCGTCATGGGTGCCAGCATGCACCGCCATCGTAGACAGACCGGTGCCGGGGGCGGGGTGGTCTGCCAGAAATGGCCCGGCGCCGCGCGTCCGGTTCAAATCATTCAACCAACCTCCGGCGGTGCGGTTCGGCGTCTTGCTGGCGGTGTCGCCTAGGGTCTTATGATCGGTCATGCGGTGCTCCGGCATGGGGTGGGAGTTAAAAAGGGCGCAAGCTGTTGCCATCCTGCGCCCAGTGGCCTGCCAAGGGGGAGGAGGTCAGGCAGCCTGCATGTTGTGCGCCGAAAGCGCGCCATACAGATCGTCTATGATGTCCCCGGCCCCTTCGAGGCCGACGGACAGTCGCACCAAACCCTCCGCGATACCGTGTTCGGCACGTTCTTCGGGGGTGTAGGTGGAATGGGTCATGCTGGCAGGATGCTGGATCAGACTTTCTGCATCGCCAAGGCTTACAGCACGCTGAATGAGTTTCAGCCGGTTCATCATCGCGATGCCACCCGCCTTGCCGCCTTTTACCTCGAACGGGATCATGCCGCCGAAATCCGCCATCTGCCGCCGCGCCAGATCAGCCTGGGGGAAGCTGTCCAGACCGGGGTAGGACACCGATAGCACTGCCGGATGCGCCTCAAGCGCCTGAGCGATTTTCATCGCCGTCTCGCAGTGGCGCGCCATACGGAGTTCCAGTGTCTTGATCCCGCGCAGCAGCAGCATCGCCGTTAGCGGCGACATCACGGCACCGGTCATGTCCTTTATTCCGACCAGCCGCACTTGCATCATGTCTTCTTGGCTGCCCACGATGAGGCCCGCCACGACATCACCATGACCGCTTAAAAACTTGGTGGCCGAATGCACGACTATATCGGCGCCGTGTTCAATGGGCCGTGTCAGCACGGGCGTGGCATAGGTGTTGTCGACCACCACCTTGGCCCCTACCTGATGGGCGATCTGTGAAACCGCGGCGATGTCCACCAGACGGTTGTTGGGGTTTGCCGGGGTCTCGAAATATACGATTTTGGTCTTGGCGCTAATCGCTTGGCGCAGGTTTTCGGGGTCGGTCATATCGACCAGTGTCACCGTTACCCCAAAACGCGGCAGCCCGTGGGTCATGAAGGCAAAGGTGCAGCCATAAAGCGTCTTGTCGATGATCACCTCATCGCCGGCTTTTAGGAACGTCCACATGGTTGAGGTGATGGCGCCCATGCCAGAGGCCGTACAGAGCCCCGCCTGCGCCCCCTCAAGGTTCGCGATCCGCTGCTCAAGATGGTCCAGCGTGGGGTTGGAGATGCGCGTATAGAAGTGCCCCTGCTTTTCGCCGGCAAACATCTCGCCGCCCGCCTCGGCGGTTTCGAAGGTGAAGGTCGAACTCATGTAAATCGGGGGGTTTAACGCCCCTTGCTGAGACTGCGCATCATATCCGTGGTGAATGGCGCGAGTCGAAAACTCTTGTTGCTTGTCGTTCATCTTGGCCCCCTTGATCTGTCGAGGCATTATCTGTTGCTTCGATAGGCATTTAGTTGCTATGTTGTGCTCAAATTGCAGAAAGTTTGGCATATTATGCCCAGAAACTACAAATTAGACACCACTGATCGCAAAATTCTGCGGGCGTTGCAGCGCAATGGCCGGATGACGAATCTCGACCTCGCGCAGGAGGTCAATCTCTCGCCGTCGCCGTGCCTGCGCCGGGTGCGTCAATTGGAACTGAATGGGGCCATCCAGGGATATAGCGTGGACGTTGATGCCCAAGTGTACGGGCTGCCTGTAACAGTGATGGTGCGCATCAGTCTGGAACGGCATACCGAAGATTCCGTGCGCCGATTTGAAGCGCAGATGAAGCAAATTCCAGAGATACTGGAATGTTTCGTAATGAGCGGGTTGTCGGACTATCTGCTGCGTGTGGTGGTCAGTGATCTGGAAGACTACGAGCGCTTTGTTCGGGAGCGGCTGCACCCCATCGGGGGGATCGGTTCAATTGATACCAGCTTTGTCTATGGTGTCGTAAAGCGCACGCATGTCTTTCCCGACATTACCGGGTAGCACGCCAAGCACAGGGTCGGGCCACCTGCGCGGCTGCGGACTGGGGCAACCGATACGGGTCGGCGCCCAATGCCGCATCAGAAATCCGCGCTTGGTTGAAACATGTGGCGCAGCGACGCGTGCACGGAATTCATGCCACCCGGCTGATCAAGCGCGCGGGCCACGAGCAGTGATCCTTCCAGGGCAGACAATACAAGCTGCGCTGCGGCAGCCGGATCGCGGCCCGCCGATACCTCTCCGTTTTTCAAACCGTCGGCATAGACCGATTTCAGCCATTCCAGGTGGCCACGGAAAAAGTCGGCAAGGGCCGCGCGCAGGCGTTGCGGTAAAATATCACGTTCAACAGCCAGCGCGGCGCAAAGACAGCCGACACCCTGATCAAGCCCCTCGAGATATATCCGGCTATAGGCGTCAATGCGGTCTAGCGCGTTCGAATACTGCGCGCATATCTGAACAAAGGCCTCTTTGTAGCGCTGGCAATAGACGTCCAACGTGGCAATGACGAGCTGCTCCTTCGTCGGAAAGTGGTAATGGATGCTTGGCTTTCTGATCTTCACCAAGTCAGACAGATCGGCATAGCTGAAACCGGCATATCCGCGCGTGCGGATAAGCGTTTCCGCATGTTTCAGGATCAAATCGCGTGTGTCAGACTGACCTTGTTTTGTCATTGCCCATTTATCCTGCCGCAAAAGGTACATAAGCCCAAGCGGTTGTCCCGCTTGGGCTTAGTATCGGCGTTTCTGACGGAGAAGTTAACAGCCGTTGCCGTCCAGACCACACATCTTGCCATCCATTTCGGCCACCGCATCAGGAAAGTGTTGGGCAAGGGCGGTGTCGAGGTTTGCTTTGATCCCCTTGAATGGCATGAAGCCACGGGCGATCGGCGTAAAACGGTTGTCTTGGGTACGGAGCAGGACCGCAGGAAAGCCCTGAACGCCGAGCTTTTCGACAAACCGGCGGTCCTCTGTCACGCCTTGTTTGGCCGCAGGGGTGTTGAATTCTTTTCTGAACGCGCCAAAGTCGATGCCAAAGTGTTCAGCGATGGACTGATAGCTTGCGACGTCCTGAAGATCGTCGCCATCAAGGTAGTATTTGCGCTGAATGGCGCTGGCCAGGCCAAGCTCGTCCTGGACGCCAAGCAGTTTGAACGCGGTCATCGCGCGTGCTGGTGTCGACGAGTTGAGAATGCGTTTCGAGGTGCGGTAACCCTTGATCTCTTTGAGGTAGCGTTTCCCGAATGCCTGACCGGATGTAAAAGTCACATGCTGGTGCAGTGCCACGGGGTCGGGGAACCGACTAAACATATCTACCAAAGGCAGGTTCGACGGGATCATGCCCCCGTTCACGACGCGGATGTTAACGGTCGCGGCATATTCCTTTGCCAATTGGTCGATCGCTTTTTCAAAGCCATAGCACCAGATGCAGTACGCGTCCGTGACGTAGATAAGTTCAGCTTTCATGGGTCATCCCTGCGTTGAGATTAATCGTGCGCGCGGGTGGATCACTGTGCGCCACGTTTGCCTACCGACTAGTAGGTAGGCAAACGTGGGTCTGTCAATGTGCAAACAGAGCTTTGGTCACGGGCGGTGGTATTTTGGGGTTGCCCGTGGGCGGTAGGGCGTTTGCAAATCGTAAGGATCAGCAGGTCCAAGTAGGTCGGGCTGATCTTGTCGGCGGTGCTCCTTCGGTGTCTAGGCTTTGCCGGTCAGTTTCATGAATTCATGCATCAGCGCGCCGACACGTCCCGAATAATCAGGATCTGCGGCAGAATATTCATCAATCACCTCCATCGAATGTGCGCGCAGGCGCCCCATGACTTCGGGCGAAACTGTCGAAATATTTTTGCCCATTTCTCCGGAGAACTCGCTCATCCGCAGGTAATCCTGATGGCGGAACTGCGCACTGGCCTTGGCGCTCATTGCGCGTACGGCGTCGTGAATGACGCGCTTGTGATCGTCACCCAATTGTCCCCATTGATCCGCCCCAACGATGAATTCACCGTTTGAATGGCTCAGGAAGTCGGGTGTCACGATATAGTCCGTCACCTCTTGAAGGTTCATGCCCCAGCCTGTGGAAACACAGCCCCAATGCGCACCGTCGACAACACCGGTCTGAAGGCTTTGGTAAAGCTCGCCGCCCGGAATAAAGACAGGTGTCGCGCCCATCTTTTCAAACACTTTGGCGGGCGTACCAGTCGACCGCATCTTGAAGCCTTGGAAGTCTTCCATCGTTTCGATCGGTTTTTTTGAATAGATGGCGAGGCCCCCGAACGAAATTGGTCCGGCCTGATAGATACCGTATTGAGCGTATGCCTCGCGGATAATGTCCAACGCGCCCATTTCGTAGAAAAAGAGCTGCATTTCCTCATGGTTTTCCCATGTCGCAAGGTTTCCGTTTAGATGCCCAGCGACGGGGATGCGTCCAATCCAATAGCCGGGAAAGATAAACGCGGCATCCAGTAGTCCGCGCCGCAGCGCACCAAGCACCTCGTTGGTCGGCGCGACGGTGCCGGCCTGCAAAGTTTCAACCTGGACCTCCCCATCTGTGCCTTCGGTGATCCACCGGGCGAATTCAACATAGATGCTGTCGTAATATTCAACGCCGGGCGTCCAGTGGCTTTGAATCCGCCACTTGATCTGTTCTTGGGCCAAAACAGCAGGCGCGGAAAGCACCGTCGCCCCGGCAGCAAGCGCGCCACCCGTCAGGATTTTTCGACGATTTACGTTTTCGATCTTCATTTGCATTTCTCCTCCTTGCAAATTGTCACGCCCGATTGAGTAAGGCGTGGTTCGTTCGTGGGTCTGATCATGCTTGTACGGGGCGTGCCTAATCCATCATGGCGGTCAGGTTTATCAGCACATCCGGCACCGCCATCAGAAAGGCCCCTGTCAGCAGCATGATGGCCAAGAAGGGCATCACTGCGGCGTAGATCCGGGTGATGGGGGTCTCTGGGCTAAGGCTTTTGAGGTAGAAAAGGTTGTAGCCGAACGGCGGTGTAATATACCCGATGCACAGGTTGAGCTGAAAGATGACGCAGAACCAGACTGGGTCGAAACCCAGTTCAACAACGATCGGAAAGAAGATGGGCAGGGTCAGCAGGATAATCCCCACCGGGTCCAGGAACATGCCAAGGATCAGTGCGGCCAACTGCATCAGGATTATCGTCGTCCACGGATCAATATCGGCATTACGAAGCAGTTCGATCATGAATGTGATGCCACCGCCGCTGGAGTAGATCGACACAAAGGCGGCTGCGCCGAAAATGATCCAAACCACCATACCGGTCACGGACGCGGTATCTTCGCCAACTTCTTTGATGAATTTGAACGTCAGTTCACCACGTAGCCAGACCGAAAACAGAACAGCGGCAACACCGACGGCCGCTGCTTCGGTTGGTGTGGCGATGCCGAGGAAGATCGACATCAGGACAGACAGCACGATCAATAGCGGCAGGATCACGTTTTTCAGGGCAAAGAGTTTTTCGCGCAGGGTGGCCGAAACGTCAGCAGCCGGCGCAAGGTGGGGCTGCAAGTTAGCCTTGATCGCGACATAGGCGATAAAAGCGACCAATATGAACAAGCCGGCAATGAGGCCACCAAAGAACAATTTGCCCACCGAAAGCCCGGTCATCATCGCGATGATGATCAGCGTGATCGACGGCGGTATCAAAATGCCAAGCGTGCCGGACGCGCCGATTGTACCCAGTACGAACTGATCATCGTATCCGTGCCGCTTCATCGCTGGGATGCCAACCAGCCCGGTTGTGATCGTCGACGCGGAACAGTTGCCCGTCATCGCAGACAGTACTGCGGCAAAGCCGGAGGTGCCGACCAAAAGCCCGCCGTTTACCTTTCCTGACCATAGATAGAAGGCCTTGTAGAGGTCATCTGCGATCTTGGAACGGCCAAGCGCGATGCCGATGGCGACGAATAGCGGAATGGCTGACAACAGGATCGACCACATGTTGCCAAAGGTGCTTGAGACGACAGAGTACAAGCCCTGCGGGCCGTTCATCAGCAGCGCAAAAACAACGGCAGTTCCGCCCATTGCAAAGGACAGTGAAACCCCCAGAAGAATGGCCGTGATCAGGACACCGAACATGCCGATGGTTAATAACTCAGGACTCATTGGGAACTCCTTCGAGCGCGTCGGATGCGGAGGAAATCATGGTCGCAAGGCAGCGGATCATTCCGGCAATTGCCTGGACCGTGATGAGGGCGGCGGCGATGAAAAGGCACATCTTGATCGGCCAGAGCGGGTGGCCTAGCGCACTGTCATCCTTTTCATTCCAAAGCAGCGCTTCTTGAAAGAAGTGCCACCCTTCGTAGGTCAGCGCCGCGCACCATATGAAAAGAAAGCCGTAGTTGAGCAGGTCAAACAGCGCACGCACACGCGGGGTGCGGCCGTGCAAGAGGATGTCGACCCGTACATGCCCATCGCGCAGGAGGGTGTAGGCCCCGATCAGGATAAAGTATGAGGCAAAAATGCGCTGGGTGTAGCCATGCGCCCAGACGGTTGGCTGACCGAATGCGTAGCGAGATACAACCTCCCATGCCAGGACCGCCGCGCCGATCCAGATGGCATAGCTCACCATGCGTCCGATCAGCAGGTTGGTTTGATCGACCAAATTTAGAATTTTCATTTTTCCCTCCCTTCCAAAAACACCACCAACGATGATCTTTTCAGAAACCATGTGCTTATTATTGTTTTTCCAAAAAAAACCACTTGTCAAATATAAAAAATAACGCACAATTAGATATCACGTATCGGTTTTTGTGCTGCGAGGAGAAATATATGGTGGCTGCATCTAAGAAAGCGGGGTCTTACAACGTCGCGACGCGGGGCCGACTGTTGGACGCGGCAGAAGCTCTTTTTGCCGAAAAGCATCATGATTCAGTCACTCTTAAAGAGATCGCGAATGAGGCAAATGCGAATGTCGGGCAGATCGTCTATCACTTTGGTCAGAAAGAAAGTTTGATCAAAGAGGTCATTGACCGGCGGGCTGGTGTCATCAGTGCTGACCGCCTTGTTCTGCTGGATTCCTACGAACGATTGGTAAGCCGCGAAAACGTCGAGCTTGAACCCGTGGTCCGGGCGTTCCTTGAGCCCTACTTCGACCGCTTGAAAAGCGATGATCCCGGTTGGCGCAACTATGCCCTGTTTATTGGGCGCAGCGTCTGGGACGGTGTCCTTGCGGCGTCAATTTCCACGGCGTTCAACCCTACGGCGGTTCGATATGTCGATGCGATTCGTGCCGCTGTGCCGAGCCTGACCGTTGCGGATGGCGGGCGGGCGTTTCAGTTCATGCTGGCGGGTCTTTACGGCTCCACCACCAACGACTCGCGGATCAATAGTCTGACCGGCGACGACACCCTGTCGGGCGATTTCCAAGGATATCTGGAGGTGCTCGTGCCGTTCGTAGTCGGCGGTATCCGCAACATGGGTGAGCTGCGCAAGGGCGCTGCTGACTGATGGAAAGGCAGGGATGCAGGGCGATGGAGTTTCAAACAATTACACTTGATCGGCGGGGTCTGGTTTGGCGTCGCACTTGGGATAGGCCACAGCGGGTCAATGCCATGAGCCACCCCATGCTGCGTGAATTGGCGCGAGGTCAGGTTTGACATATGACCCTGACGCACACCGCCATCCCTGATTTCTGCCAAACCATCATGGATGCCCGCACGGGCGGCATCTTTGACGACGTGGGCTGGATGCCCATTGCTGAAGTTCAGCACGCCGTGCGGCATATCGAGGCAGATTTGCGCAAAGCTGGGATCGTTGCGCATGAACCCGTCATGGTTCGGACCGACGGCCGTGCCGAAGATGTGGCATCAATCCTTGCAGTGCTGCGCGCCGGAGGTGTGGCGGTGCCCGTTCATGATCGTGCGCACCCCGACACACTAGAGCATTATCGTATGGCTACAGCGGCCCGACTATGCGTTGGCCCAGCACGCCAGGGACATAGGTGTTTGCCAGATGTGCATACCATCGCATCAAAGGCCCCGCCGGAGCGCCCACTGCTGGTCGGCGCTGGGATGATCACCTTCACCTCAGGATCAACGGGCATCGCCAAAGGGGTCGTTCTTAGTGGTGACCGAATTTCTGCAAAGTTTCTTGCCATCAGGGACATGCTGGCGATGCGCCGCGCGCCCGAGGTGATCGTGCCGCTGCAATTACAGTTCAGTTTTGGTCAGTGGGCCACCTTTCTGCCGTTGATGTTGGGCGGGATTGTCCACCTGAGCGCACGATTTTCGGCTGAGGGTATCATGGGAAAGCTGGGCGAAAGGCCGGTGACCCATCTGGCGGCCGTGCCGTCGATGTTGCGGATGCTGGCGCGTGGGGCATCCCTCAAACAGCCGCTCTGCATCCTGACCGGCGGTGAGGCGCTGAGTTTTCCTCTTAAGGAAGCGTTGTTTCGGCAGTGGCCGGACGCTGAGATTTTTGGCATCTATGGGCTGACCGAGACGGGCACCTGCGATTTGTTTCGCCGCGATACTGCGGGTGCATTGCGTCCTGACAGCCTGGGGCGTCCCGCGCATGGTATAGATGTGCAGATCGCGGCAGATACCTCCGAGTTGCTGATCCGAAGCCCGTTTCAGATGCTGGGCTATCTTGACCAGCCGAAGCTGACCGCCGCGACTTTAGAAGATGGCTGGCTGCATACCGGCGACTTGGCGGACATCGCGGATGATGGCCAAGTTGAGCTTCGTGGTCGACTTAAAGAGCTGATTAACCGGGGCGGGAACAAGGTTTCGCCGCTGGAGATCGAAAACATTTTTGCACAACATCCGGGGGTCGACGCCGCGCTTGCAACGGGTGTGCCTGACGCCCGCTTTGGAGAAGCAATTCATCTTTTGGTCGTACCTTCACCGGGGAAATTGGCACCCGACGCCACTGCCTTGCTGGAATGGGCAGGTGCGAAAACGGAGCGGTTCAAACTGCCCGACCAAATCCACTTTGGCCACGAGATACCGACCGGGTCGACCGGCAAGGCCGACCGCCCGGCGCTGCGCCGTGCGATCGTGAAAGAGCGCGCTAAATGACCGTTATCTGGACAGGGACAAGCGCCTTGCCGTGGTGGTGCAACGGGTTGCGACGCCAGCACAATATTTAATCATGACTGTCAGGAGACGTTTCAATGGCTGACCAATTTCATGCCTACATCATCGACCGCCAATCAGACACCAAGAGGCCGTCAGAGGGTTGGAAATCGGTTTCGGCAGACGAGCTGATGGAAGCCGATGTGACCGCCAAACTGCGCGACGGAAGAATCCGTGGCTGCCTGCTGATCAAGGTGGATTGAGCCATGGCAGGGTCGAATTTTGGGCGTCATGGCCCAGCGATTTTGGGGAGGCTCGCATGAAAGTCCAAAGCTCGATGCAAAAGGGCGACCTGGGCGTCGCGCGGCTTGTTCGCAGCGCGTGGCGATTTGGGGCGGGGCAGCCCGTGTTCCACTGGAACGGCAACGACGTAAGCCAAACCGATATGCGGCAAACTGCGGTGCGCGCCCTGCGTCTGATGAGCGTGATTGCACAGGAGGCGGTGACGAGGGGTGACAGGATCGCGACATTCTGTGGAACCACGATTGAACACCTTGAGGCCTATCTGGCCATTCCGGCAAGCGGCGCTGTGCTGCACGCGCTGAACGTGCGCATGTCCGATCAGGACTTGGCGGATATGGTGCACGCCCAAGGCGACAAGGTGCTGCTGCTTGATCATGCTCTGGCCGAACGGTTCGCGACGTTGGCCCCTTTGCTAAGCGGCAGTGCGCTACGTCTCGTGCTTGTTACAGGTAGCGGTCAGATGCCGCGATTTGACGGATGGGACGTGCCCGTGCGCTCTTATGAACAGGCGTTGGCGGAGGCACGGGACATTGATCCGATGAGCCTGGGGGATCTGCCCGAGGACCAGACCGCCGCGATTTGCCACACGGGCGGCACCACGGGTCAGCCCAAGGCGGTGGCCTATTCTCATCGTGCGGTTTGGCTTCAGGCGATGACGCTGTGTACGGCGGATTCTTTGGCGTTATCGCGTCGCGACGTGGCCTTGCTGGCGGTGCCGTTTTATCACGTCAACGGTTGGGGGCTGCCCTATGCCGCGATGATGGCGGGGGCCGGACTTGCGCTGCCGGGGGCAACTTTCAAACCCGACGTTCTGGACCGCATGATGCAACATGGCGCCGTCACCATCGCGGCCGGCGTGCCAACGATCTGGACAGATTTGCTAAAGCACCTGAAGGCTATGCGCCGGGCGCTTCCCCCGACGCTGACGCGGCTGGCGACCGGAGGGGCCGTGGTGCCAGCCCGGCTGATCGAGAGTTTCGAGCAGCGCGACGTCATGGTGTTGCAGGCCTGGGGCATGACCGAAACCTGTTCAATGTCCGTGGTTGGGCGGGCGATCCGGCGCAGCGCTGGCGCCGGGCAGCCGCCGCTGGGCTATCCTGGCAATGTCATTGAATTGCGCGTTGTCGGGCCGGACGGAGACGAATGTGTTGCGGGCTCGGATATACCCGGCGAGGTGCAGGCACGGGGAGCAACCGTGATCCGCGAATACCTTGGCGTGGATGCGCCCGGTTCGTTTGATGGCGAATGGCTGCGCACCGGAGACATTGGATTGATTGACCGTAACGGCGCGCTGACGCTCACCGACCGGTTGAAGGACGCGATAAAGTCCGGGGGCGAATGGATACCCGCGCCAATGTTGGAAGACGCGCTGCGCAGCCTTGATGGTATTGCGGATGCCGCCGTGATTGCCTGCCCGGACGAGCGTTTCCAAGAACGCCCCTTGGGTGTGCTGGTGCTGGACGACGCCGCAAATATCGATCCCGACACGGTGCGAGCGAAGTTGCGCGACTTGGTCCCCAGTTGGTGGATACCCGACCGATTGAGCGTTCTACCTGAACTGCCGCGCACAACCTTGGGCAAGCCGGACAAACTCATCCTGCGCCAGATGCTGCAAGCAGGCACTCTCCCGGATTACTCACACGCTACGAGCGACAGCACTCCCAAGACCCAAATACTCAATGAAAGGAACTATTAATGAGCATCGTCGAGACACATATCAAGGATGGCATCGGTTGGATCACGCTCAACCGCCCCAAAAAGATCAACGCCTTGTCTGCCGAGGTCGTCGCCAGTGCGCACGACGCGGTTAAGGCATTTGAACGAGACGACAACGTTCGCGTCATTGTGCTTCAAGGTGCAAACGGGAATTTTTCGGTCGGATATGACATCGCCCAGGAGGTCGAGATGGGGCTGTCCCGGCCCGAGGACTGGCACAGTGCCCTGACCAATAATGTCGGACTGAGCATGGCCGTCTTTTCTTGCACGAAACCGACGATCGGCGCGGTAGATGGCTGGTGTCTGGCCGGCGCGTGCGAGCTGGCAATGGCCTGTGATATGATCATCGCCACCGACCGCGCCAAGTTCGGTGAGCCTGAGATTCGCTTCGGTTCGGGACCGGTTACGTTGCTCATGCCTTTTATACTGGGGCAGAAAAAGACGATGGAGCTTTTGCTAACAGGTGACACGATTGACGCCCAAGATGCGCTAAGCTTTGGCATGGTCAACCGGGTGGTCGCGCCGGAGGTTCTGGAAGATACCGTGCAAACTTTGGCGCAGAAAATTGCCCTGACGCCGTTGGTGACCCTGCGCCTGACAAAAATTGCGCTGGTGCGCGCCTACGAGGCGATGGGTCTGCGCAACGCGGTTCACGCCAATCTTGATCTTGCCGCGACACTGAACGCAGCCGAAGCACCGGAAAAAACTCAGTTTGCCGAGTTGGTTCGCACCAAGGGCCTGCGCGAAGCGCTGAACTATCGTGATGAGCGGTACGGCAAGCTGACGGCCTAGAGGCGTCGCAGCAAAGTTGCGCAAAGTCGGGGGCTGGTTCACACCAGCCCCCGTTATTCTGGGTGAGACCGTTCGAATTATATAAGGTCGAGCTGTTTCAAAACCCCGTCAAGGGTCTCGCGGGCCGTTGCGCCGGCCGACGTCATCGGAAGCCGCAACTCGTCTTTGATATACCCCATTCGAGAAAGTGCGTATTTCGTTCCAGCCGGGTTCGGATCGAGAAACAGCGCATCATGCAGGGGCATCAACTGATCCTGCAATGCAAGGGCTGTACGGAAATCACCGGACAGACATGCCTGCTGAAATTGCGCGCAAAGTCGGGGGGCAACATTCGATGTGACAGAGATACAGCCAATGCCCCCGTGGGCCATATATCCCAGCGCCGTCGCATCTTCGCCCGAGAAGAGCGCGAAATCGGTACCGCAAGCCAGACGTTCCAGTGACGGCCGCGCGAGGTTCATCGTTGCGTCCTTTACCCCGGTGATGGTCGGGCAGTCGCGGAACAGACGTGCGATGGTGCTGACAGATATTTCGACCGCGCTGCGGGGCGGAATGTTGTAGATCGTAATTGGTAAGGGAGTGCTGTCGGCCACAGCCTTGAAATGTTGATAAATCCCTTCCTGGCTTGGCCGATTGTAATAGGGCGCCACGACCAGCAGACCGTCTGCGCCGGCCTGATGTGCATGACGGGCAAAGTCGATTGATTCCGCAGTGGCGTTGCTGCCCGCACTGGCCATAACTGGGACACGCCCGGCGCATTGGTCGATGACGATCTCGGTGACACGTTTGTGTTCTGCACCACTCAGGGTCGGGCTCTCGCCGGTTGTCCCGCAAGCGACGAGGCCATGAGTGCCCTCGGCAATCTGCCAATCGACCAATTTGCGCAATGAAGTCTCGTCAACCTTGCCGTCGCTAAAGGGGGTGACAAGTGCGGTTATTGATCCTTTGAACATGGTTTTTCCTTTGGGTTAAGCGACATGATCGTCAAAGATGCGACCAGGGTTGAAAGTGCAATTCGGATCGAAGGCGGTCTTTAAGCGTTGCATCGCCGCGATTTCGGCGGGTTGGCGGCAGAGCGACAAATACGGCTTTTTGGTCTGTCCGATGCCGTGTTCCGCCGAAACAATCCCACCGAACATGACCATCAAACCGTAAACCAGCGTGTTAATCGCGTCGCGGTCCAGCGCGTTGCCCAATGGGTCAAAGACATTGATGTGAATATTGCCATCGGCGATGTGGCCATAGAACACGGCGTCGAGGCCGCACTTTTTTAGCGCTGCAGTACACTGCTGGACAAAGACATCCATGGTTTTGATTGGAAGACCGATATCAAAGCCAATGTAAGGCCCGACAATCTGGTGCAGATCCCCGGTGGCATCGCGCACGGCCCAGAATTTTTTGGCTTCGCTCAGCGACTGGGCGATGACGGCATCGCTGATCGTGCCGTCGTCAAAATGATTGCCAAGAAAGGCCTCAAACGCAGCGGCCGCCTGTTGTGGGTTTTCCCCTTGGGTTTCACACAGAATATAAAAGCCGTGATTGATCCCGAGAGGTGGGTTTGCCTTTTGCGCCACAGCATTCCAATAACTCGGCCACATTACCTCGAACGCACTAAGTGTCCCACCAAGGGACCTTCGCGCACCGGCAAGCAAGCGTAGGACGCTGTCGTAATCTGGCAGTCCGATAAGTGCTGCCTGCGTGGTTACAGGAGAGGCCCGCAGCCGCAACACCGCCCGCGTGATCAGGCCGAGCGTTCCTTCAGCCCCGATGAAAATATGTTTCAGATTATAGCCACTGTTGTTTTTCAGCATGCCGGAAAGGTCGGAAATCAGGCTGCCGTCGCTCAGCACCGCTTCGAGGCCGAGGGCCAGTTCGCGTGCCATGCCATAACGGATCACCCGGTTGCCACCGGCGTTGGTGGCCAACACGCCACCGATCGTGCAACTGCCACGTGCGCCAAGATCCAGCGGCAGAAACAGGCCAGCCTTTTCAGCCGCGATCTGGGCTGATTCAAGTATCGTTCCGGCGCGGACGGTCATCGTCGCTTCGTCGGTGTTGATCTCTTCTATTCCGCTGAAGCGTTCTGTCGAGAGCGCAATGCACTGGGGCAGAGGTGCCGCACCGCCGACCAATCCTGTCATGCCGCCTTGCGGGACAATGCTGATACCATGCTCGGCGCAAATCTGAACCGCCTGACAAAACCCGTCGACGCTATCAGGGCGGATCAACGCCAATGGCAGGGTGGGGGACAGACCGCTTTCGTCTTGCTGATTGCGCTGTGGTATATCACCCGCGCCTTGATACGCGGGCGTTTTGAACCGGGCTCGTAATGCGTTTAACCCGTTTTTGGTGGTTTGATCGTGCATTGCGACACTCCGGGGTGGGGTCGGCATGACAGGCTGATCCCGTCATGCCAATGGTTTTATCGGTGCAGGCGGGTCGCTGTCCCGATGCCAATACCGGCTTTGGTCAAAGCATCAGCCGTCCAGTTCACGCTGTCGTGCTTGTCCATATAGTTGGCTTCAAGCACCGCCATGTGGCCTGTTTTTTCCAGCTCTTCGAGCGTGGCAAAATATTCCAGGCAATCGGACGGGTGATCGCGCGTGATCTCGACGTCCGGGTCGCCGCCTTCGTGTTTCGCAGCAAGGTTTGGAACGGTTTTAGCAACCTCAACCAGTTGCTCGCGGCGCAGAAACGGCTGTCGAACGATACTCTTGTAGGTTTCGGTAACGTGATGTTCGATCCGCACCCGGTCTTCCATGCCAAACAGCGCCCGGATATCCGAGATTTCGCGGATTGTGTCGGATGTCACCGAGTTGGAGAGGTTCAGGCCGATCAGCGGAATACGACCATCGGGGCGTTCCATCATCTTGGCCATCATGAAGGTATAGAAGACACCAAAGGCACTGTCGTGACCGGCATAGAACACGGAGATTTTGAATTCGTTGTCCACGCCGATTTTGTTCAGCCAATAGCCGATCATCAGCTGACCCGGCGACACGTTGAGAACCTGCCGTACACCGTAAGTGGTGTAATAGTGCAGGTACTCGTCCAACCACTTCAGCGGATAATCGTTTGGCATACCCATACCGCCGAAATAGCCGGCAATCGTGTCGGGCCCACCGAGGTGGACGTTGGACCCATCGGTGCCTTTGGTATCCAGCGTTTCAACATAGCTTGCGCCGATGATCTGCATCGCAGCGGCCAGGGCCAGCAGATCGCCATAGTTCTCGGCGGATTCCTTCATGTTGCGAACGCGGATGTAGCGGCCGGCCATGATGGTTTGGTTCTCGATAGCAGAGCGGGCTTGCGTCATCAGCCAAGGGAAGAAGTTGACCACCGAAATCTCCAGCGTAACGGCTTTTGATTGGTCGATGTTCTTGCCTGCTTCGGCACTGCCCAGAACGCGGGTATAGTAGTCGTCCATCGAGACGAACGCACCTGCGTCACGCTGCTCTTCAAGCCACTCAAGGTCAGCAAGGTAGGGCGACTTCATCTCTTTCAACTGTGCTTTGATATGATCGAGATCGCGGGCTTTTTCGGCTTTCGCGTTGATTTCTTCTGGCGTGCCGTATTTTGCCACAACATCGAAAAACTGCTTTATCAGCGGATTGTTAGGCGATGATAGAATCTCGTTGATCTGTTGGAATTTTTCGGTGCTGCACGTGAGCATGGCATTTAGATCGGTCATGTGTTTGGTCCTGTAGCTTAAGCGTTGAGTTGTACGACACTGCCGGTCAGCGGGATTCCGCGAGAGACTGTCATGGCATTGGGGCTGAACTGCACGGCAGCTTCTTCGATCTCTGCGAGCAGGGCGGTATCGGCGTCGGCGTCGACAATGATTTCATAGTTGATGCCAGACATCTCGACCTGTGCGTCTTCGCGCAGGTTCAAGAACCCAGCCAGATCCAGACCGCCCGTAATCTTGACGTTAAGGCTGTTGATCTTGACGCCTTTGACGCTGGCATTCACGACAAAGCCGACCATGATGCAGGCACCGACGCCAGACATCAGGTATTCCTGCGGTGTTGGGCCAGCACTTTCGCCCAAAAGCTGTGGCGGTTCGTCGACGACCCATTTGAAATCACGCGGGATTTCCTCGCCGCCAAGGTTCATTGGCAGCGTGGTCACATTTGCCCGCACGCCGCTCTGCCACGCCAGGTTCACACCATAGGTGGCGATGCCGGCTTCGGGGGTGGCGCGAATGGCATCGCGGGCACCTGCAAGGGCGTCTGTGTCTACGTTGTTCAGCATGTCGATACTCCTATAATTGACATGAATTAGTTGTTCGGTGTGGTGGGTCAGCCGTTGAGAAGGCTGGGCAACCAAGTGATGATTCCGGGCCATACCCACAGGATGACGAGGGCCAGAAGTTGCAGGCCGACGAAGGGGACGATCCCTTTGTAGATGTGGGAAGTTTTGATTTCGGGTGGGGCCACGCCCTTGAGGTAGAACAAGGAGAACCCGAATGGCGGCGTCAGAAACGAGGTCTGCAGGATCACGCTCATCATGATGCCCAGCCAAATTGGGTTTGCGCCCATAACAAACAAGACCGGTGCGACCAGCGGCACGACGATATAGATGATCTCGACGATATCGATGAAGAACCCGAGTATGAACATCACACCCAGGACAACAAGCGTCACGGTAAGCAGCCCACCGGGCAGGCCCGTCAGCATCTCGTGAACGATATCGTCGCCGCCCAGCCCCCGAAACACGAGTGAGAAGAGCGCGGCACCAATCATGATCGAAAAGATCATGCTGGTGATGCGTACCGTGGATCGAAAGGCCGGGGCGAGTACCGCCATTTGATGCAGCTTGGCAAAGGCGGCGAACAAACCTGTTAGCGTAATCGTCGAAAGCACGGCGGCCGCTATGATCGCGGTCCAGGTCAGCGCCGACTTCTCTGACTGGGTGATGCGCAGGTCAACAAGGCCACGCAGAATAAGCACTGCCACAAGCGCCACAAGCGCCGCGAGAATAAGGCGGTTCCAGGATGGGCCCGTTTTCAGCCCGGCCAGGAATGTGGCACCGACGGCACCGACGGCCGCGGCTTCTGTCGGGGTTGCGACCCCTGCGATGATTGATCCCAGAACGGACAGGATCAGCAGCATCGGGGCAACCAGCGCGCGAAGCAAATCCATCACAGTGACCGGATCGGCACCGATTTCTTCCCGCACAGGTGGGCTGGATTTTGGGAAAAGCATCGCCACGATGAGTTGATAGACAATATATAGACCCGCAAGCATGATACCGGGCAGCAGTGCACCAGCGAATAGATCACCCACGGACAACGGTTCGGGCGAAAAGTTACCGGAGCTGAGCTGCGCCTGCTGATAGGCGGGTGACAGGGCATCCCCCAGCAAGATCAACACGGTGGAGGGCGGAATGATCTGACCCAACGTCCCGGCTGACGCGATCGTGCCGCAGGCCAGAGATTTGGAATATCCGTTGCGCAGCATCAATGGCAGCGACACCAACCCCATAGCCACAACGGTTGCCCCCACGATCCCCGTAGAAGCGGCGAGCAAGGCGCCGACGATTGTCACTGAGATGCCCAAGCCACCCGGAACGCGCCCCATCAGGCGTGCCATCGAATACAGCAATTCCTCAGCGACCTTCGATCGCTCGAGGATCACCCCCATGGCGACAAAGATCGGGATCGCGACCAGAACTTCGTTTGTGATGATCCCGAATATCCGTTCGGGGTAAAACCCCAAGAAGGACGGATCGAACATGCCGACAAGATAGCCCAGCCCGGCAAATGCCAGGGCGATACCGCCCAGAGAAAAGGCAACGGGAAACCCGGTCAGTAGTGCCAGACAGGAGACGACAAAAAAGAACAGTACAAATGCGTCTTGGCCACTCATGAGGTCCGCTCGCTTTCAGTGTCGGTATTGAGGTTGGTTAGTGTGAAGATGGCGCGGCCAAGCAGCGACATCGCCTGAATGAAGAGCAGGAACGCGAAGCACATGATCATCGTCTTGAGAAGGAAAACGCCTGGCAGGCCAGAGATTTCTCGCGAGCTTTCAAACACGCTCCAGGATCGCAAGACGTAGCTTTGTGACCCAAAGAAAATGAACAGGCACATCGGAACGAGGTAGACAAGCACCCCGAAAATATCGAGCAGCGCACGCGCTTTGGGTCGACACCCGCTATAGATCAGATCCAGCCGCACATGGCCTTCTTTGAGCAAGGTATACCCGCACAACATCATCAGGATGAAGGCGTGGATATAGATGATGCTCTCTTGCAGCTTGATCGAACCGACACCGAACACGTAGCGCAGCAGCACAACAGAAAACTGCGTCATGATCAGCGCGCCGACCAACCAGGAGAAAACCCGCCCGAGGGTGTTGTTCACCCAATCGAACATATCGAAAATTCTTAGGAGCATGATGTGTCCCGTCGTCATTTTCTAAGGATGCTCCCGCCCGGAACCAGCCGAGCGAGAGCGGTGGAAAGACGCGCGTCAGATGCTGTCGAGATAGACCTGACGGCTGTTGATGTAGGCCCCGTTCGAGATTTTGGTCCAACCCGCAATGTCATTGCGGAAGTTGATGTAACTGTCGTGAATTCGCTGCGCGAGTTCGCCTTCGTCGGCCAGTTCGGCAAGGACCACATCCGCTTCTTTGCCAAAGGCTTGGAACACGTCATCGGGGTACTGGCGCAGTTCTACGCCATGTTCATTGACCAATGTTTCAAGGGATTTCAGGTTGTTATAGTAGTACTCTGCCGGAACATTCGTGTTCTCCGCGCGACAGACCGTTTCGATGATGGTTCGGTCGAGGTCACTCAGGCTATCCCAGAGTTCGAGGTTGGTGCCCAAGCACAGCGTCGACGCAGGTTCGTGGAAGCCGGGCCAGTAGTAATATTTAGCGACCTTGTGGAAGCCAAAGGCCAGATCGTTCCAGGGACCGACAAATTCGGCACCGTCAATGGCACCAGATTGCATCGACGTATAGATTTCGCCGCCCGGCACGTTGATGACGTTAACACCAAAACGCCGCAGAACTTCGCCGCCTGCACCTGGCATACGGAACTTCAGGCCCTTGAGGTCCTCCAACGAATTGATCTCGCGATTCAACCAGCCGCCCATCTGCACACCATTGTTACCGCACAGGTTGGGTTTAATGCCAAATTTGGCGCTCTGTTCGTCCCACAGTTCCTGACCGCCACCGTTGTAAATCCAGGCGTCAAGTTCGTTGGAGATCAGGCCGAAGGGCACTGTCGAAAAGAAGTTGTAGGCCTTTGCCTTGCCCTGAAAATAATAGTCGGCAGAATGGTACATATCTGCTTTGCCAGAGGCCACGGCATCAAAAACTTCGAATGCGGGAACCAGTTCGCCGGCACCGTACACTTTGATCTTGATGCGACCCTCAGACAGCTTTTCAACCTGCTGCGCGATGCGCTCCGCACTGGTGCCTTGGCCGGGGTAGTTCTTGGGCCAGGACGTCACCATTGTCAGCTCTCGGGTTTCCGAGGCCAAAGCCGGCGTAGCCAAAGCAGTACCCGATGCAACGGCACCGCCAAGCGCCAGTTTACCAATCACGTCTCTTCTATTGAGTTTCATTGTTATTCCTCCCTATTGCATTGTTGGTAAGCATGGGCGCGTCTCCTCAGCCGCGCCCATGCTCAGTTCACCACTGAGCCGAGATGTATTTTGGCTCCATGTAGTCGAGCATCCCGTGATGGGCGCCCTCGCGGCCAAGGCCGCTTTGTTTGACACCCCCGAAAGGGGCCGCCGGATCAGACACGACGCCACGGTTCAGGGCGACCATCCCCGCATCGAGTGCCTCTGACACACGAAAGCCGCGCGCCATATCTTGTGTGAAAACGTAGGACACGAGGCCGTACTCAGTGTCGTTGGCAAGGCGGATCGCTTCTTCTTCGGTTTCGAATTTGACGATCGGCGCCACGGGTCCGAAAATTTCTTCGCGCAGCATGTCCGCATCAGCAGATACATTGGCGAGCACAGTCGGCATGTAGAAATGGCCCTTACGGTTCAGTCCACGAGCGCCAGTCATGACACGTGCGCCTTTTTCCACAGCATCATCGACAAGACGGCTGACCGTTTTGACAGCGTCCGCGTTGACCAAGGGACCGCACTCGGTTGTCTCGAGTATGCCGTCATCTACCTTGAGCGATTTCATCCGCTCGGAAAAACGGTGTGCAAAGGCGTCATGGATACCCGACTGCACGTAAATGCGGTTTGCCGCTGTGCAGGCCTCGCCGCCATTGCGCATCTTGGCGACCATGGCCCCTTCGACGGCAGTTTCCAGATCGGCGTCATCAAAGACAATGAATGGCGCATTACCGCCCAGCTCCATCGAGCAGTTCAGCACGGTCTCGGCGGCCTTGGCCAACAAGATGCGCCCGACTTCGGTTGAGCCGGTGAATGACAGTTTGCGAACGCGCGGGTCGTCCATGATTGCGCCGACCAACTTGCCGGAAGATGACGTTGTAAGGACGTTGACGACGCCATTCGGTACACCGGCTTCGGCCAGGATGGCGGCCATCGCGTAGGCGGTCAGCGGTGTCTCGGTCGCAGGCTTCAGGATACAGGTGCAGCCCGCGGCCAACGCTGGACCAATTTTGCGGGTCGCCATGGCCGCCGGGAAATTCCACGGCGTTACCAACATCGCGATACCGACAGGTTGGTACTGAACAACGATGCGCGCGGCGCCGCTGGGGGCGATACTGATGTCGCCGTTGATGCGGACGGCTTCTTCGGCGTACCAGCGAAAGAATTCAGCCGCATAGGCCACTTCCCCACGGGCATCGCGCAGCGATTTCCCGTTTTCAAGCGAGATAAGCTGCGCCAGCTTCTCAGCGTCGCGCTGCATCAGTTCGAAAGCGCGCCGCAGAATTTCAGAACGTTCGCGCGGTGCAGTGGTGCGCCAGCCCTCGGCGGCAGCGGCGGCGGCATCAACGGCACGAATTCCGTCGGCAACGCTGGCATCTGCAACTGTGGCCAGCTCTTCAAGGTCGGCAGGGTTCGTGACGGCGATGCGATTGCCGGTTTCACCGTCCTGCCATGACCCGCCGATATAGAGGTTCGTGTTTAGGTTACTTATGAAGTCTTTGATTTCCATCAGTTCAAGATCCTTGCGTGGTGGTGCCGTGGAACGCGGCCTGAACCAGCTCCTTCAGGCCGTCCGAGGTAAGCGGGCGTGGGTTGTTTTCGATCAGGCGTTTGGCCCCGAGGGCCTGTTCGGCCACCCAATCAAGGCGCGCTTCGTCAAGGCCAAGCTGTGCGAGCGTTTCGGGGATGCCGATCGATGCAAAAAGATCGGACACCTTTGAAATGGCTGCATCGGCCATGGCATCAGCTGGTGCTTCCGTCACGCCCATCGCACGGCCGATCTGGGCAAGCGCCTCGGTGCACGATGCCTTGTTGAAACGCATGACGTAGGGCATGAGAGATGCGACCCCCAGCCCGTGCGCCGTTTTGGTCAGCGCGCCTACTGGGTATTGAATTGCATGAGCCGCGGCAGTGCCTGCAACGCCAAACGCCAGTCCCGCGATAACGGACCCAAGCATCATGTCGCTGCGCGCATCCAGGTCCGTGCCGTCATTGACGGCGCGGGGCAGAGCGGATGAAATCAAACGTATGGCTTCCAGCGCCTGATAGTCGCTGATCCGGTTCTTTCCGACAAATACCCGCTTGTGCGAAATCTCGTTAGTGTCTTGATGGCTGACGGCGCAGAAGGCTTCGATGGCATGGGTCAGCGCATCAGCACCGGCCACTGCCGTCAGACCCTTTGGGCAGGTCGCGGTCAATTCAGGATCGCAGATCGCGGTATGCGGTATGAGGTAAGGGCTAGAGATTCCGACCTTGAGATCGCGTGCGCTGTCGGCGAGCACGGCAACTGGCGTGACTTCCGAACCGGTGCCGGCCGTTGTCGGAATTGCGATGACCGGGATGATCGGCCCAGGTACGTTCCGTTCGCCGTAATACGTGCTTAGCGTTCCGCCGTGACGCAACAGCAGGCTGACCAGTTTTGCAAGGTCCAGGCAGCTACCGCCACCTATGCCGATAATCATATCCGGGTTGAAGTCGGCATATGTCGTGGCACATTCGGTCACACCGGCGATCGGCAGCTCTGGTTCGGTGCCTGAAAAAACCTCGACCTTGATCCCTGCGGTTTCCAGAATTCCGCGCAGTTCAGCCATTTCGCTTGTTTCTGCGAAGCGGGCGTCGGTACACACCAGCGCGCGCTGGCCCAACTGGGCGGCAACTGTGCCCAGGACGGCCCGCTGACCAGCGCCAAAAATCAGTTCATGAGGGGCGCGCAAGACACCAAAAGCAGTCGACATTTCGTTTGTTTCCTTGTCGTTTTCTACGCAGAGGCGAGGGTTTTAATTTGCGACCAGATGGCATCGGGAATTGTAATCCCGAACCGCATCGCCTTTTCGCGGCTCGCGCGGGCGCGGTCGTTGGGAACCTGCACCGGGCGCGCCGGGTCCGAGGATGGTGTATTGCGTAGGGCATCGAGATAGCGCGTTACAGTCTGTGCCATGCCGCCAGCGCCGGGTTCGATAACGATGAAAACGTCGCCCTTATTGCAGATTTCCGTCGAATCCAGCGTGCCTTTGACGTCCGTGCCATAGGCACTTGCCGTCAAACCCGCGACAAGAACCTCGAAGGCAAGGCCCAAGGCATAACCCTTGGCCATACCGAAGGGTGCAATCGCCCCGTCCTTGGCTGCCATCGCGTCTGTTGTGGGGTCGCCATTTGCGTCCAGCGCCCAGCCTTCTTGCAACGGCTCTGATCGGTTCGCGTAGTCATGCACCTTGCCCATCGACACGATGCTGGTTGCCATATCCAGAACAAAGGGGTGCGGCAGGGCAGGGACCCCGATTGCAATCGGGTTGGTGCCCAGCATCGCCTTGCGGCCGCCCCATGGATGTACCAAGGCTTC
This sequence comes from Sulfitobacter sp. KMM 9851, assembly GCF_057178245.1. NCBI lineage: Bacteria > Pseudomonadati > Pseudomonadota > Alphaproteobacteria > Rhodobacterales > Roseobacteraceae > Sulfitobacter > Sulfitobacter sp. KMM 9851. The sequence goes on from NZ_JBXUCW010000002.1 coordinate 130,985, forward strand.
GCTGGTTGTAAGCGCGATAAGTATTTGCCCGGCGCTCGCGACTTCGTCGGCATAGACCGCGAGCATGCCAAGGTGGTTGCTTTTGTTGATGGTAGCCACGGCAACGCCCGTGGTTTTCGCCCGTGTCGCGATCTCGGCTATTGCTGCCTTGGCGACCACTGGGCCCAGACCGTTCTGTCCATCCACGGTGTAAACCGCGTCGGCCCGCCAGTGGCCTTTACCGGTCGCGGCGGGATCAACGACGCCGTTCTGTATGCGCTCAATAATCCGAGGAAGCCGTAAAATCCCATGCGAGGGATGGCCCCGCATTTCCGCTTCCAGCCACAGGTCAATCTGTATCTCAGCCAATGCGCTTGGCGTACCGACACGCTCAAGCGCTTTGATACCAGCGGCCCTGACTTCAAAGACAGAAATGAGATTCGATGGTTTCATATTTACGATCCGATCGTATATTGGGTTTGTTGCAACATTGAGAAATGCGGTCTATGTGTCAACAAGTTTTTTCAAATGTTTGATGTTCGCAGGACCATTCACATGACAAATGAACCTATCGTGCGCGGCCCATCCATTGGGGATGAGGTGTATGATCGCCTTCTGAATATGATCATTCGTCTCGAGATACCGCCGGGTGGGCGTATTTCCGTGGATGCACTTGTGCGGCAGCTTGGCGTCTCGCAAACCCCCATCCGTGCCGCGCTGAACAGACTGCAGGCTCAGGGTCTCGTCGCCAATTCCCGCAATGTCGGATTCAGCGCGCAGCCTCTGCCGGACGCAAAACGGTTCGCCGACCTGTTTGATTTTCGCTGCCTGGTTGAATCCGATGCGGCTTATAAGGCGGCTATCCGCATGACAGACGAGGCGGAAGAAACGCTTGATACGATGATGGAAGCGATGGCCACCCTCAACAATGACGAGGAAAACAGCTATAGCCAATTCGCGCAGAGCGACGGTGAATTCCACAACTGGATCATCAAGACTGCCGGTAACGAAGTGGCCGTCGACGCAATGCAGCAATTGCATGTTCACGTTCATCTTTTTCGGCTGCGTTTCCACTCCATCGTGACGGACGCGGCGATCCCCGAGCACCAAGAGATCGTGGCGGCCCTTAAACGCCGGGACGCAGATGCAGCTAAGGCCGCGATGGCCCACCATATCGACATGTCCCGCAAGAGGATGGAGCCGTTTTACAAACGATTGTAAAAGCGCGTACGTATACGCTCCGATGCAAGAGGCCGACACGTCTATTCTGGTGTTAGACCTCGGGTCCATATCAATCTAGATGCCCCGCACGTCCGAAGCGGTCATTCGATACAAGCGCCTGTGCCATCGTCTGCGCGGCTGTCTTGAGTTCAGCTATCGTTTCTGTCACCGGGTGGGTCATCATCCGCTGCCTGGGCCCGATGATGCCGATGCTGAATGTGACAATACCATCGAGCACACGCACCGGGACTGCGTAGCTTGCCAGATCTGGGTCTTCCTCTCCGACACATTGTGCAAATCCAGCAGCGCGGATTGCCGACATCTCGTCGAGCAGGATTTCCTTTGACGTCAGGGTGCAGTCGGTAAACCGTTCAAAGTCACCTTTCAGTAGGGCTTCAAGCTCGGTTCGCGGCAAAAACGCCAGGATTGATTTCGAGGCCGAACAGGCATGCAGTGGGCGGTCTCCCAGCGGCGGATAGATCGCCGCCTTGCCCTTAAGTTTGGGCAAAAGACAGTCAAAGAGTTCGACGCGGCGATTGATGTAGCGCGCCACAAAGGCGGTTTCACCGGTTGCGCTGACCAGCGCGGCAAGGGGGGCTGCACTGGCGATCTTTAGTTGTGCAGCTTCCTGACCGGCTAGAATCAGCTGCAACAAGCGGCGGCCGAGTTGCAATCCTTGGCCGGATTTCTCGACCCAGCCCACCGTGACCAATTCGGCAACTTGTCGGTAAACCGTGGCTTGCGGAAGCCCGGTTGCGGAAACCAGCTCTTGGCTTGTCGTCGGCTTCCCCGCTTCGGCGATGGCCTCGATCAACTGGATTGTACGTTCTTTCATTTGTACATTCTCATTTTTTGGGTAACTATTGTCGTATTATGCGAATCTTGCAAGGGGATGGTGCGTCCCTGGGTGCAGAACCGCGGATTTAGGGAGGACACAATGTCAAATAATCAATTTAGAAGTCCCGGCTATGGGCCCGCAGAGCGCCAGATGGCCAACGCGCTGGTCGAGCTGGAGGCGCGGTCGCGGGGAAAAACCGAACAAGCGGACGATTGTGACTGCAAGGAGGGCATGTTCAATGGTCTGAGCCGCCGCAACCTGCTGGCTGCGGGTGTTGCGATGGTTGGCGGTGCGCTGGCCAGTGGCGCGCGGGCCGAAGCGCCGGCAGGTGCAATTGAGTACCCCGTCGAGGACGATCCAACAAAGCAACAGGGCCGCACAATCCTAGACGATGGCGGTTATGGCTCGCGGTCACAGTTTGAAGATGAAGTGCGCTGGCGTTACCCCACAGCAAGCCTTGATTCCAGTTGGTCGATGACCCCTCTGGGGCAGGGGCAGGGGATCATTACGCCGTCCGGCCTGCATTTTGAACGGCACCACGGGGGTATCCCGACAATTGATCCTGCGACACATACGCTGACCATTCACGGCATGGTGGACAAACCGCTTCGCTTTACGATGGCCGACCTCAAACGGCTGCCAGCCGTTAGCCGCATCCACTTTATCGAATGCTCTGGCAACGGGCTGACCGAATGGGAAAAACCGACCCTGAAAACAGTACAAGGCACCCATGGCCTGACGTCGACGTCGGAATGGACCGGTGTGCTGTTGTCGACGCTGTTGAAAGAGGTTGGCATTCAGGACACTGCCGCCTGGATCCTTGCAGAGGGCGCGGATGCCGCCGTCATGACGCGATCCGTGCCGCTGGACAAAGCGATGGACGACGCGATTATCGCCTATGCTCAGAATGGCGAAGCCCTGCGTCCCGAACAGGGGTATCCGCTGCGATTGGTGCTTCCGGGATATGAGGGTAACACGCATATCAAATGGCTGCGGCGCCTTGATGTCAGCGACAAACCTTTCATGACGCGCGAAGAAACCGCCAAATACACTGATCTGATGCCTGATGGCAAAGCGCGGCTGTTCTCACTGACGATGGATGCAAAATCGGTCATCACCTTTCCGTCTGGTGATATGAAGTTGCCCCGCCCAGGCTTTTACGAGATATCGGGCATCGCTTGGACCGGCCGGGGTAAGATTACCAAGGTTGAAGTGTCGGTAGACGGTGGCGCCTCGTGGTCCGAGGCCCCGATGGACGGGCCGGTCCTGGATAAATGCCACAGTCGTTTTCGTTTGCCATGGACTTGGGATGGGTCGGAGGCCGTACTGCAAAGCCGATGCACCGACGAAACAGGGTATGTTCAGCCAATTCTGAGCGACCTCGTCAAAGTGCGGGGTACCAAATCTGTCTACCATCTGAACGCCATCCAAAGCTGGCATATTTCGACTTCCGGGGAGGTGACCAATGTTCATGCTTAATAAACGGCCTGCACGATACGCCGCGCTGATCCTCGCCATCGGTTCAATGCCGCTGGCCGCGCTGGCACAGGGGTATCAGTTGGGTGAGACGCCTACCGCCGAAGAAATAGCGGCGATTGATATCGACATCATGCCCGACGGCACCGGCCTACCTGCGGGGTCCGGCAGTTATGCCGCCGGTGCCGAGGTTTATGCAGACAACTGTGCTGCCTGCCACGGCGATGACCTTGCTGGTATCAAGGACGTCGGCGCACCCGCTTTGATTGGTGGGCGCGGCACGCTGGACACAGCTGCGCCAGTGAAAACGGTAGAAAGCTATTGGCCGCACGCCAGCACGGTCTTTGACTACATTCGCCGGGCTATGCCGCTGCACGCGCCGGGGTCATTGACCGACGATGAGGTCTATGCGGTCACGGCTTACATCCTCGGCGAGGGCGACATTCTGCCCCAAGATGTTGTGCTGGACGCGGCCAGTTTCGTCGAAATTGAGATGCCGAACGCAGATGGGTTCATTCCTGACCCGAGACCCGAAAACCACTGACCACGCCAACTCTCTGCGGGACACTATGTGCCGCAGAGAATTACGCCGGCACCGCCGACGTGAGTGACGCGAATCTTCTGATGGCCGTGAGCGCCCGTTTCGATCACCTGTCCGGTACCGCTCAAGCAGGTCAGCCTTTAAATATTTCGGCCCGCGGCGCGTTCTTGTAGCCATTGTTCATTCGTCCCGCAGAACAAGAACCCATCGAGCAACCCATAACAGGCCAGTTTCGCGTCCCCCAAAGAGAACCCGTCAGGATTGATGCTGCGTTCCAGCCACAGGCCGTCCACCAAAGACGTTAGGCTAATCGCAACAAGTGCTGCATCCACTTCGTCATGATTGCCCTCTGCCAATGCAACGTCTTCGATCACCTTCACCAGTTCGGCGCGATAAGACAAAAACATCTCCGCCGCGGGGCCGCGGATTTTCGGGTGCTGGCGCAGTTCGCTCCAAAACGCAAGCATCATGGAAAGCCGGTTTTCCGAATGCCCCTTTGGATCGAAACAAGCCTCGACAAACGCAGCCAACCGCAGCCGTGGGTCATTTTCTTCGCGACGCACAACATCAAGCAGCCCCGCAATGAAATCCTGCAACAGACGGTCATATGCGTGAAAAATCAGCTCAGCTTTCCCGGCGAAATGAAACCGAAGCAACCCGGGAGAGACCTCTGCCCGGCGGCAGATCTCACGCACAGTCGTTGCAGAATACCCTATTTCACCCACAGCTTCGATCGTCGCAAGTATCAACCGCTCGCGGCGAACCTCCGCATCCAAACGCGAATATTTGGGCGGTTGTTTTGCATGTGTCGGCAAAATATCTCGCTTTAACTGGCCAGAGTGCTCGTTCAACGTATCAACCTTCGACAACTTTTCAACCTCGAAACAAGTGACGGGCGCGCCAGACGCCTTTCTTATTGTACATTCGTATAATAATTCTTGCCGGACAAAATTTACTCGCCTAGGGTTTCGATGAGGACAACAAAAAACTTTGAGAATTAGGGAGTGATTATGAAAAGCTGGACAAAATGCATTATCAGCGCGGCGACGATCGGCGCCTTTGCAAGTCTCGCACAAGCGGGTGAAGTCTTGGACAAAGTGATGTCCGAAAAGAAAATGGTGGTTGCCACAAATTCGGAATATCCGCCTGCATCTTATCTGAATTCCAAAGGGGAATTCGAAGGGTATGATGTCGACGTGGCCAAGGAACTGGCCAAACGGATGGGCGTCGAAGCCGAATTTCTGAACCCCGCCTGGGAGGCAATTACGTCGGGCAGATGGGGAGGCCGCTGGGAGGTTGCGATCGGGTCCATGACGCCCACACCGGAACGCGCCGAAGTCTTGGATTTCCCCGCCGTTTACTACTTCACACCTGCCGCGTTTTACGTGCACGATGGTTCGGACTATCAGTCCCTGGCAGACCTCAGTGGCAAAAAGATCGGGTCAAGCGCCGGGTCCACCTATGAAAGCTATCTGAACAAAACACTGACCCTCGACAAAGCCTATTCCCCCGAGATTGAATTCCTTGTCGACGCGGGCGAAATCCGGACGTACGAAACCGATACCAACGTCATGGACGATTTGCGCCTGGGCGATGGCGTGCGCCTTGATGCCGGCATTTCGTCGGTACCAAACATCCTTGAGGCAACAAAAAACAACTACCCGCTGCGCATTGTTGGCGACCCGGTGTTTTACGAACCTCTGGCCGTGGTTGTTGCCAAGGGCGATCCGGAGCTTTCACACGAAGTCGCCAAGGTGATCGAAGAAATGCGCGCCGACGGCACGCTCAAGTCTTTGTCGATCAAGTGGTTTGGCGTCGACCTTGTTTCCACAAAGGCTGATTGATCCGAAGTGGAAAAATCCATGGTCGCGATCTTTGCATTAATGGAACACGCGCTTTTTAGGCGCGTGTTGCTATTTGCTGTCCTATTCGGCGCACTGGTTAACTTCAGCTATCCAGAAAACTGGCAGGTGGCCGGGCCAGTCGCGGCCGCAGCCATTGCCATGATGCTCACTCTCAACGTCCATCTTGTTCTATATCTACCTTTTCGCGGACAGGTCGCAGTTTTCTGGTGTCAGCTACTGCTGGCGGCACTGGCGTTCTTCTATTCATTCGATCTGTCCTACAGCTTTATCATCGAACGACTGCCGCTGTTGATCTTCACCGGTGTCGGCTACACTCTGCTCGTGTCGGGACTCTCGATTGTTATTGCCAGTATTATCGCGCTCATGGGCGCCTTGATGCGCCTGTCGACAAACGGCCCGGCCTTTGCCATCGCAACCTTCTATGTATCGTTCTTTCGTGGAACGCCGTTGCTACTGCAGGTTTATCTAATCTATCTAGGCCTGCCGCAACTGGGCATTATTCTGGATGCCATTCCATCTGGCGTTATTGCGCTATCGCTCTGTTACGGCGCCTATATGACCGAGATTTTTCGATCTGGAATTCAATCCGTTCCCAGGGCACAGACCGAAGCGGCGCTGTCGCTTGGCATGAAGCCGTGGCAGATCATGCTGAAGGTCATCCTACCCCAGGCCATCCGCATCATTATCCCGCCCACCGGAAATAACTTCATCGCAATGCTCAAGGATTCGTCGCTGGTTTCAGCGATGGGTGTGATGGAATTGATGTATCTGGCCCGCACGCTGGGACGGTCCGAATTCAAGCATTTTGAAATGCTTATCACCGCCGCGCTCATCTACTGGTTTATCAGCTTCCTGTTTGAATTGCTGCAAGGGCGCCTTGAAACCTTCTACGGGAAATCACTCAAGCGCTAAAGGCGACCCAGCAGTCGGAAAACCCGAATTTCCCGGCGGTTAAGGCGCCCCGGCAAACACATCAATACCTCGAACCGATCCCTGAAATCCGAAGGTAAATATGACTTATAAACTATATTGGTATCCGGGCAGTGCGGCCATGGCCCCCCATGCAATTTTGCACGATATTGGCATCAACTTTGAACTCGTCGAAGCCAAAGGTGCCTATCTGAAAAGCGCCGAGTACCGGCAGATCAACCCCAACGCGACAGTGCCCGCGTTGGTTTATGGCAATGGCGACGTGCTTTATGAAAGCGCTGCAATATGTCAGTTTTTGGCCGAGCGGCACCCGGAAACCAACCTTTGCCCACATGTCGGCTGTCTGGCGCGAGGGCAATATCTGCAGTGGATGACCCATCTTACCAACACGGTACAAGAGGCCATGACGATCTGGTGGCATCCCGATCAATATACGACTGTGAAGGTTATCCAAGACAAGCTGCGCCACGAATCCGAGGTTCGACTGGCCAAACTCTGGCAAGTGATCGACGCCCACCTGGCGACCAACGGCCCATTGCTCTGTGGGGACCGGTTTTATGCCTGCGATTACTATCTTGCGATGCTTATCCGTTGGACACGCGAGATGGAGCAGCCCGGTGAACAATTTCCGCATCTGAACCGCCTCGTTGGTCATGCAATGGCGCGACCCGCATATCAAAGAATGTTACAAGATCAGAATATCAAACAAAACCATTTGGCGGATTCCCAGATCATTATTTCAAAAGTCTGACAGCCTAACACAGCGGTCCAGAGACACTGATTGTTAGGCCTAGCTTAAAAAACGCGAACCAGACACTTATTACATAACTAGCATTATGGGTTACATGGTGAATCCATCCCACCCGCATCCCCCTCTTATAAATTGACGTTGGCACTAGTCGTGATTGTCACGCGGGCGGCCATGATAGGTAAGCGCGGCCACAAGCGCGACCAAGACCTCCTCGCGTCGTGATGTTACGCGTTGCACCACGCCCAATCTGCGGTGAATAGGCGGCGACCCGAACGGAAACCAATCTAGCGACGCGGTAACCATATCCTGCAACGCGACCTGCGGCACGATTGCAAACCCAAGTCCCGCCTGAACACAGCCCACCACCGCAGGCATGGTATTGACGGAAACAACCTGCCGAGGGGATACGCCAAGCCGGGCAATTTCGGTGTCGATCTGGCGTGCCAGCGGAACCTGAGTGCGGTAACGGACGTATGGCACCGTGCGGGTCAACGCCTCGATCGACAGCCCACCAGTG
>NZ_JBXUCW010000003.1:0-128614 GCF_057178245.1 Sulfitobacter sp. KMM 9851
CGCCGATCCGGGCAAAGCCCCCGGTCGTGACGGCGAAACCTTTGAACGGGTCCCCTTTGAAGGCATCAAGGCCAAGGGCCACAACCACGACATCTGCGCCAAAGGACGTCACCCGTTGTAGCGCGGCATCGAGCGCGGTCAGATAGTCGGCGTCATCGGTGCCTCGTGGCAGTGGCAGGTTCAGGTTGTACCCCAGTCCGGCCCCCGCGCCGCGTTCATGCGCTTGCCCCCAAAAGAAGGGATAGAACCGTTCGGGGTCGGCGTGCAGCGACACGGTGAGTACGTCATCGCGGTGGTAGAATATGCCCTGCGTGCCGTTGCCGTGGTGTACGTCGACGTCCAGAATGGCAGGCCGCAGCCCTTGAGCGCGCAGCCGTTCCGCCGCGATGCCCGCGTTGTTGAGAAAACAAAACCCACCCGCCAGATCGCCAAAGGCATGGTGCCCGGGCGGACGGCAAAGCGCGTATGTCGCGCGGTCGCCCGCGGCCAGGGCATCGGCGGCGCTGATGGCGGACTGGGCGGACCAATAGGCCGCCTCCCACGTTCCGGCGGCGATGGGGCAGGCGGTGTCGGCCTGGTGAAACCCGGCCTGGCCCACGGCGGATTTGGGATAGCTGTCGGTGCGGTTGGCGGGGTGGATATTGGGGATCACCTCTTCTCCGCCGCCTTCGATCCGCATCCAGCGGGGGTGGATGGTTTCGAGAAATGTCAGGTATTCGGGGGAATGGATTGCGGCGATGGGGCCTGCACCTGCGTCGTTGGGTGCTACCACGTCGCAGCCCGCCGCGCGTGCGCCTGTCAGCAGGCGGTCAATGCGTTCGGCTTGTTCCGGGTTGGGCAGGACGGTGCCGTTGGCCATGAAATGGCGCGGCTGGTGTTTCCATTGGCGGTCGTCGAAAAACGCTTTCATCATTGTCCTTTCAACTGATCGAGGGCGGGCCCCCCAAGCAGCATGGCGGTTTCGCTGTCCTGCGCGGCAAAGCCCATGCGCAGATAGGCGGCGTGGGCCGCCGCGTTGTATTTATAAACCGCGAGGCGGATAAACTGTGCTGCACCCCAATGCGGCGTAGCGCGGAGGGCTTCGGCCAGCAGGCGGCGGCCTAAGCCCTGACCCCGCGCGGCCTCGGCCACCCAAAGATCGGAAACAAACAGCCCCGCGCCACCGCGAGAGGTGGAAAACATCGGGGCGGCGAGCAGCGCGCCCAGAGGTTGATCGCCCTCATGCGCCAGCAGGGCGAGGCACCATGCGTCGGGGTCGGTAACGGCGCGTTTCAGCCCTTGGGTATCCGCGTCGTAGGGGTCGCCCAGATGATCGGCCAATGCCCGCAACCCCTGTTCGAATAGCGGCAGGGTATCTGCGGTGACGGGGGCGATGGTGGTGTCTGTCATGGTCAAATTCCTGTTCTGTCCGCGCCCTTGAGGTGTAGCATTTCGCGCGCCTCGGCGGGGGTGGCGACGGTACGGCCCAGTTCCTCGACGATGCGGCGGATCTTGGCGACCTGTTCGGCGTTGTCGCGGGCCAGCGTGCCGCGCGAGATCATCAGACTGTCTTCGAGCCCGACGCGCACGTGGCCGCCCAGGATCGCGGACATGGTGATCAGCGGCATTTGGTGACGTCCGGCTGCAAGCACGGAAAACGTGTAATCATCGCCAAAAAGCTTGTCCGCCATCCGTTTCATATGGGTCAGATTTTCCGGGTCCGGCCCGATGCCCCCCAGCACGCCAAAGACGAACTGGATGAACAGCGGTGCCTGCACCAACCCGCGATCAACAAAATGGCGCAGCATGTAGAGATGGCTGACGTCGTAACATTCAAACTCAAACCGCGCGCCGCGTTTGTCGCCCATTTCATGCAGCACATGCACCATGTCGCGCGGCGTGTTCTTGAACACCAGATCGTCGGAGCCTTCGAGAAAGGGTTTTTCCCAGGCGTATTTCCAATCGGTGATCCGTTCTGCCGCGGGGTAAAGGGCGAAATTCATCGTGCCCATGTTCAGCGAACACATTTCGGGTGATGCCAGTTTCGGCGCGGCGAGCCGGGCCTCAAGCGTCATAGTTGCGCTGCCGCCGGTGGTCAGGTTCAGAACCGCATCGCTGCGCTGTTTGATCTGTGGCAGGAAAGCCATGAAGTGATCGGTCTGTGACGAGGGGCGCCCATCGGCCGGGTCGCGGGCGTGTAGGTGCAGGATCGCGGCACCTGCCTCGGCGGCGTCAATGGCATTGTCGGTAATCTCGGTCGCCGTGACCGGCAGATGCGGCGACATCGACGGCGTATGGATGGACCCGGTGACGGCGCAGGTAATGATGATTTTGGACATAAAGCTTCCTCAGCTTGCGCGCGACAGGGTGGGGATTTCGGCCATGTAGGTGGCAAGCGACCGGTCGAGGATGTCGGTCATCTCGTCCAGTTGGGGTTCGGTCACGATCATCGGCGGGCAGACCATAAAGTGATCGCCCGAGGTGCCGCCGCGCGTGCGCCGGGAATAGATGATCAGCCCATTGTCATAGGCAATGTCGACCAGCCGGGCATGGGCATTCAGATCGGCGGGTAGGGGGGCTTTGGTGGTGCGGTCGGCCATCAACTCGAACGCCGCGAGCAGCCCCTTGCCGCGCACGTCACCGATCAGCGAATAGCGTTGCATAAGCCCGCGCAGCCGGTCGGCAAGGGCCGCCCCCATACGCGCGGCGTTTCCGGTCAGGTCGTGCTGTTCGATCTGGTCAAGCACGGCGCAGCCTGCGGCGCAGGCCAGCGGATTGCCGGCGTAGGTAAAGCCGTGGATAAACCCGCCCGCGTCCATCACGGCGTCGACGATATCATCCCGCGCCACCATCGCCCCCAGCGGCACATAGCCGCCGCCAAATCCCTTGGACAGAGCGATGAGATCGGGGGCAGTATCCCAATGCTCAGCCCCGAAAAAGCGCCCGGTGCGCCCGCCGCCGGTCATCACCTCGTCGTGGATCAACAGCACGCCGTATTGCGTGCAAATCTCGCGGATGCGTTGCATGTAACCCGCAGGCGGCACCAGCGCGCCGGTGGAGGCACCGCCGACAGGTTCCACGATAAAGGCCAGCACGGTGCCGGGGCCTTCTTCCAGTATCTTGGCCTCAAGCATGTCGGCGTAATGGCGGCCTGTGGCGGGGTCGTCAGCGTCCAGCCCATCGAGGTAGGCGCGCGGTGCCGGGATTTTCGGCATGGCGCGCATCATCGGGTCAAAGGGGGCGGTCATCGTGGCGGTGCCGGTCAGGGCGAGCGCGCCCAAGGTGCAGCCATGATAGCTGGGAAAGCGCGAAATCACCTTGTAGCGCTGCGCCTGTCCTTGGGTCAGCGCGTATTGGCGCGCCAGTTTGATCGCGCTTTCCACGGCCTCTGACCCGCCGGAAACAAAAAAGACCTTGTTCAGGCCCGGAGGGGCAAGCGCGGCTGTTTTCGCCGCGAGGTGTTCGGACGCTTCGGTCTGAAAGTGCAACCGGTAGCCAAAGGTCGATTTGTCCATCTGCGCGCGCATCGCGTCCAGAACGGCGGGGTTGGAATGGCCGATGTTGCTGACCATCGCCCCCGACGAGCCGTCGATGTACCGTTTGCCGGATGTGTCCCACATATAGATGCCTTCGGCCCGGTCCAGCATGGGGCGGGGCGATTTGGTCTGGTAAAACAGGTTGGACATGTCAGCGGCTCAGGTGTTTGCGCAGGAAATTGCGGGTGCGTTCGTGTTCGGGGTTCTGAAAGATCACCGAAGGTGGGCCTTCTTCGACCACGACGCCCTGATCCATGAACAATACGCGGTCGCAGACCGAGGCGGCGAAATCCATCTCATGCGTGACGATGATCATGGTCATATGCTCTTCGGCCAGTTGCTTCATTACCAGGTTCACCTCTTCGACCAGTTCGGGGTCGAGCGCCGATGTCGCCTCGTCGAACAGCATCACCTTGGGTTTCATGGCAAGCGCACGGGCGATCGCGACGCGCTGTTTCTGGCCACCCGACAGGCGCGAGGGGTATTCGTCGATCTTTTCCGACAGGCCAACCTTGGCCAGTTGTTCCTCGGCCAGTGCGTTGGCGTCGGCGTCCGACAGACCTTTTAGCATCTTGGGGGCCAGCGTGATGTTGCCGCGCACCGTCAGATGCGGAAACAGGTTGAAGTGCTGGAACACCATGCCGATGTCTTGGCGGACCTGGTTTACGTGTGCCTCATACTGGCGATAGGGCAGTTTTTCATTGATGCGCACCCCTTCGAGCCAGACTTCGCCCGAGGTCAGCGGATCAAGTTCGTTGATCGCGCGCAGCAGGGTCGATTTTCCCGACCCCGACGGGCCGATGATGGCGACGATCTGGCCGCGTTCGACGGTCAGGTTGATGTCGCGCAGCACCTCAAGTTTGCCAAAGCTTTTGGCGGCGTTCTTGATGGTTACGAAGGCTTGGTCAGTCATGGGGGCTCCTCAGCTCAGCGCGATGCGGCGATGCGGCGTTCCAGACGGCGCAATCCCGCCTCGAGCGCGAGGTTGATGATGTAATAGCAAAAGGCGGCGGCGAGATAGAATTCAAACGGGCGATAGGTGCGGCTGATGGCCTGTTGCGCGGCGAGGGTCAGTTCCATCACCCCGATCACCGACACCAGCGCGGAATCCTTTAGCAGTGCGATCATGTTGTTGCCCATCGGCGGGATCACGGCCCGCACCGCTTGGGGGATCACGATGCGGCGCAGGGTCTGGCCGCGCGACAGGCCCAGGGTGCGCGCGCCCTCGTATTGTCCCTTGTCCACGGCGAGGATCGAGGCCTGGATCAGCTCAGAATTATAGACGGCAAAGTGCAGGCCCAGCCCAATCACGCCGGCGATAAAGGCGGGCAGATCAATGCCGATCTGGATCAGGCCAAAGTAGATCAGGAAAAGTTGCAGCAGCAGCGGTGTGCCCATGAACAAAAAGGCAAAACCGCGCACTGGCAGGCGCAGTGACCAATGGCCATAAAGCGCGATCACGGCAAAGACGATACCGCCGAAAAAGCTGAGCAAACCGGCGCAGATGGTGATGGCAATCGTCCAGCCCATCCCCATCAAAAGGATGCCGAAGTAGCCGGGGACCACGGTGAAATCAAGACCCATGGGTGCCTCCCTTTATGATCTGCGCGCCGCTCATGTGATCCGCGCCCGGCGGTCGAGCCAATTGATGCCGTGGCCCACAACATAGATAATCACCATGTAGAGAAGCCCCGCGACCAGAAACATCTCGAAGGGTTTGTAGGTCGATCCGATAAAGCGCTGCGCGGTGTAGGTCAGTTCGACCACCGAGATGGGGGCGACCAGTGCCGTGCCCTTGATCAGCGCATTGATATTGACGCCAAGGGGGCGGATCATCATGCGCGCTGCCTGCGGCAGGATAACCTTGCGCATGGTTTCCCAGCGGCTCATCCCCAAGGTGCGGGCGGCTTCGGTCTGGCCCTTGTCCACCGACAGGATGGCGCCGCGGATCGTTTCCGTCATATAGGCGCCGATGTTGACACCAAGCGCGATGGTGCCGGCCTCAAAACTATCAAGCTGGATGCCGATCTGCGGCCCGCCGAAGTAGAGGATGAAAATCTGGATCAGCGCAGGTGTGCCGCGCCAGAGGCTGACATAGACCGCGCCGATCCAGCGGAAAACGGCCATGCGCGACATGCGCGCCGCCGCCCCCAAGGCACCGCAGCTCAGGCCCAGCAGGGCCGTGAGGACGGAAAGCTGGATGGTGACCCAGGCGGCCTCGAGGAAATAGGGGTAGACGCGCAGGATCAGCTCGGTGTCCAAATCGGCGGCCTTTCAGTGGTGATCTTGGCGCGTGCCAATGGGCAGGGCGCGGATTTCGTGGACAAGGGCGGTGGTTTCCTCGATCGCGGCATCCAAAAACCGCTTGCCGGTTTCCGGGGTGGCCACAGTCGGGTCGCCCATTGTGCCGTCAGGCGACACTTCGGACCACCAGCGCATCAGCATGGCACCGCCCCCGCCGCCTGCAAGATCAAGGTTGAAGAACTTGCTGTTCGGGTCGTGAATGTTCTGCGTGGTGGATTTTTCCAGATGCACGCGGTCGGGGTGCAGGTGCATGTACATCGCCGCCTCAAATTCGCCCGCGTGGGCGATGCCGCCGATGTCGGATTTGCGGATCTCGTTGATGCGCGATGAACACAGGTTCCAGTAAGAGGCCGACACACAGATGATGCCGGTCTCAATCACCGTCTTGCGCGCGGCGAGATCAAGCACCGGGTGGTTCGAGCCGTGGCTGTTTAGCAGCAGGATGCGGCGAAACCCGTGGTGTGCCAACGACTTGGTAATGTCGGTGACAAAGGCGATCAGGGTTTCCGGCTGTATCCAGATGACGCCGGGAAAATCCTTGTGGTGTTCGTTGAACCCGTAGGGCACGGGCGGCATGATGAACACGTCGTCGGGTGCGGCCATGGCCACGCCATTGGCCACGGCCATGCCCAGCACCGTATCGGTGTCCAGCGGCATGTGCGGGCCGTGGTCTTCGGTGGCGGAGACATTGAGAATGACCACGCGGTCCTTGTCAGCGTCGCGCACGTCTTCCCAGGTCAGATGCCCGTAGGTTGTTGTCACAGGTGCAATCCTTGGCATGAGGAAGCCAGCCGAACCCAGGTCCGGCTGGCGACAGGGCGATTAGCGGATGTCGCCGCCGACCCATTCCTCTGCGATGGCCAGATAGGTGCCGTCTGCCATCATTTCGTCCAGCGCGGCCTGCATGGCGGCGGCAAGATCGGGGTTGCCTTCGCGGATGGCGATACCGGCGCCGACAGGTTCGGCCGATGGATCGTCGATCACGGCCAGATCATATTGACCGGCCTTCATTGCCAGCATGACAGGGATGGAATCGTTCACGATGGCATCGACACGGCCATTGGTCAGTTCCAGCAGCAGTTCGGGCAGACCCTTGTAGGTGTTGATGTCATAGCCCTGTTCGCGGGCCCATTCCTCGTGGGTTTCGCCCAAGGTCACACCGACCTTGACGTCATCAAGCTGTGCGACATCGGTGATCTCGGACCCGGATTTGGTAAAGATCGCGCGCTTGGTGCGGTAATAGGGGCCGACAAAATCAATCACCTTGTCACGCTCTTCGGTGATCGACATGGAGCCGACAACGGCGTCGTATTTGTTGGCCAGCAGGCCGCCGATGATTCCGTCCCAGGCGGTGGTGACGATTTCAACCTCCAGGCCCATCCGCTTGGCGATTTCGGTGCCGATAGCGGGGTCAAAGCCCACGACCTTGTTTTCCTGGTTTACAAAGTTGAATGGCGGGTATTGGCCGCTCATCGCGATTTTCAGGACGCCGCGTTCCTTGATGTCGGCCAATTCATCGGCGCCGGCGGCCACAGGGGCAAAGCCGACACCCATAAGGGCGATTGAACTGGCCAAGAAGCTGCGCCGCAAGATGTTCATTGATTTAGTCATGTTGGTAACTCCCACTTTACGTCAGGCGTTCGTTTTGGGGCCCGCCAAATCGGCAGCGGGTCCGTGAGCCTGCTCAGCGTTAGGTTGCAACTTGGCTGGTCATAGGGCAAATAGATAATCTAAATCTCTATAATTGATGTGATCTATGTTAAAGCCATACCAGCAAAGGTTTCCCTGGCACTTGGACTGGAATCTATTGCGCACCTTCATGGTGGTGGTGGACGAAGGGGGAATCACGCCCGCCGCGCATTTCCTGGGGTTGAAGCAGCCGACGATCAGCGCCGCGCTGAAGCGGTTGGAGGACATCACCGGCCACAAACTGATCAACCGTTCGCCAAAACACTTTAGCGTCACGCCGGTGGGCAAGGTGCTATATGCCGAGACCTGTTCGATTTTTGGCGCGGTGGCCCAGATGCCCGACCTGATGAGCGGGCTGGAGGACCGGGTGACCGGGCAGATCAGCATCGCGGTCGCAAGCCATGTGGTGTCGCGGCATTTCGACGGTGTGCTGGAGCGGTTCAATGCGCTGTATCCTGATGTCACCTATGCCATCTCGACGATGGACAGCGCCGACGTCATCACCCATCTGGAACAGAACCGCAGCACGCTGGGCATCTGCCTGCTGAACGAGGAGCTGGAGGAGCTGGAGGGGCTGGAGGCGCGGGTGATCTACCGTGAATATTTCGGCCTGTTCTGCGGGCCGCTGCACCGGCTGTTCGGGCGCCACGATATCGACATCGCCGAGTTGAAAGACGAAAGCGCGGTGTCGTTTCATACTGACGAGATGGACGGCCCGCTGTCAGAGGTGGGGCAGTTGCGCCGCCAATTGCGGATGCGCCCCGACCCACGTGGCATTTCATCGAACCTGCCCGAGGTGCGGCGGATGATATTATCCAACATCGGGATCGGAGCCTTGCCGATGCATGTGGCGCAAAAGGATGTGCAGCTGGGCCAGTTGTGGCAGGTGCCGCCCTTTAAGGGGCTGCCTGCGGTGGATATCTTTCTGGTGACCAATGGCAAACGCAGCATGAACCGGGCAGAACTGGCGTTGCTGAAAATGCTGCACGCCGAGATCGACAGTGTGCCGTTGTCAGAGCGCACTTATGCCTGAGGCGGCCCCGGTTTTCTGACCGATCGCAGCGCGCCGGTGGCCAATACGGGCGCGGCATCAAGCCCCTTTGCATCAAGCATATCTGCCACGCGTTCCAGCGAGGCAACAAGCTGTGCCTGCTCCCAGTCGGCCAGTTCGACAAATTTGCGCACATAGCGTTGCTGCAATGCATCTGGCGCGTCTTCCAGGGTGCGGCGGCCTTTGTCTGTCATGACGATATTGCTTTGGCGGCGGTCCAATTCGGAGGCGCGGCGCAGGGCCATGCCGTGCGCCACCAGTTTGTCGACCAGCGATGTGACGGTGGCCTGACTGACGCCCATCTGGGTGGCCAGCGCCTTTGGCGTCGGGTCGGTCTTTTCCTCGACGATCTGCAAGACGCGCAGTTGGGCGGGTGTCACACCCGCAGCCTGAGCAAGATCGCGGCCATAAAGTTCGGTCGCGCGCAGGATGCGTCGCAAAGCGATCAGGCTTTCATCCATCCGGTTATGTGGGTTCTGCGTCATGGCCCATCATTGCACAAAGAAACCAACCCCTTCAAATCCTAAAAGATCAGCCCGGCGATGGATTTCGTCGTATTTTTGCAACTGGTATTATTAGATTTGCGAAGTAAAAAGATAGAATATCATGGCAATAATACGCGATCATAGCGGCATTTGGGGTATTTTGCTTTAGTTGTTGAAGTATTGTCCGTGCCGCACTACTTAGACTATCAAACCAATCAGCGAGGGCACGAAAGATGCAGCACAAGACAGACACACCCCAAGACAGCGCAGCCAAGCTGCGCAAGCCCGACGCCAGCGATGGCGCCGCCATTTGGGAACTGGTCCGTGCCTGCAAGCCGCTGGATGAAAATTCGATCTACGCCAATGTGATCCAGGCCGACCATTTCCGCGACACCTGCGTGATCGCCGAGGTGGATGGCGAAATCCTGGGATGGATTTCTGGCCACATGATCCCGAACGAAGATGCGTTTTTCGTCTGGCAGGTCGCGGTCAGCCCCAAGGCGCGCGGGATGGGTCTGGGCAAGAAGATGCTGAATGACCTGATCAACCGCGATGAAACTGAGGCGGCGAAAGAGTTGAAGACAACGATCACTAAGGACAATGACGCGTCCTGGGGGCTGTTTCGCAGTTTTGCCCGCCAGATCGGCGGCACGCTGGACGATGCCCCGCATTTCCGCCGCGACACGCATTTTGGCGGCACCCAGGCCACCGAGCATCTGGTGACGATCAGCCTGCCCGATCCTGCCGCGCTCAAACGCGCTGCCTGAAATCTGACACATCGATAAATCCCCAACCTACCTAACGGGAAAGGATACCCCATGCCCAAAGATATGGCACAAGACACCACGATTTTCACCCGCCGCGAGAGCGAGGCACGTTCGTATTGCCGCGGAATGGACAATGTGTTCACCAAGGCCCGCGGGTCTGAATTGTTTGATGAAAGCGGCAATCGCTATATTGATTTTCTGGCTGGCTGTTCATCGCTGAACTATGGCCACAACGACCCCGACATGAAATCGGCGCTGATCGACCATATCGCGGGCGACGGCATCGCGCATGGGCTGGATTTTCACAGCGATGCCAAAGCCGCGTTTCTGAAGGCCTATGAAGATCACATCCTTGTCCCGCGCGGCATGGAGTACAAGATCATGATGACCGGCCCGACCGGCACCAACGCGGTTGAGGCCGCGATCAAGCTGGCGCGCAAGGTCACTGGGCGGCGCAACGTCATTTCGTTCACCAACGGGTTTCACGGCATGACCATGGGCGCGCTGGCGCTGACGGGTAACGCGGGTAAACGCGGCGGTGCCGGCGGCGGTATGCTGGGCGATGTCACGCATATGCCGTTCGAGGGGTCACTGGGCAAAGACGTCGACACGCTGGCGTTGATCGACACGATGCTGTCGAACTCATCGTCCGGCGTGGATGCCCCGGCGGCGTTCATTTTCGAGCCGATCCAAGGCGAAGGCGGGCTGAATGCCGCGTCGGATGCCTGGATGCAGGGGATTGAAAAGATCGCCCGCAAACATGGCGCGCTGCTGATCATCGACGACATTCAGGCCGGCTGTGGCCGGTCGGGCAGTTTCTTTTCTTTCGAAGCGTCGGGGATCAAGCCTGATATGATCACACAGGCGAAATCGCTGTCCGGCTTTGGTCTGCCCTTTGCGGCACTGCTGATCCGGCCCGATCATGACGTCTGGAAACCAGCCGAGCACAACGGCACCTTCCGGGGTAACACCCATGCCTTTGTCACAGCACGGGTCGCGATTGAGAAGTTTTGGGCCGATGATGGCTTTGAAAAAGAGATCGCCGGAAAATCCGTGATCCTGACCACCGCCTTGCAGGAAGTGGCCGATTGCATCCCCGGTGCCAGCCTCAAGGGGCGCGGCATGATGCAGGGGGTCGATGTTGGGTCAGGCGATCTGGCAGGTGCCATCTGTGCGCGGGCGTATGAGCTGGGTCTGGTGATTGAAACCTCCGGGGCGCAGGACGAGGTTGTCAAATTCCTCGCCCCGCTGACGACATCATCGCAGATCATGCGCGAAGGG
Source organism: Sulfitobacter sp. KMM 9851 (assembly GCF_057178245.1). NCBI lineage: Bacteria > Pseudomonadati > Pseudomonadota > Alphaproteobacteria > Rhodobacterales > Roseobacteraceae > Sulfitobacter > Sulfitobacter sp. KMM 9851. The sequence goes on from NZ_JBXUCW010000003.1 coordinate 11,093, forward strand.
TTTGATATCCTGATCAAGGCAACACAGGATGTTGTCGCAAACACCAAAATGGCAGCGGAGTGATAGACAATGATTGTACGTGATTTCAACAAATTGAACGGCACTGATCGTCATGTAGCCGACGCGCAGTGGACATCGACGCGGATGTTGCTGGCCGATGATGGCATGGGCTTTTCGTTTCACATCACGGTGCTTGAGGCCGGGTCGGAGCATACGTTCCACTACAAGCACCACTTTGAGAGCGTGTATTGCATGAAAGGCAAGGGGTCGATCACCGATATCGCCACCGGTGAGACACATCAGATCACCCCCGGTGTGATGTATGCCTTGAACCTGAACGACAAACACATCCTGCGCGCCGAGGAAGAGCTGCACATGGCGTGCTGTTTCAACCCGCCCGTGACCGGCACCGAGGTCCACCGCGAGGATGGGTCTTATGCCCCGGCAGAGGAGGCCGCCCCATCGTCATGACCCAGCTACCCCACACTGTTGAGAAAATCGGCGGAACCTCCATGTCCCGCGTCAACCAACTGCGCGACACGTTGTTTATCGGGGGGCGCAAGGGCAAGGAGCTTTATGGTCGTATGTTTGTGGTGTCCGCCTTTGGCGGCATCACAGACCTGCTGCTGGAGCATAAGAAAACCGGGACGCCGGGTGTTTACGCGCTGTTTGCCAATGCCGACACTGGGCATGGGTGGCACGATGCGCTGACCAATGTCGCCAGCGAGATGCAAAAGGTTCACCGCGAGGTGCTGGAGCATCCGGGCGACATTGAACAGGCCGACGCCTTTGTCGCCGACCGCACGCACGGGGCGCGCAACTGTTTGATTGATCTGCAACGGCTCTGTGCCTACGGCCATTTCCGGCTGTCCGAACACATGTTGCAAATCCGCGAACTGCTGTCCGGTCTGGGCGAGGCACATTCCGCGTTTGTTACCACGATGCTGCTGCAACGTGCCGGTGTGAACGCGCGGTTTGTCGATCTGTCCGGTTGGCGCGACGAAGGCGACGTGACGCTGGATACGCGCATCACGACCGCCATGCACGGCATTGATCCGCAAATCGAAATGCCCATCGTCACCGGCTATGCGCAATGCACCGAAGGGTTGATGCGTGAATATGATCGCGGCTATTCCGAGGTGACGTTTTCGCGGCTTGCCGCGCTGACCGGCGCGCGCGAGGCGTTGATTCACAAAGAATTCCACCTGTCGTCCTGCGACCCCAAGCTGGTTGGCGCGGATGCGGTCAAAAAGATCGGTCGCACCAACTATGACGTGGCGGATCAGCTGTCGAACATGGGAATGGAGGCGATCCACCCCAAAGCGGCAAAGACCCTGCGCCAAGCCGATGTGCCGCTGCGCGTGACCAACGCATTTGAACCCGACGACCCCGGCACGTTGATCGACGATGAACGCGCGAAATCGCCTGCGGTCGAGATTGTGACCGGCCTCGATATTGTGACGCTGGAGGTGTTCGAGCAGGATATGGTCGGCGTCAAAGGCTATGACAGCACGATCTTGGATATCCTCAAACGCCACGCCGTGCGCATCGTGTCTAAGGTATCGAATGCGAATACGATCACGCATTATCTCGACACGTCGCTGAAAACCATGCGGCGGGTGGAAAAGGATCTGGCGGATGTGTTTCCCGCCGCCGAGATTACCACCCGCACGGTGTCAATGGCTGCGGTGATCGGGCGTGATCTGAACGGGTTGTCGGTGTTGTCGAATGGTCTGCTGGCCATCGCCGAGGCCGGGTGTACCGCCATCGGGGCCAGTCAGGGTCCGCGTAATGTCGATGTGCAATTCATTGTAGAGCGCGAGGCGCTGAAGCCGGTGATCAAGGCACTGCATGGGGCCTTTATCGAAAGTGACGCCAAGCAACTGCCGCGCGCAGCCTGATCCTTCGTTGCCAAAATTCCACCAGCCGCCCCAGCAAACGCGGGGGCGGCTGGTGTCGTTTCGGGCCGTGGCAACGTGCCGCCTGACGCTGCGTAATTCGCCTGTTGTGATCCTCAAAAATCCGAACTAACGTGCGCGCAGATCGTCCACCTGCATCTGATGCGGCCGGGCGGCAGATATATTATCCGTCGGGGAGCCCACCAGGGCTGAGAGGTGCCAGCACCGACCCGTCGAACCTGATCCGGGTCATGCCGGCGTAGGGAACGGGTACCATGCGCATCGCTGGCGCTGGCTGTTTCGTACATTGGCATATCCCAAAAACGATGGAGATGTGCCAGTGGCCAACACGACCCCGATTGCCCTGACGATTGCAGGTTCCGACAGTGGCGGCGGGGCCGGCGTGCAGGCCGATATCAAGGCGATGTCGGCCAATGGCGTCTATGCCGCGAGCGTGATCACTGCTGTGACCGCGCAGAACACCAGTACCGTGACACATGTACATGAACTGCCCGCCGCCGTGGTGGTGGCACAGATTGACGCGGTGTTGTCGGATATTCCCGTTACCGCGATCAAGCTGGGAATGCTGTTTTCAGCGTCGATCATCGACGCTGTGGCAGAGCGGCTGGCGGATTGTTCTGTCCCGGTTGTCGTGGACCCGGTGATGATTGCCAAATCCGGCGACGCCTTGCTGCACGCAAGCGCCACCGAGGCACTGCTGCGCCGGATTTTGCCATGTGCAACCTTGCTGACCCCAAACCTGCCCGAAGCAGCATGTCTGCTGGGTACGGCGCAGGCTGTGTCCCCCGAAGATGTCATCGCTCAGGGGCGCCAGTTGTTGGCGCTGGGGCCGCGGGCCGTTTTGATGAAAGGGGGTCACGCGACGGGTGACACCTGCGTTGACTACCTGATCGACGCCAGCGGCGCGGTCACGACGCTGACCGCACCCCGCCTCCGGACCCGCAACACCCACGGCACCGGCTGCACCTATTCCGCCACCATCGCCGCAGAGCTGGCCAAGGGGGCGGATATGCCGGGCGCGGTGCGGGCGGCACACAGCTATCTACAGGGTGCGATTGCCGCCGCCGATACGTTGCACATCGGTGCGGGGCATGGGCCGGTGCATCATTTTCACGGGTGCTGGTGATGGTCGATGTTACGATTATAGGGGCCGGTGTGGCCGGGCTTTGCGTCGCGCGGACCTTAATGGATCGCGGGGCGGTGGTAACGGTGATCGACCGCCATGCCACCCCCGGTCCGCAGGCCTGTTCATGGTGGGCGGGAGGTATGCTTGCCCCGTTTTGCGAAGGTGAAACCGCCGAGGAACCTGTTGTGAGACTGGGGCAGGAGGCCGCCGATTTCTGGGCGACGCAGACGCGCGCGGTGCAGCGCTGCGGCACGCTTGTCGTCTCGCCCAGCCGCGACAAGGCCGAGCTGCGCCGCTTTGCCCGCCGCACAACCGGCTTTGCCGACGTGGATGCAGATGGCATCGCAGCCCTAGAGCCGGATTTGGCAGGGCGGTTTGACAAAGGGCTGTTTTTTGCCGCCGAGGCGCATCTGGCACCGCGTGACGCGCTGGATCAATTGCGCGCGGGGCTGGTGGCCGATGGCGCGGCGTTCGAGGTGGCCGAGGCAGACCCGCAAGAGGTTGCGCGCCATAGTCTGACCATAGACTGCCGGGGGTTTCAGGCGCGCAACCAGATCGCTGACCTGCGCGGCGTTAAAGGCGAAATGCTGGTGCTGTCCTGCCCCGATGTCGATCTGCGCAGGCCCGTGCGGCTGCTGCACCCGCGTGTGCCGCTTTATATCGTGCCGCGCGGCGATGGGGTTTTCATGCTGGGTGCGACCATGGTGGAAGGCAGGGCAGGTGGCCATGTGACGGCGCGCGCCCTGCTGGAACTGCTCAGCGCGGCCTATGCGCTGAACCCCGCCTTTGGCGAGGCCGAGGTGCTGGAAATTGGTGTCGACAGCCGCCCAGCCTTTGCCGACAACCTGCCGCGCATCCGGCGCCGGGGCAATCTGATCCGGGCCAATGGGTTGTACCGGCACGGTTTCCTGCTGGCCCCGGCGCTGGCGCGCATGGTGGCCGACGTGATCTTTGACAACAAAATACCGGAGGCGATGGATGAAATTGCAGCTTAATGGCGCGGTGATCGACGCCGAGACAGGGACGCTGGCCGACCTGCTGGCGGCCCAAGGCTTTGGCAGCGCCAAGGTCGCCACAGCGGTGAACGGCACATTCGTGCCCGGAGCGGCGCGGGCGGATCATGCCCTCGCCGAGGGGGACCGGGTCGAAGTGCTGGCCCCGATGCAGGGGGGCTGAACCATGCGAGATTTTTACGGTGTGGCCCTGACCAACGGCCTGATGCTGGGCACGGCGCAATATCCATCCCCTGCAATTCTGGCCGACGCCTTTCGCCGGAGCGCTGCCAGTGTCGCCACGGTATCGTTACGCCGGGAAAGCGGGCGCGACCGTGCCGGGCAGGATTTCTGGCAGTTGATCAAGGGCTTGGGCGTGCATCTGCTGCCCAATACCGCAGGCTGTCACAGCGTCAAAGAAGCCGTGACGACGGCCCATATGGCGCGCGAGGTCTTTGATACCAACTGGATCAAGCTGGAGGTGATCGGCGAAGAGGACACGCTGCAACCCGATGTGTTCGGGCTGGCCGAGGCGGCGCGCATCCTGACGCAGGACGGTTTTCAGGTCTTTCCCTATACCACCGAGGATTTGGTGGTCGCAGACCGATTGTTACAGGCCGGGTGCGAGGTGCTGATGCCTTGGGGCGCGCCGATCGGGTCGGGCATGGGGTTGAACAATCTCTATGGCCTGCGGGCCATGCGGGCGCATTTCCCGGACGTGCCGCTGGTGATTGATGCGGGTCTGGGTCTGCCGTCGCAGGCGGCGCAGGCGATGGAACTGGGGTTTGACGCGGTGCTGCTGAACACGGCGGTGGCCCGCGCGGGCGATCCCGCCGCGATGGCCGAGGCCTTTGCCATCGCCGTGCGCGCCGGGCAACTGGCCGCCCAAGCCGACCCGATGGAGCCGCGCGACATGGCCGCCCCGTCGACCCCCGTGATCGGAAAGGCGTTTTTGTCATGAAGCTGGATCGGTTCTATCCCATTTTTGACAGCGCTGATTGGCTGGAGCGATTGGTGCCTCTGGGCGTGAAGCTGGTGCAATTGCGGATGAAAGACGCATCCACCGATACCCTGCGCGCGCATGTGCGGCGCGCCAAGTCGGTCTGTGCTGACCACGGTTGTACCTTGGTGATCAACGATCACTGGCGCATCGCCATCGAGGTGGGGTGTGATTTCATTCATCTGGGCCAGGAAGATTTGCAAGACGCCGATATCGTAGCAATCCGGCAGGCGGGGCTGCGGCTGGGGATCAGCACCCATGACAAGGCCGAACTGGCGCGCGCGCTGGACATGTACCCGGAATACATCGCACTGGGGCCGATTTATCCCACCATCCTGAAAAAGATGAAGTGGCATGAACAAGGGGTCGATCGGCTGAGCACGTGGCGCGGGTTGATCGGTGATATGCCGTTGGTTGCGATCGGCGGAATGCGGGTGGACCGCGCGCCGGGAGCCTTTGCGGCGGGGGCAGATATCGTCGCGGCGGTGACAGATATCACCCTGCACGACAGCCCCGAAGCCCGCGTGCGCGAATGGCTGGCGGCAACGCGATGACCAGATATGCACGCCAGATGATTCTGCCCGAAGTGGGTGCCGCGGGGCAGGCCGCCATCACGGGTGCACATGCTCTTGTGGTGGGCGCTGGCGGTCTGGGTGCGCCGGTGTTGTCCTATCTGGTAGGGGCAGGTGTGGGGCGGATAACGCTTGTCGATGGCGATGTCGTATCGCTGTCCAACCTGCACCGGCAAACGCTGTTTGACGAAGAGGACGTTGGTCAACCCAAGGCCAGCGCCGCCGCCGCACATTTGCGCCGCCTGAACAGCCAGTGCCGGATTGACACGCTGCCGCAGCCGTTGACCCCGGCAAACGCCGCCGCCCTGGTCGCCGCATCCACGGTGGTGCTGGATTGTGCCGACAGTTTCGCCGCCAGCTATATCCTGTCTGACCACTGCCGCGCAGCAGGGGTCCCGCTGATCAGCGCGTCAGCATTGGGGTTTGCGGGGTATGTCGGCGGCTTTTGCGGCACCGCACCCTCGCTGCGCGCCGTGTTTCCCGACTTGCCAGAGCGCGCGGCCACCTGCGCCACGGCAGGCGTGATGGGCCCCGTTGTAGGGATGATCGGCGCGGCGCAGGCACAGATGGCGCTGAACCATTTGATCGGGCAGACGCCATCGCCGCTGGGCCAATTGATCAGCTTTGACTTGCAGAACTACTGCACCGGGGGGTTTCGGTTTGATGGCGCGGCGGAACCCGACGACGCCCTTGGCTTCATCATACCAACCGACATCGTTGCGTCAGATTTCGTCGTCGAACTGCGCGATGTGGTCGAGGCACCAATCCCCGTTCACGCGGTAGCACGACGCATCCCCGTCGCCGCGTTCAAGGCAAGCCAATACCAGCCCGGCCCCGGACAACGCGCGGTTTTCGCCTGTCGGTCCGGCCTGCGTGCCTGGCAGGCGGCAACCCACCTGCGGTCCTACTGGGCCGGAGATATCTCCCTCATCGCCCTTGGCGATACATCCTCAAATGAAAGGCCCGACACATGAAACTGACGACCCTGACTGCCGCACTCAGCCTGGCCGCTGCGCCCGTAATGGCAGAGGACATGACACTGTTGCTGGATTGGTTCGTAAACCCAGATCATGGGCCCATCATTGTGGCGCAGGAAAAGGGCTATTTCGCCGAGCAGGATCTGGAGGTCACTGTGATCGCCCCTGCCGACCCGGCGGACCCGCCAAAGATGGTCGCGGCAGGCAAGGCCGATCTGGCAATATCCTATCAGCCGCAATTGCATCTGATGATCCATGAAGGGCTGCCGTTGCAACGTGTCGGCACCTTGGTCGCCACGCCGCTCAACTGTCTGTTGGTGCTGGCCGATGGCCCGATCAAATCGCCCGCTGATCTGGCGGGCAAGAAGGTGGGCTATTCCGTCAGCGGTGTGGAAGAGGCCGTGTTAGGGTCGATCTTGCGCCACAACGGGCTGTCGATCGACGATGTCGAGCTGGTTAATGTGAACTGGTCGCTGTCACCGTCGCTGATGTCAAAACAGGTGGACGCGGTGATTGGTGCCTACCGGAACTTTGAACTGAACCAGATGGAAATCGAAGGCGTCGATGGCACGTGTTTTTATGTCGAGGAACAGGGTCTGCCGCCCTACGACGAACTGATCTATGTCGCCAACCCCGATACGATGGACAAGGCCAAGATCGCGCGCTTTCTGGCGGCGACTGAAAAGGCGGTGCAATACATCGTCAACCATCCGCAGGAAAGCTGGGAGATTTTTGCGAGCACGTCGGCAGAGTTGCAAGACGAGCTGAACGCGCGCGCCTGGGTCGATACTGTGCCACGGTTTGCCTTGCGCCCCACTGCGATGGACGTGGGCCGCTATGCCGCGTTTGAGGCGTTTCTGGCCGACGCCGGGCTGATCCCACAGCAAAACCCGGTGGCAACCATCGCCATCGACGTGACCGCGCCATGAGCGCGCCGGACTATGGCAGAACCTTCGCGCTTTGGCGCGGGGGGGCTGGGCCGACGTGGCAGGATTACACCCACCACGGCTTTGTCGAAGGGCTGCGCGATGGCACGCTGCCACGTCGGTCGTTTCTGAAATATCTGGCGCAGGATTACGTGTTTCTGGTGCATTTCGCCCGCGCCTGGGCGCTTGGCGTGATCAAGGCCGAGACGCATGAGGAAATGCGCATCTGTGCCGGCACGGTTGACGCGTTGGTCAATCACGAGATGTCTCTGCATGTCAGCATCTGCGCCGAGGAAGGTATCGACGAGGCCACTCTGCACGGCGCTGCCGAAGAGATCGAGAACCTTGCCTACACGCGCTATGTCATCGACGCAGGCCTGCAGGGGGATTTCATTGACTTGATGGCGGCACTAGCCCCTTGCGTCATGGGATACGGCGAGATTGGGCTGCGTCTGGCGCAGGAAAGGGTCGAAGATACGCCCTATACGGCCTGGATCGACACCTATGCGCATCCTGATTATCAGGCTGTGTGCCGCGATGTCGGCGCCATGATTGACGGTGCGGTGGCGCGGCGGATTGGGGATATTGAAACCGCGCCGCGTGCACAGGCGGTGCAGGACCGCTTTACCAAGGCGACGGCGCTTGAGGTTGGATTTTGGCAGATGGGTCTGGGTCCGTCATGACGCAGGTTGCGCCACCGGGTATCACGCTGGAAGGGCAGTTTTGGCTAGGGTTAGAGCCGCTGTTTCAGGCCGACATCGACCTGCCTGCCGGGCAATGGACCTGTCTGCTGGGGCGGTCCGGTGTCGGCAAATCGACGATCCTGCGACTGATCCTTGATTTGCAAACCGGGGGGCGGTTCGACGGCAGCATCGTCGCCACCGACGGCCAGCCACTGGCCGCTCGGATGAGCTATATGGCGCAGTCTGATTTGCTACTGCCCTGGCTGTCGGTGCTGGAAAATGTCTGTATTGGGGCGCGCCTGCGGGGCGAGGCCCCGGATTGGCCGCGCGCCGAACGGCTGCTTTTGCGCGTGGGACTGGCCGATCATATGCGCAAGACGCCCAATATGCTGTCGGGCGGGATGCGCCAACGTGCCGCCCTGGCCCGGACATTGTTCGAGGACCGGCCCGTGGTGCTGCTGGACGAGCCGTTTTCGGCGCTGGACGCGGGCACCCGCGCTGATATGCAGGAACTGGCCGCCGAGGTATTGCACGATCGCACGGTGCTGCTGGTTACCCATGACCCGGCCGAAGCCAGTCGGCTGGCGCATCAGATCATCGTCATGACAGCAAACGAAACGCGCCTCTGGCCCGCCCCCGCCACGCCGGCGCTGCGCGCCATCAACGACCCTGCCACCCTCGACTGTCAGGCGCGTCTGCTGACACATCTGCGCGGGATGGCGGCATGAGGGGGCGTGATATATTGGTGGCGGTGGCGCTGGGGCTGACGCTTTGGCAAAGCATTGTGATACTGACGGGCGCGCCGCCTTTCATCCTGCCCTCGCCGTGGCGCGTGGCAAAGGCCGCCTATCACAGCCGTGCCGTCATTGCCGAAAACGCTTGGGTCACGGCGGTCGAGGTGATTTTGGGCCTGATCCTTGGCACGGTTCTGGGCGCGGTCACTGCGATTCAACTGGCCCTGTCGAAAACCGCCGAGCGGTTGATGCTGCCCATTCTGGTATTCACCCAAGCGGTGCCGGTTTTTGCGCTGGCCCCGATGCTGACGCTGTGGTTCGGCTATGGCATGGGGTCCAAAATCGTGATGGCGGTGCTGATCATCTATTTCCCCGTCACCTCGGCGTTTCACGACGGGCTGACGCGGCTTGACCCGGGCTATCGCGATCTGTCGGTGGCGATGAGGGGGGACCGGCTGCGGTTCATGTGGCACATCCAAATCCCCCACGCGTTGCCCAGCCTTGGATCGGGGCTGAAACTCGCCGCTGTCTATGCGCCGATTGGGGCGGTGATCGGTGAATGGGTCGGGGCGTCACGCGGGCTTGGCTATCTTATGTTGCTGGCCAATGGACGGGCCAAGATCGACCTGATGTTCGCCAGCCTGATCGTATTGGCGGTGATGACGGTGCTGCTGCACCTTGCCGTCGGGCGACTGGCGGGGCGGCTGGTGCGATACGCGCATGGGGGGCGGCAAACCTAGGGACAATCTGTCCGCGTGGCGGGCATCTGGGTGCGAACCAGCGGACAGTCTGACCTGCGGGCGATTTTCCTGCGGTGCGGGGCTGGCATCGGGTGAAACGACCTGACAAGGTTGCGCCACAGGGGCGGCGGAGGGCCATCACCACATGGTCGATATATGGAGCGGGATCACACAGGCGTTTTGGCTTGTGGTTACGCTTGATCCTGAGTTGGTCGAGATCGCCATGCGGTCCTTGCGCGTTACGCTCAGCGCGCTGGTGGTGGGGTGTCTGATCGCGCTGCCGCTGGCGGCGTTCATGGCGGTGAAACGGTTTCGCGCGCGGCGTTTCGTCGTGGCGGTTCTAAATGCGCTGATGGGCCTGCCGCCGGTGGTGGTGGGGTTGATCGTCTATGTGTTCCTGTCACGGTCCGGCCCGCTGGGTGTGCTGGGGCTGCTGTTCACGCCGACGGCGATGATCATCGCACAGGTTATCATCATTGTACCGCTGATTGCGTCGATCGCGCATCAGTCGATCCGCGACCTTTGGCAGGAATACCATGATCTGCTGATTTCGATGAATGTCACGCAGGGGCAGAAAATCCGCACCCTGCTGTGGGATTGCCGCCGCGCGCTGCTGACCGCTGCACTGGCTGGTTTTGGCCGGGGGATTGGCGAGGTCGGGGCGATCATGATCGTGGGTGGTAACATTGATCACGCCACGCGGGTGCTGACCACGGCGATTGCGCTGGAAACCGGCAAAGGCGAATTTGCGCTGGCGCTGGCGCTTGGCTTTGTCCTGATTGGTCTCGCGATCAGCGTCAATCTGGCGATTCACTGGCTCGGCCAGACCGAACGGGAGGGCCGCTGGTGAGCGCGTTGTTTCCGATGCAGGCCAATGGGATCGAAAGCCGCAGACGCGGGCAAGTTTTGGTTGGGCCGATTGATCTGGCGCTTGACGGGCAGGGGGCCTGCGTCGTGATCGGCCCCAATGGGGCAGGCAAGACGACGCTGCTGCGTTTGCTGCACGGCACCGCGCGGCTGTCGGCGGGACAGATCAGATGGGCCTGTCCAACCGATGAGGCGCGTCATCATCAGGGGTTTGTGTTCCAGCGTCCGGTCATGCTGCGCCGATCTGTGATGGAAAATCTGATCTATCCATTACGGCTGCGTCGGGTGCCAATGGCGCAGGCCCGCGAGATGGCCCGCGACTGGGCTGGGCGTGTCGGGCTGGACCAGATGCTGGACCGCGCCGCCACGGTGCTGTCAGGCGGCGAGCAGCAGAAACTGGCGTTGGCGCGGGCGCTGATAACAGAGCCTAAAGTGCTGTTTCTGGACGAACCCTGTGCATCGCTCGATGGCCGGGCCACCCGCGAGATCGAAGACATCCTGACCACGGCCAAGGCCGCTGGCACCGGACTGATCCTGTCTACGCATGACATGGGACAGGCGCGGCGGTTGGCGGATGAGATCGTGTTCCTGCTGGGCGGGCGTGTCCACGAAAGCGGCCCTGCTGATACATTTTTCAACCACCCCCAAACGCCTCAGGCGGGGGCATTTTTAAGAGGAGACATTGTAGAATGATGAAACGGATTGCGCTGGCGCTTGGCGCGCTGGTCATCGGCACTGCCGCACAGGCCGGTGACGTGCTGAAAATGGCGGTCACCACGTCGTTCAATAATTCCGGGCTGGCCGAGGTCCTGCTGCCCGAAATTGCCAAGGATCTGGACCTTGAGGTGCAATTGCTGGTGGTCGGAACCGGCCAGGCGATCAAGCTGGGCGAGGCGGGCGATGTCGACGCGATTCTGGTTCACTCGCGCAAGGCAGAAGAAGCCTTTGTCGGGGGTGGGTTTGGCACCCATAGGACCGAGATCATGTATAATGATTTTGTATTGATCGGCCCGTCTGCGGACCCCGCAGGCATCCAGGGTGCCGATGCCGCCGCTACGGCGTTGGCTGCCATCGCTGCGGCAGAGGCGGATTTCGTCAGTCGCGGTGACGACAGCGGCACGCATAAAAAGGAGCTGTCGCTCTGGGCTGCTGCGGGGTTGGATGTGGCAGCGTTTGGCGATTGGTACAAGGCTGTGGGCGCGGGCATGGGGGCGGCGCTGAACACCGCGTCAGGTATGCCCGCCTATATCATGTCTGACCGGGCAAGCTGGCTGAATTTTGGCAACAAGGGCGATCTGGCTTTGCTATATGCCGGCGATCCGGTGCTGTTCAATCAATACGCTTACCTGCCTGTGAACCCCGATCTGCACGGTCATGTGCAAAACGATCTGGCGCTCAAACTCGAATCCTGGCTGGTATCAGACCGCGCCGCCGCGTTGATCAATGGGTATCAGATCAACGGCGAGACGTTGTTCGTGTTCAATGCGGGCAAGACTGAATAGACCTTGTTAGAGACACATCGCGCCCCCTGAACCGGGGCGCGATGCAGGCTATTCCGGCAGGTCGCCGTGAATTGCAAATTGATCCAAACCGGCATCTTGTGACTGGATGGTGCGAAAACTCTCGCGCACACCCGCCTCTGTCAGATCGCGCGCCACGGTCAGCAGACAATTTGGATCGTGATCGGCGCAAAGCTCGGCCATCTGGTTAATCTCTTCTGCCGCGACGGGCCGTGCTGCGGCAATGTCGGGCGCGCCGTAATAGGTGACGAAATGCTGTGCCAGCATGTCGGTCAGCGCGGCGATTTCGCCTTCTTCTACTTGCGTCACAGCGACAAATGTCACCCGGCCAAAGGTTTCCAGCCCCAGCCAGCCATTGGCAAAGGCCTGTCGCGCCTTGCCCGTCAGATCGGCCTGCGACCAGTCCGAAAATTCGAACCCGCCAGAGATGCACCATTCGCCGGTCCGTGCCGGGCTGGCAAAGACATTACGGTCGCTTTCGTCAAAGTGGATCGCGCGGGCGAGTTTGAGGGTCACGGTGCAGGCTCCAACAAGGTGGTCAGGGGGATCAGATGGGTCGTTGTATCATCGCGCAGCAACATGCCAAAGGTTTCGTCGACGCCGATGAACTGGCCACTTTGGCCCCCTTGGGTTGCGTCAGCGTCAAGCCCATGTGCCAGCCCGCGCCATTCGGCATGCAGCGGGGCGGGGCCATCGGTTTCCCAGCGGTTGATCCAGTGCAGGCAATGCCGCGCCCATGCCTCAAGCAGCGCGGGCGGCGCGATTTCGGCACAGCCTTCGGCATAAAGTGCGGTTTGGTCGGGGTGATCGCCGGTGTGCAGCAGATCCGGGTCGTCGATGGGGTAAAGCGGCAGGGCAAAGCCCACAACAAGCCAGTCGGGCTGGGCCGCCGGGTCCGATGTCGAGGCCATGCAGCGAAACCGGCCACAGGATGCGCCGTTGAGGCGGATACCGCCACCCCATTCCAGATGCACCGCCACTTCGGGCGGGGCCAGCGCGCCAAGCGCGTTCTGAAACCCCACACCGCAAAGCGGTAGCATCACCATCGCATCACGCAGCGGCACTTCGGGGGCAAAGACCATGGCGGCCTGCATCACGGCATCGCCAAGGCTATAGACGATCAGACCACCGTCGCAGCCCGCCACCGCGCGTGCGGTCGCAGCGGCAAAGGCATCGCCCGCCACCGCTTCGCCCGTCATCAGCGGTGGAAAGCTTGGCCTGTCGCTCATGCAGCCCCACTGTCGATCAATTGGCGCGCGATGGCCTGAAAACTTTGGGCCTGCGGGCTGTCGGGCTGGCTGACCGTGATCGGAGCGCCGCCGTCTGACGCGAGGCGGATTTGCAGATCAAGCGGCACTTCGGCCAGCAGCGGCACGCCGAGTTTGGCCGCTTCGGCTGCGACGCCACCGTGGCCGAACACATGTTCTTCGTGACCGCAATTGGTGCAGATATGCGTCGACATGTTTTCGATCATCCCGACAATCGGCACCTTGAGCTGGTTGAACATGTCGATCCCCTTGCGGGCATCCATAAGGGCCACATCCTGCGGCGTTGAGACGATAATCGCGCCATCAACCTGCGCCTTTTGGGCCAGCGTCATCTGTACATCGCCGGTGCCGGGGGGAAGATCGACGATCAGCACGTCGAGCGCGCCCCATTGCACTTGGGTCATCATCTGCTGCAACGCGCCCATCAACATCGGCCCGCGCCAGACAACCGCCTGATCCTCGTTCGTCATCAGGCCAATCGACATCATGGTGACGCCGTGGTTGCGCATCGGCAGGATGATCTTGCCGTCGGGCGAGGCGGGCCGCCCCGACACACCAAGCATACGCGGCTGGCTGGGACCATAGACATCGGCATCCAACAGGCCGACGCGGCGTCCCTGCTGTGCCAGCGCGCAGGCAAGGTTGGCAGATACGGTGGATTTGCCCACGCCGCCCTTGCCCGACGCAATGGCGAGAATCCGGTCAATTCCGGGTATTTTCTGCGGGCCGCTGGGTTCGGCCTTGCGACCGAGGCCCAGATCGGGCGGCGGGGCCTTGGCGCTGTGCCCGGTCAGCACGATCGACACGGCGCTTACGCCGTCAACCTGCGCAAGTGCGGCTTCGGCCGCTGTCTTGACCTCGGCGTAGGCGCCGGCCTGCGCGGGGGGGATTTCCATGACGAAACGCACCGCGCCTGCACCATCCACATTCAGCGCGCGCATCACGCCGCTGGCCACGATGTCGGTGTCCGTGGCCGGGTCGATCACGGTCTTCAGCGCGGCCAGAACCGCGTCCCTGCTGGCTGTCACGGCTTATTCCTGCTCTGCGTCGGGGGCGGTGATGGTGCCGCTGACCTCGTGGGTCATGCCCAGTTCGGGAATGGTAATCACCGCTTTGACGGGCAGGGATTTGCCGGCGGCAGCCGCGTCGCGCATGGCCTTTTCGATGGCCTGCTGCGAGGTCACGCCGACCTGCTTGAGAAACTTACGCATCGACATGTTGAAATCGTCGCTCATGGGGGCTCCTTGGTTTGGGGTGGTCGGGCGGATCAGTGATCGCGCCGCTTGGAAAGGTAATCATCGGTGGTGCGCGGCCGGGGGCGTTCGCCGCCCGACATCGGGTTGTCGGTGGCATGATACTGTGCGTTGATGCGGCAATCATCACACATCTGGATCATGCGCAATTTGCCTTCATCGGCAAACATCGCATGGTTGCGCAGTTTTTCGGTGATCTTGTCGACGGTGGATTTCACACCAAAAAGGGTGCCGCATTCGACGCAGGCAAAGGGTTCTTCCTCGTGGATCACCTTTTGGCTGAGCGCGGCATCGGTCAGATCGAGGCGCGGCGCGAGGGTAATGGCATCCTCGGGGCAGATGTTGGCACATAGCCCACATTGCAGGCAGGCATCCTCTTGAAAACGCAGTTGCGGCAGATCGGGGTTGTCGCCCAAGGCACCGGACGGGCAAAGCGACACGCACGACAGGCACAAGGTGCAGGCGTCCTTGTCCACCAGCACGGCGCCATAAGGCGCGCCAACTGGCAAAGGCAGCATATCGGTGTCTGGGTGCAGCGCACGGGCCGCCTGCCGGGTGATCTGGCGGCGGGTGCCCATGGGGCGCACCGGGCTGGCCACCGGTGCCGGGGCGGACGCATTATAAAGGGCGTCTGTCAGGGCGTCAGGATCGGGGGTGTCGATCAGCTGCAGGCGGGTGTCCCCCGCGATGGCGCGGGCCAGTGCAATCTGCGCTTCGATCGCGTCACGGTCGGCCTTGGGGTCAATCAGCAGGCTAACGGTGGCAAAGCCGGCGGCAAGAGCGGCAAGCGCTTCGGCGTGGCCAAAGGCGGCGATGGCGGGCAGTTCCATCGGCACCACATCCGCAGGCAGGCCGCGCCCGTACCGCGCAGCAAGGCGGATCATTTCGGCGCCGTTTTCGTCATGCACCAGCAGGCGCGGTGCAGTGCCCCCGGCAGCGAGAAAGGCGCGCGCCAGGGTCTGCACGCGCAGCATGGTAAAATCGACCGGCGGCGCGTCATAGCTGATCGCGCCAGAAGGGCAGGCGGCGGAACAGGCCCCGCAGCCGGCGCAGATCATCGGATCAATACTGACATGATCGCCATCGGGTGTAATGGCGCCGGTCGGGCATAGATCAAGGCAGTTCGTACAGCCCGTTTGCCCCGCACGGCTGTGCGCGCACAGCAGCGGTTCGGTGCGAACATACAGCGGCTTTTCAAATGTGCCGACCATATGCGAGGCGGCCAAGGTGGCGGCGGCAACAGCGGGCGCGTGATCGGGATCGGCCCGCAGATAGCCTTCGCGCTTTTCGGGGGCAGGGAACAGCGCTTGGGTGCCGCGCAGATCGAGGATCAGATCGCAGTGGCTGACGGCCCCGTCACGGGGTGCTGTCAGGCGCATCTCGCCGCGCCCGGTCGGGTCGATCTGTTGCAGCGCGTCAATGACCACTTCGAATTGCCCCAGCGCGCCTTTGGCGCGGCGCAGGCTGCCGCTGATCACATCATAATCGCGGGTATCGGGCAGGTTGGCACCGCTTTCCAGCAACAGCGTGACGCCCAGAAAATCCTTGAGATGCTCTGCCGCTGCCAGCGCCACATCGCCCTGCCCCAGGATCAGGCACAGCCCTTCGGACGTCACATCAAGCGACTTTTCCACCGGGGCACCGAGCAGAGCCTCGGCGGTGAGGGCGGACATTTTGGGCAGTTTGGGGGCGGGATCATCCGACCAACCGGCACGGTCGCGCAGGTCCAGCAGGGGGGCAGAGGGGACCCCCAATTCTTCGGCCAATTCGGCAAAGACACGTGATTCTTGCGTGCAGCATAAAACTGCATCCCCGGTGGTCAGCGCCTTGGCCGCGACATCAATCTGACGGGTACACATTGCCGAACAGGGGGTAGAGACGGCCAAACCAGTGGCTTGGGCAAGGGCCGATGAATCGATGGTCTGTGACCCTGCACAATCACATGTTATCAATGTCTTAGCCATGATTTCTTCCTTGCTGGACGCGGTGTTTTGGGCGCGCCGCTGTCGCTGATCAGACCCTAGGCTAGACGGGTTTCGACCACCGCCACAACCGCAATCTTGCGCCGGTGCCGGGTCAGGCCATTGAGGGTCGGGGATGCTGCGCGGCAGAAATTTACCCAAGTGATTCGTTTTCGGATGCAGCATCTTTTTCCTATGAAAACAGTCAGGTTGGACAATTCGACCTGAAATGTCGCAAAGCGCCGGAATGGCGGGACAAACTGTCTGGGGAACGGCATTTTTTCGGCAAGACCGCAGTTAGGTCTTCACAGATGTGACCGACCTGACAGAGGATAGGCAAAGGGAGGCACCACTTGATCCACAATCCGAAAATGTACCGGACTATGCCACTGGGCATCGTGCTGCGGCGCGCGCCCGGTGTGACCCGTTGGGCCAAGTGGAGCTGGAAGGCGACCGCCGTCCTGCCCGGCGCGCCGACTGCGTCCTGGCGGGTGTTGCGCGAGATTGACGGGATCACCGAATATCACGCTGCCACCGTCCCATTGGATTTGCACGGGGCCGAGACCGAAGCCTATGTGCATGGTCTGGGGGCCGAGGTGCCTTGTGTCTATGTGGTGATGCGCCCCATTGCCGGCGCCCATGAGCAGCCGTTTCAGATATTGTTGGTCACTGCGTCGCCCTATGAGGCGCAGGATTATTGCGACAGCGCCGAGGAAATCGTTGAAAAAGTCGCGATGCCGGAGGGGCTTGAGGCCTGGGTGCGCGAATTTGTCGATCTTTTCCATCAAGACGAGGAGTTTGTGAAGCGCCGCCGCAACAAGCACGATGAAGGTGTGCGGCAGGATGGCATCGGCGATCCACGCATTCAGAACGGGGCAGATGTATATGCCTCTCCCGCATTGAAGCGCAGGCGCGCCATATGAGCAGTTTTTGGGATCGCCGCCGCGCCGCCGTTGCCGCCGAGGCACAGGCCGAGGTCGAAGCCACGCACGAAGAGGCATTGGTGGCACACGAAGCAGCATTGGCTGCGCGTAGCGATGATGAATTACTGGCCGAGCTTGATCTGCCGGCGCCCGAGGATCTGGTCGGTGGCGAACAGTTGCGCGCCTTTTTGCGGGCGCAACTGCCACAGCGGCTCAAGTCGCGGGCCTTGCGGACGTTCTGGCGCAGCAATCCGGTGCTGGCCTGTCTCGACGGGTTGAATGATTACGACGACGATTACACCGCCGCCGCCACGGCGGGCAAAGCGGTGAATACGCTGTATCAGGTGGGCAAAGGATTTCCAGCACCACTGGCAGACCTGTTGGAACAGGTTGTGGAAGATGCCCAAGCGCCTGCCGAAATGACGGCTGGCACAGTTTCGGTGCCGGATGTGGTGCCACCGGTGCGCCCGTCCACCCTGACCCCGTCCGCCCGGCAGACGCCCGCCCCGGTCGCAGCGCAAGACACAGTGCAGGTGACCGCAGAGGGTTTCGACGAAGATTCCGTAGCAGACGACGATACTCCGATGCCCACCGCACGGCGGATGCGGTTTGAATTTGCATCAGATGTGGAAAGCACAGGCGCATGAACCAGATGACCACAGCCCCGCTGCCCGAAGAAGACCGAATGCGCGCGGATTTGTACAACTTTATGGGACTGATCCTGTCCGGCCCGCCGGATCAGTTGTTGCTGGATCAGTGCAGCGGCCTGCAAGGCGACGAGACTGAGCTGGGGCAGGGGTTTGTCACGCTGGCCAAGGTGGCCCGCCTGAGCAAGCCCGCCGCCGTGGAAAGCGAATTCAACCGGCTGTTTATCGGGCTTGGCCGGGGTGAGCTGCTGCCCTACGCAAGCTATTACCTGACCGGGTTTCTTAATGAAAAGCCGCTTGCGCTGTTGCGGCAGGACATGGTGGCGCGCGGTCTGGAGCGGGCGGACAACGTGTTTGAACCCGAGGACAATATCGCGTCCCTGATGGAAATGATGGGTGCGATGATCGCCGGGCGCTTTGGCGCTGCGGCGACGCTGACGCAGCAAAAGACGTTCTTTAACAAACATATCGCCCCCTGGGCCGGCCATTTCTTTGCCGATCTGGAAGGGGCCAAGAATTCGGTCTTTTTTGCCCCCGTGGGCAAGATCGGCCGCGCCTTTATGGCCGTCGAGGCCGAGGCATTTCGACTGAGTACAACGTAACGCCGGGCACGCGCCCTGCATGCAACCGAACCGATCAAGAGGGAGGCACATGATGACACGCAAATCCAAGGCATCGCCGGAAAAGGTGGTCCGTCAGGACAGGCGCGAGTTCCTGAAATTCGCAGGCACCGCAGCACCACTTGCCGCTGTGGCCGTTGCCACCAGTGGCACCGAGGCAAAGGCCGCCGCGGCCCCGGACCTGTCGTCGGACAAGATGCAGGATACCGAACACACGCGGGCCTATTTTGCCTCTGCCCGGTTCTGAAGACGCGCATACGACGTAACGACGGCCCGACATCCGGGCCACGAAACACCGGCACGCGCACAGACGCGCCTTGCCATCCATTAGCCACCAGATGCGGGCCTGATCCCGCGTTCAGGGAGTGAAGATATGTTGAGGAAAAAGACCAACGGCGTGGCAAGAAGCGCACAGCGGGGCAGTATACTATCTGATGTGGTCCGGTCCAAGATCGATCGCCGCGCGTTTCTGCGCGGGTCGGGGTTGGCCATCGGCGGGCTGGCGGCGATCGCCGCAACCGCAGGCAGCGTCAAACCAGCGTCGGCAGCCGCCGCTGCTGCAACCGGCGCGATCGAGATCAAGAAATCCGTCTGCACCCATTGTTCGGTCGGCTGTACCGTCATCGCCGAAGTGTCGGGCGGTGTCTGGGTCGGGCAGGAGCCCGGTTGGGACAGCCCCTTTAACCTGGGCGCGCATTGCGCCAAAGGCGCGTCTGTGCGCGAACACGCCCACGGCGAGCGTCGCCTGAAGTATCCGATGAAGAAAGTCGGCGGCGAATGGCAGCGCATCAGCTGGGAACAGGCCATCGACGAAATCGGTGACAAGATGACCGAGATCCGCGACAGCAGTGGCCCGGATTCCGTCTATTGGCTGGGGTCGGCAAAACATTCCAACGAACAGGCGTATCTGTTCCGCAAGTTTGCCGCCTATTGGGGCACCAACAACGTCGATCACCAGGCGCGTATCTGTCACTCGACCACCGTTGCGGGCGTTGCAAACACATGGGGCTACGGCGCCATGACCAACAGCTACAACGACATCCACAATTCCAAGGCGATCTTTATCATCGGCGGCAACCCTGCCGAGGCGCACCCTGTGTCGCTTCAGCACCTGCTGAAGGCGAAAGAGCAGAACAACGCCCCACTGATCGTGTGCGATCCCCGCTTTACCCGTACCGCCGCACATGCGGATGAATATGTGCGCTTTCGCCCGGGGTCGGACGTGGCACTGGTCTGGGGCATCTTGTACCACATCTTTGAAAACGGGTGGGAGGATGAGGAATTCATCCGCACGCGCGTCTGGGGTATGGACGAAATTCGCAAGGAAGTTGCCAACTGGACGCCCGAAGAAGTCGAACGCGTCACCGGTGTGCCCGGCGCGCAGCTGGAGCGGGTTGCCCGCACGATGGCCAACAACCGTCCCGGCACAGTGATCTGGTGCATGGGCGGCACGCAGCACACCAATGGCAACAACAACACCCGCGCCTATTGCATCCTTCAGCTTGCGCTGGGGAACATGGGCCGCGCGGGCGGTGGCACCAATATCTTCCGGGGCCACGACAATGTGCAGGGCGCGACCGATCTGGGCGTTCTGGCTGATACGCTGCCGGGTTACTACGGCCTGTCCGAAGGATCATGGGCCCATTGGGCGCGGGTCTGGGAGGAAGACCTTGACTGGCTCAAGGGCCGTTTTGACACGATGAAAGGGTCGGACGGCGCTGATGTCGCGATGATGGGGCTGACGGGTATTCCCGTGTCGCGCTGGATTGACGGCGTGCTGGAAGCCCGCGAGAACCTTGAGCAGCCCGACAATACCAGGGCGATGGTACTTTGGGGCCATGCGCCAAACTCGCAGACCCGCCAGAAGGAAATGAAAACGGCAATGGAAAAGCTCGACCTGCTGGTCGTGGTGGACCCGTATCCAACCGTTTCCGCCGTGCTGCACGACCGTACCGACGGCACTTATCTGCTGCCGGCCGCGACGCAGTTCGAAACGTCAGGGTCGGTGACCGCCTCCAACCGGTCGCTGCAATGGCGTGAAAAGGTGGTCGAGCCGCTGTTTGAATCGCTGCCTGACCAAACGATCCTGTACAAGTTCGCGGCCAAATTCGGCTTTGCCGACAAGATGTTCCGCAACATTGAGGTGAACGGTGAAGAACCGTTGGTCGAGGATCTGACCCGCGAGTTCAACCGCGGCATGTGGACCATCGGCTATACCGGGCAAAGCCCGGAGCGGCTCAAGATGCACATGGCAAACCAGCATACCTTTGACAAGACGACCCTGCGGGCCAATGGCGGCCCGGCGGATGGCGATTTCTATGGTCTGCCATGGCCAAGCTGGGGCACGCCCGAAATGAACCACCCCGGCACCGCGAACCTGTATGACATGTCGCTGCCGGTGGCCGAAGGCGGCCTGACGTTCCGCGCGCGGTTTGGTGTCGAACGAGATGGTGACAATCTGCTGGCCGAAGGCGTCTATTCCAAAGGCTCCGAGATCAAGGATGGCTATCCCGAATTCACCATGCAGATGCTGATGGATTTGGGCTGGGACGGCGATCTGACGCCGGAAGAGCGCCAGAGCATCGAAGCGGTTGCAGGCTATCAGCGCCCAGAGAAAGCGGATGAGGGCGAGGAAGAAGTCGGCGAAACATCGCAGCAAGGCGAGATCGAATCCGATTATGTGGCTCAGGTGGGTGGCATCAACTGGAAAACCGACCTTTCGGGCGGCATCCAGCGCGTTGCGATCGCACATGGTTGTGCCCCCTTTGGTAACGCCAAGGCCCGCTGTGTGGTCTGGACCTTCCCCGACCCTGTGCCGCTGCACCGCGAGCCGCTGTATAGCAACCGGCGCGATCTGGTTGCGGATTATCCGACCTATGATGACAAGACATTCTGGCGGGTGCCGACGCTTTACGCGTCGATCCAGAAGAATGACTTCTCCAAGGACTTCCCGATCATCCTCACGTCCGGCCGGTTGGTCGAATACGAGGGCGGCGGCGATGAAACCCGCTCGAACCCCTGGCTGGCCGAATTGCAGCAGAACATGTTCATCGAGGTCAACACCCGCGATGCCAACAATCTGGGCATTCGGGATGGCAACGACGTCTGGGTCGAAGGCCCCGAAGGGGGGCGGATCAAGGTCATGGCGATGGTGACAGAGCGGGTTGGCGAAGGCGTCGCCTTTATGCCGTTCCACTTTGGCGGTCACATGGAAGGTGTCAGCCTGCGGGACAAATACCCAGACGGTGCCGATCCGATCGTGTTGGGCGAAAGCACCAACACCGTACAGACCTACGGCTACGATTCAGTAACTCAAATGCAAGAGACCAAAGCGACTCTTTGCAAAATCATGCCCGCGTAAGGAGATAAGAGAATGGCCAGAGCAAAATTTCTCTGCGATGCCGAACGCTGCATCGAATGTAACGCCTGTGTCACGGCCTGTAAGAACGAGCATGAGGTGCCTTGGGGCATCAACCGCCGTCGGGTCGTGACCATCCAGGATGGTAAACCGGGCGAACGCTCGATCTCGGTTGCCTGCATGCACTGTTCAGACGCGCCTTGTATGGCGGTTTGCCCGGTGGATTGCTTCTACCAGACCGACGAGGGCATCGTTTTGCACTCAAAGGACCTGTGCATCGGGTGTGGGTATTGTTTCTACGCTTGTCCCTTTGGGGCACCGCAGTATCCACAGGCGGGCAACTTTGGCTCGCGCGGCAAGATGGACAAATGTACCTTCTGCGCCGGCGGCCCAGAGGAAAACCATTCCCAGGCCGAGTTCCAGAAGTACGGGCGCAACCGGATTGCAGAAGGCAAGCTGCCGATCTGCGCCGAGATGTGTTCAACCAAGGCGCTGCTGGCGGGTGATGGCAATACCGTGTCCGACATCTACCGCGAACGTGTTGTTGCGCGGGGCTTTGGCTCGGGTGCTTGGGGCTGGGGTACAGCCTACGACCAAAAAGGCCAGTGACCGGCCGGGCGGCCCCAAAAGCGGGGCCGCCTTTTACGTGTATCAAGCCCGGGGGAGTTCCCATGTTGCGCCAACTGATGGCCCTGTTCGTTTTTGCGCTGCTGACCTTGCCGGGTTTTGCATCTGCGCAGGACGTCCGTCTTCCTGAAAACGCTGTGCCTGCCGTAACCGACCGTGCCAGCACGGGGGGGGCGCAAAACCTGAATGATGTGCTGCGCCGACAGAACGGGGTAGAGATCGACGACAGTTTCCGCCGCAACAACCTGGGCGGCGATGCGGCCACGGCCCCCGGCCTTGGCCCTCTGGGCGGGGCATCTGACCCGGACCTCTGGCGTGCGCTGCGCTATGACGAGATTGATCCGCGCGTCAGCACGCTGGACCCGAGGGGCAAGGTTCTGGTGCAAGACGGCGGCATGTGGTGGCTGAATGTCCGCGAAGGGCCGCTGGCAACCTATGGTGGCTGGCTGTTGATCGGGATGATTGTGCTGCTGGCGGTGTTTTTCCTGCTGCGTGGACGCGTGCGGGTCGAAGGTGGCATGGCCGGGCGCACTATTACGCGCTTCAAGTTCATCGAACGCTTTGCGCATTGGATGCTGGCGGGTTCGTTTATCCTACTGGCACTAACGGGTCTGCTGACGCTGTTTGGACGCAAGTTTCTGGTGCCGACGCTGGGCCATGAGTTTAACTCGGTCCTGTTGACCGGATCAAAGTTCATCCACAACAATGTCTCATGGGCCTTTATGATCGCGCTGATCATGGTCTTTGTGATGTGGATCTGGCACAATATTCCCGACCGCACCGATTTGACGTGGTTCCGCTATGGTGGCGGGATCATCGGCAACAAACACCCACCCGCGAAAAAGTTTAACGCGGGCCAGAAGATCGTGTTCTGGGCGGTGATCCTGTTGGGCGCTTCTGTATCTGTGTCGGGTCTTTCGCTGCTCTTTCCGTTTGATATGCCGCTCTTTGGCCATACCTTTGACCTCGTCAACAGCACCGGCGCGCCGCAGTGGGTGGGTTATGGCGATCTGCCACGTGATCTGACTCCGCAGGAAGAGATGCAATATGCCCAGCTTTGGCATGCGATCATCGGCTTTGTCATGATGGCGGTGATCCTTGGTCACATCTATATCGGGACGCTGGGCATGGAAGGCGCCTATGACGCGATGGGCACCGGCGAGGTGGATGAAAACTGGGCTGAACAGCACCATTCCATCTGGCTTGAAGAAGTCAAAACGACCAAACGCCGGACCCCGGCGGAATGACCGGCACCGTGCAGACAAAAGGATATACGCGATGAAAGCCATGCTTGCAGGGTTTGTGGGGATCGTTGTGATCGGGGTTGTGGCTTATTTCGGCCTGCACGAGATGGGCTTTTCCGCGCAACAGGTCTATTCCAGTGAGAATGTCAGACTGGACTGACATTCGAAGGATAGATTGCACCATGTCTGTACGCGACGAATACGGCGGCACGCTTGAGGGCGCGTCGGTTCTGATCATCGACGACGAACCGGGCATGCGGCATTTCCTGACCAAGATTTTGGAACCTCGGGTCAAGCGGGTGGCGCAGGCGGCGTCGCCCGCCGAAGCAACCAAGCTATTGGACACGGCGCATTTCGATGTGGTGGTGCTGGACAATGTCATGCCGGGCAAGACCGGGCTGGAATGGGTGGTCGAGCAGCGCCGCAAAGGATTTTACGCCGACACCATCCTGATCACCGCCTATGCCGATCTGGAAACCGCCATCGCGGCGCTGCGGGCCGGTGTCAGTGACTTTGTGCTCAAACCATTTCGTACCAACCAGATTTTAGGGGCCGTGTCGCGCACGCTGGACCGCAAGTTTCTGCGCCGCGATAACACTCTGCTGCGGCGCGAACTGCATGCGGGTACGGCCGTG
This sequence comes from Sulfitobacter sp. KMM 9851, assembly GCF_057178245.1. NCBI lineage: Bacteria > Pseudomonadati > Pseudomonadota > Alphaproteobacteria > Rhodobacterales > Roseobacteraceae > Sulfitobacter > Sulfitobacter sp. KMM 9851. The sequence continues at coordinate 35,685 of NZ_JBXUCW010000003.1, forward strand.
CAAATGCTGGGCAAATCGCTTGCACTTGGGGTGGTGCGGGGCATGCTGGCTCGTTTGGCCCCACTGCCGACGCCGGTGCTGTTTACGGGGGCCAGTGGCACAGGCAAGGAACTGGCCGCGCGCCAGCTGCACCAGATGTCAGACCGTGCTGACAAGCCTTTTGTCGCGGTCAACTGTGCCGCTATCACGCCCGACCGCATCGTGCCTGAACTGTTCGGCTCGGTGGAGGGTAACGAGACGCTGAAGCCCGGATTGCTGTTGCTGGCCGATGGCGGCACATTGTTCCTGGACGAAGTGGCGCAGATGCCGGAGGCGTTGCAGGCCGCGCTGTTGCGGGTGCTGGAAGATCAGACAATTCGCCCACAGGGCGCGGAACGTGAAATTCCGTTGAACCTGCGTTTCCTCTTTGCCACCAACGCTAACCTCAAAAAGGCAGTGGCCGACGGACGATTCCGGGCGGACCTTTATCATCGGATCAACGTGGTGCAGATCGAAATGCCGCCGCTCAAGGACCGATCCGAAGATATCGTCGAGCTGGCGGCGCTGTTCATGGAGCAGTTTTCGACCGTTTTGGGTATGCCTGCGCTGCGGCTGGATGCGGAAACATTGCTCAAGCTGCGCCGATATGACTGGCCCGGCAATGTGCGTGAACTGCGCAACTTGATAGAACGGTCCGTGATCCTAGGTGCCTTTCCCGAAGATTTTTCGGGGCATGGGTCGGTGGCCGGTGCGCGCGCGATCGAGGATTTGGATCTGGTGGTCCAGCGGCACGTGCTGCACATGCTGGACCTGTGCAAAGGCAACCGAGCCGAGGCGGCGCGCCGGTTGGGGGTGTCGCGCAAAACCATAGACCGCAAGATGGCCGCCTGGGGCGAGGCGGGCGTGAGCGTTGATCAAAGCTGAGATGCGCGCGGTCTTTGCGGGTCAGAGCGCGTTGAAGAAAACCTGCAAACGATCCATCGCCGTTTCCAATACCGGCAGATCGGCGCAGCCAAAGCAGATGCGCAGATGGCCCTCGCCCGCAGTGCCGTAGAAACTGCCCGCTTCAACCACCACGCCAGCCTCGTGCAGCAAGCGGTCAGCGCAGTCCTGGGCGTCTAGCCCTGTGGCCGTGATGTCTGGGAAGGCATAGATCGTGCCCTGCGGCAGCGCGCAGGCGACGCCCGGCATCTGGTTCAGCCGGGTCACAACCAGATCACGCCGCGCAGCGTCGCGATTGACCATAGCTTGCAAGATCGACTTGTCGCCCAAAACCGCAGCCAGCGCGCCATGCTGAACAAAGGTGTTCACATGGGTGACCTCATTGGTCGTTATCTTCATTAAAGGGCCGATTAGTGACTGATCTGCCGCGATATAGCCCAGACGCCAGCCGTCCATCGCATAGGCTTTGGTAAAGGCGCACATGGTGATTGTGCGCGTCTTCATCCCCGGGAGCGACGCGATGGAAATGTGACGCGCATCATCGTATGTAATTTCCTCGTAAACCTCGTCCGACAGCACCAGCAGATCATGTTCCTGCGCCAGATCGGCGATGATCTGCAACTCGTCACGGGTGTAAACCCGGCCCGTCGGATTGCACGGGTTGATCAACGCGATGACGCGGGTCGCGGGGGTGATATGTGGCTCTATTAGCGCGCGATTTATGGCAAAACCGTTTGCGGCATCCAGCGGGGCGATGGTGACGCGTGCGCCTGCCAATTCGGCCTTGCCGATGTGTTGCGGATAATAGGGGGCCAGCAACAGCGCCTCGTCACCTTCATCAAGAAACGCCATGAAGGCGGCAAAAGATGCCTGCGTCAGGCCGTTGGTCACTATAATCTCGTCCGGGGTGATGGCGATCCCATTCTGCACCCGCAGTTTTTCCGCCAAGGCCGCGCGAAGTTCCGGCAGCCCTTGCAGATCCGAATAATGCACCTGCCCGGCCTGAAGGGCGGCGATGGTTGCGTCCTTGATATGCTGCGGTGTGTCTTCGGCGGGCATGCCGAGTTCGAGATGAATCAGATCGCCGGGCAGGCTGGTGGCCTTGGCGAACATGCCAAAATTCTTGGGGCTGGTCTGGGTGATGCGCCGGGCGGGGCGGATGGGCATGGCTGTTTCCTTGCGCGGAAAGATATGTGCGTTTACATCTAACAGAGCTAACGCGCCCGTCTGGTAAAGGCCACGACAAATCCGGCGCAACGGGAGGGCATATGGATAAGACAGCAGTTGTGACGGGCGCGGCGGGTGGCATGGGGCGCGCGATCACGCAGCGCCTGATGGCAGACGGAATGCATGTGGTGGGTCTGGACGTGGACAAGGCCGGGCTGACCGAAATGGCGCAGCACGATGGTTTTACCGGGATGGTCACTGACCTGACCGATGCCGGGGCCATCGCCGCCGCGTTCGATCGGATCGGCGCAGATCGTGGCGGGGTGGATGTATTGGTTAACAACGCCGGCACCTGTTTCATGTCGGAATTCCCCAACATCCCCGCAGATGAGTTTGACAGGCAGATGGCGCTGAATTTTTCCGGTGCGTTTCACTGCTGTCAGGCGGCGGTCAAGCTGATGATGGGGCGCGAAGGTGTACGCAAGATCGTCAATATCAGTTCGAACGGGGCATACAATTTTGACGTGTTTGATCCGCCACATTACCGCGCATCCAAGGCGGCGCTGGACAATTTGACCAAGGATCTGGCCCGCCGCTTTGCCAGTGACAAGATTGCGGTCAATTCGATTGCACCTGCCATGACGGAAACACCACTGTTTGGGGTGCTGAGCGATGAGGTATTGGCAAAGGCGATTGCGCAGATGCCGCATGGGCGTGCCATGCAGGCCAGTGAAATTGCCGCTTGGGTTGGGTTTTTGGTGTCACCTGCGGGGGATATTTCCAGCGGAAATGTGATCATTTTGAATCAGGGTCGCGATGTGCGTTGACGGGTTCGAAACCTGATGCGCATAATGTATGCGCATAGAGAGGGCCATCATGGGTATTCAGGGACGCACCAAAAAGGCGACGAACGTGACATTGGATCACGCGATGCTGGAAGACGCAAAAGCGCTTGGCGTCAATATTTCCCAGGCCGCAGAGGAAGGCGTGCGCGCTGCGTTGCGTGCGGCCTGGATCGCCCAGAACCGCCCTGCCATCGAGGCCAACAACATCTGGGTCGAAGAAAACGGGCTGCCGCTGGAAAAATACCGCATGTTTGATGTCTAGATTTGATCTGTACCGGGGGACCGGCGGGACGACCTATCTGCTGGATCTCCAGTCTGAATATCTTGTTGATTATTCCACGCGCGTCGTCGCCCCCGTCGTGCCGCTGGCTGAGTTCAAATACCCGGTCAAAGGTCTGAATCCGCTTGTGACGATTGAGGATGAGACATTTGTCGTACTGACGCATTTCATCGCCGCCATTCCTGCGGCGGGTCTGGGCGCCTATGTGACGAACCTGTTGAGCCAGTCGGATGAGTTTACCCGTGCGCTCGACCTGTTGTTTCAGGGGTATTGATCAGGCGAACCAATGCGGGGCCTTTTTCAGGTCAGGCCATTGTTCGGGGCTGTGGCCAAAGATCACAAAGGCCTTCCGTTCGGCGGCCATTCGCATCAGTCGGTCACCGTGGTGCATCGCAAGGTCATCATGCCAGGATCCGGCAAATTTCTCGTCAATCTCGGACGCGCGGCTGATGGCGTCAGAGGTCAGCAGCACCCAGCCGGTCTGCGGCAGGCGGATCATAAAGGCCAATTGACCGGGCGCATGGCCGGGACAATGCAACACCTCGAAATCCGGGCCAAGCTGGCTGTCTTCTTCGACCAGTACATAGTCGCGGTCCGGCCATTCCATCGCCTGTTTGCCCGACCAATACAGCGGCCGGGGCAGGGCGCGTTCATCGGCGGAAATCAGGATCGGCGCATGAGGGTAGCCCGCCATATCGCCCACATGGTCGATATGTGTATGGCTTTGGATCATCAGCGTGACATCGGATTTTTGCAGTCCGAGTTTGGCCAACTGGGCCCCGGGCATATTGTCGGGCGTGATCGACAGCACGCGGCCAAAGCTGCCCAGATCATCCTCTGCGGTGGCGCCATCCGCGTCCTGCGCGTATTTTTCAGGAAAGCCGGTGTCGATCAGCACCGTTTCATCAGCGTCGGTTTGCACTACAAAGCCGCAAATCCCGATGGTGCGCGGCCCGGCATGAACCTCGAATAACCCGTAATCCAGTACGGCAAGGCGTCGGGGTTTGCCCTTGAGAGATAGTTGCAAACTCATATAGTCCTCCTGTTGCGGATGATTTAGGGGGGGCTGCACCGTGAAAGTCAAGATACACACGTTATTCGAATATCTGCTGGAAACCACCGATGCTGCGCCAGAGGCGATCGTGGGGTTTTCGCTGTCCGGCGCGCCAAAGCTGGGAGATTATCTGGAGGATCTCGACCCCGAACAATCACTTGACTGGAACGGCCGTGACTTTCGCGGCCTGCCGGAACTGCGCGATCATGTGCTGGCGCAGGCGGGCCTGACCGAGATGTGCAGCGCGCGCGATGTGCTGATTACTGCGGGCGCGGCAGAGGCGAATTATCTGGCGATCATGCAACTGCTGCAACCGGGCGATGAGATCGTCATCGAGACCCCCGGCTGGCCCCAAGCCGAGGTGTTGGCCAAGGCGATTGGCGCGCATGTGGTCAAGATTGAGAGGCAAGAGACCGACAACTGGCGTCTGCCGCTGGACCGGCTGGCGGCGAGCGTGTCGGCCCAGACCAAGATGATTTTCATCACCAATCCCAATAACCCCACGGGCGATCTGCTGAGCGCGGATGATCTGGCCGAATTGGTCAGGATCGCCGACAGGGTAGGGGCCTGGTTGCTGGTGGATGAAGTCTATGCCGGGCTGGAATGGGACGGACCGCGCGCCCCCTCCGTGGCGGGCATGTATGCACGCGGGATCACCACGGGGTCGGTTAGCAAGGCGCTGGGGCTACAGGGGTTACGCACCGGGTGGCTGATCTGCCCCGATCCGGAGCTGGTCATGGATGCTGTGATCCTGCGCGAAAATTCCTCTGAGATCATGAACATCATGGGCGAGGTCATTGCCGAGGTGGCGCTGCGGCCTGATCGGTATGCCCCCGCCATGGAAAAGGCACGGCGCGAGGGGCGCGCGAACCTTTCGCAGATGGATGCCTGGGTTGCGGCACAAGAGGGGCTGAGTTGGGTTGCGCCCCGTGCCGGGCTGATCGGGCTGGGGCGGCTGCCCGAAGGGATCGACAGTGACACATTTGCGCGGTTCCTCTTGGCCGCGCCCTATCGGACCTTCCTGTTGCCGGGCAGCGCCTATGACCAGCCAAACCACATCAGGCTGGGTGTCGGCGGCGGGGCGGCGGTAAACCTCGAGGACGGGCTGCAACGGGTGTCACAGGCCCTGCGCGACATGACGTAATGGCGCAGTTATTCCTTGGGGTTCTTGCGCTGCACTGAGTTGATGAATTTACCCAGTTGTTTGTCCTTGGACCGGCGTTCAGCCAGATTGGCGGTGTTGCGTTCTTCTTCGGACACCAGCTTGCGCCAGCGGCGGATGCGGTCGGCGTCGATCGTGCCATCGGCAACGGCGGCCTGCACCGCGCAGCCCGGTTCGCTGTCGTGCATGCAGTCGCGAAAGCGGCACTGGGCAGAGAGATCGTGTAAATCGGCGAACACCGCCTCGACTCCTGCCGCGATGTCGGTCAGCTGCAACTGACGCATCCCCGGCGTGTCCATCACCATGCAGCCACCCGCAACCGGGTGCAGCGCGCGGTGGGTGGTGGTGTGACGGCCCTTATCGTCCGCCTCGCGGATTTCCTGCGTTGCGATCGTATCGCCGCCTGTCAGCGCGTTGGTCAGGGTGGATTTCCCCACGCCGGACGATCCTAGAAACGCGATGGTCTGGCCCGCGCCCGTCCAGGGTGCCAATTGGCTGGCAACATCACCGTGGCGGGCATCAAGGGCCACCACATCCGCGCGCGACGACACCTTGCGGGCCTCATCGAGATAGGTTTGGGCATCGTCGCACAGGTCCACTTTGGTCAGCAGGATAACCGGGGACAATTCGGCCTCAAGCACCAATGCGACGTACCGCTCAAGCCGCGCCACGTTGAAATCCTGATTGCAGGAGGTGACGATGAACGCGGTGTCGATGTTGGCGGCGATCAACTGAACGGCGCGGTCCGTCCCCGGCGCGCGGCGCTTGATCAGGCTCTTACGCTCCAGCCTGCGGGTCGCGGTGCCGGTGGCGGGATCATATAGCACCCAGTCACCGACTGTCGTGTCTGGCAGTGGCGGCACCTGCACATCAATACCATCGCCCAGAACGTGAAAGCGGCTGCGGTGCACCGCAGTAACACGGGCGGGGGGCGTTTCGATCAGCTCATCCGCGCTAAGCTGCTGGGCAAAGAAATGCTGCCAGCCCAAACAGCGCAGCGGTGACGGCGGCGTTGGGGTCTTGGCGGTCGGAAACAGGTGCGAATAGTCGCGTGTCATTGCAGGGGCCTTCATGTGCCTAGACAGATAGAATGCCACTGCGGCGCGTTACAATCTAGCGGCATCATTCGGTTTGATTGGCGATGATGACTTCTGTACCCCATTCGGCACATTTGCGCGGCAGCTCTGCCGGCAGGGTCAGATCCGTAAAGAACATGTCGACGTCCCCTGCCGAGGCGATGCGCGCGGGGGCCGTACGTTTGAATTTGGAATGATCCGCCACCAGAAACGCCCGGCGCGATTGCGCGATGATGCTTTGGCTCACGCCGACCTCTTCGATGTCGAAATCCAGCAGGTCCCCGTCTTCGTCCATCGCTGAACAGCCGATCACCGCGATGTCGAACTTGAAATGCCGAATGGTGTCGATCGTAAGGTTGCCCACCAGCCCGCCATCGGCGCGGCGCAGGGCGCCACCCGTCAGGATGATCTGGCATTCCGGGTTGTCGACGAGGATATTGGCCACGTTCATGTTGTTGGTGACAACCATGATATCGCGGTGGTGCAACAGCGCGCGCGCCACCGCTTCGGTACTGGTGCCGATGTTCAGAAACAGCGAACAGCCGTCCGGGATATGCTGCACACAGGCGCGCGCGATGCGGGCCTTGGCATCTTCGTTCAGATTGCGCCGCTCGGCATAGCCAATATTGCTGGCCCCCGAAGGCAGCACGGCCCCGCCATGCACGCGCTCCAGTTTGCCGATCTCGGCCAATTCGGTCAGATCGCGGCGAATCGTTTGATGGGTGACGCCGAAATATTCGGCCAGCCCATCGACGGTAACCTTACCTTCGCGACGCGCTATATCGAGGATATCAGGATGGCGAAATGTTTGTGAAATGATGCGGCTCCCGGCGCTTAACGGTCTGGCAATTATGCCTTTTGCCGATGATTGCGCAAGAGTGCGTGGCAGCACCCATCGCGCGCGAATGTTCGTTAATCCGCAAAAGCGAACATAAACGAAAATAAAACTTGTGCAGATTTCGCGTGTTCCGTAACACTATGGCAAGTAGGCGCGCAATCTGAGCAGGGGAGGGCCAGGTGACCGACAAACAGCCCGAACAGCATCAGGTCGATCTTTTTGTCATTGGTGGTGGCATCAATGGCTGCGGTATCGCGCGGGATGCGGCCGGGCGGGGGATGTCCGTCACGCTGGCGGAAATGAACGACCTGGCAAGCGCCACATCATCGGCATCGACCAAGCTGTTTCACGGCGGGCTGCGGTATCTGGAATATTTCGAGGTCGGGCTGGTGCGACATGCGCTGGCAGAACGCGAGACCCTGCTGCGCGCCATGCCGCATATTTCCTGGCCCATGCGTTTTGTGCTACCTTATCACCGTGACATGCGGTTTGAGGGCGATACGCCGACGTCAAAGCTGTTGCGGATATTTATGCCGTGGATGCGTGGGCGGCGCCCTGCCTGGCTGATCCGGCTGGGGCTGTTCCTATATGACAATCTGGGCGGTCGGAAAATATTGCCCGCCACGCGCAGCCTGTCGTTGATCGGCACGGCGGAAGGTGCGCCGTTGGAGGACCGGTTCGAAAAGGCTTTCGAATATTCCGACTGCTGGATCGAGGATTCCCGGCTGGTTGTGCTGAACGCCCGCGATGCCCAAAATCGCGGCGCGCGGATCATGGTGCGCAGCAAGGTGATCTCTGCCGCCCGCGCCAGCGACGGCTGGGCCGTAACGGTCGAACACAGTGACAGCGGCACGCAAGAGGTCATCCACGCCAAAATGCTGGTGAACGCCGGCGGTCCTTGGGTTGGGGACATCATCCACAACACGGTGCGCATCAACTCAACCGAAGGGGTTCGGCTGGTGCGGGGCAGTCATATCGTCACAAAGCGGCTGTATGACCATGACAAATGCTATTTCTTTCAAGGGACGGATGGGCGGATCATTTTCACCATTCCCTATGAACAGGATTTCACGCTGATCGGCACCACGGATGCCGACCACCCCGATCCGTCGGTAAAACCCGTTTGCACGCCCGAAGAACAAGATTACCTGATTGATTTTGCAAACAGCTATCTCAAACAGAACATAAGCCGCGGTGATATCGTCTGGACGTATTCCGGTGTGCGCCCGCTTTACGATGACGGCGCCAGCAGCGCGACGGCGGCAACCCGTGATTATACGCTCAAGGTGGACACAGCCGGCGGCGCGCCGATCCTGAATGTCTTTGGCGGCAAGATCACAACCTACCGCAAACTCGCCGAAGATGCGTTGGACATGATCGCACCTTTCTTTCCTTCGCTGACATCGGAATGGACGGCAGGCGTTGCTTTGCCGGGCGGTGATTTTCCAGTGGACGGGGTGGATGAGCTGATCGACCGCCTGCAGGCGGATTACGGGTTTCTGACCCGCACATGGGCGCGGCGACTGGTGCGTGCCTATGGCACTGAAAGCTGGGAAATGCTGGGCGGTGCCGCCGTGACCGACGATCCAAGCGAAGATTTCGGCGCAACATTGACTGCGCGCGAAGTGGTATGGCTGATGGATAAGGAATATGCGCGCAGCGCCGAGGATGTGATCTGGCGCCGCAGCAAGCTGGGTTTGCGGCTGAATGCTGACCAGATCACCACGTTGGACAATTGGATGAAAGCGCGGGCGGCGAAATCTGCCAGCCGTGCAGCGGAATAGAGGGAGGACAGACGTGAGTTTGATCCTAAAAAACGTGTCGAAGAAGGTCGGGTCGCAGACCCATATTTATCCGACCGATCTGACCTTGGAAAAGGGCACGATGAATGTGCTGTTGGGGCCAACGTCGTCGGGTAAGACATCGCTCATGCGGTTGATGGCGGGGCTGGATGTGCCGAACACCGGGCAGGTCATCTGGAATGATCAGGATGTCACGGGCATGCGCGTGCAGGACCGCAAGGTGGCGATGGTGTATCAGCAGTTCATCAATTACCCGTCGATGACCGTCTACGACAACATCGCCTCGCCAATGAAGCTGGTGGGCAAATCAAAGAGCGAGATTGACCGCGCCGTACGCGAAACTGCCGAATTGATGCAACTGACCCCGATGTTGCAGCGCAAGCCGCTGGAATTGTCAGGCGGGCAGCAGCAACGCTGTGCGCTGGCGCGCGCCCTGGTGAAAAACGCCGGGTTGGTATTGCTGGATGAACCACTGGCAAACCTTGACTACAAACTGCGCGAAGAGCTGCGTGCGGAAATCCCCAAGATATTTGAACGTGCCGGGTCGATCTTCGTCTATGCCACGACAGAACCGGAGGAGGCCTTGCTGCTCGGCGGCAATACCGCCGCGCTATGGGAAGGCCGCGTCACACAATTTGGCCTGACGCCAAATGTGTATCGCCGCCCTGAAAATGCCACCACAGCACGGGTGTTCTCTGATCCACCGATGAATTTTCTGTCGATGACCAAAGCGGGCAATATGTTGCGCTTTGACGGCGGCGAAATGTCGACACCCGCGACGATGGCCGCGTTGGGCGACGGCGAATACACCGCCGGGTTCCGCCCCAATCACCTAACACTGGCGGCACAGACGCCGGTCGCGATCGGATTTGACGCCGTGTTGAACGTGACCGAGATCACTGGGTCCGAAACCTTTGTCCACCTTGATTATCACGGCGCACGCTGGGTCGGTCTGGTGCATGGCATTCAGCACCTGAAACCCGGTCAACCGCTGCGCGTCTATCTGGACCCGGCACATATTTATCTTTTCGACAATGACGGTGCACTGGTTTCTGCCGCGCCTTATGCGGAGGCAGCATAATGGCCAAAATCACGCTTGATAATCTGGCACACTCCTACCTGCCCAATCCGCAGCACGAGGATGATTTCGCGCTGAAGGAGCTGAACCACGACTGGATTGACGGCGAGGCCTATGCGCTGCTGGGCGCGTCAGGCTGTGGGAAGTCCACCCTTCTGAACATCATTTCAGGGCTGTTGCAGCCCAGCCAGGGGCGCATCCTGTTCAACGATGTCGACGTGACCCACGCCCCCACGGCAGAGCGTAACATCGCACAGGTTTTCCAGTTTCCGGTCGTCTACGACACGATGACCGTGCGCGACAATCTGGCCTTCCCACTGCGCAACCGCGGGGCGGATGCGGGATATGTGGCGCAGCGCGTGCAGCAGATTGCACAGATGATCGGTATGGAAGATGTGCTGAACCACAAGGCACGCGGGCTGACGGCGGATGCGAAACAGAAGATTTCGCTGGGCCGTGGCATGGTGCGCGAAGATGTGAATGCGCTACTGTTTGATGAGCCTTTGACGGTGATCGACCCCCATATGAAATGGGAATTGCGCACGCAGTTGAAATCGCTGCACCATGAGTTTGGTCATACGATGATCTATGTGACACATGATCAGACCGAGGCGCTGACCTTTGCCGATAAGGTCGTGGTGATGTTTGACGGGCGGGTGGTGCAGATTGGCACGCCGCAGGAATTGTTTGAACGGCCCGCGCATACTTTTGTAGGGTATTTCATCGGCTCGCCGGGGATGAACCTGTTTGATGTGGATATCAGCGGCAGCACGGCGCAGATCGCAGGCACGTCTGTTGATCTGGCGGCGAGCTATGCGCCCAAGGGCGGCAAACTGCAACTGGGCGTGCGGCCTGAGTTTATTCGCCTGAACGGTGACGGCGTGGGTGTCCCGGCAACGGTCACGCGCATCGAAGATGTGGGCCGACACAAGATCATCCGCCTCGACGTCGCAGGCCAGCCGGTCAACGCCATCGCTGAAGAAGGCGCAGAGGTTCCAAGCGAAAACACCGCGATCAGTTTTGATCCAGCAGGCATCAACGTCTACGCAGACGATTGGCGCGTCAGCGCAGAGGGGGAGGTAGAATGAACAAGACAGTCAACCAAAAGGCATGGTTCCTTGTCCTGCCGGTGCTGATCCTCGTGGCATTTTCCGCCGTGATCCCGCTGATGACGGTGGTCAATTATTCGGTGCAAGACACCTTTGGCCGCAATGAGTTTTTCTGGGCGGGGCTGGAGTGGTTTTCGGACATGCTGGCCAGTGATCGGATGTGGGATGCGCTGGGGCGACAGTTGATCTTTTCCGGGATTATTCTGGCCATTGAAATCCCGCTGGGTATTTTCGTGGCCCTGAATATGCCGAAAAAGGGCTTTTGGGCCAGTTTCTGTCTGGTGCTGATGTCGCTGCCACTGCTGATCCCGTGGAATGTCGTCGGCACGATCTGGCAGATTTTTGGGCGCGTCGATATCGGCTTGCTGGGGTACACCCTCGATAAACTGGGGATCACCTACAACTACACCCAAGATATCACCGCCGCCTGGATCACCGTTGTTGTGATGGATGTCTGGCACTGGACTTCGCTTGTGGCGCTGCTGGCATATGCCGGGCTGCAATCCATCCCAGACGCCTATTATCAGGCCGCCAAAATTGATCAGGCAAGCCGCTGGGCTGTGTTTCGGTATATCGAACTGCCCAAGATGGCGGGCGTGCTGATGATCGCCATCTTGCTGCGGTTCATGGACAGTTTCATGATCTATACGGAGCCGTTTGTCGTCACAGGCGGGGGGCCGGGCAATGCCACCACTTTCCTGTCGATTGATCTGGTTAAAATGGCGATTGGCCAGTTTGATCTGGGGCCCGCGGCGGCATTCAGCCTGATGTATTTCCTCGTAATCCTGTTGATCTCATGGGTGTTCTACACCGTCATGGTCAACCTCGACAAAAGGGATGGTGTGTAATGTCCGATAGCACCTTACAAGCCCCCGGCGCCGCTGATCTGCCCGGCAAGGTGACAGATACCGTCAGCATCACGCGGCGGCAGCGCTTCCGGCCAAACGGGTCGATGATCGTGATGACGATCTATCTTATCTTCCTGTTGCTGCCGATCTACTGGCTGATCAACATGAGCCTTAAAACCAACGCTGAAATCCTCGGGGCGTTTTCGCTGTTTCCGCGTGATCTGACGCTGGCGAATTACACCAAGATTCTGACCGATCCGAGCTGGTACATGGGGTATGTCAACAGCCTGATCTATGTCGTGATGAACACCGTGATCAGCCTCGCCGTGGCGCTGCCTGCGGCCTATGCCTTTAGCCGGTACAGCTTTATGGGCGACAAGCACCTGTTTTTCTGGCTGCTGACCAACCGGATGGCACCCCCTGCGGTTTTCGCGCTGCCGTTTTTCCAGCTCTATTCATCGGTGGGCCTGTTCGACACCCATATCGCTGTGGCGCTGGCGCATTGTCTGTTCAATGTGCCGCTGGCGGTCTGGATCTTGGAAGGTTTCATGCGCGGCGTGCCGAAAGAGATTGACGAAACGGCGTATCTGGATGGTTATTCCTTCCCGCGCTTTTTCATCCGTATTTTCACGCCGCTGATTGCCAGTGGCATCGGGGTCGCGGCGTTTTTCTGTTTCATGTTCTCATGGGTCGAACTGCTGCTGTCGCGCACGCTGACATCCGTCGACGCGAAACCCATCGCGGCCACCATGACCCGTACCGTCAGCGCCTCTGGCCTTGATTGGGGTGTGCTGGCTGCTGCCGGGGTGCTGACGATCGTGCCTGGCGCCTTGGTGATTTATTTTGTCCGCAACTACATCGCCAAGGGCTTTGCCCTGGGCCGCGTGTAAGAAGGGAGCCCCGACATGTCTTGGATGGCCTGGACCACCCCCACCGCCCTGTTTTTTGTGGTGATCGCCTGTTTGCTGGTCACTTTTACGATCCTCGCGATCAAATACCCTGAGACGCCCCGCGTCGGCGTGCTCAGGATTGAAACAACCCGTGGTGACCGTCTGTTCATCACGCTTCTCGGCTCGGCCTTTATCAATCTGATCTGGCTGGGTTTTGAGGCAGGCCCGCAGCCCTATGCGCTGCTGGTCTGTCTGGCCTATGCCGTTGCGGTGTTCCGCTGGGTTTAGGCAGTTCTATGGCCAATCTCCGGGCAATCGGGGAAGGCCGCTATACGTTAACTAACTGTCTTGGGAGGACAAAATGAGACTATCTGTCATGAAATCAAGTACCGCGCTTGCGGTCACGCTGGGCTTGCTGGCCGGGCCTGTCTTTGCGGATATGGACGCCGCTCAGAAGTTCTTGGACGAGAACATCGAACGCTCCGCGCTTAGCCGCGAAGAGCAAGAAGCGGAGATGCAGTTTTTCGTCGACGCCGCCGAGCCGTTCAAGGGCATGGACATCAAGGTTGTGTCCGAAACCATCACGACCCACGAATACGAGGCCAACGTTCTGGCCCCGGCATTCACCGCGATCACGGGTATCAAGATCACCCATGATCTGATCGGCGAAGGCGATGTGGTGGAAAAACTGCAAACGCAGATGCAGTCGGGCGAAAATATCTATGACGCCTATATCAACGACTCTGATCTGATTGGCACGCACTGGCGTTACAAGCAGGCACGCAGTCTGACCGACTGGATGGCGAATGAGGGCAAAGACGTCACCAACCCCGGTCTGGATCTGGAAGACTACATCGGTCTGGATTTCACCACGTCGCCAGATGGTGAATTGTACCAACTGCCAGACCAGCAGTTTGCGAACCTCTATTGGTTCCGCCAGGATTGGTTCACCGATCCCGACCTGATGGCCGAGTTCAAGGAAAAATACGGCTATGATCTGGGTGTGCCGGTCAACTGGTCTGCTTATGAAGACATCGCTGAATTCTTCACTGGCCGCACCATTGATGGCGTCGAAGTCTATGGCAACATGGACTACGGCAAGAAAGACCCATCGCTTGGCTGGCGCTACACTGATGCGTGGATGTCCATGGCTGGTATGGGCGACGTGGGCGAACCCAACGGTCTGCCGGTTGACGAATGGGGCATCCGGGTGAACGAAAATTCACAGCCCGTCGGCTCTTGCGTTACCCGTGGCGGGGCCACCAACGATGCGGCGGCCGTCTATGCGATCACCAAATCCATCGAATGGCTGGAAAAATATACGCCTCCGGCTGCCGCTGGCATGACCTTTGGTGAGGCTGGACCGGTTCCTGCACAGGGTGCGATTGCCCAGCAGATGTTCTGGTACACCGCCTTTACCGCTGACATGGTAAACGACGCCGCCAAGGCCGTGCTAAACGACGACGGCACGCCCAAGTGGCGCATGGCCCCCAGCCCGCATGGGGCATACTGGAAAGACGGCCAGAAGGTCGGCTATCAGGATGTGGGCAGCTGGACGCTGATGGAAAGCACACCGGTCGATCGCGCCAAGGCCGCTTGGCTTTATGCGCAGTTCGTGACGTCCAAGACCGTGGACGTGGAAAAGGCCCACGCCGGCCTGACCTTTATCCGCGAGTCGACCATCCAGCACGAAAGCTTTACCGAGCGTGCGCCCAAGCTGGGCGGTCTGGTCGAGTTCTACCGCTCGCCTGCCCGCGTCGCGTGGTCCCCAACCGGGACAAACGTGCCGGATTATCCCAAGCTGGCTCAACTGTGGTGGCAGAACATCGGCGACGCAATGTCCGGTGCGAAAACCCCGCAAGAAGCACTCGACAGCCTTTGTGCCGAGCAGGAAAAAGTGCTGGAACGGCTTGAGCGCGCAGGCGTGCAAGGCGATCTGGGTCCGAAGATGAACGAGGAACAGGATGCGTCCTACTGGCTGGAACAGCCTGGCTCCCCTGTTGCCAAGCTCGACAATGAAGACCCTGCACCAGAGACCATCAGCTACGAAGAGTTGATCAAATCCTGGCAGTAAGCCACACTTCGGGGCCGGGGCGCGCGTATTGCGCCCCGGCCCTTTTTTATTTGCGACTGCGCCATCATTCGGGATCAATGCCATGACCCATATCCTTGCCATCGACCAAGGTACCACATCGTCACGCGCCATCATTTTTGACAGCGCAATGGCCGTGATCGCCACGGCCCAAGAAGAATTTCCCCAACATTTCCCGCAATCCGGCTGGGTGGAACATGATCCCGGTGATCTGTGGGCCACGACCGCAGGCACCTGCCGCGCGGTGATCGAAAAGGCCGGGCTGGCCCCCGATGACATCGCCGCCATCGGCATCACCAACCAACGCGAAACCACGCTGGTTTGGGACGCCAAAACCGGCGCGCCTATCCATAACGCCATCGTCTGGCAGGACCGCCGCACCGCAGATTTCTGCCGCACGCTGCGCGAGAGCGGCGATGACAAGATGATCACCGCGCGCACCGGATTGCTGGCAGATCCGTATTTTTCTGGCACCAAGCTCAAGTGGATCTTGGACAATGTCGAGGGCGCGCGCGACCGGGCCAAACGTGGTGACCTGCTGTTTGGGACGGTCGATAGTTACCTGATCTGGAAGCTGACCGGCGGGGAGATACATGCAACCGACGCCACCAACGCCGCGCGCACCCTGCTGTATGACATTCACAAGGGCCGGTGGAGCCAGACAATCTGTAACCTGTTCGACATCCCGATGCAGATGTTGCCCGAGGTGCGCGACTGTGCGGCGGATTTCGGAACCACGCGCCCCGACCTTTTCGGACGCCCGATCCCGATCATGGGTGTGGCGGGGGATCAGCAGGCAGCGACCATCGGTCAGGCCTGTTTCAAACCCGGCATGATGAAATCGACCTACGGCACCGGGTGTTTTGCCTTGTTGAACACCGGCGATACGGCGGTAACCTCGACCAATCGCTTGCTGACGACCATCGCTTACCAATTGGACGGCAAACCGACGTACGCGCTCGAAGGGTCAATTTTTGTCGCAGGCGCCGTGGTGCAATGGCTGCGCGACGGGCTCAAGATCATCCGCGAGGCGGGCGAAACCCAAGCCCTGGCTGAACGTGCGGACCCAAATCAGAACGTGGTGCTGGTGCCTGCCTTTGTCGGCCTCGGCGCGCCCTATTGGAATGCGGAATGTCGCGGGGCGGTGTTCGGGCTGACGCGCAATTCCGGCCCGGCCGAACTCGCCCGTGCGGCCCTGGAAAGTGTCGGTTACCAGACCCGTGACCTGTTAGAGGCGATGCAGGCCGATTGGGCGGCGCAGGGTGCGGCGGGTGATATTGCCACCCTGCGTGTTGATGGCGGGATGAGCGCGAGCGACTGGGCCATGCAGTTTCTGTCAGACGTAATAGGGGCACCGGTTGACCGACCGCGCGTGTTGGAAACCACCGCGCTAGGGGTCGCGTGGCTGGCTGGTCAGCGCGTAGGGATTTACCCCGACATGGCAGGCTTTGCCCGTGAATGGGCGCTCGATGCGCAATTCACATCGCAGATGCCCGAAACCGTGCGCGACGAAAAATATGCCGCTTGGAAACGTGCGGTGGCCGCCACGTTGCAATTTTGATGTCAGGTATCGGTCCATTTGATTTTACCACAGCCGGGCGCATACGCTTTGGCCGGGGCGTGGCGAATGATGCCGCGGCACTGGTAATGCCGTTCGGGCGCAGGGTCTTGCTGGTGCGGGGGTCTTCTGTTGCCTGGGTCGACGAACTGGCATCACGGCTTCGCGCGCAGGGGGCGACGGTAACGGAATATCGCGCAGCGGGGGAGCCGGATATCGCAGGGGTGACCGCCGCCACCGCCGCCGGACGGGGTGCAGCCGTGGACGCAGTTGTCGGCGTGGGCGGCGGTGCGATACTTGATCTTGCCAAAGCGGCCGCGGCACTGATCCCAAGTCAGGGCCACATTATGGACCACCTCGAAGTTGTGGGGCAGGGCAGGGCGCTGACAACAGACCCGCTGCCGATGGTTGCGATCCCGACCACCGCAGGCACCGGGGCCGAAGTGACCAAGAATGCTGTGATCGCCGTACCGGACGCCGCGCGCAAAGTCAGCCTGCGCGCCGACCGTATGTTGCCACGCCTCGCCTTGGTGGACCCGGCGCTGACGGATAACGCGCCGCGCGCCGTAACGCTTGGCTCTGGCCTCGACGCGTTGGTGCAGGTGATCGAGCCGTTTCTGTCATCGCGCGCAAACCTGTTGACTGATGCCATCTGCCGCGCGGCAATCCCAATGGGCATCGCGGCCCTGCGCCAGCTCGAATCCGGCGAAGACAGCGACGCCCGCGATGCGATGGCCTATGTCAGCCTGTCGGGGGGGCTGGCGCTGGCTAACGCGGGTTTGGGCGCCGTGCATGGTCTGGCGGGTGTGGTTGGCGGGCGTTTCGGCGCGCCGCATGGGTTGATCTGCGGTCGGTTGCTGGGTCCGGTACTGGCCGCCAATCACGCCGGCATGGGGCCATCGGCCCGCATGGACGCGGTTCTGGAATGGCTGGCGACCGGCTTTGGCTTGCCGCGCGCCGATGTATTTGCCGCCCTTGATGCCCGGATTGATGCGTGGGGTTTGGACCGCTTGGGCCGCTGGATCGGCAGCGAGGCGGATCTGACCGCCGTGGCGCAAGAGGCACACGCATCGTCGTCGATGCGCGCCAACCCCTGCGTTCTGCCCGTTACAGCGCTTGAGGCGTGTCTGCGCGCCGCACTTTGACATCTGCGCGGGCCGGGATTGCAGGGCCAATGTTTAGAACCTAAGAGTGTTTAGCCGGGCAATTGTTGTTTCTCGGGAAAACACCTATTGATACTGGGCATGTCGACGAGAAAGTGACCTATGGCACCTAAATCCAAACCGTCCGAGCGCAAACGCGGGTCCGGGGTACAATTCGTTTACACTATTCTGCGGGACGAAATTCTTGCCCTGACACTGGCGCCAGGTAGCCCCATCGACGAGATTCAGCTGTCAGAGCGCCTGTCGATGTCGCGGACCCCGATCCGCGAAGCGCTGGTGCGTCTGGCCAGCGAGGGGCTGGTGACAACGCTGCCAAACCGGTCAACCGTCGTGTCCAATATTGATTTCATGAACATGCACACGTTCTTTGATGCGATCACATTGATGTACCGCGTCACGACACGTCTGGCGGCGCAGTATCAGACCCCCGCCGATATGGCAGCAATCCGGGCGCGTCAGAAAGAATTTGCAGCAGCGGTTGCGGCGCAGGATGCATTGGCGATGATTGCCACAAACCGGGAATTCCATGCGGTGATCGCCATGGCGGGGCGCAATCCTTATTATGAATCCCTGTGCCTGCGCCTGCTGGATGAAGGGAGGCGGTTGTTGCGGATGTACTATTCGTCCTTCGACGACCAACTGCCGCACCAATATGTCCAGGAGCATGAGGATCTGATCGAGGCCATCGAAACACGTGATATCGCGCGTGCAGATTCACTTGCCGCAGTGCATGCGGATCAGATCGTTCATCAGATTCAGTCATTGATTTCACGCGACAGACGGCAGCACATCTCGCTATAAGCGCTTGAAAAGATGGGGTTTAGGCCCAAAAATAAGCTAACATATTTTTCTTGTCGACAAAAAGAATACAAGAGCTATTATGCTTTTAGCCCGGCATGGCGTAGGCACGTCCGCGCGCTGGAGGACAGATTTCTATGATGGAGAATATGATGACTTCGACAATCTTTTCTGGCTGCATCCCGGCCCTGATGACCCCTTGCACAGAGGATCGGAAACCGGATTTCGACGCACTGGTGCGCATGGGTAAAAAGCTGATTTCTGACGGAATGCGCGCTGTGGTCTATTGTGGGTCGATGGGGGATTGGCCCCTGCTGACCGACGCAGAGCGTATGGAAGGCGTTGAACGTCTGGTAAAGGCAGGGGTGCCTGTGATTGTTGGCACCGGTGCCGTGAACAGTAAACTGGCTGCCGAACATGCGGCACATGCGCAAAAGGTTGGCGCGCATGGGTTGATGGTGATCCCCCGCGTGTTGTCGCGCGGCCCGTCGATCACAGCACAGCGTGCGCATTTCAAGGCAGTCCTGGGGGCCGCTCCTGATCTGCCGGCGGTGATCTACAACAGCCCCTATTATGGTTTTGCCACACGTGCTGAACTGTTCTTTGCCCTGCGCGCTGAACATCCCAACCTCGTCGGGTTCAAGGAATTTGGCGGCGCAGAAGACATGCGCTATGCGGCGGAAAACATCACCAGCAGGGACGACGAAGTGACCCTGATGATCGGTGTCGATACCACCGTGTTCCACGGTTTTGTCAACTGCGGTGCCACAGGCGCCATCACTGGTATCGGCAACGTGCTGCCCAAAGAGGTGCTGCATATGGTGGCGCTAAGCCAGGCCGCGGCCGCAGGTGACGCCGAGGCACGCCAGCGCGCGCTTGAGCTGGAAGCGGCCCTTGGTGTTTTGTCTTCTTTCGACGAAGGCCCGGATCTGGTGCTGTACTACAAGCATATGATGGTGCTGGAAGGGTATGCGGAATACGGTCTGCACTTTAATGAAACCGATGCCCTGTCCGACAGCCAGCGCGGCTATGTGGAGGCGCAGCACAATCTGTTCCGCACCTGGTATGCGGATTGGAGCAAGCAAGGCGGCGTGATCGCGAAATACGCAGCCTGAACACCGCGCTCAACACCTCTCTGTGGGAAAGGCCCTCCGTGCTGCGGAGGGCCTTTTTGCGTCACGTCACCGCATCAAGGCCAAATTCCAGCAGGCGTTCAAGAGTGCTGATTTCGGTCTGAGTGAGCGGGATACCCTGAACCGTTGTTTGCGCACGGGCGGCAAAACGCCGTTGTGACGGCAGGCGCGCGCCCTGTCCTATGATCGCTTCGAACAACTTTTCGGCGCGGGCCATCGGATCACCAGCGCGCCCGGCTGTAAAGCGGGCAGGATCAAAGGCGATGATCAATTCGCCATGTGCCGGGGCCAGCGACATCGCACCCAGTGCCTCGCGGGCTTCGGGGCTGGTCTGATCACCGATCATAACGCCTGCCAGCAATTCGATCATGGTGGAAATGGCCGACCCCTTGTGGCCGCCAAAGGGCAACATCGCGCCCGCTAGGGCCGCGTCGGGGTCTGTGGTGGGCGTGCCATCGGGTGCAATCGCCCAGCCCTCGGGCAGCGGGGTGCCGGCGCGGCGGTGCAACTCGATCTCGCCGCGCGCCGCGACGCTGGTGGCGAAATCAAAAACATAGGGGGTGCCGCCGGGCCGGGGCCAGCCAAAGGCGAAGGGGTTTGTGCCCATCAAGGGCTGTGTGCCGCCGGTCGGGGCGACACTGGCATAACTTGGACACATCGCCATGGCGGCGAGGCCGACATCGGTCAACGCTTCAATCTCGGGCCAAAGTGCTGCGAAATGGGTGCAGTCATTGATCACCATCGCCGCAATGCCCAGATCACGGCACCGCGCGGCCAAGACTGGCACGCCCATGTCAAAGGCCGCATTTGAAAACCCGCCCTTGGCATCCACACGAACGATGCCGCTGCTATCGTGATGCACAACCGGCACCGCATCAGGCACAACCTTGCCCGCTTTTAGCGTGCGCAGACAGCCTTCGATCCGGTAAATACCGTGTGATTTGCACGCGTCCCCTTCGCCCGCGACGATGACGCGGGCCAGTGCATCGGCGTGCAGCGGCGCTAGCCCGCCGCGTAGAAATATTTCGGTGACGATCTGCGTCAGCGCATCGCAGGACAGGGTGGTTGGGGGCATGTGAAATCCTCGTGGTCTTCTAGGTTGCAATCGTGCATACATCATGTATGCAAGAGCGCATGATAGCAAGCTGACATCCGGGCTTTGGCGCGGCGGCTTGTCCTCGCAGGAAAAAGGAACTGACAGATGGCATTCACCCCACATGGCAAGCACCTGATCGCAGGCGACTGGATCGCCTCTGATGACACCTTCGCCTCCACCCCGGCGCATGGTCCGGCGCATGATTTCTCTGTCGGCACACCCGAACTGGTCGCCCGTGCCTGCGAAGCGGCAGAGGCAGCGTTTTGGGACTACGGCTATAGCACCCGCAGTGACCGGGCTGCGTTTCTGAATGCCATCGCAGATGAGATTGATGCACGCGGGGCGCAGATCACCGAGATCGGCACCCAAGAAAGCGGTCTACCCGCCGCGCGGCTGGACGGAGAACGCGGTCGCACCGTGGGACAGCTTCGTCTGTTCGCGGATCACATCGAAAAGGGTGATTACCTTGATCGGCGCCACGACGGGGCGCAGCCCGACCGACAGCCCGCGCCGCGCCCGGCGATTACAATGATGCAACGCCCGATTGGCCCCGTGGCCGTGTTCGGCGCGTCGAACTTCCCGCTCGCCTTTTCGGTGGCAGGTGGTGACACAGCAGCCGCGCTGGCGGCGGGCTGCCCGGTGGTTGTCAAAGGTCATTCCGCGCACCCCGGCACCGGAGAGATCGTGGCCGAGGCGATCCATGCCGCCATTGCGCGTTGCGGCATTCACAAAGGTGTCTTTTCGCTGATTCAGGGCGGGGATCGCGCAGTAGGTCAGGCCGTGGTGCAGCATCCGCTGATCAAGGCCGTCGGCTTTACCGGGAGCCTTGCAGGTGGCCGTGCCTTGTTTGATCTATGCGCCGCACGTTCCGAACCGATCCCATTTTTTGGTGAACTCGGGTCGGTCAATCCGATGTTCATGATGCCCGCAGCCATCGACACACGTGCCGAAACGCTGGGCCAAGGCTGGGCCGCGTCGTTGACCATGGGCGCGGGGCAGTTTTGCACCAACCCCGGCATCGCCGTGGTGATCGACGGCGCTGGCGCGGATCGGTTTGTTCAAAGTGCCGCAACTGCCTTGCAGGATGTGGCGGCCCAGACCATGCTGACAGACGGGATCGCACAGGCGTTCTGTAGTGGTCGGGACCATCTGAAAGCGAACGATGCCGTGCGCCCCGTTCACGTCGCCAACAGCGAGGGCCGCACCGCCGCCCCCGCATTATTTGAAACGACGGCCGCGGAATTTTTGGCTAACCCCAACCTGCATGAAGAGGTGTTTGGCCCGCTTGGGTTGGTCGTACGCGCCGCGTCGCATGCAGAAGTGTTGCGTGTCGCCAAGGGGCTTGCCGGACAGCTTACTGTCACACTGCATCTCGATGACGGTGATCTCGACGCCGCACGCGACTTGATGCCGGTGCTTGAACGCAAGGCCGGGCGCATCTTGGCAAATGGCTTTCCGACCGGGGTCGAAGTGGTGGATTCCATGGTTCATGGCGGGCCATATCCGGCCAGCACAAACTTTGGCGCCACCAGCGTCGGCACGCTTTCGATCCGCCGCTTCTTGCGCCCGGTGTCTTATCAGAACCTGCCAGCTGCGCTGATGCCGCAAGACGCCGTGGAATAACCGCGCAAGCAGGGGGCAAGTTTGGTCGGGCGTGGGGAAACCTGTTGCCCGGCCAATTTGCATACAAAGATATTACTGCACGCAACGCGCGAATTGCGCCCGGAATTTCACCAAATTGGCTATAATTTCAAAGGCAAATCGCGCAGTTTCGTCATTTGTGTATTTTTTGTGTCGACACAGTAAATGACATTTGTATTAATGTGAGTCGCAAACCGCAGCCATCCCGAGCCTGCGGAAATCCAACACAGGAGACTCTGATGTCCACAATTTCCAAACGATTGGCCTGGGCCGGCGCATTGTCGCTTTTCGGCGCTGCCGCCGCTGCGCAAGATGTGACATGGCGTGTGCCCACATCGGTGCCGGAAGGCTCGCCTTTCTACGTCAACTTCCTTGAACGCTTTGCCGATAACGTCGATCTGCTGACCGATGGCGCGGTCGAGGTTCAGCCCTTTGGCGCGGGTATCCTTGTGCCAGCCCTGCAAGTCTATGACGGTGTGCGCGACGGCATTGTCGAGGCGGGCCATTCCACCCCTAGCTATCTGGTTAATCAAAACCCGATCAACGCGATCTTTTCGGGTTTTCCCGGCGGCATGGGGCCAGAAGCCTATGCCACATGGATCTATGAAGGCGGCGGCAAGGAAAAGCTGCAAGAGATCCGCGATGCCGATGGGTTCAAATCGCTTGTCGTTGGCATCGGGTCGTCCGAGATCATGGCCCACGCCAACAAGCCCATTAAAACAGCCGAAGACCTCAAAGGTCTGAAGTACCGCACCTCTGGCCCCTGGGCCGAAGTGATGCGCGATTATTTCGGCGCTGTGCCGACGGTTGTGCCACCAGGTGAAATTTACACTCTGCTGGAACGCAAAGGCGTTGACGCGATCGAATGGGGCCCGCCCTCCGGCAACCTGCCCGAAGGTTTCCACGAGGCCGCGCCTTATATCATCACCCCCGGCGTGCATCAGCCGACCTTCCTGTGGGAAGTCGTGCTGAAGCAGGAAACCTGGGATGCGCTGGACGATGCGTTGAAGCCCAAGATCGAAGCGGCGGCGGAACTGACCACCCTGCAGTCGCTGATCAACTTTTATGATCTCGACATGAAAGCGATGGAAACTTTCCGCAGCAGCAAGGCGGAAGTGATCGAACTTGACCCTGCATTTGCCAAAGAACTTTCTGCTGCGGGCCTCGACTGGATCACCAAAACCGCAGAGGCGCAAAAGGCAGATGGTAAGGCAGAGATGTCCGACATCCTCGCTGACTACATCGCCTACAAAGACCGCTGGACCGCGCAAAGCGGTTACTTGATCCGCAACGGTCAATAATGAAACTGGGGGTGATCATGAAGCGATGGTTCTTGGCGTTGGCCGACGGTATCTCGGCAGGTCTGGGGTATGTTGCGCAAGCGATGGTCCTGATCCTGATCGCCTCCATGTTATACGAAGTGGTGGCGCGCTACGGTTTTGGCGCGCCAACTGAATGGGCCTTTGACATCGCTTACATGAGTACTGGCGTGCTCTTTGTGCTGGGGGCCGCGCAGGCCCTGCGCGAGGACGCCCATGTGCGCATTGATTTTCTGTCGTCGCGCTTGCCCACCCGGCTGCGCGGTTCCATTGATGGCTGTGTCAATCTGTTCATCCTCTGCCCGATATTCCTCAAGCTGACGTCCATCGCCGGGCACCGCGCCTGGCGCGCCTTCATGACGGGCGAGGTCGAACACGTCAGCCCGTGGGCGCCACTGATGTGGCCATTTTATACAGCATTGGCCGTTGGGTTGGGTGCATTGGCGTTGCAGCTCGCTGCCGAAGGCATCCGCGCGTTGCTGTCCCCGAAATCCGACGACACATTCAAGATCGAGACCTGAAATGACCACAGCAGCCCTGATGTTTCCTGCCCTTTTTGCGCTTATCCTGCTGGGTATCCCGGTGGCGTTTTCGCTGGTGATCGTATCGGTCGGGGCAGGGCTTGTGGCCTTTGGTCCGGTTGGATTCAACCAACTCTATGGGTCGTTCTATTCGGCCTCGACCAATTTTATACTGTCCGCCATTCCGATGTTCATCTTGATGGGCGCGCTGCTTGAACGCTCGGGCATTGCCGAACGGTTGTTTCGGGTGATGAACATGTGGCTGGGCCGCCTGCCGGGCGGCTTGGCGTTGGCGACAATCGCCATGGGCGCGGTGTTTGCTGCTGCGGCAGGCGTGGTTGGCGCGGTCGAGGTGATGATCGGCATGATGGCGATCCCTGCCATGCAGCGCGCACGGTATAACAATACGCTGATCGCCGGCACGATCTGCGCTGGTGGATCATTGGGTACGATGATTCCGCCGTCGGTCATCGCGGTGATGTATGCGTCACTGGCGCAGATGTCTGTGGGCAAGCTTTTGGCCGGGATGATGATACCGGGCCTGATCATGGTGGTGTTGTTCCTTGGCTATATCGCCGTACAGGGCGCGCTATATCCGCCGGAACCGATGGAGGGCGACGCCCCCGAAGAAGAGTTCACATTGGCCGAGAAGCTTTGGGCTACGGTCACGACATTACTGCCGGTATTCTTGCTGATTTTTGCGGTGCTTGGCTCAATCCTGGGCGGGATCGCATCCCCGACCGAAGCGGCAGCCGTCGGCGCGGCGGGCGCGCTGGTCCTGTGTATCGCGAACCGACGCTTCAATGGGCTGGTGCTGCGCGAATCACTGGCCATTACGGTGCGTATTTCTGCGATGATCCTGTTGATCGTGGCCGCCGGTACAATGTTCATGGGGGTGTTTGCAGCCAACGGCGGGGCCCGGTTGATCCGCGATTTCATCGACGGTGCGGGCCTTGGCACCACGGGGATGATCGTGTTCTTCCTGCTGGTTGTTTTTGTCCTTGGATTTGTGCTGGATTGGACAGCCAATGTGCTGATCTGCGTGCCGTTGTTCACGCCTTTCATCCGATCTTCGGGCATTGATCCTGTCTGGTTTGCCACGCTCGTTCTGATCGTCATCCAGACCGGCTACCTGACACCGCCCATGGCATCGTCGATCTTTTATCTCAAGTCCATCGCGCCGCCGGATATGACCTATGGCCAGATGTGCCGGGGGGTTCTGCCTTTCATTGCCTTGCAGGTTCTGACGCTGATCCTGATCGTGCTTTTCCCCACATTGGCGACATGGCTGCCCGACAAACTTATCGGCTAACGCGGCCGCGCAAGGCATCGAAACTTAGCGCACGCCGTTCCTTAAAATACTTGTTGTATTTAATATAAATACAGTGTTGTTTCACACCACCGCACCCCGGCCAGAGCAACGCCGGGGGCAACCAACCACAGGGAGATATCCATGAAACTTACCTACCTTGCCGGGGGCCTGTTGGCCGCATCCGTCATCGGGACTGCCGCCCAGGCCGACAAGCTGGACGATATCATCGCATCCGGCACGCTTCGCTGCGCCGTTGTGCTGGATTTCCCACCTATGGGATCGCGCGATGAAACCAACACGCCGGTCGGCTTTGATGTTGATTATTGCAACGATCTGGCCGCTGCATTGGGCGTCGAAGCCGAGATCGTCGAAACGCCATTTCCTGACCGTATCCCCGCGCTGGTTTCAGGCCGCGCCGACGTCGGTGTTGCGTCGACATCCGACACGCTGGAACGGGCCAAGACAGTCGGCTTTTCGGTACCCTATTTCGCCTTTACCAACGTGGTGCTGACCAAGGAAGGCAGCGGCGTCGATAGCTTTGAAAGCCTTAAGGGCCACACAGTTGGGTCCGTTGCAGGCACGTTCGAGGCGATCGCGCTGGAAGAACAGGTTGATGCCTGGGGCGAAGGCAGCTTTCGGTCATATCAGTCGCAGGCCGATGTGTTCCTGTCCCTGTCGCAGGGCCAGATTGACGCAACTGTTGTGACCTCGACCGTTGCCGCGTCCATCGTGGCGGGCGGCAAGTTTGACGGGCTGAAAATCGCGGGCGATGCGCCGTTTGACGTGGACTACGTTGCGTTGATCGGCCTGCGTCAGGAATACGGCCTGCTCAACTATCTCGACCTGTTTGTGAACCAGCAGGTCCGGTCGGGCCGCTACCAAGAACTGTTCGACAAATGGGTCGGTGGCGACGCGCCTGATCTGACCATCGCCAAGTCCTATCGTTGATGCATGCGGGGGCCGTCGGGCCCCCGCCACGCGGCAACCGCTGATCGGAGCAACAGATGGGCAACTACACCTTTCAATGGCGGCAGGCCTTTCGCGCCTTTCCAGATATGCTGGAAGGCGCGCTGGTCACGCTGCAAATTTCAATTCTGTCGATGTTGATCGGCGTCACCATCGCGGTATTGCTGGCCGTGGCGCGCGACGCCAACAGCCGCTGGCTGCGCGCGCCCGCGACTGTCTGGGTCGAGGTTGCGCGCAACACGCCTGCGTTGTTTCAGATTTACATGGCGCATTTCGGGCTGGGGTCGTTTGGGATTTACCTCAGCCCCTATGCCGCACTGCTGGCAGGTATCGCATTTAATAACGCGGGCTATCTCTGCGAGACGTTCCGCGGCGCAATGCGCGCCATACCGGGCACGCAACTGAGGGCAGGGCGGTCGCTTGGCATGGGGCCTGCCAAGGCATTTCGCCTGATCATCATGCCGCAGATGTTCCGCATCTCTTTTCTGCCCACCACGAACCAAATGGTCTGGGCCATCCTCATGACCTCGCTTGGGGTCACGGTGGGGCTGAATTCTGATCTGGCCGGCGTCACCCAAGACCTGAACGCGCGCAGCTTCCGAACCTTCGAATTCTTCGCGCTGGCCGCCGTGATCTACTACGTCATCGCCAAGACGGTGATGATCGGCGCACGGCTGCTTGCCGCCCGCCTGTTCCGTTATTGAAGGAAGAGATTAGATGTTTGATACGGCTCTGAACTTCAATGACCTCCTGTTCATGCTCAAGGGCGCGGGCGTAACGCTTTCGGTCACCGGATTTGCCGTGGTCGGTGGCACACTGCTGGGGGTGCTGTTTGGTGTGTTGCGCAGCCAGATCAGCGCTTGGGCCGCGCTGCCGCTGACTTTTGTGCTCGACATCTTCCGGTCGGTCCCGCTGCTGATCCAGCTCATCCTCGCCAATGCCTTTCAGGCGATTGCGGGCTGGGGTATTTCCCCCTTTGTCACCTCCTGCATCGTGCTGGCGCTTTATACCTCGGCCTATTGCACCGAAATCGTGCGCGGCGCCATCGACGCGGTGCCCACGGTCACCCGGCGCGCCGCGCGTTCACTGGGCATGACATGGGGCCAGGACCTGACCCAGATCGTCTTCCCTATGGCGTTGCGTGTGGGTCTGCCCAGTTGGATCGGCCTCACCTTAGGCGTGATGAAAGACAGTGCGCTGGTGATGTGGCTCGGCATTATCGAACTGCTGCGCGCCTCGCAGATTTTGGTGACACGCCTGCAAGAGCCGATGTTCATCCTGCTTGTGACGGGTGCGATCTATTTCGCGCTCAGTTTCCCCATTGCCCGGCTTGGCAGCCGCTTGGAAAAAAGGTGGCAAGAAAATGATTGAGATTGAAAACGTCCACAAATCCTTTGGCGCGCTACATGTGCTCAAAGGTATCGACCTCACTGTCCAAAAAGGCGAGGTGGTATCGGTTATCGGCGGGTCCGGATCGGGCAAATCGACACTGCTGACCTGTATCAACGGGTTGGAAGCGATCGACAGCGGCCGCATTCTGGTGGACGGTACCGAGGTACACGCGCGCGCCACCGACCTGAACAAACTGCGCCGCAAGATCGGCATCGTATTTCAGCAATTCAACGCGTTCCCGCATCTTACCGTGCTGGAAAACGTCACTCTGGCGCCGCGCAAGGTCAAGGGCATTGGCCGCAAAAAAGCCGAAGAAATCGCGGTCAAGCAGCTGTCTCATGTCGGTCTGGCGGACAAGCTCAACGTCTATCCCAGCCGTCTGTCCGGTGGTCAGCAGCAACGTATGGCGATTGCGCGTGCGCTGGCGATGTCGCCCGACTACATTCTGTTTGACGAGGTGACATCGGCACTCGACCCGCAATTGGTGGGCGAGGTGCTGGACACGCTCAAACTGCTGGCAGATGAAGGTATGACGATGATCTGTGTCACCCATGAGATGAGCTTTGCGCGCGATGTTTCCGACCGCGTTGCGTTCTTTCATCAAGGCGTCATGGCAGAAATCGGGGCACCGGATCAGATATTTGGCGACCCACAACATGACGAGACCCGCAAATTTCTGTCGAGCGTAAGATAGTGGACCAAACTGAAGTGATCATTATCGGGGCCGGTGTGGTGGGATTGTCCACCGCATTGGCGCTGCAATCGCGCGGCGTTCCGGTCCGCGTAATTGATCGCGAGGGGCCTGCGGCAGGGGCATCGGCGGGCAACGCGGGGGCATTCGCTTTCCCCGAAATCCTGCCGCTTGCCTCGCCCCGGATGATCCGGCAGGCACCGAAATGGCTGCTCGACCCGCTTGGCCCGCTCAGCGTGCCGCCACGCTATGCGGCGCAAATCGCGCCTTGGATGTGGCAGTTTTTCAAGGCCAGCTTTCCATCGCAAGTGCGCGCCTCGACCAAGGCGCAGACGGTTTTGATGCGGCTGTCTAAGGCCGCGTTAGAGCCGCATCTGCAACAAGCCGGGCTGACGCATATGCTGCGTCACGAGGGGCAGCTTCAGGTCTATGAGGGTGAAAAAGAATTTCGTGCATCCCTACCCGGCTGGCAGGCGCGGGCCGACGAAGGCATCGCGTTTCAGCACCTTCAAGGCCGCGAAATTGCCGAATACCAGCCCGGTCTCGCACCGCAGTTCACCCATGCGACATTTACCCCCGACTGGCTTTCGATTACGGACCCGCGCGATTACGTCCTCGCGATGGCCGACCGCTTTTGCGCAAACGGCGGCGAGATCATCATCACGCAAGCCGATAAATTGGTGCCAGGCGGGGTGCAGACATCATCCGGCCTGATGCCGGGCCGTGTGGTACTGGCAGCAGGCGCGCATTCGCACCATCTGGCGCGCACGGCGGGGGTGAAAATTCCGCTGGAAACGGAACGCGGCTACAACACGACGTTGCCAGCAGCGGCCTATGATCTCAAGCAGCACATCACATTTGGCGGGCATGGCTTTGTCGTCAGCAACGTCACCTCCGGCCTGCGGGTCGGGGGCGCGGTAGAATTGGGCGGGCTGAACCTGCCGCCGAACTATGCCCGCGCCGATGCCATGCTGAAAAAGGCTGCGCGTTTTCTGCCGGGGCTGGAAACGACCGGCGGCACACAGTGGATGGGTTTCCGCCCCTCGCTGCCTGACAGCCTGCCTGCGATTGGCCCGTTGCCCGGGCGGGACGACGTAATCTGCGCTTTTGGCCACGGTCATCTGGGCCTTACCCAGTCGGCAGGCACCGCACAGATCGTGGCCGACCTTATCACCGGGGCCGACCCCGGCCTTGACCTGATCCCCTTCGCCCCCGCGCGTTTTACGAGGCATCCATGACGCAATACACATTCCCCTGCATCGACGGCCACACCTGCGGCAATCCCGTGCGACTGGTCACTGGCGGCGCGCCGATGTTGCAAGGCGCGAACATGCTGGAAAAGCGTGCGCATTTTCTCGCGGAATACGACTGGATCAGAACCGGGTTGATGTTTGAACCGCGTGGTCATGACCAGATGTCCGGCGCGATCCTTTATCCCCCAACGCGCGATGATTGCGATGTCGCGGTACTGTTTATCGAAACCTCAGGCTGCCTGCCGATGTGTGGCCATGGCACCATCGGCACCGTCACCATTGCGCTGGAAAACGGGCTGATCCGTCCCAAGATACCCGGCGTCCTGCGGCTCGACACGCCTGCTGGGCGCATTGATGTGTCCTACACTCAGGAAGGCCGCTTTGTTGAGGAGGTGCGCCTGACCAACGTGCCGGGGTTCCTGCATGCCGAAGCGCTGACAGCCGAGGTTGAAGGCCTGGGCGAAATTGCGGTCGATGTCGCCTATGGCGGCAATTTCTATGCCATCGTTGAGCCGCAAAAAAACTTCCGGGACATGGCCGATTTCAGCGCATCAGAACTGGTCGGGTTCAGCCCGAAACTGCGCGCAGCGCTGAATGCAAAGTATGAGTTCGTCCACCCTGAACACCCCGCAATAAACGGGCTAAGCCACATCCTGTGGACTGGTGCCCCGCGCGCGCCAGAAGCCCATGCCCGCAACGCTGTGTTCTACGGCGACAAGGCGATTGATCGGTCCCCCTGCGGCACCGGAACATCCGCGCGGATGGCACAACTCGCGGCCAAGGGAAAACTACAGGTCGGCGACGATTTTGTGCATGAATCGATCATCGGGTCGATGTTCAAAGGCCGCGTCGAAGCCGCAACCGAAGTGGCCGGCCGCGCCGCCATCATCCCCTCTATCGCAGGCTGGGCGCGGGTGACCGGGTTCAACACCATCTTCATCGACGACCGCGATCCCTTTGCGCATGGATTTGTCGTCACCTGACGCGGAAAGACATTTATGAACCAGATCATCGTCCCTGCCGTCGCCCAAGGTGACGTGCTTGTTTCCTCCGAAGGACTAAGTTTTTGGGGCGGGGTCGACCCTGCCAACGGGCAGGTCATTGACGCCCATCATCCGCTTCACGGTCAGACATTGGCGGGCAAGATCGTGATGATGCCGACCAGCCGCGGGTCCTGCACCGGCAGCGGCGTGTTGCTTGAACTCGCGTTGAACGGCTGCGCCCCCGCGGCGCTGGTGTTCAGCGAGGCCGAAGATATTTTGACGCTCGGCGCGCTGATTGCGGGGCAGATGTTTGACCGCCCGCTCGCCGTGCTGCGGTTGGGCCGGGCCGAATATACCCGGCTGTCCGCTGCCAAATCCGCCCGGATCAGCGGTGATCAACTTATCGCAGACGGCTGGACCTGCACCCTAGCGCCCGTTTCTGCAGATCGACTGGCCCTGTCTGACGCGGATCAGGCCATGCTTGACGGTGCGCAGGGGCCGGCCGTCCAATTGGCGATGCAGACGATCTGCACGATGGCGGGGGGGCAGGGGGCTGCGCGGCTGGTCGATGTAACGCGGGTGCATATCGACGGCTGTATCTATGCCAGCCCCGCCAACCTGCTGTTCGCCAAAACCATGGCCGACATGGGGGCCAAGGTTTGCATTCCCACAACCATGAACGCTATTTCGGTGGATCATGCCAACTGGCGCGCACAGGGTGTGCCGCCTGACTTTGGCCTGCCTGCCAGCCGCTTGGCCGACGCCTATGTCGCCATGGGCGCACGTCCCAGTTTTACCTGCGCGCCGTACCTGTTGGAGACGGTGCCGGCCCGCGGTGAAATGATCGCCTGGTCGGAATCTAACGCGGTGATCTATGCCAACAGCGTGTTGGGCGCGCGCACTGTCAAACACCCGGATTTTCTGGACCTCTTCATCGCGCTGACTGGTCGCGCACCATTGTCGGGAGTCTATCTTGATGCACACCGCGCACCGCAGCGCGTGATCAACGTCGATCTGCCCGATGCGCACGATGACGCACTTTGGCCGATGCTGGGGTGGCTGGCGGGGCAGGCGGCACCTGACTGCATTCCAATTCTCACCGGGCTCGAACACACCGCTCCGAATGACGATGATCTCAAAGGGCTCTGTGCCGCTTTCGGCACCACATCCGCCGCCCCGATGCTGCATGTCGCGGGCATCACGCCCGAGGCCACGCTCGCACCCACTGCCGGTGCCGACCACATCGTGATCACCCGCGACGACCTGATCCGCGTCTGGCGGCAGTTCAATTCAGGCGACGCCAAGGTTGATCTGATTGCCTTTGGCAGCCCGCATTTTTCGCTGGCTGAATGCCATAAATTGGCCGCATTAATAGAGGGCAAACAGCGCCATAGCGCCGTCGATGTGATCGTAACCCTGGGGCACGACACGCTGGCAACCGCCCGCACGGACGGCACAATCGCGCGGCTCGAAGCCTCCGGCGTGCAGATCGTGCCGGACATCTGCTGGTGCTCTATCTCTGAACCGGTCTTTCCGCCAACGGCTCAGGTGCTCATGACCAACTCAGGCAAATACGCACACTACGCCCCCGGCCTGTCAGGCCGCCAGGTCCGATTTGGCAGCATTGCCGACTGCGTGGCAACAGCCTGTACCGGGCGGGCAATGCAAAGCTTGCCGGACTGGCTCGCCATTCCCATTCAAGGATAAAACGATGCGCAGCAGCAAAACAGTTCATGTGATCTCGGCCCATGCCGAAGGCGAAGTGGGCGACGTGATTGTCGGCGGCGTCACCCCGCCCCCCGGCGACACGCTTTGGGACCAAAGCCGCTGGATCGCGCGGGATCAGACCCTACGCAACTTTGTTCTGAACGAACCGCGCGGTGGTGTCTTTCGGCATGTGAACCTGCTGGTCCCGCCGAAAAATCCGGCCGCCGATGCCGCGTTCATCATTATGGAGCCGGAAGACACGCCGCCGATGTCAGGATCTAACTCAATCTGTGTCTCCACCGTCCTGCTGGACGGTGGTATCCTGCCGATGACCGAACCCGTGACCCACCTGACCCTCGAAGCGCCGGGCGGTCTGGTCAAGGTGCGTGCCGAATGCCGCAATGGCAAGGCCGAGCGGATATTTGTCCAGAACCTGCCCAGCTTTGCCGCAAGGCTTGATGTCCCGCTTGAAGTCGCAGGTCTGGGTACGATCCGCGTGGATACGGCTTATGGCGGTGACAGCTTTGTCGTGGTCGATGCCGCCGCGCTGGGGTTTTCCCTCGTTGCCGAAGAAGCGCATGAAATTGCCCGTCTCGGGGTGCGCATCACCGATGCCGCGAACAAGGCGCTGCAATTCGAGCACCCCGAAAACCCCGACTGGCGGCATTTCTCCTTTTGCCTCTTTGCCGGGCCGGTAACCCGCGACGACGATGGCCTGCGCGCGGGCGCTGCCGTCGCCATCCAGCCGGGCAAGGTTGACCGATCTCCCACGGGCACCGCGCTATGTGCCCGCATGGCATTGCTGCATGCGCGCGGACAAATGACGCAGGGCGAAACGCTGACCACCGTGTCGCTGATCGGGTCAACCTTTACCGGTCAGATTTTGGGCGAAACCACCGTTGGAGACGTCGCCGCCATTCTACCCGAGCTGTCCGGGCGCGGTTGGATAACAGGCATGCATCAACACATGCTGGACCCGGACGACCCATGGCCACAGGGCTATCGGTTGTCCGATACCTGGGGTGCGAGATAATTTAACATAATGATCATTATCGGACTTCTGGCCAGTCCCGTCGACGCGGAACTGGCCAAATGATCATACAAAGGACCGGACCGTGGCAATCGCCCCATCCAATGCCACGCCGTCCGGATCTTTCAGCGCCGCCTCGCGCAGGCGGGCAATCCAATCCGCGGCGTCGTCACGGCCTTGCAGCAGGTTTGCCGCGTCCATCACCTTGTCGAATTTGCTGTGCCCCCGCGCATGGGTATCGGAATATCCCTTGATCAGACGCCGACATTTCAACAGTTCGACCGCCACGTCGTAGTCATCGGTGAGATGTGCCAGACTGCGCGTGATCCAATCGTCTAGATGCGCCACTTCCGCCGCATGGCGGTGCGTGCGCAGGCGATATGATTTCAGACCACCCAATACATGAAGCATCAAAAAGGCCGGAAGCCGATCTGTCCGCAGCCGCCGCCCTTTGCCAAACCAGCGATCCAGCCGTGCCATCTGCGACGGGCGGCCCGCCACCCTTGCACCGATGCGCGCCGGCATCAGGCCCACGATCTCTTCGGCGCGGGGGTGAAAGTATTCGGTCAATTGCACGAGGTTGTCATCACCCGCACCCATTTCCTGCCGGATATGCCCCATGCGCGGCGCTCGGGTTTTTAGGTCGGCCACGCGGATGATGTCGTCATAGGCCATGGCATTTGCGATGTATTTCGCCGCCGTCGCTGACAGTTCCCACCCCTTGGCAGCAGTATCGCGCGCCAGAATTGCATCCAGCCGATCAAGATAGGTCGCACCGTAGCGGCAATCCTGAAAATTCACCACCTTGGCCAAACCGGCCAACGCCATGTCATGCACCGCTTCGGGCAGAGCTTCGGTGCGTTGGGCCAAGGCCTGCCAATCCTTTTGCAGCCTGTCTGGTCCGGTCATCTGGAATGCAGGCGCAATCGGTTCGGGGGCCGCCGCTGCTTTGGCCGTGCGCCCTTGTGCCGCGTCAAACCCAACGGCAAAGGCCCTAAGCGACGGTTCCACCCCCTTGCCGCCGCGGCGAATGGCGTCCTCGAACGCCTCGCGCGAAAAGGGCAAGGCACCCGACCCTGCCAACGCGCCAAACAGAGAGGCCGAAATCACCGACCCCTCGCTCACCGCCAACTGCTCCATATCCGCAAGGATCAACCGCTGTGCCGCGATCTCGGCGGCGGCGCGCACTTCGTCTGAATCCGCGATCCCGTCACCGGGGGCCATCTTTTCGCTCACGGCCAGCGCCCGATGCGTTGATCCGATCAGGGTGGTGCGGTCTGGCGTGACAAAGCCGCGGATCACGGCGCGGCCAACTTCCATCATCTCGGCGGCGATCAGCACATCGACATCACCCGCAGCCGGGGCCAGCGCAAAGACAGGCTGATGCTGCGACAGCGGCGTCATTTCGACGTAATAGATCGTGGCGCCCGTGCGCTGCGCCACCCCTGCCACCGATGTCGCCTGACAGGCATAACCCTCGCGGCGCGCCATCGCTTCGATCCAGCCGGTCAGCACGCCACCGCCCTGGCCGCCAACGGCCATCACAGCCAGTTTGATAATTGCGTCCGTGGCGGTCGCGGTGCGGTCGGGTAACACCAGGTTCATGTCGCCACCCCGCCCAGACGCAAGCGCCTGCTGTCCCGTCGTCGTTGCAGCCAACCGATAATCTGACCACGCTTCTGCGCGCGCCAGCGTTCAAATCCTGTCGGGTTATGCACCACGTCGGCCTGATAAAACGACGGGCATAGCACGGCGGTATCCGCCACCTCACCACAATTGCCGCACCCGACACAGGTTTGATCAATATGCGCCACCGGATCGTCCCGCAGCGGATCGTCCAGCCGTTTCAGCGACAGCGACGGGCACCCCGACAGACGGATACAGGCATGATCACCGGTACAGACATCCGCATCGACGCCAAAGCGCGGCACCTCCATGCGTTTGCCATCCTTGATCGCCTTGTTGCGCAGCGGTTTCTCGCGGCGTTGCTTGTTCAGCATACATTCCGACGAGGCCACGATCACCTTTGGCCCCTTGTAATCGGTCGTCAGCGCCTCGCGCAGCACCTCACGCACCTTGCCCACATCATAGGTGTGATCAATCTGGCGCACCCATTCCACGCCCACACCTTTAAGTGCTGCCGAAATCGGGTTGCCCGTCGATTTCGTGTTGTTATGCGCCCGCGACGACAGCACATCCTGCCCGCCCGTCGCGGCGGAGTAATAGTTGTCGACGATCACCGCGACACTGTCGGATTTGTTGAACACCATGTTTCCGATCGAAGACGACAGCCCGTTGTGCCAAAAACCGCCGTCCCCCAGGATCGAGATCACCCGCCGATCGCCGCCGCCGTCAAAGGCCGCGTTGGACGCGGGGCCAAGCCCGTAGCCCATCGTTGAGCCGCCAATCTCGAACGGCGGCAGGGCGGCAAACAGATGGCACCCGATATCGCCTGTGATCTGGTGTTTACCCAGTTCCTGTTCCGTCAGCTTCATCGCTGCAAAGATCGGGCGTTCCGGACAACCAGTGCAAAACCCCGGCGGACGGATCGGCACGGTCTTGCTCAGGTCCGGGATCACCGGGGCCTCGGCATTGGGCGCGCGCACCTTGCCCGGCAGCATATCGGGCGCGGCCAGTTTCAAAAACCCGGTGACCCCGTCAAGCAGGACCTGCCCGGTGTATTCCCCCGCCATCGGCAGAACATCCTTGCCGTGCAGCTTTACCCGACGTTCCAGCTTGTACAGGAACGACGACAGGTGCTGCTCGATATGATCGGGCTGGCCTTCTTCGACAACCAGAACGTGATCCTTGCCGGTGCAGAAGGCGTCAAATTCGTCTCTAACCAGCGGGTAGGTAACGTTCAGGACATAAAGCGGCACCTCGGAATTGCCATTGGCATCGGCCAGTCCCAGACGCTGAAGAGCGCGGATCACGCCGTTGTACATGCCGCCCTGAACCACGATACCGATGCGCGCATCCGCAGGTCCGAAATGTTCGTTCAGCTTGCGGTCCTGAATGAATTTCTCGGCCGCAGGCCAGCGGTTTTCGATCTTGTCCTTCTCGTGCAGATACGACATCGGCGGCAGCACCACGCGGTTGAAGTCCGATCGCGGATTTGCCGCTGCCTCCGCCACCGTCAGGCGCGGGCGCTGGTTGTCTCGCGTCTCGAAACTTCCGGTCACGTGACAGGCGCGAATGCGCACCATCAACATCACCGGCGTATTGCTCGCCTCGCTCAACTCGAATCCGTCTTTCACAGCCTTGGTAATGCAGGGCAGGTTAGGCCGTGGGTCCAGCATCCAGAATTGCGATTTCATCGCAAAACTGTGGCTGCGCTCTTGCATGATTGACGACCCTTCGCCGTAATCCTCGCCCACGATCACCAACGCGCCACCCGTCACCCCGGAAGAGCTGAGATTGGCCAGCGCATCGGACGCCACATTGACCCCAACCGGCCCCTTAAAGGTCACAGCCCCCCGGATCGGGTAATGCACGCTTGCCGCCAGCATCGCCGCCGCCGCCGCCTCGCTTGCGTTCGCCTCGAACCGAACGCCCAGCTCGCCCATCAGGTCTTCGGCATCGGCCAGCACATCCATCAGATGACTGATCGGCGCGCCCTGATAGCCGCCGACATAGCCAACGCCGTTTTCCAGCAGGGCCTTGGTGATGGCAAGAATTCCTTCACCGGTGAACACGTCACCATCCCCTTTGCGCAGATGTTCTACTTCTGCTTTGAACGAGCGTTCCGCCATGTCTTCCCCTTAAAAATCGTGTTTTCGAATGTTGCGCAGCATGGTCTTGAGCGTGTTGACGAACGCCAGCTTTTCAGTCGCGTCGATGCCCTTGAACATTGCATCATAAGACGCGGCCATATGCGGCCAAAGCCGTTCATAGGCTTCGCGTCCGGTGTCGGTCACAAAGACCCGCGTGGCACGGCTGTCCACTTCATCAGTCTCGCGCCGGATCAACCCATCGCGTGCCAAAGCGTCCAATGCGCGGCTTAGTGTTGATTGCTGCACCACCGCGTAGACCGCCAACTCGCGGATCAGGATGCCGTCGATGACCGACAAGACCGCCAGCGATCGCATCTGCGGCGTGGTCAGCCCCAGCGCGGCCATCTCGGTCGACAGGGATGCGTTGTAGCGCCCCATGATCCGGTTCATCAGATAGGGCGCAAAGTTCTCCAGCCCCATCTCGCCCAGCCGTTGTGTGGCTGGTGTCGGTATCTGTTTTTGATCTGTCATGCGCCCAATCCTCTGGCCAGGTTATACCCCGACCCACCACCAAGCCCGGGGCCGGGGTGGGTCGATGCACCAATGTGATGCAGCCCTTTAATCGGTGTAGAATTGTTTGTCTGCGCCGCATGGGGGCGCCAGAGGAAAAACTGATCCAGCGTGCAGGCGCCGCCATAGGGATCACCGCCCACCAGATTGATGTTCATCGCCGCAAGATCCGCAGGCGAATAGGCGCGCCGCGCCAGCTTGATGGCGTCAAAGTTGCGGATGTGGCGGCGCAGGATGTTCTCGATCCGGTCGGCAAATGCTTCGCGCATCGCATCGGTCCACGCCGGGGTTGTCTCGATCTCTCCCGCAGCACAGCCCTTGACCGTGCGCGGCGCATCGGGGATTTGCAACCACAGCACTGCCTTGCCGTCAGGGCAGCGCGAGGGGTCGAGCCGATGCGGCTGCCCGACACAGATCGTCGGCACCGCAGGCAACAGCCCGCGCTCTGCCTCATTGCACGACCGCGACACGGCATCGACACCATCCGTCAGATGGATCAGCGCCACATCGTCCAGACCTTCGGCGTTCCATTCAATCTGGCCGTCCAGCGCGTAATGCATCTGGAAATTGCCCCGCCCATGCCGAAATTTTCGCGCCCCTTCCGGGCGCGGCTGATCCTTGAGCAACCCATCATAAAGCTGCCCCGGCGCCGTAGAGGCGATGACATTGCGCGCCTTAATATTCTCGCCCGCCGCAGTCTCTATCCCGACGGCGCGTCCCTTTTCGACAATCACCCGTGTCGCTTCGACCCCGGTCCTGATCGTGCCGCCGTTGGCTTCGATCAGTGACCGGAACGCCGCTGCCGCATGCCCGGCACCACCTTTGACCACAGGCGCGCCCGCCGCTTCGAGGGCAAAGGCGATCACCCGGCTCATTTGGCCGCCATAGCTCGATTCCGGCGTCAGTCCGACATGCAGCACCCAAGGCGCCCACAATGCCTGAACATCCGCGCTTGCGTAACGCGTTTCCAGCCAGCCGCGCGCAGGGTCAAGAGCGTCGCCAAACCATGCCTTCAACGGGCCAAGCCCGCGTTTCCACGCCTCTTTCGCCAACAGCCAAGCGGATTGGCGCGACCACAGCGGTTGACCCAATAGGGCAAAGAGAAAATCCGCATCCGCCTCGATCGCGCCGACATCCATGCCGTGCTGATCCCCATCGCCAACGTGACGCGCATTAAATTCCGCGATGTTTGCGGCACGGTCCATCTCCAGCCGCAAGGCGGCGCCACCGGGGCGCAACACGGCGGTTGGATGCGCGCTATGACAGAACTCTAACCCGTGTTTGGCCAGATCCTCGCCCAGTGCGCCATGGGCCGGGCCGGTCAGGAACAACACAAATGTCGCGGCCATCACATCGTGATGAAACCCCGGCAGCGTGATTTCATCGGTGACCATACAGCCACCGATGTGATCTTCGCGCTCAACCATCAGAACGCTGTCGCCCTTGCGCGACAACATCGCGGCGGCCACCAACGCATTGATGCCCGACCCGATTATCAGATGATCAAACTCTGCCAACACCTTAGCCCTTTGGAACCAGTGCAAGGGCGCGGATCGGGCTGCCGGTGCCGTTCTTGATCTTCAGCGGGGCAGCAATCAGGATCGCGCCCTTGGGCGGCAGCTTGTCGAGATTGGCAAGCGACGCCAAGCCAAAGCAATTGTCGCGGTGCAGCAGGTTATGCGCCGGATAGGGCGACTCCATCCCGCCCGCCTGACCCGCGTCCGTTCCGATACACTGGGTGCCCCAGCCGACAATCTTCTTGCTCAGCAGATATTCGATGCAATCGGGCGTTGGCCCAGGGCTGTGCGGCCCGGTGTCGTCGGCGTTCAGGAATTTCGCCTCGTCATCGACGCGGCTGTCCCAGTCGGTGCGCATGACAACCCATTCACCGGCTTTGATCTCGCCATATTGGCTTTCCCATTCCTTGACCCCTGCGGCAGTCAGCAGGTAATCTGGGTCTTCTTGGGTCTGCTGCGAACAGTCGATGACGTTGACCGGCGCCACCAGACGCTGCACGTCCAGCTTGTCAGTATAGCCGTCTTCGTAATCTTTGCCCGTGATCCAGTGATGCGGCGCGTCAAAATGCGTGCCGGAATGTTCACCCAACACCATCCAGTTCCACGCAAAGAACGGGCCGTCATTGTCATATTCTGAAATCTTGTGAATTTCGACCTTCGGCGTGTTTTTTGCAAAATCAGGTGGCAGTTGCAGAATAGGCGTATCCGGCCCCAGCACCCCCGAGCAATCCACCACCTCAACGCCGCCAGAGGCCAGCATCGCCCCCAGGTTGCTCACTACATCCGCAGCACTCATCGTTTTCTCCCTGATTGGCGCGCCCATTCCCGCACGCGTTGAATTTATGAATCAACGCTAGACAAAAATATATGCGTTTGCAATTATCTTGTTCAGGGAGAGGAACCAATGCCATCTGACGCTGACGCGATCTTTATCGGGGCAGGCCACAACAGCCTTGCCTGCGCGTGCCATTTGGCCGCGCGGGGCTGGAAGGTCGCTGTCTATGAACAGGCGGCCGAACCCGGCGGTGCAGTCAAGTCGGGCGCCTATACCCTGCCCGGCTTTCGCCACGACTGGGCCGCGATGAACCTGTCGCTGTTTGCCGGATCGTCGTTTCACGCCGACCACGGGGCAGAGCTGGCCAAACACGGGCTGCAATTTGTCCCCACCGTGCACCCCTTTGCCAGCCTGTTTCCAGATGGCCGCTGGCTGGGTGTCTCGAACGACCGCGCGCTGACCACGGCGCGGATTGCGGGCTTCTCACGCGCCGACGCCGACACTTGGGCGCAGTTGACCGACAATTTTCCGGCTCAGGCCGAAACGATTTTTGCCCTGCTCGGCAGCCCGATGCGCGCCACTGCCCTCGCCCGGCTCGGCTGGACAACCCTGCGCAAGCGCGGGCGCGGCGGCAGCCTTGATCTTGCCCGTTTCCTTTTGATGTCACCGCGCGCATGGCTGGATCAGACCTTCGAGGATGACCGGGTCAAGGCCCTGCTTGCCGCATGGGGGATGCACCTTGATTTCGCGCCTGACATAGCGGGCGGCGCGCTGTTTCCCTATCTGGAAGGGATGGCGGGACAGGCGTTTGGTATGGTGCTGGGCAAAGGCGGCGCCGATGTGATGACCCGCGCCATGGTCAGCATGATCAAAGCCCGCGGCGGCACCGTCAGCTGCAATGCAGAGGTCACCGCCATAGAACACGCCGCCGGCCGTGCCACTGGCATCACGCTGTCCGATGGCCGTTTTATCGGCGCTCAAAAGGCCGTGATCGCCAATGTTGCCCCCGCCGCCCTGACGCGGCTTACCGGCGGCACCGATCCGCGCCACGACGCCGCGATGCGCGGCTATCAACACGCACCCGGCACGATGATGATTCATCTGGCGATGGACGCCCTGCCGAACTGGCCCGCCCCGGAATTGAAACGCTTTGCCTATGTCCACCTTGCCCCCTCCATGGACCAGATGGCGCGCACCTACGCGCAGGCCAAATCGGGACTGCTACCGGATGAACCTGTGATCGTCTGCGGCCAGCCCAGCGTGGTCGATCCGTCCCGCGCGCCTGCGGGTAAACATGTGCTTTGGCTCCAAGTGCGAATGGTCCCCGGCACCATAAAAGGCGACGCCAAAGGCGAGATTTTTGCAACCGACTGGGACGACGCCGCCGAGCCGATGGCCAAACGCGCGCTCGACATCCTCGAACGCTATGCCCCCGGCACAGGGGCGCATATTCTGGGCCAACACATCGTTACACCGCACATGTTAGAGACTGATAACCCCAATCTCGTTGGCGGTGATCAGGTCTGCGGCAGCCACCATCTGCACCAGCATTTCATAAACCGCCCCGCACGGGGCTATGCCGATGGCACCACCCCGATCAAACAGCTTTATCACACCGGCGCCGCTGTCTGGCCCGGTGGCGGCACAGGCGCAGGTTCCGGCACCCTGCTCGCCCGACAACTCGCCGGAAAATAATAATAACCAAAAACAATCAATTCTCAGGGAGAGAGAAAAAATGAAACTATCCAGACGCAGCCTACTCAAGACCAGCGCCGCAGCGGCGGCGTTCGCCACCATCGGCCTGCCCAGCTTTGCCCAAGAGATCGACGAGCTGGTCATCGCCTATAACGTCAACCTGCCCAGTTGGGACCCGACCGTTGGCCCCTCTGCGGTGAACCCGACAATCCAGGGCTTTTATCAATCCGTTTTTGATCTGTTTATCCCGCAAAACCCCGATCTGTCCTTTGGTCAGGGCCTGATCACGGACTACGGCTGGAACGAGGATGAAACCCAGATCTGGATGGATGTGCGCGAAGGCGTGACCTGGCACAACGGGGACCCCTTCACTGCCGAAGACGTCGCATGGTCCCTGCAACGCGCCGCTAACGCCGACACCGGCAACCCCATTCAGTTTATCTGGGGCAAAGTCGACAACATCACCGCCGACGGCAACCGTGTTACCGCCAACGTCAAGGAATACGAACCGACGTTCTTTAAATGGATGTCCTTTCTCACCGGCTATGTGCTGCCCAAGAAATATTATGAAGAAGTCGGCGCAGACGGGTTCGAATCCGCGCCAATCGGCACCGGCCCCTATATGGTCGAAAAGTTCGAGCGAAACGCTTTTGTGCGTCTCAAAGCGAATGAAAACTACTGGGGCGGGGCGCCGGAATTCAAAACTGTGACGATCAAATTCGTCACCGATGCGGCCTCTCGCGTGGCAGAGCTGGAGTCGGGCAATTCACACGTGACGCTTGAAGTCCCTTATGAAGAGTTCGACCGCCTCAAGGCCAAGGACGGTATCGAAGGTGTGGCCGAACCAATCTCTGACATCGGTATGATCTTTCTGAATGACATCGACGCGATGACAGACCCTAACGTGCGCAAAGCGGCCGCTTTTGCCATCGACAAGAACCTGATCATCGAACGGCTTCTGTCAGGCTACGGTGTGCCCATCGACACCCTGCAAACGCCCGATTACGCCGCCTATGACGACACGATAACTGTCGGCTACGACCCTGAAAAAGCCGTGGCGCTGCTGGCCGAATCCGGGTTCAGCACCGAAAATCCGGTAAAATTCACCATCCAGACCACCAAGGGCTTTAAACCCAAGGACTACGAGATGGTGCAGGCCATCGTGGGCCTGTGGCGCAAGGTCGGGATCGAAGCCGAGATCGAAGTCTACGAGATCGCCAAACACTATGAATTACGCGCGGCGGATACGCTGGCACCCGCAGCGTTTTACAACTGGGGCAACTCGGTGGGCGATCCGACCACCTCGACCGGCTTTGCAATGTTCGGCCCGTCGCCACATTCGGTCTGGGACGGCGAAGAAACCTTCAACATGATCTTGCCGCTTTGGGGTGAAAAGGACGAAGCCAAGCGCATTGAGGGCTGGAAAGCGGTTGACCGCCACATCGCGGAAAATGCCGAAGTCATCCCGCTGCTGCAATATGTGCAGCCGATCCTGCATGTCTCGGGCGTCAAGGTTGTGCCGCACCGCTCTGGCGCGCTGCTGCCCCATCTGATGACGCGCGGATAAACCCGGCCTACCCTGACGGGGCCGCCCAAACGGCCCCGTCACACCTATAAAAACCCGAGGCAAAATGACCCTAATTCGCAGGCTCCTGATGCGGCTGCTCAGCACCGCCATCACGCTTTTTGGCGTGGCGGTAATCGTCTTTGTCGTGATCCGAGTGGTCCCCGGCAATCCCATCGCCATGATGCTGCCCCCCGGTGCCACCGAGGCAGATATCGCCCGATTAGAGACACAGTATGGCTTTGATAAATCCATATTCGAACAGTTCATCATCTGGCTGAGCGGCGTGGTGCAGGGTGATTTCGGCACCTCGATCTCACTGCGCCAACCGGTCAGCACGCTGGTTCTCAACCGCCTGCCCGCCACGCTGGAGCTGAGCATCGTCGCCCTGCTGATTGCCGTTGCGATTGGCGGCACGCTGGCGCTGACCGGCACCCGCCACCGCGACACCAAAACCGAAGGTGCCATCGACGT
The DNA here is from genome assembly GCF_057178245.1 of Sulfitobacter sp. KMM 9851. Classification (NCBI taxonomy): domain Bacteria; kingdom Pseudomonadati; phylum Pseudomonadota; class Alphaproteobacteria; order Rhodobacterales; family Roseobacteraceae; genus Sulfitobacter; species Sulfitobacter sp. KMM 9851. Next base: position 79,718 of record NZ_JBXUCW010000003.1, read on the forward strand.
GTCTGCCGGCATGGCCCTGTCGATCCCTGATTTTCTCTGGGGGCTGGTGCTGATCTTGCTGTTTGGCGTGCTCTGGCCCGTCTTTCACATCTCAGGCCGCATTTCACCGTCGCTCGACATTCAATTCGCGACCAACTTTTACCTGTTCGAGGCTCTGTTGCGTCTGCGTTTCGACGTTCTAGGCGATCTCATCGGTCATATGTTCATGCCCGCCCTCGCACTGGCGATCCCGCTGTCAGCGATTATCGCACAACTGCTCAAACAAAGCCTGAAAGAAACCATGCATCTGGATTACGTCACCCTGTCGCGCACCCATGGCTACGGCGAAAACCATGTCATCACCCGCGACGCGCTGCCCAATGCCATCCTGCCCACGCTGACCCTGATCGGCGTACAGTTCACCTTTCTGATCGGCGGCACCGTGATTATTGAGCGGCTGTTCAGCTATGAGGGCCTTGGCAACATGGCGATTGACGCGGTGATCAACCGCGATCTGCCGCTGATACAGGGCATCGTGATCCTGTTCGCGCTGATCTTTACCCTCGTGAACCTTGTCGTTGATATGCTTTATGTCGTGCTGAATCCCCGGTTGCGCCATGCGTGACGCCCGCGCAGATGTAAAACGCCCGATTGGATTGCGCCTGTGGCTGTCGGGGGGCTGGCTGTTGCTGCTGACCCTCGCCGCGCTGCTGGCCCCGTGGATCGCCCCCCAAGATCCGCTGGCCCAAGACCTGTTCACCTCGCGCCTGCCACCGTTTTGGGAAACAGGGGCCGAACCGGGGTTCTGGCTGGGCTCTGATTCGCTGGGCCGCGACGTTCTCAGCCGCATCATCCACGGCGCGCGCCTTGCCCTGATCGTGGCGCTGGTGGCTGGTACGATCACCTGCATTGTCGGCACCACCCTTGGCCTGGTCGCGGGATTTTACCGTGGCTGGCCGGACCGGATCATCAGCCGCTTTGTCGACATCTGGATGGCGTTTCCGCCCGTGCTCTTTGCCATTCTGTTGATCGCCGTCATCGGCACCGGCCTCACCTCGATCATCATCGCGATCGTCGTCATCGACTGGACCCGCTTTGCCCGCGTCATCCGTGCCGAAGCGATGACCCAAGGTGCTATGGATTACGTTGCCTCCGCGCAGGTCGCCGGGCGCAAGCGCTTTGGCACGATGCTGGCCGAGATATTGCCCAACGTGCTGCCCACCGTGATTGCCCTGCTGACGCTGGAAATGGGCATCGCGGTGATCGTTGAGGCGATCCTCAGCTTTGTGAACCTATCCATCTCGACCGACAGCCCGACATGGGGCGGCATGATATCCGAAGGCCGCACATCGGTGCACCAGGCATGGTGGGTTCTGGTTTTCCCGCTGATCACCCTGTTCCTGACGGTGCTCAGCTTTTCTCAATTGGGCGAAGGGTTGAAAGACCGCTTTGATCCGGTGCTGCGATGACCGCCTATCTTAAAATCCGCAACCTCTGCGTCGCTTTGAAACACGGCGCCCCGATCCTGCGCAATGTGTCGATTGATGTCTCTGCCGGGCAGGTACATGGGCTGGTGGGCGAATCTGGTGCCGGCAAATCCATGATCGGCAAGGCAGTGCTGGGCACCCTGCCCCGCGCACTTGTGGTAACACAGGGCGAGATATGGCTCGATGGGGTGAACCTGCTGACCCTGCCCGCCACTGAACGCCGCCGTCGCATCGGGGCCAGCGCCGCGCTGATCCCCCAGGACCCGCTGACAGCACTCAACCCCGCCCGGCGCATCGGGCCGCAGATCACCCGGCGGCTGGTCGACATCTTGGGGTGGTCACGCGCCGACGCGCAGGCCCGTGCGGTGGAACTGCTGACCGAAGTACACATCCCCGACCCTGAACGCGTCATGCGCACCTATCCGCATGAATTGTCCGGCGGCATGCGCCAGCGTATCCTCATCGCCTCTGCCTTTGCCGCCGAGCCGAAACTGATCATCGCAGATGAACCCACCACTGCGCTGGATGTCACCGTGCAAAAGCAGATCCTGCGCCTGATCGCAGACATGCAGGCGCGCCACGGCACAGCGCTTTTGTTTGTTACCCACGACCTCGGTGTGGTGTCCAAGGTCTGCGATTCGCTCAGCGTGCTTTACGCCGGAAAAGTGGTCGAAGAGGCGCGGATGCGGCGGTTTTTCACGCACCCCATTCACCCCTATTCCGCCGCCCTGCTGGCCGCGACCCCTACTTACAAAGACCCCGAAGGCACGCTTGCCCCGGTGCCGCAGTCGGTGATCGACGCCGTCGAGCGTGAAGTGACAGAACATGATCAAAGGGCAGGCACCTGATGTACCAGATACGCAATCTCGAACTGTCCCTGCCCGATATGACGCGCAAACCACTGCTTGGCCCGGCGCCCCGCATCAACATCCTGCGCGGGCTCAGCTTTGATGTGCCAAAAGGCGCAGTGCTGGGCATTGTCGGCGGCTCGGGTTCGGGTAAATCCACCTTGGGGCGCGCCATGCTGCGCCTGCTGGAACCCACCGGCGGCAGTATCCATTTCGATGGGATCGACATCACGCACCTGACAGAAGACAGCCTGCGCCCAATGCGCAATCGGATGCAGATGATTTTCCAAGATCCGATGTCATCACTGAACCCGCGTCGCCGGGTGGGCGGGATCATCGCGGGTCCTCTGCGTGTACAAGGCCACGACGGCATCCCGGCCAAGGTCACCGAGGCGCTGGATATGGTCGGCCTGCCACGCAGCTTTGCCACCCGCTATCCGCATGAACTGTCGGGCGGCCAGCGTCAGCGCGTCGGCATCGCCCGCGCCATTGCCCTGCGGCCTGAATTTATTCTCGCGGATGAAATTGTCTCGGGGCTTGATGTGTCGAGCCAGGCGCAAGTGCTGAACCTGCTACAGGAACTGGTACGCGAATTGGGTCTGACGCTGGCCTTTATCAGTCACGATCTGTCAGTGATCCGGCGTCTGTGCGACCATCTGATCGTGCTGAACCGGGGCGAGATCGTCGAGAAATCCACCACCGCTGCGCTGTTTCGTGACCCCCAGTCGCTATATACCCGCGCCCTCTTGGACGCGATCCCCCTGCCCGACCCCGATCAACGCTGGGTCTGACAGCGGATCGCCTTAAAACCCGTAATGCCGCCGCAAACCATCACGCTACCCTTGACAGTTGTGCTTTGCTGGGACGCTATGACGGGGCGGTGAACAAGCGGCAGTATTCAAAATGGCGCGTCACCATGCTCTAACAACTAGGGAGTTCAACATGCGATTCTTTTCAAAATTTATAGCCGCGTCGGCCGTGGCGGCCACGTTTGGTCTGTCGGCCACGCCCGGCAGCGCCGAAACCCCGGCTGACACGCTGATCCAGGCCTGGCAGATCGACGACATCATTTCACTCGACCCCGCAGAGGTCTTTGAATTTACCGCTTCCGAAGTGCTGGGCAACAGCTATCAGCCCCTCGTCGGCTATGACGTGAACAACGTCTCCGACATCTTCGGCGTGATCGCCGAAAGCTGGGAAATCTCCGAAGACGGCAAGACCTTTTCCTTTGTGATCAAACCGGACCTACAATTCGCCTCCGGCAACCCGATCACCGCCGCCGACCCGGTCTATTCGCTGCAACGCGCGGTCAAGCTGGACAAATCCCCGGCCTTTATCCTGACCCAGTTCGGTCTGAACGCAGACAACGTCGACCAGATGGTGCGCCAAACCGGCGACATGACCTTCGAGCTTGAGATGGACAAGGCCTATGCCCCCACGCTCCTGCTGTACTGCCTCACCGCCACCGTCGGCTTTGTTGTTGACAGCAAACTGGTGATGGAAAACGAAAAAGACGGCGATTTCGGCTATGACTGGCTGAAAACCAACTATGCAGGCTCCGGCGCCTTCACGATCCGCGACTGGCGCGCCAACGAAGTTGTCGTGCTGGAACGCAACGAAAACTTCTCGGGCGACGCGCCTGCGATGGCCCGCGCCATCTACCGCCACATCCCCGAAGGTGCGACACAGCGCCTGCTGCTTGAACAGGGTGACATCGACATCGCCCGCAACCTCGGCGCAGAGGAAATCGTGGCACTGAAGGACAGCCCCGACATCAAGATCGAAAACGGCATCAAGGGGTCGATCTACTACATGGGTCTGAACCAGAAGAACGAAACCCTGATGAAGCCTGAAGTGCGCGAAGCGATGAAATATCTGGTGGATTACCAGACCATCGCGGACACGATCATGAACGGCAAGGTCAAGGTGCATCAGGCGTTCCTGCCCGAAGGGTTCCTCGGCGCGCTGAACGACAATCCTTATGCGCTGAACGTCGAAAAGGCCAAGGAACTGCTGGCTTCTGCCGGTCTGGCCGATGGCTTTACCGTCACCATGGACACGCGCAACACACCCGAGATCACGGCGATCGCCGAAGCCATCCAGCAGACGATGGCCCAGGCCGGCATCACGATGGAGCTGATCCCAGGCGACGGGCAGCAGACGCTGACCAAATACCGTGCGCGCAACCACGATATCTACATCGGACGCTGGGGCCCGGATTATCAGGATCCGCACACCAACGCCGACACCTTTGCGCGTAACCCCGACAACGGCGACGATGCGGCGTCCAAACCGCTGGCATGGCGCAACGCCTGGGACATCCCCGAGATGACCAAACAGGCCGACGCTGCCGTGCTTGAAAAAGACGCTGATGCGCGTGCCAAGATGTACCTGGCCCTACAGGAAGAGCACCAGAAAGTGTCGCCCTTCGTGATCATGTTCCAGGAAATCGAAGTGCTGGGCATCCGCAAGGACGTGAACGGCTTCATCATCGGGCCATCGTTCAACGACAACTCGTTCAGAAAAGTGACCAAAGGCGAATGACAGCCACGTCACCTGCCAACACGGGGGGGCGCTGGGGCGCCCTCCCGATTTACGGGATGAAGGTCGGCAAGCTTGTGCTGACCGTCGCCGTTACCTTTCTTGGGTTGCTTGTTGTAACCTTTCTCATCGGCCGCGTTGTCCCGGTTGACCCGGTTCTGGCCGTTGTGGGCGACCGCGCGTCGCAATCCACCTATGATGCGGCCTATATCGCCCTGGGGTTGGACAAACCGCTTTATCATCAATTCTGGATCTATCTGTCACAGGCGTTGAGCGGCGATCTCGGCACTTCTATGCTTACCAAAAAGCCCATCGTCGACGACATCGCACGCGTCTTTCCCGCCACGCTGGAACTGGCAACCGCCGGCATCATCCTGGGCACCATCATCGGGGTGCCCCTGGGCGTTTGGGGTGCCGTGCGTCAGGGCAAACTGCCCGATCAGATCATCCGCATCGTCGGCCTCGTCGGCTATTCTGCCCCTATCTTCTGGCTCGGGCTGCTGGGCCTGCTGGTATTCTATGCCAAGCTAAGCTGGGTCGCGGGGCCGGGACGTATCGACATTGCCTATGAATACTCCATCACCCAGACAACCGGTCTGCTGCTGATTGACACCGCGATGCAGGGCCAATGGGCCGCCTTTCGCAATGTGCTGGCCCACCTCGCCCTGCCTGCGTCCCTTTTGGGCTATTTTTCCATGGCTTACATCAGCCGCATGACACGGTCGTTCATGCTGGCCGAATTGGCGCAGGAATATGTCATCGCCGCGCGCGTCAAAGGCGTGGCGGAATGGCGCATCATCTGGATACACGCCCTGCGCAACGCCGCCGTGCCGCTGGTGACCGTCATCGCGCTTAGCTATGCGGGCCTGCTCGAAGGTTCGGTGCTGACCGAAACCGTGTTTGCCTGGCCGGGGCTGGGGCAATACCTGACCAACAGCCTGCAAAACGCCGACATGAACGCTGTGCTGGGCGGCACGCTGGTGATCGGCATCATCTTTGTCGGGCTGAACCTGCTGTCGGACCTGCTTTATACCGTGCTTGATCCCCGCGTGAGGCGCCGCAAATGACCGAACTGACACGACGCGACTGGCTGCTCAGCGATCACCCCACATCGCGCCGACAGGCCCGGCTGGGACAGGCGTACCGCACGTGGTCGCAACTGCGCCGCAACAAGCTGGCGATGCTGGGACTGGGGATCGTCATCGTTCTGATCCTCATGGCGATCTTTGCCGACGTGATAGCCCCTTACGACCCGCTGCGCGGCGGCGACCTGCGCACCGCGCGCCTGCTGCCGCCCTCCTGGTCACACCTCATGGGCACCGACGATCTGGCCCGCGACATCTTTAGCCGCATTGTACATGGCTCGCGCGTGACACTGATGGTGGTGGCGCTGGTTGCCATCATCGCCACGCCCATCGGCCTCGCCGTGGGCACCACGGCAGGCTATTTCGGCGGCTGGGTCGATACCGTCCTGATGCGCATCACCGACATCTTTCTGGCTTTCCCCCGTCTGATCCTCGCACTGGCCTTTGTTGCGGCTCTTGGTCCCGGCATCGAAAACGCGATCATTGCCATCGCCATCACCTCATGGCCGCCCTACGCCCGCCTTGCCCGTGCTGAAACCCTGACCATCCGCAACACCGATTACATCGACGCGATCCGCCTTCAGGGGGCCGGTTCGGCGCGCATCATCTGGGGCCATGTGGTGCCGCTGTGCATGTCCTCGGTCATCGTGCGTGTCACGCTCGACATGGCCGGGATCATCCTGACGGCGGCAGGGCTTGGCTTCCTGGGTCTCGGCGCGCAACCACCGCAGCCAGAATGGGGCGCGATGATTGCCTCGGGGCGGCGCTTTATCATCGACTTCTGGTGGGTCGCCACCATGCCTGGCATCGCGATCTTTGTCGTGTCACTGGGGTTCAACCTGCTGGGTGACGGCCTGCGCGACGTGCTTGATCCAAAGGGTGAAAAATGACCGACATGTTACAGGTCGAAGGCCTAAACGTGGCCTATCCGTCCCGCGACGGGCCGGTGCGTGTGGTGCGCGACGTGTCGTTTTCGCTGGGCCGCGAACGGTTGGGCATTGTGGGCGAAAGCGGGTCTGGCAAATCCCAGACCGGCCGCGCCATCCTGGGGCTGACACCACCGTCGGGCCGCGTCACGGCCAAGCGGCTGGAATTTGACGGTATTGACCTGCGGGGCGCCTCGACCCGTCAATGGCGCAGCCTACGTGGCCGTCGGATGAGCATGGTGATGCAGGACCCGAAATTCTCGCTCAACCCGGTGATGACCGTCGGCCGGCAAATCGTCGAAGCGTACCGCAGACGCGGTGACACCAGCCGCGCCGAAGCGCGAACCAAAGCTATTGAAATGCTGGAGGCAGTGCAGATCCGAAACCCCGAACGCGTTTATGACGCCTATCCGCACGAATTGTCCGGCGGCATGGGCCAGCGTGCCATGATCGCGATGATGCTGATCGCGGAACCTGACCTGCTGATCGCGGATGAACCCACCTCTGCCCTCGATGTGACAGTGCAACTCGACGTGCTGAAAATCCTCGACAACCTCGTGCGGGAACGCGGGATGGGTCTGATCTTCATCAGCCACGACCTGCGGCTCGTGTCCTCCTTCTGCGACCGGGTGTTGGTGATGTATGCCGGCCGCGTGGTCGAAGAAATCACGGCCAAGAACCTGCACGCGGCCCAGCATCCCTATACCCAAGGCCTGCTTAACTGCCTGCCCCGCATCGAAGGCGGCCAGCGTCCGTTGAAAACCCTCACCCGTGACGCGGCGTGGCTCGAATGACCGCACTTGTATCCGTCTCAAACCTGAACGTCACCTTTGGCCATGGCGCCAGCGAAGTGCAGGCCGTGCGCAACGTCAGCTTTGACGTGGCGACGGGCGAAAGCTTTGGCATCGTGGGCGAAAGCGGCTCGGGTAAATCCACCATCCTGCGCGCCCTTTGCGGCCTTGCCCCCATTACCTCGGGCAGTGTGATGATCGGCGGTGAACCCCTGAAAACGCCGCGTGACCGCGCCTTTTACCGGCAGGTCCAGATGGTGTTTCAAGACCCCTACGCCTCGCTGCATCCGCGCCACACCGTCGACAAGGTGCTGTCGGAACCACTGGCGATCCACGGGTTTGACGACGCCGAGGCGCGCATCGAACGCGCGCTTGACGATGTGGGCCTCGGTCGCGGCTTTCGCTTCCGCTTTCCGCACCAGCTGTCGGGTGGCCAACGCCAGCGCGTCGCGATCGCCCGCGCCCTGATCCTCGAACCTTCGATCCTGCTGCTGGACGAACCCACCTCCGCCCTCGACGCGTCAATCCAGGCCGAGGTGCTTAACCTGCTTGATGCCCTGCGCGCCGAACGCGGGCTGACCTACCTGCTGGTCAGTCACGACCTCGCCGTTGTCGCCCATATGTGCGAGCGCCTCATGGTCATGCAACACGGGGCCCAGGTCGAAGAACTGACCCGCGCCGCGCTGCAAAATCGCGCCGCCCAAGACCCCTATACCAAAGAACTGCTCATCGCGAGCGAAGGCTTTAAAGAGACCCGGACATGACAACCCACCCCAAGATTTTTGACGGCCACAACGATTTTCTCCTGCGCCTGCTGCGTGACCGGGACAACCGCGAAACCACCTTTTTGACGGATACCGGCAAGGGCCACCTGGACCTGCCGCGCATGATCCAGGGCGGCTTTGCCGGCGGATTCTTTGCCATCTACCTCGCGTCCCCCGATCTGCCGCACGCGCTCGACGACGAGATGGAAACGCCGCCCTACAACCTCCCCCTGCCCGCCCTGATCGACACGACCGGCGCGCAGCCCACGGCGCTGGAAATGGCAGGGCACCTCAAATGGATGGAACGCGCCTCTGACGGGCGCTTCAAGATCTGCCGCAGCGTGGCCGAACTGCGCCATTGCCTCGCCAACGATATTATCGCCGCCATCCTGCACATCGAAGGGGCCGAGGCGATCGGCACCGACCTCGACGCGCTCTATCTCTTTCACGACATGGGCCTGCGCTCTATCGGACCGGTCTGGAGCAGGCCAACCGTCTTTGGCCACGGCGTGCCGTTCGCCTTCCCCTCGTCGCCCGACACCGGTCCCGGCCTGACCGACGCAGGCAAGGATCTGGTACGTCTGTGCAACCGTATGGGCATCCTGATTGACCTGTCACATCTCAACGAGGCCGGGTTCAACGATGTCGCCAAACTCTCCGACGCGCCACTGGTGGCAACCCATTCAAACGCCCACGCCATCGCGCCGTCCTCGCGCAACCTGACTGACCGGCAGCTGGCGGTCATCCGCGACAGCGACGGCATGGTGGGCCTCAACTTTGCCGTGGGTTTCCTTAATGCTGACGGACGCAAGGCCGGAGGCCGTGGGTTCGACGCAATGCTGCGCCATCTCGACCACCTGATCACCCATCTGGGCGAAGACCGCGTCGGCTTTGGCTCTGATTTCGACGGCGCCGAAGTACCAGCCGCGCTCAAGGATTCCGCAGGCCTCGGCGCGCTGCGGGCTGCCCTGACGGCCCACGGCTATGACGATGCGCTGCTGGCCAAGCTCTGCCATGAAAACTGGTTCAACGTGCTTGACCGAACCTGGAAACCAGACGCCACCTGACCGCGAGGGTTCACCTGCCAACAACATCAGTATGATTGGCTTGACGATGCCTGTCCGACTTATTCCTGAATCGCTTCGAGGTAGGTCAGCAGGTCCAGGAAATCTGACTCCAGCACTTCGCCGTCTGCGCCGCCATTGGGGTAGACATGGCGCAGCCCGGTGGCAGAGAAATCGGGCATCGGTGAGTTGGGATCGTCCTTTTCAAGCTGGCCCATGACAAACCGGCTAACAAATTCGCGCGGAAAATATCCATCGTTGCGCTGCTTGAGGCCCGCCAAATCAGGCGGGGCCACGCCCAGGCCAGCCGCGGCAGATCCGCCGCCTTGGCCGCGCGCGCCGTGGCATTGCGCGCATTCCGCCGTGTAGATGAGCTGCCCACGCTGTACGTCTTTGGACATGTCGACAGATGTGTTGACGCAGGCGGACAATAAGACAGCGCATAGGCTGGCAGCGATATAAGTGGCTGATGGCATGCTGTGAAAAATCCCCGTTAGATTTAGCTGGAACACGGTGCAAAGACGGCAGGTCGTTCCAGAACATTGACGCATCTCGGCGATGGCAAAGTTGATCTGCATCAATACGTTGTGCCGTCATCAGGCATAGACCGACCTTGCGAATGCGTCAGTGCAGGCAAGGAAATGGAACATGCCCTTTGATCTTCTTGGTATGCAGATGTTTTGCGGTGGCATGGTCCTGTGGGGCGTCGGCTTTTGGTTGACGCGGTGTTCTGCGGGTGGGGCGTGGGGGCCAATCCATATTGCGGCACCACATGAGTAGACCTGCGGCCTTGCAGCAGCGAAAGGTCAGCGCCTCGATTGCGCAAGGTAACCTGACGTTGACGGGGCATCTGCTGATCGACACCTTGGCACAGTTGGCAACCGATGCACGCGCGGTGGTCCCGGGTGGGGCGCAGTTTATTGATATTTCAGGCCTGTCACATTTGGATACGGCAGGGGCCTGGTTCCTTGTTGAACAGCGCGCCCAGGCGGCGCGGCGCGGGGAGGTGCTTGATATCAAAGGGGCCACTGCGGCGCAGATGCAGCTGATTGAGACGGTTCAGCGTAACATGCCGCCCGATGATCTGGCCCGTCCAAAACCGCTGAACCTTCCCGATCGGCTGGAAATCTTTGGGCGAAAGGTAATGCGCGGGCTGCGCATGACGGTCGAATTGGTTGCGTTTCTGGGGCAGGTGATTGCAACATTGGGTGGCATCATCCGACACCCCACGCGGCTGCGCCTGACATCGGTGGTGCATCACTGTCAGGAAATTGGCGTCAGCGCGGTGCCGATCGTGGCGCTGATGGCGTTCCTGATCGGCGTGGTTCTGGCATTTCAGGGCTCAGCGCAGTTGCGCCAGTTCGGCGCCGAGGTGTTTGTCGTTGATCTGATCGCCATCTCGATCCTGCGCGAACTTGGCATTCTGCTCACATCCATCATTGTCGCGGGGCGCTCTGGCTCGGCCTTTACTGCGGCGATTGGGTCAATGAAAATGCGCGAGGAAATCGACGCGATGCGCACTCTCGGGCTTGATCCGGTGACGATCCTCGTTGTGCCGCGTGTGGTTGCGTTGATCCTGATGCTGCCCGCACTGGGATTGATCGCGGATATATCCGGGCTGATTGGCGGTGCGTTGATGTCGTGGATTGAACTGGGTGTTTCGCCGGCTGTGTTTCAGACGCGGTTGGTCGGCAATACGGACGTCTGGCATTTTGGTGTCGGCATGATCAAAGCGCCGTTTTTCGCGCTGATCATCGGCATCATTGGCTGTTACGAGGGCATGCAAGTCGGCGGGAACGCGGAATCCTTAGGTCGGCTGACGTCGGCGTCCGTCGTGTTGTCGATCTTCATGGTCATCGTCGTTGACGCCATGTTTTCGATCTTTTTTGCAGTGGTGGGGGTGTGATGGACAGCGGTCAGGAACCCATCATCAAAGTGCGCAATCTGGTGACGCGATTTGGCGACCACACGGTGCATGATGGTCTTGATCTGGATGTGCGACGGGGGGAAATCATCGGCGTTGTCGGTGGCTCTGGCACCGGTAAATCGGTGCTGTTGCGTGCAATTGTGGGGCTGCTGGCCCCGAACAGCGGCCAGATCGAAGTATTCGGCGAAAGCGTGCGCGCAACGTCTGATGCGCAGTTCCGCGCACTGCGCCGCCGGTGGGGGGTGATGTTTCAAGATGGCGCATTGTTTTCCTCACTCACGGTGCGCCAGAACGTCGAAGCACCAATGCGCGAACAACTGACGCTTGATGACACACTGCGAGAGACGCTGGCGGGGATCAAAGTGCGCATGGTCGGCCTGCCAGAAAACGCGATGGCCAAATATCCATCCGAGTTGTCGGGCGGCATGCGCAAGCGTGCAGGGTTCGCGCGGGCCATTGCGCTGGACCCCGAAATTGTCTTTCTCGATGAACCGACCGCGGGGCTTGATCCCATCGGGGCCGCCGCGTTTGATATTCTGATCAAACAATTGCAGGCGTCTTTGGGGCTGACGGTTTTTCTGGTGACGCATGATCTGGACAGCCTGCATGCAATCTGTGACCGGATCGCAGTTTTGGCCGATCAAAAGGTGCTGGCGGTTGGAACCATGTCCGAAATGCTGCGTGTTGATCACCCATGGGTACATGAATATTTCCACGGGCCCCGCGCGCGGGCCGCGCTCTCTTCTGCCCAGCATGAAGGGGCGCAGTGATGGAAACCCGTGCGAATTACATTCTGATTGGCGTTTTCACGTTGCTGTCCATTCTAGGGACGTTGGCATTTTTCGTTTGGCTGGCCAGCGTTCAGGTGAACAAGCAATACCAAAGCTATGGCATCCTGTTCGAAGATGTCTCGGGCCTTGATCCCTCTGGCGAGGTTTCTTTTAACGGTATTCAGGTGGGGCGTGTCATTGATTTGCGCGTCGATAAGGCCGACCCTTCCAAGGTGTTTACCACCATCGAGATTGAGGCGGAGACGCCGGTACGGTCTGACACAGTTGCCCAACTGCAATCCCAAGGCGTGACCGGCGTCGCCTATATCTCATTGTCAGGGGGCACACCCGAGGCGCCGCCGCTGGTGGCAAACGCGCAGGGCTGGAAGATCATTCCATCGCGCCGCTCGAACCTACAGACATTGGTGCAGGACGCCCCCGATCTGTTGGAGGAAGCGACGAAATTGCTGAAGCAGTTTCAGGCCCTGACCGGGCCGGATAATCAGGCCCACGTCACGAACATCCTGAGCAATCTGGATAGGTCGTCGGCCCGTCTGGATCAGGCGTTGGACGATTTTTCACAGATTTCCGGCACCGTTCGGGATGCGACCGTTCAGATTACGGCGTTTACTGATCGGCTGGATACAATCGGCGCCTCTGTCACGCGCACGCTTGAGCAGGCAGATGGCACATTGGTTGCGGCCACGGGTGCATTTGAAACAGCAGATAAGGCGCTCGAAAGTTCGGTTGACGCGGTTGCCAGTGCCAAAGATACCTTTGATCAGGCAAATCTCATTCTGAACGGTCAGGTGCCTGAGATACTGGGGCAAGTGGCCGAGGCGGCATCGCTGGCGACGGCAGCCATCACCGACTTGCAGGCCCGGTCCGGTGCCACGCTCGACGGGTTCGCCCAAACCGCAGACCTGCTGAACGCCCGGCTGGCCGAACTAGAAGGATCGCTGCAAGAGGCCAATACCGCGTTCATGGCCGTGACCGAAGCGTCAAACAGCTTTGATCAACTTGTTGACGGCGACGGCACCCGGTTGGTTTCCGATGCACGGGGCGTTCTGGCTGATGCCAAGGCGGCGATTTCGACAATTGAGTTGATCGTCCTGAACGATGTCCCCGCGATCATGGCTGACATTCGCACCGGGGTTGCGACCGCAAGCAAGGCCGTCGATGCCGTTGCCGCAGACTTCACAGCCCTGACCGGCCAGTTTGAACCCTTGGCGCAGGATGCACACCTGGCCGTGGACTCCGCCAATGCGTTGTTTGCCAGAGCGCAGACCAGCCTAAGCGCGATAGACGACACGCTTGAGGTGGCCGAAGGCGCGTTGGGGTCGGCGCAGGCCACATTTGATGCCGCGTCGGATGTGCTGAACACTGATATTGCGCCGATGATGACGGATATCCGCACGGCGTCTACGCAGATCAGTCAGGCGGTGACAGATGTGACCAAAGATATGCCCGCCATAACATCAGAACTGCGCGCCCTGATTGCCCGGAGTGATGCCGTGGCCCGCCAAATCCAGGGCGCCGTTGCACAATCGGCGCCCGGCATTGGTGATTTTACCTCCAAAGGACTGCCTGAGCTGACCCGCCTTGCCGCCGAGGCGCGCAGGCTGGTGACTACCCTTGGCGATTTGACCCGCCGCATTGAACGCGACCCGGCACGGTTCATTCTGGATGGCCGGGTCCCTGATTATAGAAAGTAGACCCATGTTGGAAATGACCCGCCGCACAGCATTGATTGGCGCGATCTGCTCGCTTGGTGGATGTGGAGCCATTACCTCTATCAACGCGGCCGCCAAACCGCTTGATACCTACGATCTACGCCCCGCGGCGGGGTCCGGCGCGGGGGGGCGAACATCGCGAACATTGCTGGTGGCGCGCCCCCAGGCCTCGGCGGCGCTCGCTACTGACAGGATCGTTATAAAACCCGATCTCGCGTCGATCACTTACCTGCCCAATGCACGCTGGAGCGACGAATTACCTGCGGTGATCCAATCCCTGCTGGTGCGCAGCATATCCGGTTCGGGCCGTATCGCCTATGTCGGCCGCAGCGACGCGGGGCCGATACCCGACAAGGCACTGCTGGTCAGAATTGACGCGTTTGAGGTCTATGCCTTGGCAGGTGGACCATTCGAGGTTCAGGTGGATCTGAATCTGTCTGTCATCAATGACAAAGATCAGCGCATCGTCGGGTCGCGCCGCTTTGCACAGGCGCAACAGGTATCCAGCGCCGACCCCAAGGAAATTGTAGGGGCGTTTCAGGCCGTTCTGGATCACCTATTGCCGCAGATGTCTGACTGGGCCATTCAACGGGTCTAGACACCCCTGTCCGGTGCATGACCGTTTGTCGCCTGCCTGATGGCCCGGCGCACCAGATGCCCAACAGGCGAGACCTCTGATAAGCCCAAAGCGCCGCAGGCAAATCATGCGGGTTCCGGCGCTTTGGGGTTGAGCAGCAAACTGTCCAGCACCCCTATGAGCATCGCGGCAGAAATGGCCCCTGCGCCGGTCAGCAGGATGCGCATGATCGAGGCATAAGCGGGCGATTGGCTGGACAGTGCGATGGCTACCATCGCGATACAGACGGACAGCCCATATTGATAAACCATACTCGGCTGCCACCCTTCCATCATCTTCCATCCAAACAGAACACCGGCCAGCGCCACCAAACCCAGCAACATGGCAAAATGGGCATTCCAGCTTAGGATCAGGAGGATCAAAAGCGCGGCACCGGTACCGTATAGCGTGGCCAGCGTGCGTTGCACGGCTTCCGAGGCGGCCTGCCCTTTGGTGGGGAAAACCAGCACAAAGATCGCCCCTATGGCAAGGATCATGTCAGAGGCCGGCATCACCGCATAAAGCCAAAAGCACAGAAGCAGAAGGACGAAGGCCCGGTTCAGCGATCCGATGCCGTGGCGATCTTTGATCAGCTCGACCTCGCGGTAATGTGCCATTTTGCTGGCAGGCGGGATCAGCCAATAGAGCAATGGCACCGTAATAATGCTGAGCAGTGCGCCTTGGGTAAACCCATCTCGAAAGTAGAACAGCATCGCGGGGTTCTTCAGCCCCATGATCGACATAAGGGCGGCGGCCATGATGACCAACATACCGATCGGACTGCCCGTGCGGCGGATCACCCAAAAGCCGGCAAAGAAAATCCAGAAGGCAATTGCAATCATCAGCATGGGGGTCGGTTGGGTCAGCGAGACAACGAGCGTCATCGCCCAGATGATGACGATGAACAACAGCGGCGCGACCAGACCCAGCACCGGATCGAACCGCTTGCGCTGTCCTGCGAGAATGGCAATGGGCAGGGTCACCACCAGGGCGGGGACCACCGGTTGAATCCACTGGATCGCTGCAAAGCAGATCACGCAAAGAAGCCCAAGACGCAGCGCGAAATGCGGGTCGTCATCGCGCCGGGGGCGTGGGGCTACATACATGCTGGTGCCCTCAGTAAAGCGCGGTCAGCCAAGACCCGGCGCGCTGAAACCCCGAGGCGATGGTATCGATAAACCCGTCCCCCGTGGCATGAACCAACACCGAGACATTGCCGCCGACGCGCGCCTTTGGTGGCCAGGCGTCAAGACCGCCGTCAATCTCGATCCGCACCGGCATCCGGCGGGCCGGTTCAAACCACTGATTGCTTGGGGCGTTGACCGGCAGGCCGCCCGCCTGGGACCGGCCGGGATTGATACCCCATCCAAGGCTCTGAACGCGCCCTTCGTAAATCCGGCCGGGATGGGCGTCGAAGACCAGCGTCGCACGGTCCCCGGCGTCGATCTCGACCAGTTGGTTTTCGCGCAGCTCGGCCGTGATCCACACGCCCTCGTCCTCGATGAACGTCAAGGCGGGTTGACCGGCGCCGACGAATTGACCCGGCGCCAGTTGAAGGTTGGTCACAACCCCGCGCCGCGGCGCGACGACATCGGTCGACAGCAGGTCATATTCCGCTTGTTCGAGCGCGAGTTGCGCCGCCCTGATCTGCGGATTGTCCTCACCTGTCACGCCAAGGTTCGCCTCGGCGCCTTTTGACTGGGCCTCGGCGGCCTTCAGCGCCGCTTCGGCGTTGGCAAGTTGCGTGCGCGAGGCATCGCGCTGTGACGTTGGAACCAGCCCGCGTTCAGCAAGCTGTTCGATCCGGGCGTTCTCGGACTTCGCATTCTCAAAGTTCGCCCTGCCCTGAGCCACCTGCGCATAGGTGGCGGACAGTTGCGCCGATGAGGCGTCGATAGACTGTGTCGCTTGGTCGAGCTGCGCCCGTGCCTGTTCAACAGCCAGCGCGAAGGGTCTGTCGTCGATCTGGAACAATGTGCCGCCGGCCTCGATCACCTCGTTATCCTGGACCATGACCTGCGTCACCCGGCCCGACACGCGCGGAGCGATCTGGACAACTTTTGCCGATATGACGGCCCGTGCGGTGCTGGGCGCGTGGCGGTCCGAAAGCGCGTACCATCCGGCAATTAATGCGATGGTGACGATGATCAGCAACGCCAGTGGCTTTGCCGGGTTTGATCCGGGGACCGGTGCAGATTGTTGCGGGGCTGCTGGTTCAGACGGTGTCATCTTGAAACTCCAATGGCGCGGGCGGACGGGTCCCGAGGCCTTCGATAAGGATGGATAGGGCGCGCGCTGCTTCGGCTTGGCGCGCAGGTTGCGACACGCCGCGGCTGGCGGCGCCAAGCATGCGGACCGCAAGAAACATATCTTCAACGCAAAGCCAGGCGGTCGCCCGGCCAGCTTTTTTGGCGCGTTGCAAAGGGCCGCTGAAAACGGTGGTCAACCGATCGACGAGTTCGGCCGCCTCCGGGTCAAGGCGGACCTTGTCCCAAACGGCATGAAGCGCGGGGCTACGGGCGGCTTCTTGTGCCGCAAGTGCAAGCAGATCAACGAGGTCAACGGTGCGATTGCCCGGTTTCGGACGGCAGGTCTCGAACCGTTCAAGCGACCGCGCCACAAGCGCGAGATGCAGAACGCGGCGGTCGGGGAAATGCCGATACATCGTGGCACGCCCCACCCCGGCACGCATTCGGATCAAATCCAAAGGGGCGTCGACGCCGTGTTCGGCAAACACCTCGCTGGCGGCGGCCATCAAGGCATTCTGGTTTTCTTCTGCATCAGCTCTTTGTTTCATTCGCGTTAAGTGGACACATTTGTCCGATTATTCAACAGTGGTCGCGAAAAAAAATTCGGCGGACGCGAATTGGGGGATATGGCGGGCCCCGGCGCAGACAGAAAGCGCCTTGGCGCCAACGTAGCGCGAGGCCATTAGCATCAGCGCGCCAGATCGGATTCCGACGGTTCAACCCCAGAGAGCTGCGCGATCGCCGCGAAATCACCCGCTTCCCGGCCGTTGCGCAGGGCGCCGATCAACTGCTGCAAGATGTTCAGCAGCTGTGATCCCCGCTCTGCCCCCAATATGCCTTCGATGTGATCGACATAGGCCGTCGCTTTGGCCAACATGCGGGCATGTTGTTCGCGGCCCGTGTCCGTCAACTCGCTGGCATAGGCGCGGCGATCCGTTTCCACGCGGCGGCGGATGATCAACCCCGCATCTTCCAGCTCGCGCATGGCATTGGCGACGCTGGATTTATCCAGACCTGCGGTGCGGCACAATTCGATCTGGGTGATGCCGGGATTTTTCGAGATTAGACAGAGCAGGCCAAAGCTGCCGCGCCGCAGGGCGTCGTCGCCCAGAGCTTCGGCAAAGCTGCGATAGGATTCGTCATAGGCCAAGCGCAGGTGATACCCGATGAATTCAGACAGGAACCCCAGGTCAAAATCCGATGCAGCCGCACTGGCCGACGCCTGCAAATCTTTCTGTGCCATAGTATCTCTGACCATATATCCCTCGGGCTAGGCAACCGTGCCATTGGCGAACGTCCCGCCGGAATAGCAGAAGCGATGGCCGTCACCAACTTGTTTAGCCTTTGCCGGCCCCGCGCGACGTGGCGCGTTGCGCAAATTCCTGCAACGCGTCGGGATTTGCATCAAACCCCAGCCCCGGTGTTTCGGGCAGCGTCAGGGTCGACCCCACCCGGTCAGGCAGGCCGGTATATAGCTGGCGGCACATGTCGACCGAGATCAGGTGCCATTCCACCAGCCCGCCAGAGGCAAGGCCCGCGTGCAGGTGCATGTTATGGAACGGAAACGCCCCGCCGTTGTCGATTGTCACGTTATGCGCCTGCGCCATTCCGGCGATCTTCATCGCTGCGGTAAAGCCGCCGCAGATCACCACATTCGGCTGAATGACATCTACCGCGTCGTTCACGATCAGGTCGCGAAAGCGGAACAATTGCCCCTCGTTCTGTCCGGCCGCGACACGCACGCCCGTCTGCTGGCGCAGGTCGCGCATCTTGTGCACATCGTTGTCGCGCATCGGTTCCTCGAAAAAGCTGACGTGGCAGTCGCGCATCGCGTCCGCCAGATAGCGCGCAGAGCCGGGATCGAGGCTGCAATTTGCGTCGACGAACAATTCCGCCTCGCTGCCGATCGCCTCGCGTACAGCGGCGACGCGGCGCACATCCTCGCGGATGACCTCATCTACCGGGCGGCCCTGATCACGGCGCGCCAGCGCCTGCGCCCCGACCACCATCTTGAACCGCGTAACACCGTCACCCTTAAGATGGGTCGCGGCCTGCACCAATTGTTCGCGGCTGAACGACCCAAAGCCAAAGGTGACATACAGCGGCACCTCGGCGCGGGCGCCGCCCATCAAACGCCAGCATGGCAGGCCCGTCATCTTGCCCAAAATATCCCAAAGCGCCAGATCGACGGCAGAAATGACATGGCTGGCATAGCCTGTCTGCCCGCGCGGGGTCAGCAACCAATAGAGTTTTTCCGCAATCGCCTCGCGGTGCAGCGGATCATGGTCCAGCAGCGCCGGCGCGACCAATTCGCGCACGATGGCCGCCACCACTTCCTCGTCCGTGATGGCGGTAAAGCCATAGCCCGTCAGCCCGTCGTCGGTCTTGATCTCCAGCACCGCACAGGACAGCGCATTGGCGGCTTTCGCCTCTCCCAACTCCAGTTCGCAGGGGATGAAGGCCGGATAGACATTTATTTCCTTGATCTTCATGCGTTCTCCTTCTCCCCTGCCTTGCAGGTGCGTTTTCTTATATAGTTGACATGTAGATAATCTATAATCAGACTATATCGCAAGGATCAAGTCCGAGAATCTGGTCCTGCGCGCCAAACTGGTGCGGACAAAAATTAGGTTTGGGAGGACCGAATGATGAAGTTTACCAAAACTCTGGTGATGGCCGCCGCGCTTGCCGGGCTTGCAACCACCGCCGTTGCGCAGGACACCTATCCTAGCCAGCCGATCAAACTTGTGCTCGGCTTTGGTGCCGGGGGTGGCAGTGACGGGCTAGCCCGCGCCATTCAGGCCGCTGTGGAAAAGAATAACACATTGCCGGTGCCGCTGATTGTGGTGAACGCCGAAGGCGCCAGCGGCGTTGTCGGGATGCGTCAGGTGCTGGGTGCCGACCCCGACGGCTATACCATTTTGCAGATCCACCAGGAAATGTTCGCCGCCGCCGCCCTTGGCCGCGCCGATTTCACCCCCGCCGATTTTGAACCGGTTTTGCAAGCCACGCAGGGCTGCATGTATATGGCGGTGCCCATCGCGTCAGACTTTCAAACCCTGGACGATCTGATCACCTTTGCAAAAGCCAACCCCGGCGCTCTGAAACAGGGCGATGCCATTGGCGGCGTAACGCATTTCCCGTCGATCCAACTGATGCAGGCCGCAGATGCGGAATGGACAGTGGTGCCGACGGGCGGCACATCGAAACGGTTTGCGGCAATGGAAGGCGGCTTTGCCGATATGGCGCTGATGTCCCCCCCATGGCTGGAGCGGGGCAAGGAAAACCTGCGCCCCTTGGCCGTGCTGTCAGATGAACGTATGCCGATGGCACCCGACATCCCAACGGCTAAGGAATTGGGCTATGATGTAACCTCTTGCCTGTCGCGTCGTTTCTGGGCACCCAAAGGCACACCGCAAGACCGGATCGACACGCTTGCCGACGCGCTGGAAGCGGCACTGGGTTCTGAAGAAGTCACAACCTATCTCGCCAAGATCAGCGAAGACGTCGCCATCCTGCGCGGCGATGACCTGCGCAAAGCGATCGAGGTAGAGTATCAATCCTTCGTCGATGTCGCCGACGCCATTCGCGCTGCCGGCCAGTAAGGGCGCATCTACCACGTATCAGGGGCGGTTCACATCGCCCCTGCCCCCTCAGCCGTCATTGGTCCATCATGCCCAGAAACATCAGCGAAATCCTATTTCTGACGCTGGCGGTGGTGATCGCCGGTCTGGCGCTGGCCGGTGTCGCCGACATGCCGCCTGCGTTCTATGACCCGCTGGGGGCGGGTGCGTTCCCGCGCTGGATCGCTGTGATCATCCTGGTGCTTGTCGGGCTCAAGATCATAACGACAACCGTCATCGCCCGCGCCGACGTTGACCGCCTGGTGCCACTGCTGCCGCCAAGGTTTCATTGGCGCATGGCGGCGATGTTTGCGCTGATATGTGCCTATGTCATTGCACTTTGGGCGGAAATGCCGGGGTTTCGGATTACCACGGCGATTTTCCTTAGCGCGGGGATGCTGCTGCTGACGACGCAGCGCAATCCGCGTCTGATCGTCGCGATCCTCATTGCCAGCGCCCTCAGCGCGGTGGGCTTGGATTACATCTTTCGCACAGTGTTCTTTCTCAATCTCTGACCCCGCCCACAACAGCGGCAGCGCATATTGCCGACAAAAGGTTACATGATGATCGACGTCTATCTTCACGTCTTTACCGCCGGACTGTACTGGGTGTTTCTGGGCGCAGGCATCGGCATCCTGGTGGGGTCGATCCCCGGTCTGTCGGGTGCGATGATCATCGCGCTTGCCCTGCCCGCGACCTTTTACATGCCCGGCGATGACGCGCTCTTGTTGCTGATCTCGATGTACATCGGGGCCACGACGGGCGGGCTGATCAGCGCCACGCTGATGCAGATGCCCGGCTCTGAGGCGGCAATCATGACAACGCTTGACGGCTATCCGATGGCCGCCAAGGGGCAACCCGGCCGCGCGCTTGGGCTTGGGGTCGCGGCATCGTTCTTTGGCGGGGTTGTCGCCTGGGTTGTGCTGGCGCTGTTCTCGCCTGCCCTGTCAAAGGTCGCGGTGCGCTTTGGCCCCTATGAGATTTTCGCGATGACAGTGCTGGCGCTGACACTGATCGCCGCGGTATCGCGCGGCAGTCTGCTCAACGGGTTGCTGTCCGCCGCCCTTGGCGCTGCGATTTCGATGCCCGGCGTCGATCCGATTTCCGGCATGCTGCGGCTGACCTTTGACGTTCCGGGAATGGAAAACGGGCTGACCCTGCTGCCCGCCATCCTTGGTGTGCTTGTCCTTAGTCAGGTCCTAGTTGATTGCGAAATGCGGACAAGAAAGCTCAAGCGTGACCCGGCGGGTGGCACGCGCGTCAATTTCCGCCTGCGCGACTTTACCGACTATGCAGGCACCTATGTCCGGTCGTCGCTGATCGGCACATGGATCGGCATCCTGCCCGGCGTAGGCGGCACAACGGCGTCAATCGCCGCCTATTCGGTGGCCCGCGCCGCGTCGAAAACCCCCGAACGGTTTGGCCAGGGGGCCGAGGAAGGTGTGATCGCCGCCGAGACCGCTAATAACGCTGGCACCGTGGGGGCGCTGGTGCCGATGATCACGCTGGGTATCCCCGGTTCGGTGATCACCGCAATCCTGCTCGGCGCGATGGTTATTCACAATCTCAACCCCGGTCCGTTGCTGTTCGCACAGAACCCCGAGGTGGCGCATACGGTGATCGCCGGGGCGCTGGCAGGCAATATCGCGATGCTGGTGATCATGGTGGTCGCGACCCCCCTGCTCGCCCGGTTGATGTATGTAAACATCGCTTACCTGCTGCCCCCCATCGTGGTCTTTTGCGTGCTTGGTGCATTTTCCGTGTCGAACCGGATATTCGACGTTGGTGTCATGCTGGGGTTTGCGCTTGCCGGGTATCTGATGATCAAGGCCAAGGTGCCGCCCGGCCCGTTCATCATCGGCTACATACTGACGCCGATGGCCGAGGTGAACCTGCGCTCAGGTCTTGTGATCTACGATAACAGCTATCTGCCGCTGCTGACACGCCCGCTCTGCGCGGCCTTTCTGGTGGTTTCCGTGATCTCGATCCTCTGGTCCGTCTGGGGCGAGGTCGCGGCCTTTCGGCGGCACCGGAATTCTACCGAAAGGACGCTGTAAGTGACTACTGTTGACGTATCTATTGACCATTTCCAGAAGCGCGCCCGCCGACGCGTGCCGCGCCTGTTCTTTGATTTCGTCGACGGTGGTGCCGGACGCGAAAGCGCCCTGGCGCGCAACATCGCGCGCCTTAATGACATCCAAATGATCCCCCGCGCGCCGCGCGACATCGCTGACCGCACCAGCGCGGTCACGTTGTTCGGACAGGACTATGCCCTGCCGGTCGGGATTGCGCCAATCGGGCTTGCCAATATCCTCTGGCCGGGGATGGACCTGGCGCTGGCCAAGGCCGCGAGGGATGCCAATATCGCCTATGTCCAAAGTACCGCCTCCAGCTCACTGATTGAAGATATCGCACCGGCGGCAGGCGAGATGGGGTGGTTTCAACTGTACACCTCGAAAGACGACAGCATCACCGAAGACCTGCTAACCCGCGCCGAAACGGTGGGCTACCGCACGCTGGTCGTTACGGTTGATGTGGCACTGCCGGGCAAAAGGCGGCGCGATCTTGTCAACGGCTTTGCGCTCCCGATGAAGATGGGGCCAAAGTTCGCATCGCAATTGATAACCCGCCCCGCTTGGCTGCGGGCCTCGCTGGGTCAGCCGGTGCCGCGCATCGTCAACCTACAGCGGTATGCGCCTGCAACGGGGGCGCAGTCGCTGGCGGCTTTCATGGCGGCGCAGATTTCCCCGTCGGTCGACATGGATCAGATTTCCCGGCTGCGCGATCGCTGGAAAGGCCCGATGGTCGTCAAGGGCATCCTGCATCCGCAGGACGCCGAGATGTTGGCCGATCGCGGTGTCGACGGTGTCATCGTGTCGAACCACGGTGGCCGGCAGCTTGATTGCGCCATTGCCAGCATCGACGCCCTGCCCGCCGTGGTGCGCGCGGTCGGTACGCGCATGGAGGTGATGATGGACGGCGGCATCAGAACCGGCGAAGACATCGCCCGCGCTTTGGCACTTGGAGCGCGTTTCGTCTTTGCTGGTCGTGCGTTTCTGTATGGCATGGCAGCCACCGGGCGCGCCGATGCGGCGATTAACGTATTGGCAGATGAATTTGACAGGGCGCTGGGGCAGTTGGGATGCCGCCGCGTCAGTGATCTGTCTTCTGCACAGTGCCAGGGTGTTGGATGAAGGGCTTAGCGAGCCTGCCGAACGGCGCGAAATTTCCCCTCACTCATCAGCGCCGAGGCTGTCATCAGTCGGTCTGTATCCAAACCGCCTTGGTGTCGAGATAGGCCTGCAAGTGCTCGACCCCGCCTTCTTTGCCATAGCCTGACATCTTCAGACCTCCGAACGGCACGGCGGGGTCGATGGCATGGTACATATTGACCCAGACCGATCCGGCCTTGATCCGTTTGGTCATTTTATGCGCAGTGCTAAGGTCGCGGGTAAATATACCGGCGGCCAAACCATATTGCGTTGCATTGGCGCGCGCTGTGACTTCGTCCAACGTATCAAAGGGCAGCACTGACACCACCGGGCCAAAAATTTCTTCACGGGCGATTTTCATGTCGTCGTCAACATCAGCAAAGATTGCAGGCCGCAGAAAGTTGCCACCGTCATACCCAACACCCGAAGGCCGAGTACCCCCGGTGATCAATCGCGCGCCCTCCGCTTGCCCGGATGCAATATAGGCTTCGACCTTGCCTGCCTGCTGCGCGTTTATCAGCGGGCCAAGGTCGGTATCAGCATCCAGCCCATGCCCAATCTTGAGCGAGGTTGCAAATTCACACAGCCCCTGAATAAACTCGTCCTGAATTTCACGCGCGACAAACAGCCGTGACCCGGCGATGCAAATCTGGCCGGAATGGGCATAGACCGCCATCGCCGCGACCGGGATTGCCTTTGCTATGTCGGCATCCTTGCAGATGATCATGGGCGACTTGCCACCCAGCTCTAGGGTGATCCGCTTGAGGTTTTCAACGCCTGCGCGGGCAATGGTCTGCCCCGTTGCTGTTGACCCGGTAAAGACCACCTTGTTCACATCTGGATGCGCAGCAAGCCTTGCGCCTGCCTCAGCGCCAGTGCCTGTGACCACATTCACGACGCCGTCGGGCACGCCCGCCTCTTGCATCAGCTTGGCAATCAATAACGGTGTCAGTGGCGCTTCTTCTGATGGTTTCAATACCACGGTACAGCCGGTGGCCAGCGCCGGCGCAATTTTCCAGATCGCAGCCGCAGTTGGCGCGTTCCACGGGATGATCGCACCCACCACCCCCACAGGTTCGCGCGTGGTGTAAGAGATCATGGATTGGGACACTGAATTTTCAATGTAATCGCCGTGCAGCGCGGTGGCCTGCCCGGCGTAGAACCGCAGCATCCCGATCACGCGGCGTTTGTTGCCCAGGGTCCGGCTGATCGGCAGGCCCATATCAACCGTGTCGGAAACGCACAGCATCTCCCAATTCTTTTCCATCAGATCCGCGATGCGCAACAGCACTTCTTGCCGATCATAGGGCGTGAATTTTGACCATTGCCCTTCGAATGCACGGCGTGCTGCGGCAACCGCGATATCAACGTCCGCCGCGCCGCCGCGCGGGACCGTCGCCAGATGCCGTCCCGATGCGGGGTCAACAACGTCAATGACCTCGCCCGATTGGGCGGGGACAGATGCACCATCGATGAACATCGGACAGAACTGGCCAGTATAAAGCCCGTCCGCCATTTTTCGGGGATCAAAGGGTAAAGTCATTGCGGCCTCTTTCATGCGCTACATCATTCCTACCGATGAAACCCCGGTGTTCAAGGGCCGACGTCACAGAGCAAATGGGATCAAATCACAGTCTCTTGATACCCGCCTGTGGAAATCGCCGTGCAAATGTCGCCCCACTGGCAATCGCGACAGGCGGACCTGACCTGATCTTGGGCGAACGCCGCGCGCAGGCGGTTCAGCCTGTGTTTATCGAACGAAAGGGTTGCACCGACACATAGTTTCATCTGCAATATTCGGCCCACGTCGCGCGCCGCCTGTCGGTCGCGATCATGAATGCCTTTTTCTCCGCAATGGGCGTCGGTTTCCGCCAGACGCGGCGCACAGATATCATCTGGCCCTTCTATAATTTCGATATCCTCTCCGGCAGAGATGCGCCCCGCAATCACGGTCATATTGTCTGTGAAAGCGGGGCTGTACCCTTTGCCAATATAGGTCAGCAGGCAAAGAAGATGGTGCGCGCGCAGGCGTACGGTCATTCGGCGCTGTTTTTGGGATCGCGCGTCAATAACTTGAGCGTCATCGCGCCCAGACCGGACTTGAGGATGCCACCGATGATAAAGGGAACGACACCGGCCATGATGGCCTGTTCCACACCGATCAGCACGGCAAGCCATGCGGCCCCCAGAACCAGACAGATCGCGTTACCGATAAGCATGGCAAGAAACGACATCCAGACGCGCTGGCCGTTCCAGCCGCGTTCCGTCAACCAACCAACAATCATGCCTGCAACCGGAAAGCCAAAGAGATAGCCACCGGTTGCGCCCAGGAAATGTTGCGCGCCGCCAGCACCGCCCGCCAGAACCGGCAGCCCCAAAGCCCCCTCCGCCAACCAGGCGGCAATTGTGACGCCGCCCAAGCGCCACCCATACAAGGCACCGACAAGCATGACTGCAAAGGTCTGCATCGTGACAGGAACCGGGACCATCGGAACTTCGATATAAGATGACACTGTCAGAAAGAGAGTGCCGAAAAAGACAGCCACCACTTTCCACGGCAGGGAAAAACTCTGCACATCAAGGACTTGGTGACTGTTATGGACAACTGCCGTTGGGGATGAAGACATCTGGAACCTTTCAAGTATCTATTAAAATTTAAACCAGAATCACTGGATAAGTAAATTATAGATAGTTTGCAAGGCTGACCGAGTTTCACCCTCGGGACAGGTGCCGCCTCAAGATCGTAGAGGCAGATTTTTCGTCCCGCCGCTCCATAGCCAGAAGGATCGCCACGTGATCCTTGTCGGAGGTGCTGCGCCATGTTTCGCGCCATCTGGCATGAAACCTCTGTGCAGAAAGACGCTGAAGCTGTTCGATACGTCCCAGCAAAAGAGGTCGCGCACAGGGTTTTAGGATTTCAAAATGGAACTGCCGGTTCGCTTTTTCCCATGAAATCGGGTCTTTGGCATTGTCGCAGGCCAGCCGGAGGCGCTCCATCTCATGCAAGTCGGCGGGCGTAATTTCAGCAACCGCTTTCACCAACGCCAATGGCTCTAACGCCAGTCTCATCTCCAAAATGTCGTCTTGGTCTTTGTCAGTCAAAGAGAACGCCCTGACGCCGCGCTTGGGGATAAAGGTGGCAAGCTCCATCTGCACAAGGCGCTGAAGCGCCTCTCGGGCGGGGACGTGACTGCACTTGAACCGCTCGGCGATATGATCTTGCCCAAGCCGCGCACCCTGAGCGATGTCGCCCCGAATGATCTCTTCGGCAAGGACGTCAGCAATAGCAGCAGGTTTTATAGATAAATCAGACATGGTTATGATCTAACCTGAACCAGCCCATGGGAACAGGCCATTCTGTCCGATGGGACGCCGGTCACCGGGCATAATAATACGCGACAAGGCTGGCCAGAAAGGTCAGCAAGACAAGGATGGAATCCAGACCAAACACACCAATCCGCGGCTTGCGCCGCACGATCAGCCCGGTCAGGTAAATCGCCGTGACCGTCAGCCCAAACGCAAGGGCAAGGCTGACCGTGCGCGAGGTGTCCTGCAAAATCGGGCCGCCGCGAAATAATATATCGGCGGGAAAGACCAGCACCAACATGATCAGATTGCTGCCAAAGATGTTCGAAATAGCCATCGTATAGGCCCCGATACGCACCGCAGCGATACTGGTGGTCAGTTCAGGCAATGAGGTTGCTGCGGCCAGCAACGTGACACCGATAAACCCGGTGCCGAGGCCAGATTGATCCGCAATGCGGTCCGCAAACAGGACCAGCAACAGACCAAAAATCAAGATTGCAATGCACGCAGCTATGGCTTGCCAGATCAGACTGGTATTCGCTGCCTGCGCCAGCCCTGTCGGTGCCGGAAAGGCAAGCGGATCAGGATCGGGCAAATCCACTGGCACCCAATCGCTGCTGCCATCGTATCGGCGCAGCAACCAGATCGCGCCAACATAGATCACGGCGATGCAGACACTGCCAAGACCCACACCAGCCACCACAAACGTCTCGCCCAGATGCGTGACGACCAGCGCCACAGACAGCAACAAAACCAACAATGTCGCCTCAAGCGCATGGTTTGCCTTGCGGGGATAATTCGTAATCGGACCGCGCGCCCAGAAATCCGCCATCGCCAGCATCGCGGTCTGCAATGCGACGCCGCCAAAAAGGTTATTCAGCACCAGATCCCGCGACTGTTGAACCGCAGCCGTCAGGGTTGTGGCAACTTCGGGCAGCGACGTGGCCAGCGACAGCAACAACAGACCTACCAATGACTTCGCCAGCTTGAAACGATCTGCCAGCGTATCTGCCAAATAGGCCAGCCGCGCGCCCGCCACCCAGACGCACGCAGCGCTTAGAACAAATAGTACCAGGCTTTCGCTCAGGGACGTGACGGGAACCAGCATTCCCACGACCTACCGAATTTTAGCGCCCCCGCTTTGACTTGGCTCAACCCAGAGTGGCCGCCGGTCACCGAGGGTGCTTGCATGACACAAGATCACGGACACAGCCGCGATGAAATCGCCAAGCGCCTGTCGGTTGGCAGGCAAAACAGCAATCTCAAAGATATGATTTATGGCGCTATTGATGGGGCGGTCACGACCTTTGCCATTGTCGCCGGGGTCGAGGGCGCAGGGCTGCCGCACAGCATTATTGTGGCACTTGGGTTGGCCAATATTATCGCAGACGGGTTTTCAATGGCGGCCAGCAACTACTCCGGCACCAAGGCTGAACTGGATGACCGCAAGCGTATCGTTCAGATCGAAGAGCGTCATATCGCGCAGCACCCTGAGGGTGAATTGGAAGAACTGCGGCAAATCCTGCACTTGCGCGGCCTTTCAGGGGATCTGCTGGATCAGGCGACAGATGCGATATCGAAAAATCGCGTTAACTGGATCAATCTGATGCTGACGGACGAATACGGGCTCGCGCGCGACAACCCCGAACCGATGCGTGCCGCGGTTGCCACCTTTACGGCCTTTCTGGCAGCCGGTGCGGTGCCGTTGCTGCCGTTCCTGTTGGGGCTGCCCCATGCGTTCACCACAGCCATCGTAGCGACACTGCTGACCTTTTTCGCGATCGGCGCCGCGAAAAGCCATTGGTCACTTGCAAAATGGTGGCGCTCTGGTGCTGAAACACTTTTGATCGGGGGCGTTGCCGCGCTGCTGGCCTACGGGGTCGGCGGGCTATTTCATCCGTGACGGCGGGTTAAACACCGCAGCTTTCCGGCCCTCGAAATTGCAGCGCCGACGTCTGCTCACCTTTGGTAAATTACGCGCCGCAGTTGATCTTGGTCAGTTGGGGCGGCCCGCGAACGTGCCAGCCTGCACCAGACCGCCCCAGCTTTTGATTTGGGCAGACCCTAGAACTGGAGAGCAACATGAACCGCCGGACAATTTTATATGTGATGGACACAGACACCCCAGATACCCAGATCAGTGATGCCGCTAACGCCGCCGCTCAACGCCAGGATCATCTGATTTGTCTGCTTTTGGGTGCCTCCCCCGCCTTGCCGCTATACGCTTACGGCGGGTCGCCCTATGGCAGCATGACCATACCGGACGGTTGGACAGAACGTGTCGCCGAAGCGGAGCAATTGCAGCAAGATCGCAGTCAGGCTGTCGAGACCATTCTGGCCAAGAGCAACACATCAGGGGATGTGTATTCTACCATGTGTGTCACCATGGACGTCAAAAATCATGTTGCGCGGGCCGCACGTGTCAGCGACGAGGCGTTTTTCGCCGCAAATCTACGCGCAACCCCCGACGTTCTGCGCGAAGCAGCATCAGGCATCCTGTTCCATTCGCCAATTGGCTTTCGGATCAACGGATCGCTTTCCCAAGACATCAACAGGGTCTTTGTCGCCTGGGACAGCAGCGAAGCGGTTGTATCCGCCGTACACGCCGCCCTGCCCTACCTGAAAGAAGCCCAAGAAGTGGTTATTGCCTGTATTGATCCCGTCAGAACCGCAGAGCGCGATGGCCAGGACCCCGGTACAGATGTTGCCGCATGGCTTAGCCATCATGGGTGCAGCGTGACCGTGTCGCAGTTTCCCAGCGGCGGGCTTGAACTCGGAAAATGCATTCAGGACCGCGCGCAGGAATTTGGTGCCGATCTCGTCGTCATGGGCGCTTATGGCCATGCGCGGATGCTTCAGACTGTGCTCGGCGGCACGACACGGTCGATGATCGAACAAAAGGCGTTACCGGTATTTTTTGCCCATTAAGGCGCAGGCAAGCACCATGACGGATAACGTCCAGCCTCCCGCCCCCTGGCAAGACACATCACCCCCAACGCTGCTGCGCGCCATCACACTGCCGCTTTTGGTGTTTTATGGCTTGGGCGTTACCATCGGCGCCGGCATCTATGTCCTTGTCGGCACCACCGCCGCCCAAGCGGGGATATATGCGCCAGCGTCGTTTTTGCTGGCCGCCATTGTCATGCTGTTCAGCGCAGGCAGTTTCAGTGAATTGTCTGGCCGTTTCCCGCAAAGCGCCGGAGAGGCCGCCTATGTCGAAGCTGCCTTCACCCGGCCGTCGCTGACAGTCATCACAGGCGCGCTGATGCTTCTGGCCGCGACGGTGTCGGCATCCGCAATTGCCATTGGCTGCGCGGGCTACGTCGCCACGCTCTTGCCGGTGCCGCTGTGGTTAATCATTCTGATGACCGTCGGTTTTTCCGGCCTGGTCGCCGCCTGGGGCATCGTTGAATCGGTCAAATTTGCAGCGGCCCTGACCATTGTCGAAGTCAGCGGATTGATCATCGTTGTCATCGCGGGGATATGGCACCAGCCAGATATCATTCGCGCCTTGCCGACCGTTTTGCCTGCGCCCACAGATATCCCTGCCGTGACGGCGGTCGCCTTGACCAGCCTGCTCGCGTTCTTTGCGTTTATTGGGTTCGACGGCATGGTCAACATTATCGAAGAAACCGAAAACCCCGCGCGCAACATGCCGCTGGGTATTTTCATCACGCTCACTATCGCGACACTGCTCTACTTCTCGGTCGCGGCGGTGGCGGTGTTGCTCCTCCCGCTTGAGGAATTGGGTAATTCAACTGCGCCAATCAGCCTGCTGTTTGAAAGGTTAACGGGGATATCCCCGATCGCGATCACAGTTATCGCGATTGGTGCAACCTTGAACGGGGTCGTTATTCAGACCATTCTGGCCTCGCGGATCATCTATGGCATGGCAAATGTGGGTCGCCTGCCCAAGGGCCTGGCAAAGCTGAACCTGCGCACGCGCACACCGCTGCGTGCCACGGTGCTTGTGACGCTTTGTACCCTGATCTTTGCCCTGTTTTTCCCGATCTCCGTTCTGGCCGAGCGTACAAGTCAGATTGTTCTGGTCGTGTTCATTCTGATCAACCTGTCACTGTTACGGATAAAATGGCGCGGCGATGCTGCGCCTGATGGGATATTCATGGTACCTGCCATTGTCCCCATCGTGGGCTTGGTGACCTGCTGTGCCATGCTGCTGGGGCCGATTTTCATTGCGGGCTGATGTGTCGTCGCCCCCGCAGCGGCGTACACATATCCAACGCGCTAGGACGGCAACTGCGCAAATTGATCAAGTTCGGCTCCCAGTGCATCCCAATCCGTAAATTCACACACGCCATCTACGAGATCGACATCCCGATCACCCAACACCACATGTCGAATGATCTGGCTTTCGAAATAGCCGTAACTGCTGGTCCGCACCGCGCCCGCGACCAACATCTCTCTGTCGGGGTCAAACCCCGTCCGCATCTTCATTTCTATCAGGTAATCCTGCGCCTCCTCGCGGCCTTCGGGAAACGCGGCTTTCAGGCTGACCGAGATCAACAAAGTCTGAAACGCCTTCAGTTCATTCCGGCTTGCTGTGACAAATACCTCAAACCCTTTGGGGTGCCGTCGCTCATGGACCGGGGCCGCCAGCACAACCTTGTCGATGCCGTCAAAGGTGACAGATGCCAGTCGATCCGCCGCGTTGAAAAATCGCACACCATGACCTGCGGCGCGCAACCGTTCCGCCACAAACTCTGAAATCTTCTGCGTCTGACCTTCGACAGTCTCGAAAACAATCAAGAACTCCATCTTTGCCTCCCTTTGAACACCCGACCAAATTGGCGTGATACCAGTTCAGAACAGGCAATCTTCGCGGATAGCTTAAGGCGCTTTGTCCTGTCGAAGTTTGTTTTGGATCAACATCGACGCGTTAAAAGGCTCTCCCCCGGACGGATCGGATGCGGCGCAGCCCAAGCATGAGGCCAGGCATGAGGAACGCCCAAAACTTAAGGAACGATCAACGTCGGGATGCGTGGTTCTTTCAGAACCGCTTCGGTCAGGCTGCCATATATCAGGTTATGCGCGCGCGTATGGGTAACGCCGCCAAGGCACAGCAAATCACATTTCAAATCAAGCGCTTTGGAAAGTATGGCGTCATGTGCCCGCCAGGCGCTGCCAACCAAATGGTGAACATCGGCGTCAATACCATGCAGTCGAAGGTAGGCCGACAATGCGGCAGAACTGTCCTGCAACGCATAGTCATCCGCAGCTTCGCAGCACAGAATCTCAACCTGATCCGCGCCTTTCAAAAACGGCAACGCGCCCATGACACCACGGGCGGATGCCGCCGTATCGTTCCACGCAATCGCGATGTGACGACACGGTGCATCTGTCTGTCCGGGTGGCACAACAAAGATGGGCCGTGCCGTGCGGCGCAGCGCCGCATCAAGGACTGGCCGAGAAGCCTCGCGCCAATGGGCTTCGGAATTGGCGATTACGATCAGGTCTGCAAGGCGGCCATAGGCGCCAACCGTCTCGCTGACGTCCCCAATTCGTTCAACAAATTTCGCGCGTTTCCTTTGCGGCTTTTCCACCGCTTCCAACGCGACATTGTAACTTGCCTCTGCGTGCTGATACCGCACGCCCGCCTGCCGCTCGATGGCAGCAAATAGCGCGTCCATTCCGTAATCCGGCAACCAATCGGCCCAGATCGTCCCTTCCGTGCTTGGCGGTTCCGACACATAGAGAACGTCCACTTCGGCCGTAAATCTTCGCGATAATGCAAACCCTGCTGCCAGGGCTGACGCATCCAGGCTTTGCGGGTCCGACACCGCGTGATGGCCACTGACCGGGACCAGGATTTTACGAACGGTCATTTTTTGAACCTCGCCCTTTATCCGTTGCGAAATTGCGCTGATATGAACATGCAGCAGCGTCCGACCTTTGCGGGGCTGCCGCTTGCCCCGGTTTTCAGGCGCTTACCGTCGGCAGGTGGACGCACCAAGCGCGCGGTAAAGCGGACAGAACCGCAAGAACGCGGTGGCCACGAGCACGATGCCAATAAGGACGCAGACCACGGCGGCAGGCAGGCTGAGGGCGATGCCAAAGACATCGGAAACCGGTGCCAGTATCAAAGCCGTGCCAAGCACAAAACGGATGACCCTATCTGCTGCGCCTACGTTGATATTCATTGTGATTTTCCCTTCAAATGTGCCGATATTTCTCTAGCTGGTAAAGTGTCTGTCGCGCGGTCACGCCGCATCAGTTCATGCATCCCGCCCAGTGCGCGACAGCAGGTCAGTGATCCGTTTGGAATAGGCCTGAAAGATCATCCCGCGAAACTCCGGCGATGACGCCAACAGCGTCTCCACAGACGTCCCGGGCATATGTCCCTGATCGCCCTGCCGCACCTGTCTGCACCACTGTGCAAGGTCATGCTGCAAACCCTCCGTCACATCAGGCGGGTCGATAAAATCACAGGTTCTAGCCACGGCACTCGCTCCGGTTATGTATCCAAGGCAGTCTACGCCGGGTCAGCGGGGCAGAGTTGATCCCGATCAATCACGCATTTTCGGGGCATGTGATGACCAAGTCCTGTCGTGGCGAAACCACCGCGGGGGGGGGGGCGCCTTGGCCCCGTCGCGGGCAATCCCCCGGCCGGGGGCGTTTGATATCGCTCAACCCAACGCCGCTTAAATTCAGTTTCATAACTCGCATGCACGTCCAAACCGCTGCGCGCGCCAGGGCAGGCTGCCTGTGTCTGCCGTGATCAGATCATGCACTGGCACTGACGCACCAAGACGAGGAGAACAGCATGTGGGGGAATTCCCTGAAAATCGCGCGACTTCAGGGCTTTGACATAAAAGTCGATGCAAGTTGGCTGTTGATTGCAGCGCTGATCGTCTGGAGCCTTGCGACCGCCTATTTCCCGACCCAGATGCCCGACGCCCTGATGCCGACGCTCTTAGTGATGGCGGTGGGGGCCATGCTGGGGCTTTTCGCCTCCCTCATCCTGCACGAATTGGCCCATGCCGTTGTTGCGCGGCGATTCGGGCTGCAAGTTTCCGGCATCACCCTGTTTCTGTTTGGCGGCGTGGCCGAGTTGCAGTCCGAACCCCTGAGCGGCAAAACCGAATTCTGGATTGCCATCGCGGGGCCGGTCGCCAGTCTGTGCCTTGCGCTGGCCTTTTGGGTTTGTGCACATCTGGCCAACCTCTTGGGGGCCCCTGCCCCGCTGGGCGCGGTCGTGTCATATCTGGCACTGCTCAATCTGGTGCTGGCGCTGTTCAATCTATTGCCCGCCTTCCCTATGGATGGTGGCCGTGTCCTGCGCGCCTGGATGTGGGCGCGGTCTGGCGATCTGCTGTCCGCGACACGGCGCGCCGTCACAATCTCCACGGCCTTTGCCTATGGGCTTATGGCGCTGGGTCTTTACGCCGCATTTTCGGGGGCCATCGCGGGGGGGCTATGGCCGGTTCTGATTGGCCTGTTCCTGTTGGCCGCCTCGCGGTCCGCCCTCGTCGGGCTTGAGACCGAAGTCGCCTTGGATGGCCGCAGCGTTGCAAACCTGATGACACCCAACCCCAGAACCGTAGACCCCGATCTGTCGCTGTCGGCATTGGTCAACCAGGTCTTTCTGAAATATGCGATCAGCTTTATCCCCGTGGTCGAAAACGGTGTTCTGCTGGGCTATGTCGATACAAAGATCGTGCAAAAGATTGATCGCGAACACTGGACCACAACCAAGGTCGAAGACGTTGTTGAAAACAGCAGCGATGACAACACGGTCGCCCACGATATGACCGCAATGGACCTGATGAAACAAATCGCAAAAACCGGACGACGCAAGTTCCTTGTTGTCGACGGATGTGGACTTGTTGGCGTGATTTCCCTGTCGGATATGATAGCTGTGTTAAATGTTTCGAAAGATATCAGCTGAATATCGGTAAAGGTGACAGGCTTCTATGAAGATTGATGACAACGGCGCTGTTCTTCTTGCCCTGCTCGACGCGGCAGTCGATGCCATTATCGTGGCAGATCATGCCGGCACGATAATGCGCCTCAACACCGCTGCGGCGGGTCTTTTTGGCCATTCCGTCGACGCGCTGATCGGCGAAAATGTCCGCGTCCTGATGCCCGGTGACATGGCGGCACGCCATGATGGGTTTCTGCGGCATCACCTTGAAACCGGCGAAAAGCGGATCATCGGCATCGGCCGCGATGTCGAAGGGCTGCACGCCGATGGCTCCGTTTTGCCCCTGCATCTTTCCGTGGGGCGCGCCGATATTGACGGCGAGGTGGCATTTGTCGGAATTCTGCACAATCTGGCCCGCCGTAAAGCAGCCGAAGAGGCGACAGCCCGGTCTCAGCGCATGGATGCCATCGGCCAGATGACTGGCGGCATCGCCCATGATTTCAACAACCTGCTTACCGTTGTGATCGGCAATCTTGAACTTCTTGAAATGGAAGACACGTCTGAAAAATGCCGCGCGTTGATCACCGATGCATTGGAAGCCGCCGAAGTCGGCGCGGACCTGACATCGCGCCTGATGGTATTTGCCCGCAAAAGCGCCCTGAAATCAGACCTGATCGCGCTGAACGATGAGGTCACCAAAGCCGTGACAATGCTAAAGCGCACAATCGGCGCGCATATCAGCGTGGATACGAAATTCGATCAAGACCTATGGCCGACACGCGCGGACGCCACGCAGTTGCAAACGGCGGTTTTGAACCTTGGGCTTAATGCGCAGGACGCCATGCCGGGCGGCGGCAATATCTCTTTCGAAACGCGCAACATCATTCTGGATGACACCTATGTCGCCCAAGAGATTGGCATCGAGACCGGCCAGTATATCCGTCTGTCGATCAGCGACACCGGCGAAGGCATGTCGAGCGAAACCAGAGCCCATGCAATGGAGCCCTTCTATACCACCAAACCGATTGGCGAAGGGACGGGCCTTGGCCTGTCGATGGTTTATGGTTTTATCAAACAATCCGGCGGACATATCGCAATCTACAGCGAAATCGGACAGGGGACGACGGTTAACCTGTATTTCCCTGCCTTGACGGACGAAATTGCAGCCTTGGCGCCGACCAGCGACGGTACCGAGGAATATCAGGGGATCGGTCAAGGCAGGCTGATCCTTGTGGTCGAAGACGATCCGCGTGTCATGCGACTGACTGAAACGCGGCTGTTGGCCTTTGGATTTCGATGCGTCACCGCAACGACCGGCGACGCGGCGTGGCATATCCTCAGGGACCGTGACGACATAACCGTGGTGTTCACCGACCTTGTGATGCCCGGCCAGATGTCAGGCCATGATCTTGCCCAACGTATCGCCGCCGAAAAACCGGATGTTCGCGTATTGATGACCTCGGGGTTTTCCGAAACCGTGCTGCGCGGCGGCCGCATTGGGGCCGAGTTTGCGATCCTGCGCAAACCGTATCGACAGGCGGACCTGGCGCAGGCGCTTCAGGCGGTGCTGGACGACGGATAATCCTGATCAACAGCGCTTTCGGTCAAGATATACCCGATGCCGCGCACCGTCTTGATCAACAGCGGGCGCGCGGGATCACGCTCGATCTTTTTGCGCAGACGCGCGACCTGATTGTCGATGGTGCGATCCAGCGGCGCCCAGTCCTGCCCGTCGATCAGATCCATCAGCCGATCCCGCGACAGCGGTTTTTTGGCATTGTTAAGAAACGCCGCCAAAAGTTTGAAATCAGCGGTCGTCAGATCACAGTCCTGCCCGTCCCTGTCCACCAGCAGCATCCGGTCTAGTCCAATTTTCAGCCCATCAAGGGCCAGCCATGAATCATCTGATTTGCCAAGGCTCGGGGGCGCCGCTTCAACAGGCATCCGCCGTTCGCTCCGGCGCAACACAGAATGGACACGCGCCAGGACTTCCCGAACGTGGAAAGGTTTTGTCAGATAGTCGTCCGCGCCCAGCTCCAGCCCGACAACACGGTCAATTACATCGTCCTTACCCGTCACCATAATGATCGGAATATCGTGACTGCGGCGAATTTCACGCGCAATATCAAGGCCGTCATCCGCGCCGAGGTTCAGATCCAGCGTCACCAGATCGGGTAGGCCTTCGGCAAATGCCGCCCGCACGGTCTCGGCGCTTAATGCTTCGACCACGCGATAGCCATCCCCTTCCAGACAGCGCCGGAGAAGGGTTCGAATTTTGGCGTCGTCATCGACGACAAGGATTCTTTGCTGGCCCATGTTCATATTCTGCTGTCGATACCACCTACATAAGTCGAAAACGCAATCGTGACCACCCGCCGAAGTAGTATGCGTGGCACGATACAAACCGATACAAATCATTACACGGATACCAGTCTCCCTGCGACGCATCTTTGGGAATGTGATCGCGACCTGAATGGGGGATGTCACATGTACGTAACACTAACACCTGCACCAACTGCCCGGGCTGAAATGTCCGACCCGGCCCTGCATCTGCGGGCCCCCGCGCCACAGGTCAACCAAAGGCGCCACAACGCGGGCACGCATCTGTTCCGCGAAGGTGACGATGCGCGCCATGTTTACGAGGTGAAATCTGGCATTCTGCGTCTGACGCGTGTCCTGGAAAACGGACGGCGTCAGGTTATCGCATTTGGCCTGCCGGGTGATATCGTCGGGTTTCCGAATGGGGAACATCACCACACCGATTGTGACGTGATCGCAACCGCCGAGATTATTGCACATCAGCGCCATGCGCTTGAAACCGGCGAAGGCGATCTTGCGACGCACCAGCGGCTGTTGCGTGCCGCGCTGCGTGAAATCAGTGCCATGCAAGACCACTTCATGATGCTTGCCCGCAAATCGGCCCTCGAAAAAGTTGCCTCGTTTCTGATTGTCCTGTCGCAGCGCACCGGAACGCCGATCGGCAATTTCAGCACCGTCTCACTGCCGATGAGCCGTGCAGACATTGCGGATTTTCTGGGTCTCACCATCGAGACCGTCAGCCGCACACTGACCCTGTTGCGAAAGAATGGCACGATTGTACTGGAAACGCCGCAAACCGTCCTGATCCGCGACATGCAGGGGTTGATCGAAGCCTCACAAGCGGACACCTAACCGGCCGGCGTGACCGGCCTCCCTGCCCCGTCGGGCCGGTCTGTACCTGTCCTTACGGCTCCAGCAGAAATGCTGTCAGGTTCTGGGCCGCATGTAACGCACGAATAATCTCTATGTTTTCGTCGCTCGTCCGATAGATCACCAGATGCGCACCGGTCGGATGAATCCGGACAGGCGGCGTAAATTCTGCGCGTGTGCGGGCCATTTCAGGAAAATCAGCAAGCAGGTCAAAAACGGCGAACAACCCGTCGGCATAACGATCAGCCTGATCAACGCCCCAGTTGGCAGCCCCAAAACGCCATATGTCGGCAAGATCGGACTGCGCGGCGGGGCGAAGCGTCCATCGACCGCTATTTGGCATATCGCGCGCGCATCTCGGCTTTGAATGCGTCACGGTCCAGTGGTGCCGCGGGTCCGCTGGCCATCCCTGCGTCAACAGACGCCTGAATTTCTGCGACGGCTTCCTGACGTGCATGGTCCCGCCGGATCAGATCGCGGACATAATCGCTCGAGTTGGCATAGCGCCCCGATTTGGCCTGATCTTCGACCCAGGATTTCATCGGATCAGGCAGCGAGATATTCATGGTGACCATTGCGGGGCTCCTTCCCGCTGAAACTATGGCAAACTTTGCCAAAAATCAAGTCTGGGAGATGCAGCCCTACGCCCCGATCCGATTTCCCAATTAACGAGTCACCAACGGCCAAAGCATCAAGTGATTCTCTTAACCCTAGGATATGCGGCTCTAATAAGGCCGTTAGTCTCGATCACTTCCCAGCACAACGTCTGACGGGAAAGTCCAGCCAAGAACGTGAAACCAAGTAAAACCAAAGGCTTATATGATTTCTAGTATCAACTTCCCGCATAACCCCTCCATCTGGTATAAACCGTAAACCCCCGCTGGAACCAAGAATCTGTTGCAAGCTTCAACATATTTGCATTAAGTAACGGAAAGAAAAGCGCTACCGAATAATAGCGTTACTGAGAGCGAGGGCAGATGTGACAGATACCGTCCACATCAACACACGGATCCGCCGTAACGCGGAGACGCTGGCGGCGGCGTTGGAAACGCATATGCTAAAGGTCTTTGCGCCGGATGCACGCAAGGAATTGCGGCGTTTTTCGGCTGGCGAAGCTGCGGAACTGCTGGGGATCTCTACAAGCTTCCTGCGCAAGCTGCATTTCGAAGGGAAAGTTCCCGAGGTCCATACCTCCCCAGGCGGGCGCAGGCACTATTCCGCAGAAAACCTACGCGATTTCCGGCGTATTCTCGAAGCGACGGCAAAATCCAAGGGCGCTTATCAGCGCGGACGGCGGCCGGGGGACAAGTTGCAGGTCCTGTCCTTTCTCAACTTTAAAGGCGGCAGCGGCAAGACAACCAGCGCAATTCATGCCGCACAGCGTCTCGCGTTGAAAGGCTACCGCGTTCTGTGTGTCGACATCGACCCACAAGCGTCTCTAACAACGCTGTTTGGCTATCGGCCCGAGTATGACTTCCTCAACTCCGGCACGATCTATGACGCCATAAGGTACGACGACCCCCTGCCCCTCTCTGAGGTGATCCAGACCACCTATTTCACCGGCATTGATCTGGCGCCGGGCGGGTTGATGTTGCAGGAATTTGAACATGAAACCCCACAGGCGCTGATGAACCATACGCAGCCGCCGTTTTTTGCCCGGCTCGCCGCCTGTCTGCAAGATGTGGAACAGGATTACGATGTGGTAATCTTTGATTGCCCGCCGCAGCTTGGCTATTTGACGATGTCGGCGCTCTGTGCGTCGACCGGGGTGCTGATCACAGTGGTGCCCAATATGCTTGACGTCGCCTCGATGTCGCAGTTCCTGCAAATGAGCGCAGATTTGCTCGATGTAGTCTCTAACGCCGGGGCTAGTATGGAATTTGACTTCCTGCGGTTCCTGATCAACCGATACGAGCCCAACGACGGGCCACAGCAACAGGTGCTGTCGTTCCTGCGGCAATTGTTCAGCGATGAGGTCATGGTGGCGTCGATGCTGAAATCAACTGCGATTTCCGATGCGGGGCTGACACATCAGACGATCTACGAGGTCGACCGGTCACAGTTCCACCGCAACACCTACGACCGCGCGGTCGATTCACTCAATCTTGTCAATGATGAGATCGAGTCCATGATTCAGAAAGCATGGGGGCGCTAATGGCACGCAAGGGCATTTTATCAACGAACACGGACGGCACCGCACCGGCGGCGGAACGGCAAAGGCCCCCGTCAACCATGATGCCGCGTGGCGCTGTGGGGGCCTTGCAATCCTCGCTGACCCGGTTGCAGGAAAACGCGGTTCAGGAACTGGACGCCGCCCTCATCGACATGGCCGGGGTCGAGGACCGTCTTGGCATCGACAGCCAGGCGCAGCGCCAGCTGGAAAGCAGCATGCGCACCTACGGCCAGCAGGTGCCGGTTCTGGTGCGCCCGCACCGGACCAAACCGGGGCGCTATGAAATCGTCTATGGCAGAAGACGCCTTAACGCATTAAAAACACTTGGCCTTCCGGTCAAGGCGATGGTGCGGCAACTGGATGATCACGCGCTGGTCATGGCCCAGGGTCAGGAAAACACATCGCGGCAGGATCTGTCGTTTATCGAAAAAGCCAGCTTTGCCGCCCAGCTCGACGCGGCAGGCCACGAACGGCAGACAATCGCGGACGCGCTGTCGATCGACCTGCCCATGGTCAGCCGGATGCTAAAGGTCGGCGTGGCCTTTGATCTGCCATTCCTGCGGCAGATCGGATCAGCCCCTGGTATCGGGCGGGACCGCTGGATGGCGCTGGCAAAGCTGTGCCAGGATGCCCCGGCGAAATCCCGTGTCGCGACGTTCATGAACCGGCCAGAGTTCTGCGCCCTGGATTCGGACGGCCGTTTCGAGGCGGTGTTCGAGCGGGCCAGCCGCAAACCCGAAAAAAAGGCCCCTGCCCCTGCCGCCGCCAAGCCGCGAACCCTGCGCAGCAGCGATGGCAAGGCGCTGGCCGACATTCGCAGCAACACACGTGGTGTCACCCTGAACGTCCCTGCGCGGACATCTGAAGGATTTGACACTTGGCTCGACGCACATGCCGAAGAGCTGCTGCAAGAGATTCACGACCGCTGGCAAAAGTCCAAGGCGTGAGACATTGAGGAAGTAACAACAGGAGGCACTACAGGACCACAAAAGAAAAGCCCCCCAGGATAGATCCCGGAAGGCCCTTCTCAAACTTTGCACCTTCGAGATAGCCCCAAAGATCTGCCGATGTCAACTCTACCCAATGGGCTAGGGCCGGTATTTTGTTGTCTTTCGTGAAATCAGTATGGAAAAAGCGACCCGTACGTCCCTTGGGCGACCCAAGAAGGCTGTCCCGCACGCAGCAATTGAACCACAAGACGGCCCCGACAAATGGCGGCTCCTCGACCGGCTGACAATCGCGGCGGAAGAATTTGAGATGTCGCACCGTACGCTGACCGTTCTCAAGGCGCTTCTGACGTTCCTGCCGACGCGCCACATTCCACAGGGTCCTGCCGCGATCGTCTTTGCCTCCAACGCGCGGATTTCCGAACGCCTGCACGGTATGCCAGAAAGCACGCTGCGGCGGCATCTGACCGTGCTGGTGCGCGCCGGTATCATGACGCGGCACGATAGCCCCAACCGGAAACGCTTTGCCCGCAACCACGGTGATGCGATCGCCTTGGCCTTTGGCTTTGATCTGACGCCGCTGAGGGTCCAAGCCGAGGTGATCACGGCTGCCGCCGCTCAGGCTCAGACACGCGCAGCAGTGCTTCAGGCGCGGCGCGACCGGATACTGATGCTGCGGCAAGAGTTGATCCGCCAGGGCATCGCGACACCGCTGCTGGAAGAGGTCAACCTTATGCTGCGCCGCAAGCCCGACGAGGCGGCGATGCGCGCGATGGAAAACCGTCTGGATAACATGCTGGAAGGGCAGGGAGCCCTGGCCCTCACACCAGCAGATATGAGCGCCAGTGACACCCAAAATGAGCGGCACATACAGGATTCAATTAAATCTGATTATGACTCTGAAAGGCAGAACATTGGCATCATCGATGGATCGGCACCGGCTGACAATCCACCCATGAAGACGCCAAAGAGAGATCAGGATGTCACATTGGCGCAGGTGCTTGGATGCTGCACAGAATTCCGGTCCTACTTTCCGTCAGCCCTGAACAACTGGCGCGATCTGGTGCAGATTAGCGATCAGGTGGCACCGATGCTTGGGATAGATCAGCCTGTGATCGCAGAGGCCAAGCGCATCATGGGTCTGGAGGCCGCAGCGGTTACCGTGTTATGCCTGCTGGAGAAGGCACCAACCATTCGAAGCCCGGGCGCGTATCTTAGACGGCTGACACAAATGGCGAGGGCAGGGGGGTTTTCACTGTCTCCGATGCTGGCGGCGCTTGGAAATCGGCATAATTGTCAGCTGACAATTTGAAAAGATGTTTATTTTCAATCAGTTGTCGTTATGCTCGGGTGGTTTTCTGTAGGATAGTAACGCATTTGAGGTGTTTCGACGGTCAAAGCGGCGTTTCCCCATCTTCCGCGTCCAAGACATAGCGCAGCATCACCCCGGCTTCACCTGGGCAGGGTGACGGGATAGGCTGGGTGCACCTATTGGAAAGCCATCTATGACATCCGTCCGCCTGCGCCTGTTGATCCTTGCCCTGACGCCTCTCATCGTGCTGATGCCGCTGTTACTGCTGCTGGGGATGAGCCGCTGGACAACCGACTACGACAAGGTGCTGATCGCCAATGTCGAAAGTGACCTGAAGATCGCCAGCCAATATCTGGCGCGGCTGCTGGCCAAGACCGGGGATGAGTTGAACGCAGTGGCGGGGTCGGTCGAATTCAGCGGACTGATGGACCGACCCGTGGCCGAGCGGGACCGCTATTTTGATCAGACCCGCGCACGGCTGGGA
This sequence comes from Sulfitobacter sp. KMM 9851, assembly GCF_057178245.1. NCBI lineage: Bacteria > Pseudomonadati > Pseudomonadota > Alphaproteobacteria > Rhodobacterales > Roseobacteraceae > Sulfitobacter > Sulfitobacter sp. KMM 9851. Next base: position 122,626 of record NZ_JBXUCW010000003.1, read on the forward strand.
TTGGATTTTCTGTACTATCTGCCCACTACGAAGGTCGCAGCACATGCCGAAAAATGGCCGGTGATCGAACGCGCGGCACGCGGCCAAAGTGCCACCGAGATCGACATTTTCGCAGCCGGGGCGCTGCGTGAATTGTCAGCCGGGATTGCCAGACGGGCGGCGATCCCATTGATCGACACACCGGCGGCGGTGCCGACCAACCGCAGTGCCGAGGACCGCGGCATGATCATACATGCGGCCAGCCCCGTTACCCTTGAGGGGCATGGCGGGGTGCTGGTGGCGGGAAAGCTGCTGAACCGGAACCTGGATTTCATAGATACGATCAACGATCTGGTTTACCTCAACGCGGCGACAGGGGGCGAGCGGCAGGGCACCGCCACGCTGTTTCTGGATGACGTGCGTATCTCGACCAATGTGCGTTTGTTTGAAGATGTCCGCGCGCTGGGGACGCGGGTGTCGGCAGAGGTACGCGCGGCGGTGTTGACCGACGGGCGCACATGGCTTGATCGCGCCTTTGTGGTCAACGACTGGTACATTTCGGGGTATCTGCCGATCACGGACAGTTTCGGGGATCGCGTGGGGATGCTGTATGTCGGGTTTCTGGAGGCGCCGTTCAACCTGGCAAAGCGCGAGGCGTTTTTATGGATGATGGCGGCGTTCGTGGGGGTGCTGGCGCTGTCGGTGCCTGTGTTCTTGTGGATGGCGCGGGGGATCTTTAGCCCGTTGGAGCGGATGACCCAAGTGATGAGCCGGGTGGGCAAGGGCGAATTGTCGGCCCGCATTGGCCCGGTGGGGGCCAAGGGCGAGATCGGCGAGGTGGCACATCACCTGGATTCGTTGCTGGGTCAGGTCCAGGACCGTGACCGCCGGTTGCGCAGCTGGAATGAAGAGTTGAACCAGCGGGTTGACCAGCGCACGGCAGAGTTGCGCGAAGCGAATGAAAAGCTGGAGCAGACATTCCGGCAATTGGTGATGAGCGAAAAGCTGGCCTCGATCGGGGAGATCGCGGCGGGGGTGGCGCATGAGATCAATAACCCGGTGGCGGTGATCCTGGGCAATGTCGATGTGATGCGACAGATCCTGGGCGACGATGCCGCGCCGGTGGCGACGGAACTGGCGCTGATCGACAAACAGGTGTCGCGGATCGAAGTGATCGTGGGCAAGCTGTTGAAGTTCGCGGCGCCGTCGGATTTTTCGGATTACGAACAGGACATTGATCTGCGCCCCTTGGTGCAGGATTGTCTGGTGCTGGTGGACCACCAGATCAGCCGGGGCAATATCGCGGTGAACTGCGCGTTCGAGGACATTCCGCTGGTACGGGCGGATTCGGGCGAGGTGCAGCAGGTCATTGTCAATCTTGTGGTGAACGCAACGCAGTCGATGGGCCGGGAGGGGCAACTTGACCTGCGACTAGAGAGAGCGGCGCGCGATGGGGTGGACGGTGTGGCGCTGACGGTGCGCGATACCGGGGCAGGGGTGCCGGAAGAATTGCTGTCGTCGGTGTTTGATCCGTTTTTCACCACCAAGCGGGGCGAAGGCACCGGGCTGGGTCTGTCGATCTCGCAGACCCTGATCCAGCGGGCGGGCGGCATCATTTCGGTGCGCAACCGTACGGGTGGTGGGGCCGAGTTTGTCGTCTGGCTGCCCGCCGCCAGCTAGGGCGCCGGGGGCGTCAACTGTCGGCCTCTTGAGCCTTTTGCAGCATGTCGTCGCGCAGCGGCACCGTCTGGCGTTCGATCATCCGGTGTACCGTCGGCCCGCCCGGTCCGCGGTGCAGGCGTCTGATGCGGTCTGACAGTTCGGCGTCAGCATTGGTGCGGCGTTCGTTGTGGCGGACGTATTCGCCCCAGGTTGGCACGTGGTAACTTTCGCTCCAGTGTTCGGGGAGGTGCAGGTCACGCAGCAGCGCCCATTGCTGCGCCCCGTCGCGGATACGGACCCGGCGGCGCAAACTCATCGCGGCGAGGAATTCCGGCACGTCGTCCTGCGCGATTTCGTAGTCAACCATGACCAGAACCGGGCCGCTGCGGTAGTTCAGATCGAACCGCGTCGCGGGTTCCTTGAACCGGTTGAGCGGGTCAAGGTCGAGGCCGCTGAATTCCGGCAGGGGCAGGTGCCGCCCGATCAGCGCGCCAAGCAACAGCAGGGCCGATGCCGCGAGCAGGGCCGTGTCGGCACCCATGCGGTCGGCTGTGGCACCCCAGATCAGGCTGCCCGCCGCCATGCCGCCAAAGGTGCCGGTCTGATAAAGTGCGATGACGCGGCCTACGACCCAGCGCGGGGTCGAAAGTTGGATCGTGACGTTGAACATCGACAGCGCCAACACCCAGCAGGCCCCGGCCAGCATCAGGCCCGCGCCGGAAATGAGTGTGAGTTCACTGAGCCCCAGCACGATGCAACTGACGGCAAAGCCCACAAAACCACCGCGCGCGATGATTTCGTTTGAAAACCGCGCCCGCAGACCCGCATTGGCCAATGCCCCCGCCACCGCGCCGAGGCCAAAGCAGCCCAGCATGACCCCATAGACAAAGGCCGTGGCGTTAAGCGTTTCGCGTACCACGACGGGCAGCAGGGCCAGTAGGGCAATGGCTGCGAGGCCAAACCAGAAGCCGCGCAGGATCACCCGCATCAGGTTGGGCGACATCGCGACATAGCGCAGCCCGGCGGCAAAGGCGCTGCCCATCGGCTCGCGGGGTAGGCGGGTATCGCGTTCCGGTGCCTTCCAGCGCAGCAGGGCGAGGATGATGGCCACATAGCTCAGCGCATTGACGGCAAAGGCCGCCGCCGCCCCGGCCAGCGCCACGATTGCGCCGCCCGCTGCCGGACCGACGCTGCGCATCAGGTTAAAGCCCATGGAGTTGAGCGACACCGCCGAGGGCAATTCTTCGCGCGAGACGATATCGCCCATGGTTGCCTGCCACGACGGGTTATGCAGCGCCGTGCCGCAGCCGATCAGAAAGGTGAAACCCAGCAGCAGCCAGGGCGACAGCCAGCCCTCGAACGCCATAAACGTAAGGGCCACAGAGACGACAAACATGAACCCCTGCGCGATCAGCATGACGCGGCGGCGGTCGAAATTATCGGCAAAGACCCCGGCCAGCAGCGAAAAGATCATGATCGGCAAGGCCACCGACCCCTGCACCAGCGCCACCATATTCTGCGAGTCCGACAGCGAGGTCATCAACCAGGCAGCGCCCACCGCCTGCACCAACCCGCCAAAGTTCGAGGCCAGCGCCGCGATCCACAAGGATCGAAAAGTTTGATTGCGGAACAATATCAACGGGGAAACGCGATCAGGCACGGGGGTCGACCTCTTACTGCACGGTATCTTGGTACGGGGTTGTCCCCACCACTGTCGAGGGGGTTGGCGCAATATCATGCGCCGGGGGCGCGAAGCGGCGCGCGCCGACGTCGGGAAGTATCGGTCGAAACTGCGCGAGGGGCTGATGAGGGTGCCTGCCGGAGCTATGCGAATTCAGCATATCCGTTCTGCGAGGAGGTGTTTTGGAGGAATTTTGCGGTATTATTTTCCTAAAATCCTGCGCTGTATGGAAAGGTGTTCCGGTCTGCCCCCGCCCGCAGAACGGCTGTACCGTCGCGGTGGTAAATCCCGCGCTGATGTCCCTGATTTTGCCGATCTGTTGAAGAGTTGGGGGGCCAGTGACATCTGTCTCCCATGCGTTACAGGAGTAAACCCATGCTAAAGAACATCTTAACCGCCACGGCCCTTGTGGCCACGTTGGGCGGCACCGCGATCGCACAGGAAAATGATACGCTGCGCGTCGGCATGTCGGGCGGGTATTTCCCGTTTACCTTTGTCAAACTGGACGAGCTGCAGGGCTTTGAAGTTGACGTGATGAATGCCGTCGGGGCCGAAGCCGGGCTGACGGTCGAATTTGAAACCATGGCCTTTTCTGGGTTGATTGGCGCGCTGGATGCCGGGCGGATCGACACGATCGCCAACCAGATCACCATCACACCGGAACGGGAGGAAAAGTTTGTCTTTACCCAGCCTTATGTCTTTGACGGGGCGCAGGTGGTGACCAAACAGGGCAACGAAGAGATCGGTGGCGTCGAAGATCTGCGCGGCAAGACCGTGGCAGTGAACCTTGGCTCGAATTTTGAGCAGTTGTTGAACGATCTGCCATTTGCAGATGAGATCACGGTCAAGACCTACGAATCCAATATCGCGCAGGATACCGCCCTGGGGCGCGTCGATGCCTTTGTGATGGACCGGGTGTCGTCGGCGCAACTGATCAAGGAAAGCCCGCTGCCGCTGCAACTGGCCGGGCAGCCGTTTTCGGAAATCCGCAACGCCTTGCCGTTTCGCGATACCGAAGCCGACCGCGTGCTGCGCGACCGGATTGATACGGCGCTGACCGAGCTGCGCGATAACGGCACGCTGGCCGAGATTTCGCAAAAGTGGTTTGGCACCGACATCACGGCGACGGAGTAAATCATGCGGGCGCTTGACCTCGACTATATGCTGGGGCTGGCGCCCGTCATTCTGGGCTATGTCCCGCTGACGCTGTTTATGGCGTCGGCGGGCATGGTGCTGGCGCTGATCCTTGGCGCGCTTCTGGCCGTGGAGCGGGTGGCGAAAGTGCCGGTGCTGGATTGGTTCGTGGTATTGTTCATCAGCTTTTTCCGCGGCACGCCGTTGCTGGTGCAGCTGTTTTTGTTTTATTTCGGCCTGCCGCAGGTGCTGTCGTTTCTGACCCAGATCGACGGGGTGACGGCGGCGATCATGGGGCTGACGCTGCATTTTTCGGCCTATATGGCAGAGAGCATTCGTGCCGCGATCTTGGGGGTCGACCGCAGCCAGTGGGAGGCGGCGCAATCTATCGGCATGACGCAGACCCAGCTGATGTGGCGGATCATCCTGCCGCAGGCGGCCCGTATCGCCGCGCCGACGCTGGTGAATTATTTCATCGACATGATCAAAGGCACCTCGTTGGCCTTCACCTTGGGGGTGACGGAAATGATGGGTGCGGCGCAGAAAGAGGCGGCGGGCAGTTTTCTATATTTCGAAGCCTTCCTTGTCGTGGCCATCATGTATTGGATCATCGTCGAAGTCCTGAGCCAGGGCCAGAAGCGCCTTGAAACCCATTTGAACAAGGCGTTTGTACGATGATTTCGATACGTGGCCTGACCAAGCATTTCGGCAGCGCGCCGGTGCTGGATGATATTGATCTGCATATCGCAGAGGGTGAACGGGTGGTCGTGATCGGCCCCTCGGGCACGGGTAAATCGACGTTGCTGCGCAGCTTGAATTTCCTCGACCGGCCGCAGGCCGGGGTCATCACGATTGGCGATGTAACGGTGGACGCTGCCCACGCGCGCAAGGCCGATATCTTGGCGCTGCGGCGACGCACGGCGATGGTGTTTCAGAACTATGCGCTGTTTGCCAACAAGACCGCCAAGGAAAACATCATGGAGGCGTTGATCACCGTGCAAAAACGTCCCCGCGCCGAGGCCGAGCAGCGGGCGCTGGCGGTGTTGGGGGAAACCGGGCTGGCGGATAAGGCCGATAGTTTCCCCGCCGCCCTGTCCGGGGGCCAGCAGCAGCGTGTGGGCATTGGTCGGGCGATGGCGCTGGGGGCCGATCTGATGCTGTTTGACGAACCGACATCGGCGCTGGACCCCGAATGGGTGGGCGAGGTGCTGGACCTGATGCGTGCGGTCGCCGAGCGCCGCCAGACGATGCTGATCGTGACCCACGAGATGCAATTCGCCCGCGAGATCGCGGATCGTGTGGTGTTTATGGATGGCGGCAAGATCGTTGAAAGCGGGCCACCGTCCGAGATTTTCAGCGCCCCCAAGGATGCGCGCCTGCAAAAGTTCCTGCAAAGGGTCGGGGGCTGATCTGGTCAGTCGGCCGCGTCGCTAAATCCCTCCAGCGCGGCGGTCAGATTGTCGCCTAACGCGTCGCATAGGTATCCGCCTTCTTGAACAAAGAGGGTGGTCAGGCCCAGCCCGGCTATGGCGG
>NZ_JBXUCW010000004.1:0-50595 GCF_057178245.1 Sulfitobacter sp. KMM 9851
AGGAATTACCATGCGCCGCACGATGCCATCAACAACGTCGCTTGCCTGTTTCGAGGCAACTTTTAGACATCAAAGCGTGACACGCGCCGCCGAAGAGCTGAACATGACCCAAAGTGCCGTCAGCCGCCGCCTGATTGATTTGGAAAAACAGCTAGGAAAGCCCTTATTTCGAAGGATTAGGCGCAAATTGATCCCGGAAGCAGCGGCAATACAATACGGCAAGGATCTGGGCCGGATATTGACCGAGATTGAGGCGGCGACCACCCGTTTTATCGCGGATGGCCAAGAAACCGGGCTTCTGACCGTTGCCGTTCCACCGACATTTGCGTCGCGGTGGTTAATCCCCAGATTGAATGACTTTATCACTCAGCACCCGCATATCGACCTCAACCTGGTATCCAAAATTCGCCGTTTTGATTTTGACGAAGAAGACATCGACGTCTCGGTCTATCTTGGCGATGGAAATTGGCCCGGCGTGTATTTGCAGCCATTGATGTCGGACTATCTGGTGCCGGTCTGTTCACCGGAACTGATCCAGAATGCCAAGATCGAAAGTGCGGCCGATCTGTTGCAATTTCCCCTGATCCAGCATTCCACGCGCCCCTTGCTGTGGAATACATGGTTCAGAACGAAGGGTATCGAGACAACAAAAACTGCCCGCGGCCCGAAGTTTGAGTTTTATTCACATGCTATTCAGGCGGCGACAAACGGCATCGGCATCGCACTGATGTCAGATTTGGTGGTGCAGAAGGAGCTAGGTGCAGGCAGTCTAATCGTCCCTTTTGGCAGCCGCGAAACCTTTGAGGATGGGTATTATTTTGTTTACCCTCACCGGATGGTCAACAGTGTGAATGCGCAGATATTCGGGTTCTGGCTGCAACAACAATGCGCGATATATCTTGTGCAAAACCGTGTTAAGCTCAAAAATGAATAAGCGGTTTTCGTGTTAGACAAAGTTTAGTTGTCGGACAAAGCGGCCAAGGCCCGGCTTAGCCGGGCCATCCCGTCGCAGAGATCGCCGAATAAGTAGGCATAACCCAGATCAGATGCCGCCAACACCTTGGCAACACCAGTCGGTCATTGCAGCGCGACAATGTCCTGACAAGGACAATAGGTCGACAATCTGGAACCCTTCGATACGAACGTCAGATTGCTTGCCTGCGACTCTTCCAAAGAGGGCGTTGCCCGCCCAACGGCTTGGAAAGCCAGGGGCAGGCAACTGATCAAATATCGAATGAAACACCCTGCGCCAAAGGCAATTCGGCGGAATAGTTGATCGTGTTGGTCGCACGGCGCATATAGCCTTTCCATGCGTCCGATCCGCTTTCGCGCCCGCCGCCGGTTTCCTTTTCGCCGCCAAAGGCACCGCCGATCTCTGCGCCTGAGGTGGCGATGTTGATATTGGCAATACCGCAGTCCGACCCCGTGGCGCTGATAAACGTCTCTGCTTCACGCATATCCATTGTAAAAATACACGACGACAGCCCCGCCCCCACCGCATTATGCTGCGTAACGGCGTCGCCTAGATCATCGTATTTCATCACGTAAAGGATCGGCGCGAATGTTTCTTCGCAGACGATGCCGGATTGTTTGGGCATCTCGACCAATGCAGGACGGGCGTAAAATCCACCCTCTGCACCAGCAACCTCGACACGTTCGCCACCAGTCACTTTGCCACCCAGTTTGCACGCGGCGTCCAGCGCAGATTGCATCCCGTCAAACGCATCTTCGTCGATCAAAGGACCAACCAGCGCGTCGCTGTCCAAGGGGTTGCCCACCGAAACGCTTTCATAGGCTTTCCTGAGGCCGCCGACCAGTTGATCATAAACCGATGTATGCACAAACAGGCGCCGCAAAGTTGTGCACCGCTGGCCGGCCGTACCCATCGCACCAAAGGCAACGCCACGCAGGGTCATGTCCAGATCCGCACTGGGGGCGACGATGCCGGCGTTATTACCCCCAAGCTCAAGGATCGAACGGCCAAAGCGTTCTGCCACCTTGGGGCCAACAAGACGGCCCATGCGGGTCGATCCGGTGGCAGAAATCAAAGCAACATCAGGGTTCTCGACCATCGCAGCACCCACATCACCGCGGCCGTTGATCAACGAGACAAGACCTTTGGGTGCATCGCAAAAACGCAAAAGTGCGCGATCCAAAATGGCCATACAGGCGAGTGCAGTCAAAGGGGTCTTTTCGGAAGGTTTCCAGATTACGGGGTTACCGCAAACCAGTGCAAGTGCTGTGTTCCACGACCATACTGCAACCGGAAAGTTGAAAGCCGAAATCACACCCACAACACCCAAAGGATGCCACTGCTCCATCATCCGATGGCCCGGACGTTCGGTGGCGATGGTGAGGCCATATAATTGGCGCGACAGACCAACTGCGAAATCACAGATGTCGATCATCTCTTGCACTTCGCCCTGCCCTTCGGAAACGGATTTTCCCGCCTCGATTGACACCAACTTGCCAAGATCTTCTTTTGAAGAGCGCAATTCCTCGCCCAAGAGACGGATCAATTCGCCACGACGCGGCGCTGGCACCTTGCGCCACTCAGCAAATGCGGCTTTGGACGCTGTAACCACGTCAGCCACTTCTGTCACAGTGTTCATACGAACTTTTGCGATTTTTTCACCGGTCACAGGGCTTTGGATATCAAGCGCACCAGAGGTCCAAAGCGCCTGATCAACGCCAAGCCGGTTCAGAGTTTCTTCGGTCAGTTTAGCAACATTCATTGGGAACCTCGTATCCGTGTCAGTGATATAGGCACCTCGGAATTCGGCACCATTCACCAAGAGATTGCCGCAAAAACAGTTCATTAAAAATCATTGATCACGAATGAACTCATGACTAAAGCGAATGTATTACATTGCGTTAACGCATTGTTTCATCCAACGCGCAAAAAGAGCAACATTCTCATTTTCGGTACTCTCTGGTGTTACCAGATAATAGTTGTTCCCTGTTGTGACCGTCATCTGATCAAGCAAAACAAGGCTGCCATCTGCTAGTTCCAGTTCTATCAGATAGGTCGGTAAAAGCGCGGCACCCAGTGACGCAACGGCCCCGGCAATCAATAAAGTGAATTGATCAAAATACTTTCCCTTACGCGTCGCATCAGCATTAATCCCCATGCGGTCAAAGTAATCTTGCCAAATGCCAGGGCGAGTCTCCAAATGCAACAACGGGACTTCCAGCAGATCCGCACCGGAAACAATGTCATGCCGCGCCTTAAAATCAGGTGCGGCAACGGCCACCATAGTTTCCGAACACAAAAGCGCCATGTCGGTTCCCGGCCAATCCTGGGTGCCGAAATGAATTGCCAGATCAAAATGTTCGCGGTTCATGTCGAAGGGCTCAAGCTTGGTTGAAAAGTTAATTTCAATTTCATGATGTTGGTCAAAAAAGCCCGGCAAACGCGGGATTAACCAACGGCTCGCAAATGCTGGCAGGGTTGCAACCCGAATGACCGCACCTGTCGCCCCGGCCGAAATCGCACGCATAACTGTTTGGTGAATATTCTCCAAATCAACAGAGAGTTCAGTGACGAAATTGCGACCAGCCGACGTTAGGACAACACGACGCCCAACACGACGAAACAACGCTGTCCCAATGGTATCTTCCAATTCTTTGACCTGCCGGCTCACCGCACTTTGCGTCAGGTGCAACTCCTCCGCCGCTAGGGTAAAACTCTCGTGGCGCGCAGCGCATTCAAAACTACGCAGCACTGCGTTAGAGGGCAAAAAACGCCGCTGCGTATTCAGTTTCGGTGTCGTCATCAAGAGTTTCCTAGAGTGCGCTGGTAGGAACGCCAAAACGTACCGCTGTTTTGGTCGCAAAGGCGTTCCCGCCCATCCATTCATGCGCTGTGATCATCAAGTGATGCTTAAACAATGATATTTTCAACTGAATCACAAGCCTATCTAGGCTCTTAATAAGATCAGGATCAGGAAGCCCAACATGTCCACATCTGCCACAGGAACCCCCTTCCAAAGAGCGGATCGCATCGCCGCGATTGCCATGTCCGAGATTGTTCAGATTTCCGAAGCCGCGGCGCAGCTACGCGCCGACGGAAAAGATGTTCTTAGCCTGGCCACCGGTGAACCAGACTTTCCAACGCCTGCGCATGTATGTGATGCCGCAACGCGCGCAATGACCGCTGGGCAAACCCGATATCCACCAACCGCCGGCACAGCCGCCCTGCGCGATGCAGTGGCGCGGCATGCGGGTGTCGAGCGGACCAACGTGATCATTTCGACCGGAGCAAAACAGGTCTTGTCGAATTTATTTCTAGCCAGCTTGAACACCGACGATGACGTCATTTGCCCTACACCTTATTGGACAAGTTACCGCGACATCATCCGTTTCGCCGGCGGAAATGTGGTCGAAGTTCATTGCGGTTTAGATCAAAACTACAAAATCACCCCCGAACAGCTCGAAACAGCGATCACCCCGCGGACACGTTGGCTACTGCTGAATTCACCATCTAATCCGTCCGGCGCAATGTACTCTCGTGCCGAGATCATAGCCTTGGGGTCCGTCTTACGACGTCATCCCCACGTCTGGATTGCCTCGGACGAAATCTATCAGCATATCGCGTACGCGCCGTTCACTTCGGTTCGCGATGCCTTGCCAGATCTGACAAGCCGGATGGTCGTGATCAACGGTGTCTCAAAGGCCTATTCTATGACCGGTTGGCGCATTGGTTGGGCCATCGGTCCCAAAGCGGTGATCGTGGCGATGCAGGATGTGCAGGGACAAAGCACTTCTGGTGCCTGTTCGATTTCGCAGGCAGCAGCCTGTGCCGCATTGCTGGGCGATCAGACATTGCTGGCCCAACGCGCAACGATCTTCCGCGCCCGCCGGGATCTTGTCGTAAACGCAATCAATGATGATCCCTTGCTGCATTGTGGCGTGCCTGAAGGCGCCTTTTACGCCTTTGCGAGCTGCGAAAATGCGCTTGGTAAGCGTACTCCAGAAGGCTCTTTCATCAATAGTGACGGGGATTTCTGTCGCTTCGTTTTGGCCGCGGAAGGGCTGGCTTTGGTTCCGGGCAGTGCATTTTCGATGCCCGGACATTTCCGCCTATCTTATGCCTATTCCGATGCAGAACTGAGCGATGGCATGGCCCGTCTGCACCGCGCGACCGCCATGCTGGCTTAGACAAACCTGAAGGGTATTGCTAATTTTTCGTCCGCATCAGGATATTTGTAAAACAAAGCCTCGCGACGTCAGGTGGTCCAATAATCATCCCCGAATTGCTGCCCAATTGCTAACAGTTCATTTTCTAATATGGGGTCAAGATCCGCCGCATTTTTCTGCTGCGCTTGGTAAGACATGCTGATACCGATCGGATAATCGTTGGCGACGCCCATGATCGCCCCTGCGACCGAAACAATGCCCGGAAATGCTTCCTGACGTGAATAGGCCAAGCGGGTGCGCCTGATCTTATTTAGTTCTGCAATCAATTCAGTGCGCGTCTGAAGGCTTCGCCCCGTCAAACCTGGCAGGATTTCGTCATACAGTTCTTTGATGGTGCGATCTGACAAACGACTTAACAACGCTTTGCCCATCGCTGTTGTATGCGCAGGTAGGCGTTGCCCCAGACGTACAGATATCAATATGGGTGTTGATCCCTGATGGTGACGCAACAGAATGATTTCACATTTGTCCAATACAGCGAGCCATGTGGAAAGGCCCGTTAGAAGTGAAATATGGGCCAGACTTTCCGCGATGGCATCCAGATTAAAATTCAACGGACGATATTGAACACCCAGTTCCCAGGCAAGCGGTCCGGCAACATATCGGCGTGACTTGGGCACTTGTTCAATCAGTCCACTATCACGTAATGATGCCATCAGACGAGATGCGCTGCTTCGTGGCAGACCAAGTGCCGTACAAATCTCGCTGACCGCTATCGGCTTTGGTGATGCCGCAACAAGCTTCAAAGCTTTTGTCATGTTGTTGAGGGTCTTCATATGGTTTGCTCGACTTCAGGCGTTTACAATCGCACTCAAAAACTCTTTCGTGCGTTGAGATTTTGGTGCGTTGAAAAAATCTTTTGATGGTTCTAATTCAACCACTTTACCAGCTTCGAGCAACATAGCCCAATCAGAAACGGTTTTTCCAAATCCAATTTCATGTGTGACGACGATCATTGTAACGTTCTTGATGCTCTTGAGTTCGCGGATCACGCCAAGAACTTCTTCTTTCTTTTCCGGGTCAAGAGCAGACGTGGGTTCATCAAACATCAACAGTTCTGGGTTCATGGCCAGCGCCCGCGCAATTGCAACCCTTTGGCGTTGGCCACCGGATAATTCGCAAGGGTATGCTTGCATTCGGTCGGTTAGTCCAATGAGGTCCAGCAAGTCTTTAGCGTCATCTTCAGCGGTAGATTTGGGCGTTTTCATAACGCGGCGCGGGGCAAGCGTGATGTTATCAAGCACGGACATATGGGGAAACAGGTTGAAGTTTTGAAACACCAAACCCGTGCCCTGCCGTGCTGACTCTCGTTGTTTGGGATCGCTCAAATCAACGTGCCGTTCGCCGATCGTGAGAGAGCCAGCTTCAACCTGCTCCAACCCGTTCAGGCATCGCAGGAGGGTGCTTTTGCCACAACCACTCGGCCCACATATCATCAGCGTATCACCCTTATTGATGCTTAGATCAATATTGCTAAGAATGGTCGTATCCCCATATTTCTTAGTCAGGCCATCAATTTTCAGGAAAGGTTTCTCAGACATCAGACGCTCTCCCATTTGCGAAGTTTTTCGAGGCGGCGCATTGCCACAGTAAAAGACAGAATGAGTGCCACATAAACAACAGCAGCCCCAGTATAGAGTTCGAGAGGACGGAAAAATTGAACCGTTAGTTCCTGCGCGCGGAACATCACTTCGGGCACGGCAATCAGCACGGTGACAGTGACGTTCTTGATTATTGTTATATGCACATTTGTCAGTGCTGGCAGGGTCGAGAAGAAGCCTTGGGGGATGATCACAAACCTCAGAGTGTCTATTTTCGACAGCCCGAGTGACCACGCCGCTTGGCGCTGTGTGCCGGGGATTGCCTGCAAACCACCACGGAAGGCCTCACATGCCAGCGCGCTGCCGTTCAAGGACAAGGCAAGTATGCTGCTTTGTGTCGGGCTCATTGATAGGCCGGTGAGAATTGGAAATACGTAATGGATCCAGATCAATAGAACCACAACCGGTAGGGTGCGGAATACATCAACGATAACAGAGCTGGCCATACGGAAAACACGGACGGGGGAAAGATGTGCCGCTGCTAATATCATCCCCACAATTGTCGCTATTATGATGCTTGGAAAGGCGATGATTACCGCATACCAAACCCCCCCGGCTAGGTAGTCCCCGTATTGGAATAGGATTCCAAAATCAAAATTATAGTTCATGCTGCCCTCTCCATCGTATGATCCTCAGTTTTTTATCTAGGCCGAAGCCTGTAAAGCTCCGGCCCAGTTAAATTAATGGCAGTTAGGTCGGACCCGTCGCCAAGCTTGCAGGCATGCCCCAGCGCTCGGCAAGTTCAACATACCATCCACGCAATTGCATTGTGTGGATGTAGGTATTCAAAAACACCAAAAGCTCGGGATCGTCATATCGCACAGCGTGGTTCAGACTATTCCATTCAATGACAGACGGATCAAACTCGAGTGCTCGCAGTTCAGAGCGTTCTTCTGCGCGTTTCGTGTTCGAAATTGAATCCCCAACATAAGCGGCGGCTTTGCCCTGCATCACTTCAAGTACGGCAGCACCGGTATCTGAATATGACGCCACCTCTGCCTTGTCGAACAGACGCGCTGCCAGGCGGTGCGCGCTGGTACCCGAAACGACGGTGATTTTATTTCCCTCTTGGTTCAAGTCGTCGCTTGTTTGATAGGGGCTGTCAGTGCCGACCAGCGCCAGAGGAGACAAGAAGCCCCAACCATCGGTAAATGCCACGGCTTTTGAGCGTTCAGGTGTCGCCCCCATGCCCGTCATGATAACGTCCCACTTACCGGCCTGCAGACCAGCAATCAGCCCGCTCCAGGTCGTGTTGACCAATTCGATCTCGATGCCTGTCAGCTCTGAGAGCATTGCGATATCGTCAACAATCAGCCCTTCAAAGTTGCCGCTAGATGGGTTTTTTGCGACAAATCCATTCCAAGGGGCAACGCCGACCGTCATTTTGTTCGACGACATAATCCGGTCAAATGTCTCCCCGGCCCAAGCGGCCGTGGAAATTGTACATACCGCAGCAACAACAATACTTTTGATCAGTGAATACACCATGTTTAGTCCTCCATTTGTTGGTTTTTTATATTGTTTTAGTGGCTTTTCGGGGCATCTTCGTTGCGATCTAGCCCCAGGATTGGCGCCATGGCACGATTGTCCACCACGACGTCAATTAGATAGAGTTTTTTGCTTTTCAGACCGCGGTCGACGGCGGCTGGTATATCAGCCGGATCTTCAACACGCTCCCCGTCACAATGAAGTGCCTTGGCGAGAACCGCGTGGTCGATACCTGACAGGTCACACTCTCCGTATTGATCGAATAACTTTTGCTCAAAGTGCTTTTGAAAGCCCAATGTCGCGTTGTTAATAACAACAACAACGACGGGGATATCGCACCTCGCAGCAGTCTCCATCTCGGCCATGACATAACCGAAAGCCCCGTCCCCTGTCAGGCAGACGACCTTTGCATTTGGATCAGCAAGTTTAGCGCCGAGGGCCGCTGGCAAGGACCAACCGATACCGCCTGTGCCACGGGGCGACAGGATGCGCCCACCGACGGATACATTATCAATATGGCTGAAGGCCCAGCCTGTAACATAGCTTGCATCCGTGACCAAAATGGTCTCGGCGTCCATCCGGTTGGATATTTCGCCAAGGACGCATTCGGGACGCATTGGAATAGCCGTTGAGGATGAAATTTTCTTGAATGAAGCTTTCCACTGGTTGTTCTTAGCAACGAGCGCCTCGCCGATGGCTCCGGACCGGCCGGGTTTGTCGGTGACGGGGGCTGCTATAAGATCAGCCAGTGTTTCGCGAGCGTCACCGATCAATGTCACATCAGTCCGAAAATTGCGCCCCGGTTCCTCCGGATCAATATCAAGATGGATCACACGTGTTTCAGGTCCCGGCTGTTGCCAGTTCATGTAGCAAATCTGGCCTGTTCGCGACCCAACGATCAGGACGACATCTGCATTGCTGACAGCCTCATTTGAAATATGGCCGCGCCCATGTGTGCCGCTGGTTGACGATCCCAACGTACCCGCCGAAAGCGGGTGACTGTCGGGTATTGTGCCGCGTCCGTTCATTGTAGTTGCAACCGGTGCGCCAAGGCGCTCGGCCAAGGCAATTACTTCTTGCGAGGCCCCTGACAGGATGCTGCCGCCGCCGGCGATGATCACCGGGCGCTCAGCACTTGCCAACAACCCGGCAGCCACTTCGATTTCAGCTTTGGCTGCTCGTGGCCGTGAGGCTGGAAACGTCGCGAACTCCGGTTCGGCATAGGTATCCGCAGTCGTTTCGATCGTCATAATATCTGCGGGGCATAAAATTGCGACCGGGCCAGGGCGACCGCTGGTGGCGCTGCGAAATGCGCGGCGAATTACCTCGCAACAGCGTTCTGGCGTATCAATCCGAAAGACCTTTTTGGTAAATGGTGTGAGCGCCGCAATATGGTCAATCTCACTGCTCGCATTGCGTTCGCGCTGGTTTGCCGGAATTTCCTGAATCAAAGCGATGACAGGGATCGAACTTTTCTGTGCCTCCAGCAGGCCAGTGATCAAATTGGTGGCGCCTGGCCCGAAGGTGGATGCGCAAATACCCGGGCGCTTGGACATTTTGGCATAGCCATGCGCCATGATCGCCCCATGCTTTTCGTCCCGGATGGTGATCGGCCTGATCTTTGTTCGATCTAGATGATGATAAAGATAAACTGGATCTTCCATCCCAAAGAGAAACTCGACGCCATACAAGGCCAATGTCTCAGCCATCAACTGCGCCACCGTGGCGGTTCTCGTCTGGCTCGATAGTCTTTCGTGCATCTCGATTAAGCTCCATATAGCGGGATTATATTTCACCTAAAGCGAAACATCTGGATGTAATCCTGTCAAAATATTATTGTATTAACGCTGATATTAGACATCATCGTTAGTCAATCATCCCACTATGTGAGAATAGACAAATTCGACTTTGCTGATTTCTCGGCTGGCGTGCATCGAATCAAAGAATTCGGCAAACCCGCAGCGCGCGTAACTTTGGTGATGAAATTGTAGGGGTCTGCTGCATTAATCCGCCTCAGGTTACAGCTTCGAGGTTACGTCAGTAGCCTGGAAGGCTGTCATGCAGCGCAACCGGTTCAAACATCATCGGTTTCCGCCTGATGTGATGCTGCGTGCGGTACCCTGGCAGTGCCGCTTCGCGCTTTCGTGTCGAGACCTGCGGGATTTGCTGCCAGAACGCGGCGTCAAAGCAATCAGGACCATCAACCGTGGCCAGCCCACGGGAAGGGAACCGGCATCAAAGGCGAAATCCGTTTTGTTGAATACCTACTTGGCTTGGTTGCCTGACAATAGGAGGCCATGAGCCCATAACACAAATCAGTCATATTAATGCGACAGACCCCTTACGACATATCGTCAAAAGCATCAGGAATAAGGTCTGTCCAGAACGCTACCATCTCCGTCGCGCATAGGGCTGCCTTCCAGCCCAATCGGGAAAATTCCGACTTCAGCACGTCGTCGTCCAGCCATGCCAGAAATAGCCGCCGATCTGCGTCGCGCTGCGTCGGAGAGCGCGCTTCGACAACCTCTTGCACCCGCGCCATGATCCCCGCGCGCGCTTTGCGTTCTTCTTCCACGATCCGGGCGCGCTCGGCTTCGGCGTTATCGGCGGCGGTGCTGCGAAGTCGGCGCTGGGTTGCGGCGGCCTTGGCCTTGGGCGTAGGTTCGGGCGCGGCAGGCGTCTTGTAATCATTGCGCAGGGCCGCGCGCAGATACCCCACCGGACTGTCCACAGCCCCCCTGCCCTTCAGATATGTGATCTTTTCCAACACATAATCTTCGCCGTGTTCTGATATCCACTGACGCGCCAAACGGTCGCTCACGCCCAGTTCCATCAATTCGGCATAGACCGGCCCCTGACGCAGCGCCTCGCCGTCATCAATGTCCAGCATTGCCAGCTGTGGGTTCTCCTTGATCAGAAACCGCACATCGCTGACCTGCCGACCCATTTTGTGCAGTTCGGGCGTGATCAGGATATTCGACGTCTTGTTCACCTCTGCGACGGCTGGTTTGATAATCTTGGCGTTCAGATGTTTGAAACTTTCATAATAGGCACTGCCGTCCACCCCCATCAACCGCCGAAACAGGTCGATCGGCCACCATCCCGTCGACCCGGTTCGCACAAAACGATAACAATTTTCATAAAGTGCAAGCGCGTGGCCAGAGGTAAAACGGCGTTGGATGTTCAGGTTAATCAGGGCAAAGACCTTGGGATCGTGCAGCTTTTCCGCCAGTGCCGGGGAATAGGCATATTCACAGACCCCGCCCGACAGCTTGGCATAGGACAGCAGCGCAGATACCCCCCATTCCTGCCGCCCGTTGGCATCCAACATGTCCCATTCCGCGGTCGTCTCTGCCAGGCTGCGCAGGGACTGTTTCAGCGTGTCCATATCATTGGAGTTGTAGCCCACCATCATGCATAGTGTGCGCGCGTCGATCTGATGTTTGTTGCGGGTGACCAGCGTGTCATACGCATTAAGCAGCAGGACATTGCTCAGCTTGCGTTGCAGCAATGTCAGCTTGCCAGAGACGTGGATCGCGGCCACATTCTTTTTAACCGATTGTCGGCGCAGCGCACCTGTCAGCTTGTCGTGAGGAATACTGGGGTCCATGTCTGTGCTCTGCTCTCGTGTCACGTTGGATGGCGGTGACCGCTCTTTGGGGTGACTTTGGACCAGAGTATGCCGCAAAAGGTGCCTGGGCTCAATCTTTCTATGGGCACCCATTTACGGGGGGCGCTGCTCCTGCAAACGGGTTCCTATGAGGGGCCGACGGTACCATAAGGGACGGCACGGCGCGAAAAGCGACTCGGCGGAGTCATAAAACAGGGTCTAATGCGGGCCAACCGTCAATGGGTGCCCTACCCCCTGCGAATCGGCACCTGCAAAACCGTGCCTGGGTGCCCTTGACCCTGTAAATGGGTGCCTATGATCCCGCAGATCGGTGCCTAACTCCCGCCACTACATTGATTTGGCTGGACTATCTTTAGCCAAAGATTCCAAAGAAGATAAAAGAAATACAACATATGTGGCTGTTTATTTATACGTTATAAGGTGACGAAGGTCAGGTTTCGCGCGCGAAACCCTGATCGTGCCTCCAGACATACACCCCTTCTTATCGATTCACATGTCTGCAAAGATGTGCCATGATTAGCATGATAACATCGAATAATGATGATCTGATCGAGGCACCACAACATGGACAAAAAGTCAGGCACCCCGCTGCCCCCCTATTTCAATCTGGACCCAAAAGCGGCCGCAGCCAAGTTGAGCGGGCCGGTGGATACTGCGCGATTCGCCAAGGCGGCGGCTTTTGCCGGGCGGGGGCGGGCAGATTTGGCCAAACGGGGTTATGCGCCGGATGGCAAGAAAAAGCTGCGAAAATTCTCGACTTGGGAAATTTGTCGCTATCTGATTCCGGTCGCCCCGGCACATCTGCGGCGGGTGCTGAACAAGCATCCCGAATTGCCGCAAGGTGAGGGGTCTGGGAACGTAAAACGATTCAGTCTGGAAGACATCCTTTTGCTGCGAAACCACTTTGCAGAGGAAGGGGTAAGCACCAAGGAATACCGCCCTTATCGGCCCAAGGGGTTGCCTGCAAAAGTGGTCGCGGTGGCCAATTTCAAAGGCGGCGTCGGCAAGACGTCCACGGCGGCCCATCTGGCGATGTCGGCGGCTCTGGATGGGTACAAGGTGCTGGTGATTGATCTGGATTCCCAAGGCTCCATGACGTCGATCATGGGCGGGCAGGTACAGGACGAATGGCAGACGATCTTTCCGCTTTTGGCGCGGGATTACGCGGTACAGGTGCAGGCCGAAAACCGGGTCCGCGTGGCGGCAGATGAACCTGAGATTCCAATGGATGAAACCCTGACCGAAGCGCTGACAATCTCGCTCAAGGATGTGGTGCAAAAGACCCATTGGCCCAACATTGATTTGGTCGGCGCGCAGCTGAATCTCTACTGGGCGGAATTCCAAATTCCGGTCTGGCGGATGGCGCTGCGGCATTGGGCTTTGTGGGATGCCTTATCTTCGGCTTTGGAGGCGGGCGGGGCGCTCGATGAGTACGACATCATCTTGCTCGATACCCCCCCTGCCCTGGGCTATCTGACGATCAACGCCTTGGCGGCGGCGGACATCATTCTCGTGCCGCTTGGGGCGTCGTTTCTGGAGTTTGATTCGACCGGACGTTTCTTTGATATGCTCTATTCGACATTTGCCTCGATCGAAGAAGGCGAGAACGCGGCGCGCAGGCGCAACGGGCTGCCTGAGATGAAGTTTGAATGGGACGTGGTGCGGGCGATTATCACCCGGTTTGACGCCAGCCAGCAAACCGATCTGGCGAATGTGATTCAGGCGTATTTCGGTGACATGACCAATACCTACAGGCAGGAATTTACCGCCATGGTGGGACAGGCCGGAGAGAGTGTGAACGGTATTTATGAGGCCGATTATCGCGATTTCAACCGCGAGACATATACCCGCGGACGCGAGACGTTTGACCGGACCTATGCCGAGTTCAAAGAGATACTGCTGGGCGCCTGGTGGCGCGATGATCAGGAGCGCAAGGAGGTGTCAGAGAATGGCGAAACGTAGACAGCTTGAGGTCCCTTCGGCGGAAGCGCTGAAGGAGATTGAGGAGGGTTTCGCGCGCGAAACCTCCCGTCCCGGTACCCGCGCCCCGATCGCAGATGTGGCCGGCGATGCGGCCCGCCACGCGGACCCCCTGCCCCAGCATCTGCGCGAGGAAAATGCGCGCGACAAGGCCGATGCCAAGGCGCTGAGAACCGCGCGTGACAAGGGGCTGGTGGTGATGGAATTGCCGCTGCACGAGATCACGGCAGATGCGCTGAGCCGGGACCGGATGGACATGGATGAGGAAGATCTGGCCGAGCTGCGCCGGTCGATCATGGACCATGGATTACGCCTTCCGATTGAGGTTTTTGAACCAACAAATCCCGAGGCTGCGGGCAAATATGCGCTGATTTCAGGCTTTCGCCGACTGGCCGCGGTGCGCGAATTGAATGCCCTTTCCGGGGGTGAACGACACACCACCATTGCGGCCTTTATTCGCAAGCCCGACACATTGGCCGATGCCATCGTGGCGATGATCGAAGAAAATGAGATCAGGACCGGGTTGAGCCAATATGAGCGCGGCCGTGCGGCGGCGATTGCGGTGCATGATGGGGTGTTCAGCACCGTGGACGAGGCGGTGACGACGCTGTTTTCGTCGGCCAGCAAAGCGAAGCGGTCAAAGATCCGATCCTTTGCGCTGGTGCATGAGGAACTGGGCGACATGCTGCGATTTGGATCACAGCTGAGCGAGCGTCAATGTCTGCGTGTTGCGGCCGGGCTGCGCGCGGGGCAAAGCGAGGCGATGCGCACCGCGCTGGAAACCCACGCGGTGGCCAATGCAACGGACGAATGGGCGGTACTGGAGCCGTTGATCGAAGCAATTGAAGGCATCGGGGTGGACCCCAGCCGGGGTGGTCGTCCGCGCAAGGTGATCGAGCGGTCGGCCCCTGTGCGATTGGCCAATAACGTGACGATGGAACGGGTGCAGACAGAGGATGGATTTGCGATTCGTCTGCGCGGAAAACAGGTCAACGAAGAGATGATTGATCTGGTCATGGACCGGATCAAATACCTGCTCGAGCAGGTTTGAATTCGGGGTAGGTTTCGCGCGCGAAACCTACCCCGACCTGCCCCATCGCACGGTGGGTTATTAATGGGTTAAGGCAAGCCACGGATGCTGAGAACTCATTAATAAGAGGAGGCCGCGATGCCTATTTTCGATTCGTTCAGCAGCTATCAAGAAGGCTTGACCGGCCCGATCTGCGGCGGTTTTGACATCACCCCCGCTGACGGTGCGGACCTGAGCGAGGTCACGCGTGCGGTCATGGTGAGCACGGCGGGCGATCTGGCGGTGACGTTAAAAAATGGCGATACGATCACCCTGCCCGGCCTCGCGCCCGGCGTGATTTATCCGGTGCGGTTGCAGCGTGTGCTGGCCACCGGGACCACGGCGGCGGGCGTCAAGGGGCTGGTGTGATGCTGGGTCTGGCGGTGGGATTGACCCCGCAGTATCGCAGCAAAGCCCTGGTCGACCTTCCCGATGGCTTTGGCTGGGATCAGGGGCGGTTTGATCTGGGCATCTACCACAACGCAGGGCGCTATGCGGTGGAGGTCGAGCCGCGCGATCTGGTTGATCCGGCAATCTGGGCCGGCGCCGCAGTGCATGTAGATGGGGTGGCCGGCGACGACACCAACAGCGGTGCGGGCGCGCAAGATGGCGATTTTTCCGATGCAAAGCGAACGATCTATGCCGCATTTGTCGCGGGCAATGCCACGGGCGCGCCTTATCGTGTCTTGGTAAAGCCGGGGGATTACGCGGAATCTGCCTTTACCCGCAACGGCAATGACGAACCGACGCAGGCGGTGGCGGTGATCGGGTGGGGCGGGGCGTTGCGCTATCGGTCGGGGCCATTTTCGGTCGTTTGGACGGATGCGGGGGGGACATATTCCGCGCCGGAAACATCCGTGCGGCGGGTGTTTCGCAGCGATGTGCAGACCCCAGAAGGGTTGAACACCGAATTGATCAATGTGGCCGATGTGGCCAGTTGCGCCGCGACGCCGGACAGTTGGGTTCAGGATGGATCACTGGTGCATGTGAACATCGGTGGTGCGCCGGGCCCGGAGGATATTGCGGTAATCCGGTCGTTTCACGGGGCGCGGTTCATGGCGCATGATCAGGATTTCTATCTGGAGAATGTCCATGCCGAGGGCGGAATCACCGGGGCGCTGCATTTTGATGCGGTGGCGTCGCGCAACATCGTCGGGGTGAATTGTTCGTTCCGCTATAGTGCGCCGTCCAATCCGGCATCACCGCAGGATGCTGTGCGGGTGCGGCGCACCGATGGGCTGGTTGCGTTTTTTGGCTGCGATGCGTCGGGTGGGGCCAAGGATGGG
The DNA here is from genome assembly GCF_057178245.1 of Sulfitobacter sp. KMM 9851. NCBI lineage: Bacteria > Pseudomonadati > Pseudomonadota > Alphaproteobacteria > Rhodobacterales > Roseobacteraceae > Sulfitobacter > Sulfitobacter sp. KMM 9851. Next base: position 16,255 of record NZ_JBXUCW010000004.1, read on the forward strand.
TGGTCGTTCCATGAGGATGGCACGCTGGGCATGCATGTGCTGTTGCAGGGCTGTACCGGCTGGCGCAACGGGATCACCGGGGCGACGTCGTGCAACGGGTTTACCAGCCACGATGCGGTGCGGGCGATCCTGCTGGACGGCGATTTTGGCCTGTCACGCAATGGCACGGAGGTGCATGTGATCCAGTCGACGCAGACCTGGGCCGCCGGGTGCCGGGCGGTGGCGCGGATCTTGACGGCACTTCCGTCGCGTTCAAGTGTTCCAACGATGGGGTCATGTGGTTGCAGGATTGCGTGGGCGACGCGGCGGGATCAGTCGAAAATCATGCTCTAGAAGCCAATTCAGGGACTGTTTTTATCCGTGGGTTCACGATTGTTGCAGGGACTGTCGAGGCGTCGTCAGGTGGGTCAGTAACGCCGTTCTGAGCGAGGCGGCGGGCAAGGTCGATCCAGTCGGGTACGGCTTCGGGTGCGCGCGCCCAGGTTTCGCAGCGAAACAGGGCGTCGGGTGTGGTGTATCCGATGATTGACGGTAGGGCAGGGTGGCAAAGCCGGTCCGGCCCCAGCGTCGGCAGGCCGTGGTGGCGGTATAGCAGGATGCGGTTGGAATTGGTGGTCTGGTATTCCACGCCCGGCGTATCGCGGTAGGGGGCAAGCCCGATGTCGGCATGGGCGATATGGGCAAGGGTCGTGTCAAAGCGCTGTTCGCCGTGCCAAGTGATGTTCGGCAGGGCAGGCGGTGTGCTGCGCAGCCTGCCAAGGACGTGGATCTGCCAGTCGGGTCGTTGGCGGGCAATGCGGGTGAGTGCCGGGACATCGAGCAGGGTCGTCCCGGCACAGACTGCAATTGGGCCAGGTCTTGGCCTTGGATAAGGGTCAGGGGTGCTGACATTTATCTCATCGTGCGGGATGCCGACCGGATCGATCGTGACATTGGGGTGATCGGCAAAGCGGGCGGCGATATGCGGGCTGGCGGTGCTGATGCGGGTAAAGTGGCGGTGCGCCTGTTCGGCGCGCAGCAGGGCGTCGGGGGCGTTCAACAGGCGGATATCATCAGAGACGCGGTAGATGCGTGTGGCCTGCGGGGCCTGTTGAGCCAGAAGCGGGCCCAGCAGGACCGGTGGGCCGCTTTCGCAAATTACGAGGTTGGAGTGGTTCAAAGGCGCGCGCAGGATGGGACGCCAGTGGGCTGAGAACAGCGGAAAAAGAGACTCTAAAACGGCGTTTAGGGCGGTATTTTTGGATTTTAGCGGGTGGAGCGGCGGTAGGCTGTAGATCGAGGTGAGGGTCGGGCTGTGCTGGTATGTGCCGCGCCGGGGTGGGGCATCGAGGGCGCGCAGGCGGACGTCGCCCAGCAGGGCAGATACCCAGCTATATCCCACAGTGACATGCGTCACGTGCCAGCCTGCCGCCTGAAGATGATCCGACACCCAAAGCATCGACGGGCGGCGTTTTTGCAGGGGGAAGTGACCTGTGATCAGGACGGCACGTTTCATGCGGTGCTCCTCTGTATCGGGGGGAGGAGAAGCGCGGCGTAGAGGGCGCTGCCGAGGGCGATTTGGGCGGCGACAGGCAGTGGCGGAAGCAGGGCAAAAAGCCCGAGCATAAACGTGCCTGCGGCGAGCGGGGCGCAGAGGGGGCTGAGATCGCGCAGGCCGACGCCGAGGCGTGGCAAGGCGTGGGTAAGGTGCCAGAGCGTCGAAAGCAGGGCCGCGACGCTAAGGGCGGTTGCGACTGCGGTGGGGGAAAGCGTCAGCGCGGGCAGGGAGCAGAGGGTGCCGAGGGCGAGCATCGTGGCAGCGCGGGTGAGCATGAGGCCGGTGTGGCCCTGGGCGGTAAGAGCCTGATTGATGGGCATGGTGAGGGCCGACAGCAGGCCGAAACCGCTGAGGGCGATGAGGATGGGCGCGGTGGCGGCGGCGTGGGTTGTGCCGGTGAGAAGGCTGAGAATTTGCGGGGCTGCGATGCAGGTCCCGGACCAGATCCAGACCGAGAGCGTTGCGGTGAGGCGGAGCTGGGCGGCGAGGGTGGTGCGAAAGACGGGGCCGCGCAACCCATGTAGTTGCGGCAGGGCGATGAAACGTAACGGCGAGAGGGTGAGCGCGTCGATCAGGCTGAGCATGCGGCTGGCGATCTGGAATGCGCCGGCGGCGGGCAGGCCGAGGGCGAGGCCCACGGTCAGTTGCGTGAGCGGGATGAGGGCGGCGGTGAGGAAATCGCGTGCCGCGATTTGGGCCGTTTTGGGCAGTATTAGAGTCTGATACTGCCAATGGGGAAGGGTGCGGGGGTGCCAGTGTGCGACGTGGATCGAGAGGGCGGCGGTGAGTGCTGCATTGGTCAGGGCGAACCCGACCAACGCCCAAGGGCCAGCCCCGTGGAATAGCATCCACAGCGCGAGGGCGGCAGCGGCGGTTTGGCTGACCATCGTGCGCAGGGCGAGGGCGCGCAGGCGGAGGGATTGGCGCAAGATGCCTTCGGAAACCGCGCCGAGGCCGTTGAGAAAGGGGATAACGCTGAGGGCGAGGAGGAGAGGGGATCGCACGATAACTGCGAGAGCCGCAAGGCCGAGGGTGAGGGCCAGACCTGAACCGAGGGAGAGGGCAAACAGGGCGTCCCGGCGGCGTGACGTATGGCCGAGGATGATGACGCTTTCGCAGATACCGGCCTTGTGCAGGCTTTGGGTCATGCGGATAGGGGCAAAAGCGGTTGCGAAGGCGCCGATCTCGGCCAGTGACAAAAAGCGTGTGGCGATGAGAAACAGCGCGGCGTTGATGCCGACGCGGGACCATTGCAGGGCGAAGGACCAGACGCGCGTTTTCATGCCGGGGCCGCCTGTTTTCGACCGGTGACGCCACGCATCAGGGGGCGTTCAATTGCGAGATGGATGAGGATGCCCGAGCAGAGGGCTAGGGCGCAGATGGTGACGACATAGAGCCATGCGCCAAAGGCGGTGGCGGGCAGCAGCGGCATCAACAGCAGCGTGGCGGCGCGCAGGGCAAAACGGTGCGACAGATACAGGGCATAGGAGGCATCGCCCAAAAGCTGGCCGGGCAGGCGGCGGTCAGGGCAGAGCAGGGTGCCGCCAGCGACGATGAGCATGGCGGGCAGGCCAGCGGCGATGAAACGGGGCAGGGGCAGCGGATCGAGCGCGATGAGCAGCACGAACCCAAGTGCGATCGCGGCGATGCTTAGGGCGGTGTCGGGTCGGGACCAGCCGCGTTGCCACAGTCGGGCAAGCGCGATGCCGTAGAGGAATTCCAAGATTAGCGGATTGGTCCAGAAGGCAAACTGCGGGGCGGTGAAATCAACCGCGAGCCCAAGAAGCGCGAGGGCGGTTAGCAGCGCCGCCACTGTGACGAGCGGGCGGGGAAGGGCTAGGCAGAGCGCCATGAGGGCATAAAAGAACATCTCGTAATTCAGGGTCCAACCCAGCGACAGAACCGGGGCGATGCGGCCATCGGCGCGTGCATAGGGAAAAAACCCGTAAGAGCTGAGGATCTGTGCGGGGTCCAGGGTGGTGTCTTTGGCCCCACCGGGCAGGAACAGTAGGGCGGCGACCATGAGGGTCGTAAAGAGGTAATACAGCGGGACGACCCGCAGGATGCGTCGCCAGAGAAATGCGCCGGATCGGCCGGCGTAGCGGGCGGCGGACAGGGTGATGACAAAGCCGGAGATGACAAAGAAAATATCGACGCCGCGCGTCCAAGGCACGGCGTCACCGGGCAGCGACAAGGCAAAGTAATGCTCGGCCTCGGCCAGAACATGACCGATCAGCACCATCACGGCGGCAAGTCCGCGCAGGGCCTGAAGGCCGGGAAGCCTAGGCGGGTTCATTGTGACGCTCGGACATGGGGGGCAGCTGTGGCCGTGGTGTGCGGCGTGAGCGGAAGGTCGGCAGCGGGTCAGGGTGATCGCGCGTGGCAATACGCTGGGTCGACAGCAGCATGATCAGTCCGACGAGGGCCAGGGAGAACAGGAAATTCTGATGCGTGAAATAGACTGAATGGCTGGAAAACAGCAGCGCGGCGCCGATCTGTGCATAGACCACGGCAAAACCGAGCGAGTGCTGCGCGCGCACAAAAACACGCCTGATGACAAAGGCGGTCACGGCGATGAAAACCGCGCCGAGCATTGGGCCGAAATCAACATAGGCAGCGGTGAGGAACGGAAACTCGCCCCCGCCGAGCACGGCGTCGAGTGCCAAGCTACGCGGGGTCAGCAGCCGGGCAAAATAATCGTCGGTGAAGGTAAGGAACATGATCCCTTCGAAATTCAGCCCGCCCCAGGTGTGTGGGATATCAACCATCAGCGGGGCAAAGGCGTTCCACATGTCGTTGACGACATAAAAGGCGAGCTTTTGCAGGCCAATATCCAGGGCGGAGCGGTTGAACATCGGGTTGGTGATCGCCTCGCGGGCCATCCAGAGTCCGAGGAACAGCGCGATGGCGAGCATGAGCCAGCCAAGCCCGATCAGCCGCCCGCGCACCACGCAGGCAACAAGGTAGGCCGAAAGCAACAGTTGCAGAAGTAGCAGGCGCTGGCTCATGACAATGGGCAAGATGAAAAGAGCAATCGTGTTGCAGGCCAGTGTTACGGTCATCATCGTGCGGGTCTGCCGGGGCAGGGGGCCGAGGCACAGGATCGCGGCGGCCATGCAGGCGGTGGCGGGCAGGGCGGCGTAAAACAGGCGCATTCCGGTAAAGAGTTTGTTTTCCAGCAGAATGTCGCGGGTGGTGATACTGTCGATATAGGCGGCGGCGGCGAGATTGATCAGCCCGCCGGCCTTGGCCGCGGCGGTGAGAATCCACAATGCGGTGACACCCAGCAGCACAAGGTTGAGCGCAAAGGTCAGACGTGCGGCGCGGGTGAGATTGATGCGCCGGGCCGGGGGCCGGGGTTTGCGCCGAGAGAAGCGGCCGGCGGTATCGCCAACGGCATAGAACAACAGCCCCAGCAGCAGCCAGACCAGCCCTGTGGCCCCAAAGACCGAGGGGTTGAGGTGTTCGCGCCGCATAAAGGTTTGCACCAGATCGAGGTGATGCAGTTGCGCCAGCGTCAGGGCCATGCCGGCACCAGAAAGACCCCAGCAAATCAGCAGCAATGACAAGGGAGAGAGCGCGTGCCTCATGCGGCGGCGCGGTGCGGGTGCAGGGCGCGGTAGATGGCGATGTCAGGGGCGCAGAGCGCTTCGATACGGGGGCGCAGGTTGGCGGGGATCTGGGTGGGGGCCGGGGCGGCGTTGCGTTTCCAGCGCGGCAGGGGCGTGCGGATCAACTGTTGCAGATCACGCGCAAAGGTTGCGGGCTGCGACAGGTCGCCGATCACATCAAAGCGGTGCAGCGCGGCGGTGGCGCGGGCAATCAGGGGGGCGGGATCGCTCCCTTGCCGCTGGCTTTGCCCGGCGAAGTAGAACAGATATTGCGAGGCGATGCGCGCGGCATCAGGCGTGTCGAGGAACGCCGCCAGCGTGGGCGCGCGTGCCGGGGTGGGGTGGCGGCGTTGCAGGTAGTTGTAATGCGACACAAAGCGCGCGACCGGATCGCGCAGCAGGGTGATGAAGGCGTAATTGCGTGCCGCCCCGTCGTGAAGTGCCGCATCATATTGCACATGGCCTGCGATCATCCGCACGCCCCGCGCGACGCGGGCATGCAACTGCGCCCGACGGTGGGCGTAATCGTCGAGTATCCGCGCCTCGCCGCGCAATGCGGGATCGCCCTGATCGAGCGTAATCGTGGCCTGCGACATCAGATACCGCAGCCGCAGCGCCGCGCCAAAGCTGGAGCCGCCACATTTCGGCACGTGAATATAGATGATCCTGCTCATGGGTTCCTTTGTGCGGTAGGGGCGGGGGGTGGCCCGCGTTAGCCTTTTCGAAAGGATTGCACCGCGATGGTTAACGCGGGATTAACGTGTGCCGCAGGGCCTCTTGAAATCGGAGTGCAAAAGTAATACTTTGCAGATACAATTCCTTACCACAGGAAACGCCCTGCCAAAGGAGAGGCGCCATGCAGACAACTGTGACATCCAAGGGTCAGGTGACCATCCCCAAGGCCGTGCGCGATCTGTTGGGTCTGCACGCGGGCAGCAAGGTGAGCTTTCGCCGCACAGCGGATGGACGGGTTGAACTGGTGCCGCAGGATGATGCGCCAAAGCACAGCAGCTTTGCACGGTTTCGCGGCCATGCGGGGGCGGGGATGGACACCGACGCCATCATGGCGCTGACGCGTGATCTGCCTGCGGGACCGGATGCTTGACGCTGGTTGATACCAACGTGCTGCTGGATCTGGTGACGGACGACCCGCAGTTTGCCGATTGGTCGATCGCGCAGCTTGAGGCCGCTTCGCTGGTCGGGCCGCTTGTGATCAACGATGTGATCTATGCCGAATTGTCAGTGCGTTACGAGACCAAGGAAAAGCTGGACGCTTTTATTCGCGGCATCGGGTTAAAGCACGATCCGATCCCGGCCGCGGCGCTGTTTCTGGCCGCGAAGGTGTTTCGCCAGTACCGCAAGTCGGGGGGCACGCGCACTGGTGTGCTGCCTGACTTCTTCATCGGTGCACATGCGGCCGTGGCGGGGCTGCCGCTGCTGACGCGCGATATCGGACGTTACCGGGCATATTATCCGACGGTCACGCTGATCGCACCACTTTAAGTAGAATTGTGCGAAATTTTGTCGCGTTAGGGTTTTGGTAAGGATTTAGACCCGATGGTTAACCTCGACTGAACGGTGGTGAGACACTGATTTTCGAGGAGAGAACATGCATATTGTTCATCTTGTGACCCGGCTTTTGCGGGCTGGGTCCGAGGAAAACACTCTGGAGACCTGCCGCTGGCAGATCGAACATGGCCACCGGGTGACGCTGATCCACGGGGTCGAAAGTGACCCCTATTGGGACGATCATCTACCGCAGGGCATCGCGCGGATCGCGGTGCCGCAGATGGTCCACCCGGCGCATCCGGTGCAGGATTTCCGCGCCACGATGCGGCTGCGTCAAATTTATCGGTCGCTGGAACCAGACGTGATCCACACCCATCAGAGCAAGGCAGGTATCCTGGGCCGGTTGGCGGCGCGGGCGGTACCTGAGGCAGTGGTGGCCCATGGTATCCACATCGTGCCGTTTGAGGGCGCCAGCCCCGTCAAACGCGCGCTTTATATCGCGGCGGAGCGTTTGGCGGCGCGCAACACGGATGTGTTCATCGGCGTGTCCGAGGCGGTGGGCCGGTCCTATGTCGCGGCGGGTATCACGCGGCGGGGCAGGGTGCATTGCGTGCGATCGGGCATGGACGTCGATCGGTTTCGCAACGCGGCGTTGCCACCCGACTGGCGCGAATTGCTGGGCGTGAAAGCCGGCAACACCCGGCCCCGCGTGGCGTTGATGATGGCGGCGTTCGAGCCGCGCAAACGTCATGTCGCATTCCTGCGCGCCTTTGCCCGCGTGGCCAGCACGCTGCCAGATCTCAAACTGCTGCTGGCCGGTGCGGGGCCGGAAGAAGCACGGGTGCGGGCGGCTGTCAGCGCCCTTGGGCTGGACAAACAGGTGGTGTTCTGCGGCCACCGCCCCGACCCCGAAGCGCTGTTTGCGCTGGCCGATCTGTCGGTGTTGACCTCGGCCCGTGAAGGGCTGCCGCGCGTGGCGGTGCAATCGGTGGCGGCGGGCTGTCCGATGGTGGTGCAGCGCCTGCCCGGCATCGACGAGATCGTCGAGCATAATCGCAACGGCATGGTGGCAGAGGCTGACGACATGCTGGGTGTGGTGCAGCATATCACGGGGCTGCTGCATGATGATAAACGGCTGAACCGGTTGCGCGCGGGGGCGCTGGCCACCGATGTCAGCGCCTGGGCGCTCGATGCATTGGGGGCACGCACAACGTCGCTTTATGGGCTGCCGGTGCGGCGGGCCGTGCCGATCCCCGCCTTTGCCGCGCTGGAAACCACGTGAACGTGACCACCTATATCAACGGCCGGTTCCTGACACAGCCCCTGTCGGGCGTGCAGCGTTATGCCCGCGAGATCATGGGCGCGCTGGATGCCGAACTGGCACAATCAGTTCAGTTGCAACAGCAGCTCGGCCCGGTGCAGGTGCTGGTGCCGCCGGGGACCGAGATACCCAATTGGCAGGTGCTGCGCCCGCGCGTCATCGCTGGCGGAGGCGGACATCTGTGGGAACAGGGCGCGCTGTGGTGGGCCAGCCGCGACGGCGTGCTGGTCAGCCTCGGCAATGCCGGTCCGCTGCGTCACCGCGCGCATGTACTGTGTCTGCATGACGCAAACCTGTGGGAAATTCCGCAGGCCTATGCGCGGCGGTATCGGGTTTTGCACCGTTTCTTGCGGCCCCGTCTGGCACGGCGCGCGGCGGCGCTGCTGACGGTCAGTCGGCATTCGGCACAGGCCATCGCGCGGCATCTGGATGTGGATGCCGCGCGGTTTCGCATTGTGCCCAACAGCGCCGATCATGCGCTGAACTGGCCCGCGACGCACGACGCGCCGGCGCGTTACGGGCTGACGCCCGGAGGCTATCTGCTGAGCGTGGGCAACCGCAGCCCCAACAAGAACCTTGGCCCCCTGACAGCCGCCCATGCCCAATGCGGCGCGGACGTGCCGCCACTGGCGCTGGTGGGCGGCGACGTGCCGGGCATCGCCACCGATGCTGCGGGGCAGGGCGCGCGGGTGCGGGCGCTTGGCCGGGTGCCCGACAATGATTTGCGCGGGCTGTACGAGGGTGCTGCGGGTTTCGTCTTTGCCGCGCTGCACGAAGGCTTTGGCATTCCGCCGCTCGAGGCCATGCGACTGGGCGTGCCGGTCTTATGCGCGCGCAGCGGGGCGATGCCCGACGTGTTGGGCGATGCGCCCTCGTGGTTTGACCCGCGCGATACCGACGACATGCGCGCGGCATTGACCAGGTTTGCCCAGATGGACGACGCGACGCGGGCGGCGATGGTCCGCGCCGGGAAGGCCCGCGCGGAGAGTTATAGCTGGCGCAGGAGTGCGCTGGCCTTGGCAGAGGTGGTGATGGGCGTGCGGTGCGAATTTGCTGGGCGGGAACAAAAACAGATGAACGTAAACGGGCGAACTGCCCTGCGCACATAGCCCCCCAACAGTGTGGAACCCGCATTGCGCCGCCGTCAAGGGGCTCAGCTTGTGCCAGACTGCCTGTTCCACCTTTTGCAAAATTCAACGAGCCGCATCTTGCGTGTGGGTATTGGCACGACCAATCTCGAACCGCCGGTCAAAGCGCATCGAACTCCACCCGGCCATCCATAATCAGCGCTGCCGTCAGGCGACCTGTTGCATAGGCACCGGTATCAATAGAAATACGCCCGCGGTCACAGACCGGAGCGGCGACGATGGTATGCCCGTGTACCACCCACAGACCGTCGCGGCGTTCGACACGGGCAAAATCGGCGTGCCCCCAATGCAGCGTCTGGGTGGTTTGTTCCCACATCGGCAGCTTGGGGTCGGCCCCGGCGTGCGCGACGGCGACATTGCCCGATTGCCAGATCGCAGGGCGCTGTCTGAGCCATTGGATCAGGTCGTCGCCCATGGCCGCGCGCAAGGCTTTGGCGATCTGATCAAGCGCGGCCCCGGTGCTGCCTTCGCTGGCGCCCGCGATACCAAAGCTTGCCAGTGTCTGAAGCCCACCGCAGCGCAGCCAGCGGGGGCCGAATTGCTGCGGGTGATCCACGAAGCCCAGCATCATTTCCTCGTGGTTGCCGGACAGGCAGATGATGTCTGGCCGTGCCTGTAGCAGACGCAGGACATCGGCGCTGTGTTCGCCGCGATCGACGTAGTCGCCAACGCAGACGATCTGGCTGGCAGGCACTGCGGACAGCGTTTTTTCCAGCAGGTCGGCGCGCCCGTGCAGATCGCCCAAGACGACAAACGGCGCCTCTGGTGTTGGGGGCGGGTAGGGCGCATTGGGCGCGGTCAACGCCTTGATCCAACTGCCGAGCATTTGGCGAATTCATCCTATGAGTGTTGCAATGACGTAGCAATGCACGTTAAAATGGTACGATCTTCCACCGGCTTTGTGAAGTCTTGGCGCAGCTTGATTGCCTCGCCATCTAATTCAGGTGCTTTGTTTGGATGCAGTACGGCAATGGAGTCATTTGCGCTGTCATAGGCGCACTAGCATGGAGCGGCAGCGTTCAGTCGCAGACGTTGTCGACCTTTGGGACGCCCGGTCTGATCGACATGCCGACGGCGCAGGTGCTGCCGGATGGCTATGTGGGCCTTACAACGAGCCATTTTGGCAATATCAACCGCAATACGCTGACGTTTCAGGTGCTGCCGCGCGTTTACGGGACGTTCAGGTATGCAATCATTCGCGATTTCGATCCGGGCGGGCCGCAGGACGGCACCCGTTTCGACCGCAGTTTTGATTTGCACTACCAGATCACCAATGAAACCCCGCGCTTCCCTGGTTTGGCCGTGGGCCTGCGCGACTTTGGTGGCACGGGGATTTATTCCAGCGAATATTTTGTCGCAACCAAGAGCTTTGGGTCAAAGCTGAGGGCAACCGGCGGCATGGGATGGGGGCGGCTGGCGCAGCGTGGCGCGTTTTCGAACCCGCTTGGGGTGATTTCTGACCGGTTCAAAAGGCGGCCGAGCGTCGGTGCAGGTGGCATCAGCACCACGGGGCAGCTTGATTTCGGAGCATGGTTTCGCGGCCCTGCCGCGCTGTTCGGGGGGGTGGAGTATCAGGCGACGGACCGGTTAAGCTTCCAGCTTGAATATTCCTCTGACGCCTATAGCCGCGAAGCCGGAAGTGGCGCCATAGACATCAAGACCCCTCTCAACATCGGAATGAACTACAGTTACGCCAACGGGTCGAACCTGCGTGCCTTTGTCATTGGCGGGTCCGAGATCGGGTTTCAGTACAGCCTTATGTTGAACCCGGCCAAGCGGCGGGCGCCGGGGGGTATGGATGCAGCGCCAATGCCGCTGGTGCCGCGCAGCCAGACTGTGTTGGCAGGCTATGACCTGCGCCAGCCCGGAGCCAAGGCGCGCGCGGATCGGACATTGGAGGCGCTGCTGGCGCAAGAGGGGATGGCGCTTCAGGCGCTGGCGGTAAAGGGGCGGCGGGCTGAGGTGCGCTTGCAAAACAACCGCTGGGACGTCGAGGCACAGGCGGCAGGCCGGGCGGCGCGGGCGATGGCGGTGGCGCTGCCTGCGGATGTCGAAGTGTTCGACATCACCTTTCAGACCAACGGCATGGCGATCAGCACGGTCAGCGTCGCGCGGAATGATCTGGAAGAATTGCAGACAGATTACGACGGCGCCTGGCATCTGTTCACGCGGTCGCAGATCACCGATGCGGTGCCTGACGGGCGCGCGGGCGAATTGCCCGATGCCTTCCCGAGATTCAGCTATGGGTTTGGCCCTTATGTGGCGCTGTCGCTGTTCGATCCCGACAGCCCCCTGCGCTATGATGTGGGGGCCGAGCTGACGGCATCCTATCGTCCACGTCCGGGGCTGACGTTTTCCGGCACCTTTCGTTATCCGCTGGCTGGCACCCTCGACAAGGCCACACGTCGGTCAAATTCGGTCATTCAGCGGGTGCGCTCTGATGCGGTGCTCTACGCGATTGAATCCGACCTTGAGATCAACAAACTGACCGCTGAGTATATGTTCCGCCCCGGTCAGGATCTTTTTGGCCGCGTCACGGCGGGGTATCTCGAAAACATGTACGGTGGTGTCTCGGGTGAATTGCTGTGGTTTCCTGTCGCCAGTCGGTTGGCCCTGGGGGCCGAGGTCAACTACGTCAAGCAGCGTGATTTCGACATGCTGTTGGGGTTCCAGAATTACGAGGTGCTCACGGGCCATGCCTCGGCTTATTACGATCTGGGCAACGGGTTCACCACGCAGTTCGATGTCGGCCGCTATCTGGCCAAGGATTGGGGTGCGACCTTTGCGGTCGACCGCGAATTTAACAACGGGTTCAAGATTGGTGCGTATTTCACGCTGACCGATGTGTCCTTTGACGATTTCGGAGAAGGGTCGTTTGACAAGGGCATTCGGATCAGCGTGCCACTGTCCTGGCTCACCGGACAGCCCTCGCGCAAGACGGTGGACCGCGTGATCCAGCCCGTCACACGCGACGGCGGTGCGCGGCTGAACGTGGATAACAGGCTCTATGATGTCGTGCGCGATTACCGCGCCGACAATCTGAGCGATGGCTGGGGGCGTTTTTACCGATGAACCGCTGGCACGCCCTGCTTCCTCTGTTTGCCCTGCTGATCGCTTGCGGCACTTCGCAGGAAAACGATTCCGTCATTGGGCAGTCCATGGCTGGGCTGCGCGGTCAGGAATACGTCGCGCGCTTTGTCGCCCTTCTCAAGGTCGAAGCACCCGCCCTGCAGATTGGTTTCGTCGAACGCCAGCAAGGCGGCGTTATGTTGCTTGAAAGGCGCGACGGTGATTTCGATTATTGGCTCAGCCCGGATGGCGCGCATATCATCCTGCAAGGTGGCCTGCTGCACGGCACCCGTGGGCTGGGCGAGGGGCTTTTGGCCTCGGACCTCAGCCAGCCGCTGACCCATGTGCGCGGACTGAAACCCGGGTATTCGGATCGGTTTCACACCTACCTCGACGGAAATGACCGGGCGGTAACGCGCACCTATCGCTGCCTTTTCACGGTTGAGAAGCGAAGCGACGTCAGGCTTTCCGGCAAGACGGTGCAAACCGTTCAGATGCGGGAAAACTGTCGGAGCCTTGATCAGGAATTCACGAATATCTACTGGGTCACCCCCGGTTCGCGACGCATCGTGCAATCGCGCCAATGGGCTGGTCCGTTTATCGGGGCACTATCGACACGGGTTGTCGACTGATGCTCGCAGGGACCAAGAGGAGATCGGGACGTTGAAAAAACTTATCATTCTGGTGACGCTGACCGCACTTGCTGGGTGCGGTTCGATCTACCGCTCGTCTTCGGTGGTGCCGGGGGTCGGTGACGGCACCAACGTCCGCGTCGTGCCGCTGACGGCTGAAACCGTGGTGCAGGCCAATCGCTCGGTGTTCCAGCCCAAGACGCTTCCGGCGGTGTTTTCCATGACGGCGGGCGGCGGGTCTGGCCTGCGCGGCGCAGGCGCCCTGCCGCAGCCGACAGTTGATCTTGAACAGCGCCCCGACGCGCTGGCCCTGCGCGTGCCGCCTGCGGTACATCCCGGCCCCTACGAAATCGGCATCGGCGATGTCGTCCTGCTGTCGACGCCCAGTACCGGGTCGACGGTTGAACAGCTCTCTGGCCTGCTCGCCGCCCAGAACGCGCGGCAGGGGTATACCGTGCAGGACGATGGCTCGATCAATATTCCCAACGTGGGCCGCGTGCGCATCTCTGGGTTGACCATCGAAGACGCCGAAGCGGCGCTGTTTCAGAAACTGGTCGAAAATCAGTTTGATCCAACCTTCAGTCTCGAAGTTGCTGAATTCAACGCGCGCAAGGTCTCGATCGGCGGCGCCGTGGGTAAACCCGGTGTGGTGCCGGTCGCGCTGACGCCGCTCTACCTCGGCGAGGCGCTGGCCTCTGCCGGGGGGGTATCAGTCGAGGATCAGGATTTCGCCTCGGTGCGCATCTACCGTGATGGCACGCTCTATCAGATACCGCTGACCACGCTTTATGAACGCCCCGACCTGCTGCGCACCCGACTTATCGAAGGTGACGCCGTTTTTGTGGATACGCGATACCAACTGGGGCAGGCCCAAAGCTATTTCGAACAGCAGATCACGCTGGTTGGTGCCCGGCAACAGGCCCGCGCGTCCGCCCTGAACGAATTGCAACTCGAAGTGAACCTGCGCCGTAGCGAGCTGACCGAAGCGCGCACCAACTACCAGACCCGGATCGACCTCGGCGCCGATAATCGTGATTATGTGTACTTAACTGGTGAGATCGGCCAGCAGACCCGCTTTCCACTGCCGTATGATCGCAAGGCAAATCTCGCTGATGCGATGTTCTCTGATGCCGGGGGCGTGAAGTTTGAAACCGGGGATGTGTCGCAAATTTACGTCCTGCGGGCGTCTGCCGATCCGCGTGAATTTGGCGCCGTCACGGCCTGGCACCTCGACGCCCGCAACGCGGCCAACTACGCGCTTAGCACCAGGTTCGAACTGCGCCCCGACGACATCGTCTTTATTGCGCAACAGCCCATTACGAGGTGGAACCGCGCCGTGGCACAGATCGTGCCGTCGCTGATCAGCGCGACGAATTAGAGCGGATTTGCCTCTGACCGCTCCGATACGTGCGGCGGCATATCCGCCGCTTTCCCGCTTCTGTCGGGATAGCGCAAATTTGCTCATCACGACCTGCGTGGGCGCAAAAGTATTGGGTTCTGAGGTTTCGCGCCGTATTGGCGAAACCGAACTACAGCGTGTATCTGGAATTCCCCAGTGAACTAAGTCACAAGGGGAGAAGGTTCTTTTGGCTCGTCGCCTGTGAGATTCCAACCGAGATGAAATGGAAGGGCAGAAAATATGCGTCAGCAGCAAGAAATGCATGAAACGCGCAATTGCGTGGTTTTGGTTCTTGGCATGCACCGCTCTGGCACATCAGGATTGACTGGCAGCCTTGGTATCCTCGGATGCGGCCTGCCATCCAGCCAGATCCCTAAATCTAAGGACAACCCCAAGGGCTTTTTCGAATCCCGGCCCGTTGCCTATTTCAACGATGACCTTCTGAAAAGCGGCGGTCTGTCGTGGAAGGACTGGGCACCGATGCAGCCCGAATGGTTTTCTGCAAAGTCCACGGCGAGTCTAAAAACACCTGCCGCGACGCTGATCAACGAAGAATTCGGCGCGGCACCGATCTATGCCATGAAAGACCCGCGTATCTGTCGGCTGTTCCCCTTCTGGAAGGACGTCTTTCAGGCCTCGGGAATAGACGTTGTGGTCCTCCATGCACACAGACACCCGATGGATGTCGCCCAGTCGTTGATGGCGCGAGATAAGTTACCCCTCAGCCAGGGACTGCTGCTGTGGATTGGGCATGTCCTTCAGGCCGAACGGGACAGCCGCGGCTGTCGGCGGAGTTTCAACCGTTTTGGCGATTTGCTTGCCAATCCGGTCGACACTTTGCGGCTGGTTCAGGACCGGCTCGGCATCCGTTTCCCCCACCCGCCAGAGCGTAAACGACAAGAGCTTGCAGCGTTTCTGACGCCTGATCAGCGCCACCACCAGACAACCACGACCGATGAGCTGCCGACGATGATCCGCACTGTCTATGATATCCTGAACCGATGGGCCGACTCCGGGGAAGACGCCGCAGATCACGCGACGCTCGACCGGATTCACGATTGCCTGATCGAGACGCTCCGCGATGCCGCCGATCCTGAAACACTACTTTTGGCACTGCGATTGATCGGGTCAGAACGCGCGCCCGAACCGCAGGACCTAGCGGACCTGGACCAAAAGGCTCTCACAGCGTTGACTGGCGTTCTTGCGCGCACGGGCCGCCACGTCAATCAGGTGCTTCAGGAAAAAGACAGCAGGCTGAGCGATCTATCCAATGCTGTAAATGCAGGCCAAGAAACCTTGGCGGAAAATGCCCGGCACATCGAACAAGAAACCTTTGTGCGGCGACAGCTTGAGGCGCGCAACGATGTCTTGCAGCAGCAGATGTCCCAGATGCGTCCGGTGGCCGAACTGACAACGGCGCAGGAACTGGCAGCCCGTCGCGCGCACGAGATAGAAGCGTTGACCCAGCAAGTCGCGCAGGCCCAACACGACCGCGATGCGCTGCTCAACAGCACGATTTGGCGTTCAACGACTCCGCTGCGGCGGCTGATCGGCGCGTTAAAACGCGGAAAACATGCCGGTTCGAGCTGACCTTTTTAGCCTCGGCTTGCGCTCATGTTGGTATCCGGTTATCCGAGCCAAATCCTTTTCACAGCGGCCGTCCAAAAGCCCGACCGGGTAGAGAGTATTATGTCAAAACCTTTGATCAACTGGCGACGCAGCGCGCCCAAGACAGTTACAGAGGAAGTTACGGATCTGGGTCCAGCACAGAAGATCGTGGATACGAGCTTTTACTGCTACCGGTACAGGGATGTTGCTGAAAACGGGATGGACCCGTACCTGCATTTCACCAAGTTTGGCTGGAAAGAGGGACGCGACCCAAACCCCTTTACGCATACCCAGTTTGTCCAACGGATGTACCCCGACAGCAGCACCTCGTTCGAAGAGTTTGTGGCAACGGTTTGCGGCAGCATTTATCACAATGCCCTGATGCGCGGGCCCGCCACACTGGAAGAGATTAACGCAGCTGCCGCAGTTGGCGACAAAGCATATGCCGAAATCTTTAATTTCGACATCGCGGCCTATTGGCGCGCCCAGAAGGACGTCGCGCTGCGGTCTCACCTCGATCCGATCCAGCACCTTTTCTACGACGGCCTGCACCAGAATCGCCTGCGTTCGGGCAATCACCTGATCCCAGAATTGCTGGATATCGACCGCTATGACCACGATTATGATTTCCTGCTAAACCAAAGCAAGCCCCTGAAAAGCAACAGTTTTGCTACCCTCAACCTGTCAGGACACCTGAAGGAGGCCGAGGTCGACACTTCTGATGTCGTGCTCGGGGTTGGCACGTTGTTCTACAATAACGATATGGGAGAGATCACGCGGCTGCTGCGCTCTTACGAGGCTAATCTGCGGGAATGTTCCTTTCCGTGTCAGCTCCATATCTGGGACAACAGCCCCGAACCGATGGATCCCGCCGCGTTGGCCGAGGTCTGTCCGGGCCTCGACATTATATTCGCGGCGCACCCGGAAAACCCCGGTTTTTCCAAGGGTCACAACGGCCTGATGCAGGAATGTTTCGACGCCGGCTGCACCCATTACCTCGGGCTGAACCCCGATGGGCACCTGCTGCCAAGAAGCGTTGAAAACCTCATCCGCTTTGCCAAGACCAAGCCGAAGCCCGCGCTGATCGAAATGGACGCCGAGCCACTCAGCCATCCGAAATGGTATCACCCGGTCACCGGGCGCACACATTGGGTGTCAGGCGCCGCGTTTCTTCTGGATGCGCGCGCTTACGAGCTGACCGGCGGTTTCGACCCTGATTTCCCGATGTATTGCGAGGATGTCGATCTGTCATTCCGCGCCTTTCAAGCCGGTGTCGGGCTCTATGTGGCGCCGAACGCGCGCTATTACCACGACACCTGCTATCGGTTTTATACCCCCGAACCCTGGCGCCAGTACCGGTCGCTGATCGGGTCTTGGTATCTCTGCGAGAAATGGGGCGATGCAATCCGCGCCAATGCCATCCTGCGCGAGATCGAACGGCAGAAGAATATTCACATCCCGATGCCCCGTCGGCCCGTGGCATTGACGGATGTCGACCCAAAAATCAAAGAGCTGCTGGCCAAAGACCGGTTTGCACGCTTACGGTTCTGGGGTGGATGATGATGCAAAAGGGCTTGAACATTGAACGATAACTCCTCCGACCTCCCGCATGTATCTGTTGGCGTCCGCTTTCATAACATGGGACACCTGCCACTGCTGAGCCGTTGCTTGGACAGTATCGCCGCGCAGAATGACGTTACGGTGCATCTTCTGCTTGCCTTGCAGAACTTTACCCCCGAGCAGGAAGCCGAGGTAAAGGCCGTCGTGCAGCGCGCTCTTTTGGGCACCGGGTTCGACTTTGAGCTGATGAACATCCACAACCCTGACGGGCGCGACCTGCGCTCGGCCCTGCTGAACAGCCTGGTTGATTACCATTACAGCGCAGGCCGGTCAGACTATCTGGCCTTTATCGACTACGATGATATTTGGTTCCAGAACGCACTTGCGACACTGGTAGAGCCCCTTCAACTCGGCAAATATGTGCTGTCTTATGCTGACATACACTGTGCAGATGTTTTCTATGACTGCGGGCAAACCTATCTACGCGATATTCAGAATATCTTTAACATCAGCCAGAAAACAAAGCGCAATCTATTGCAGGACAATTTCCTGCCGCTGCACAGCTATATGTTCCAAACCGCGCGTATTGACCGACAGCTTTTGCGCTATGACGAAGACCTGATCCGGCTTGAGGATTATGATGTGCTGCTGCGCGTCGCTGCGCAGAACCCGATCACCGGCCTTCATCGGTCACGGCTGATCGGTCTGTACAACTTCTATTCGTCGCGCGGCGAACAGATGAACTCCTCGCGGAACGTGTTTCTGCCACCCGATGACGTTGTCGCGGATGAGCTGTGGACGCAGGCCCGGCACACCGTGATCCTGCGTCACAGCAACGCCGCCTGGCTGGAATTTGCCGGCGAAGAGTGGATCAAGTAACGCCACGATTAAAGACCCCCACCCCGCATCGGTTTCCGTTGCGGGTTTGCAAATTAATGCCCGAAACGGCACACTGACCTGTCCTATCGATGCAGTTGTCAGTATGGGGGTTAATAGGCAAAGTGCGCCAAAGTCGACGACGCGACCACGACCGGTAGTTTGGAAATGAGCAGATGAAAAAAGTTATCACCTTCGGAACGTTCGACCTGTTGCACGAAGGCCACCTGCGCATTCTAGAACGCGCGAAGGCCGAAGGTGACTATCTTATCGTTGGTGTCTCTAGCGACCAGTTGAATGACCGCAAGGGTAAACGCTCCGTCTTTTCCGAAGCGCAGCGGCTCGCCTATGTCGCGGACCTGCGCTATGTGGACGAGGTTTTTCTCGAACAATCGCTCGAGCTTAAAGACGAATACGTCAAGCAATTTGGCGCCGACCTGCTGGTGATGGGTGATGACTGGGTCGGAAAATTCGACTGGGTAAGCTGCGACGTCAGATACCTGCCGCGTACTGATGGCATCTCGTCGACCCTTCTCAAGACCGAAATCAAGGATCGGCACCGCATGGGGCGCGCTTTGTTTGGCGACACCTATATCGACAAACACATGGATTGCGCACTGAGCATCGTAAACCCGATGACTCGCCGCAACGTCGCACCCATTCTGACAAAGGAAAACGCCCTGCCGCGCGGTATCGAAGCCGATGCGCTGGTCTATTTCAACAAACCCATCAATGATCCCTATTCGGAATACGATGAAAAACAGCGTGTGCTGATCGACCACGGTGCCAGCCACCTCAAATGGTTCCTCGGGTCGCGCAGCCGTTTTGATTTCTTCGACGTGATCCTGACGGCGGGACCGGACCACGTCCGCGCCCTTCAGGCAATTTTCGAAGACGATCCAAGCATGAACAAAGTCCGCGCCGCAGGCTTTGTCAAATCCGACGAACTGTTGTCGCCGCCAAAGATGAACCGTGCCGATCTGTGCGCCCAGACAAATCTGGACCCGGACAAGCCTATCGTCCTGTTTGTCCCCACGTGGCACATCACCGCCAATGACGACATCATTGCCACGATCGAACAGGTTCGCAAGCTCGACAACCATGTCGCATCTTTCCACCCGGAAACCGCACAGCTTTTGCCGATGAACACCCTGAACACCGTCAGGAACATCAACGGGATCACATCCGAACTGCTGAAACATGCCGATGTGGTGATCTCAGACCTCTCTTCCACGATCTACGAGGCCGCCGCGCTGGGTAAACCCATCGTCCAGGTGCTGCTGAAGGAATACCCCGACAACATCGCGTTTCTCTATGACCTTCCGCTGTCGGCAGGGACCGCCGAACATTTCCGCGGCGGGCTGACGTGCCGACCCGAGGATCTGGTCGCGACCGTAGAGCGCGCGTTGAGCGATGATGTGGATGTTGTGGCCACCATGACCGCCTGCAAGGATCGTATCCTCGCCGGGACCTACATCAGTTCGCAGGCCACCGATAGCATTGCCGACCAGTTAACCCTGGTCTGTGAAACGCCCCGCAAAGAGCCCGACGAAACGCCCGCGACCGCTGCCACGTCGGGCAAGACGCCACGGCACCGCCACAATATGTTTTTCGCGCAAAGCCGGATGATCGCCCATGGCGGCGGCAATTACGACCGCCACCATGCCTCGAACAGCCAAGTAGCGATGGAGGCCGCGTTGAACGCGACCAATATCGTTGAATTGGATTTCTGTATGGGCAAAGACGGTATCATCGTCGCGCATGACGGCTTTGAAGAACGCTATGGGCTGAACGCACCGTTTATCGAAACCGATGTCGCGACCTTTGCCGCGAGCAAATACGAGGACGCGCTGTCACCGGTGCCCCTGATCGAGGCGATCCAGCGCTGCACCCGCAACGGCAAGGCATTGGTCTGTGACATCAAACCGACCGGCGAGACATACAAGCAGATGGCGCAAGCCATTCGCGAAGCCGTCGCCGAGCATGGACAGATCGAACGGACGGTTATTCAATGTTATTCGGTTGCGGATTTTGTCGAAGCGATGCGGCTGGGCTACCACCGTGTCATCCTGGCGGTCTGGAAGTATTTTTACCGCGATCCCATGGGCACCGACGCCTTTGACTTCATTAACCGATGTGTCGAAATTAACGCCGATGCTGTCTGGGGCATCTCTGTGCCCTATACAAACAAGCACATGAGCGTTCCTTCAGCCGATCACCCTGCCCTGCCCCGCATGCAGGCTTTCTGGAAACGGGTGTTCATACACGGCGCCCCACCCGAAGAGTATTCCCGGATTCTGAAGAAAAATGTCGGTCTGTTCGCCGACCACTTCAGCCGCCAGTTCGAGTTCAAGGACATCCCAGAAGGGTTTAATTGGCGCCACTACCTGTTTCTGAACCGTGATCTGCTGACGGCCGGGATTGATACCGAGGTGCAGGCGGCGATCCACTATCTGACTTATGGTCACAAGGAAAACAGGCTGTTCGCATACGACCTGCCTGCGGGCTTTAATTATGGCTCCTACATCGACAAAAACCCCAAGCTGCGGGCCGCCGGCGTCACCACCATCGACAGCGCAGCGTCGCATTATATGCGGATCGGCCGGGAGCAGGGGTTGGAGTATTGATCTGCCGGGGTCCGTACGTCCCTACCCCCTGCGCGCCTAGGTAGGCAGCGCGGGGTGGCAGACAAGGCCGGATGCGATCGCGCGGATGGCTTTCGGCGTTTCGTCTAAACGCCCGCACCTCCCTTTCAATTTGTATAGTACAACGCCCCAAAA
This sequence comes from Sulfitobacter sp. KMM 9851, assembly GCF_057178245.1. NCBI lineage: Bacteria > Pseudomonadati > Pseudomonadota > Alphaproteobacteria > Rhodobacterales > Roseobacteraceae > Sulfitobacter > Sulfitobacter sp. KMM 9851. The sequence continues at coordinate 37,305 of NZ_JBXUCW010000004.1, forward strand.
CCCGAATACGCACCATGTGTTCCGCCGTAGCCATAGCGTTTCATGCCTTTCGGGCTGATCTGGCTCAGGACAAGACCGGTGATGCGTTGCCGAGACGTGTGAAACATCCGCAGGGCTTCTTCGACCTGAGTTTTACTCGTCTTATCCCATTGTACAGTAAAGATTATCGCGTCCGCTTGGTCGGCGATGATGCGGGCGTCGGGCACGACCAGCACTGGCGGGGTGTCGATGATGATCATGTCATAGGTGGCGCGGGCCTGGTCGATCAGTGCTTTGAAGCGATCAGAGGCAAAGAGATCGGCGGCGTTGGTGTTGGATTTTTCGCCGCTCAGGATGTCGGCCCCAAAGTCCGGCGTCCGGTGGATGGCGTCTTCCAGCGTCTGTTCGCCGCTTAGAACCGAAACGATGCCTTTGTCCGGCAAATCCTTGAAATACTGATGCAGGGTGCGCCGGCGAATGTCGCCTTCGACCAACAGCACGCGTTTGCCCAAGCCCAGAAAGTTCTGCGCCAGCGCAAGCGAATTGGTGGTCTTGCCCTCGCCCGGTACCGACGAGGTGGAAATGACCACCTTTGGCGGATTGTCCACGTCAGACAACATCATTGATGTCCGCAGATTGCGCACAGCTTCGGCAGCGGCAGAGGTGGGTTTGTCAGACAGGTATTTCAACACTTTCATGCGCGATGCGGCAGGCATGGCGGGAATTTGTCCCAGCACCGTATACCCGGTGACCGCTTCAAGTTCGCGCGCGGTGCGAAAGCTGTTGTTGCGCATTTCGCGCAGCAGGATCACCATGGCGCTGGTCATCAGACCCAGCATCGCCGACATGGCCAGGATCAAAGACTTGCGTGGGGCGGAGGCAACGGTCGGCACGACGGCATCGGACAGGATACGGCTGTCGGCCTGCTGAACCCCCTGCTGCGCCGAGGTTTCGTTCAGCCGCGACAGGAAATATTCATAAAGGACTCGCGTCGCCTCGGCCTCGCGGGTCAATTGCTGTAGCGTGATCAGGTCGTCACCTTGCTGCGCCACCTGCCGGTTCAGTTCCGATTCAGAGCTGCGCAGCGCGGCAAGCTGTTGATCCGCACGCATCAGATTCTGCTGGTTGCGCTGGATGACGATCTGCAACCTTGTGTCAAATGCGGTGGCGGTTTCGGGGTCCGTTTCCAGCCTTGGCAAAAAGCGCGACAGCTGCGCGTCGTCGGCGGCGTCCGCCTGTTCCGCCCTGCCATCCGCCCTTCCAAGCGCCGCGATCTGCATGGCCTGCCCTACCCGATTGGCCTGCGCCGATGCGATCCGGTCGCGCAATTCCTTGATCTGCCGCTCAAGCGCGCGCAGCCCTTCGACCGACACCAATTCCGTCGACGCGCTGAACTCCGACACTTTCGCCTCTGCGGTTTCAAGTTTGCCTTGCAGGGCCGCCACCCGTTCGCTCAACCAGATGGTCGCCTGTTCAGTGGCCTCGAATTTCACCTCGATCTGGTTCAGAATATACAGATCAACAATAGTGTCCGCGATCCGCGCAGATTTCCGCGCGCTTTCGGTTTCGACCGTCACCTGAAAAACCAGGCTCAACGGCACGTTGCGCACGGTCACCTTCTCCAGCAATTTGGAGATAACGGCATCCCGGGTGCGCTGTTGTTCTTCGTCGCGCGTCAGGATCACGGCGGCGTCACCCACCCCGATCAGCGATTTCATCCGATCCTTGGCCCGCTCGACCAACGCAGGCGTTCGCAATGCCACGTTAAATTCCGGATCACTGGTCAGGTTCAACCGCGCCACAACTTTGCGCATCAGGCCGCGTGCGCGCAGAACTTCGACCTCTGAATTTACCTCGGACGTGTCGCCGGAAAGCCCCCCAACAACGCTTTGTAAATCCACGATCTGATCCTGATTGGTCTCAAGAATCACCACGGCCGTCGACCGATAAAGCGGCGTCGCCACGACATAGGCGTAGTAGCCCCCGATCAGAACTGCGATCACGACGCCAAGCGCAATGGCCCATTTCCCGCGCCATAGCGTCGCGAAAAGGCCACCCAGATCACTTACATCTTCGTCCACAGCCGTGAAAGAGGGGGTAACATGACTGCCAGAACCCCGGCCGATACCTCTGAAAATCTCCATAAGCACAGTACCTTATTACGAAGCAAGCGACCTTCGACCAATCGCGGCACAGTGACCGGATCAGCCGCGCGCGCAGGTAATGCAACAAAACTTGGTATCATTCATAATTTCTTATAGTTGCATGGCCATATAGTCTCCACCTCTTTAAGTTGTATCCGATCTCTGCCATAAATGGGTAATTAAATTTGGAGGCTGTTTGTCATGACAAAAATCTTGGCCATCTTGGCCATCGCTTTCCCCGTTCAAGGTGCGATTGCCCAGCAGACTGCCGCCGTGCCACCGATCATCAACTGCGAAAACCCGGCGAACATAGATAAGGAGGCCTGCCTGGGCCTGCCCGATCCAAACGCGCCTATCACCAATTTCGTCCCCCTGGTCGCCCCTGTTCTGGGCGCAGCGGCACTGGCAGGTTTGGGCGGTGGCGGATCAGCCTCCAGCACACCAAGCACGCCAAGCACCAACTGATCCCCAAGGCGGTTACAAAAGCCTCGGCACCCCGACTAAGTTTTTGTGAGATGCCACCCCGTCATGTTCAATTTGTATTGAATTAAAGCGAGAGCGGCCGCCACTGAAAACCAGCCATTAATCCCGATCTGTTTTCTTGTTCCTGCGTGGGGGCACGCCGTACTGCCGGTTCTTGGCAGCGTGTTGAGTGGAGTGGGAAAATGACCAATCAGATAAATGGCGTGCGTCGCCAAATGAAGAACTGTGTCTTTGGCTTGGCGGTTGGTGCCTTGGCCTGCCTGATGTCGACATCTGGCACGTCCGTTCAGGCGCAAACACGCGTCTCTTTGCAGTCCAGCCCGGTGGTTGTCGGAAACGACCGCGGCGGCCTGATCAGAGCGCGGCTGCTACAGCTTGGTGAGTTGCGTCAATCCGGCCGCCCCGTCGAAATTACCGGCGGTATCTGCTATTCGACCTGCACGATGTTGCTCGGGTTGCCGCAAACCTGCATCTCGCCAAACACGACCTTCGGCTTTCACGGGCCAAGCTCTTACGGTCGCGCCCTGGACCCCATCACCTTCAACCGCGCATCGCGATTGATCGCCAGCCACTATCCGCAGGCGCTGCGCAACTGGTACATGGAAACCGGGCGGTACAAGATCAAAACTCTCTACAAGGTGAAGGGAGCTCAGATCATCAAAATGGGAATCAGGGCGTGTTGAGCGACTGATCGTCCGGCGCGTAAGAACACAATATTTGCGGTCTTGGGCGGACCGAGGCCAATAAACCCGACATGTCAGAGACCGCAAAATTTTCTATTTCCCCGTCAGCCCAACAACTGACGTTACGGTTTTTGCCACGATTAGCACATCTTCGGCCAGACACATGCGCCGGGCATATCGCACATCCAGCGTGACGCGCTCTTCGTAGGCTACATCATTTCGACCCGACACTTGCCAAAGCCCCGTCACACCGGGGCGCATGCTTTTGTACATCTGCTGGTTCAGGCCATAGCGCTCCAGCTCCTCGCGCACGACAGGGCGGGGGCCGACAAAACTCATCTCGCCGCGAAATACGTTCAAGATCTGTGGCAACTCGTCGAGGCTGCTCTTGCGCAGAAATCGTCCAATACCGGTGATGCGCGGGTCATTTTCCAGTTTGAAATTGCGCTGCCATTCGGCGGCCGCGTCCGGGTTGACGGCGAGATGCTTTTTCAGCCGCTCCTGTGAATCCACGACCATGGTCCGAATTTTCCAACAGCGAAACTCTTGCCCGCCCTTTCCTACCCGCTTGTGGCCAAAAACCGGCAAACCGCCGTCCAGCGCGACCAAGGCGCACAGCACGACAATAACAGGCAGCAGGACAGGCAGCAGGACCAGCCCGAACATGACATCAAAAACGCTTTTGCCCCAACGTGCGTAATGTGAACCGCGACCCTGATCAACCAAAGCCACATGATCTGCGACAGCGGCATTATATATAGATTGGTGTTTCAAATTAACGATGTCCCCCAGCGCGGCTAAACCACCAGAAAGCGCCAAAACCTGATGCGTTTACATAGGGTTACGACCATGGAAATCCGAGCAAACGGGCCGTGGCAAAGCCGAATTGAATCTTTTTTCTGGGGGTAGTTTGTGCGGAACTTCGTTAAAATTTAGTCAATATTCTAACGGATCATTTAACCAGCAGCCGGTAGAAAATCCTTACGACGGTATCGCCAAGTTGTTGGCGTCAACTTGTGAAGCTTTGAGAAGGCGGGATCATACGGCCATTTTAACGGTGTCGTCGGCCCAGAGGCTGAAAGCATCCGAGCGGGCATGGCGGTATGAGATTGCGGTGAGTCGGGAGCGGCGGGGGCGAAGCTAATAAGTCGCGAAATAGCTGAGGGCAGTGTGGTGTTGGCGGAGTTTTTTGCTGGTTTGAGCAACTAACTCGAAAGCCTCTCGAGATTTCGGTTCATTCCAAGCAGACCTTCATCCCCCTTAATGGCAAGGTTCGGAGTGCGGACGAAGCTGCCCTTGGCTGGAACGTGGTGAATGTCCGTCCTGAATTGGACGGTTTTCATGAACGCTAGATCACTTTTCCCATCCGAATACATCCTCAATGCCGACATCGAAGACATGCGAAATGCGAAATGCGCTTTCCAGACTTGGGGAATAGTGGCCTAGCTCAATTGCGATAATAGTCTGGCGGGTAACGCCGATAGCCTTGGCCAATGTCGCCTGGCTCATCTGACCATTCGCTTTGCGAAGTTCACAGACTCTGTTTGTAATCGGTGGACGTTTGGTCACATTTTACACCCCCTTGCGCAGAAAGTATAATCCCGAAAGAAGCTTTGTGATCTCGGTGAAGCATACGATCGCCAAAATACCATTTGCAATCTGCATCGGCGTCATCGGCGTAAAGACGAACCACATCAGGCACAAGAGTCCGGCATAGATCGCAAAAAAACCATTGCGCTCGGCTTTCAGTTCGACTTTCTCTTCCCGTTCGTCCGGCATCACGGCATCTTCATCGCGTTTGGCCACCATCATAAACGCGATTACGGACGCCACAAAGAACGCTACCAGGATACCACCAATGCGAACGATAAACGCCATTTGAGTTTCTGGAGCGGAACCGAAAAGCCCGAAAACGGTACCGAAATGCCATCCGAAAACGGCCAACAAGCCTAGCGAAAGAAAGTAGATCGTTTTGAGATGGGTGGACATGCGACGCCTCCTTGGCGTTAAGAATTTTCGACACCTGGATAGTCGAATATTTTTAACATGTCAAATATTTTAGACACACCGCGAACCGATTGATCCTCAAAACGAGTTGGGTGAGACCCTTCAAATAGGCCGAGGAGACATTCGCTGCACCAAAGCGATCAGTCGACAAGGGCTCCGAGTTGCCGTTTATTGTGGTAACCTCCAAGGGTCGCTCCGAAATTTTCTGTTTGGAAGCCGGACCACCGCGGTTTCAACGCCTGCCGTTCTCTGCCGACCCTCCGCCTCATGAAGGAAAGTTAAAGAACGCCTTTTGCCCTGTGACCTCAAACCGGATCACAAAGGACAGAGATCATGGCCCATCCCAACCCATATGCCGCGCCTGAAGGGTTTCCGTTTTCCTCGCGAGATCGTCGGTTATGCTGTCTGGGCTTGCCATCGACCGACATGCAAACGAGAGAAGATATTCAGCAAATTCAAATCCCGCCGGCAGGATCGCGTAAACGCATATATGGCCGATGTTACCCGTTGGCGTTTTTCACCAACTCCAACCACCACGCAACGCCCAGCGGGATCATATCGTCGTTGAAATCAAAGGCCGGGTTGTGCAGATCCGCACCGGGACCCTGCCCAAGAAAGATCATGGCACCGGGTTTTGCCTCTAACATAAATGCAAAATCTTCGCCGCCCATGCTTGATGGGTAGTCACGGTTCACTCGATCCGCACCAACTAGATACGCGGCCGTATCAGCGGCTATATCTGCCTGCTCGGCATGGTTGCTCATCACAGGGTAATGTCGATCATAGGTGATCTCGGCGGTGCAGCCATGGGCAACGGCGGTTGCAGGCACAATTTCACGAATGCGCGCTTCTGCGAGATCGCGCACTTCCGCTGACAGACTGCGCACTGTGCCGCTTAGCACGGCCTCTTGTGGGATGACGTTTGTAGTTTGACCCGCGTTGAACGTTGTCACCGAAACGACCAAAGCTGCCTTTGGGTCAACCGCGCGCGAAACGATGGTTTGCAGCGTGGTGACCAGATTGGCCCCGGCAACGAGAGGGTCACTTGTTGCTTGCGGTTTGGCCGCATGGCCGCCGCGTCCGATCATGCGGATAGAAAATGTATCGACCGCAGCCAGAACAGGCCCGGTGCGGATGGCAAAATTGCCTGCGGGATAGTTGGGAAAGATATGCAGGCCATAGACGTGATCAATATCAAAACGTGACATCAGCCCGTCTTGAACCATCTCTCGACCACCGCCACCACCCTCCTCGGCGGGTTGAAAAATGACAACCACGGTTCCGGCGAAATCACGGCTTTTGGATAGGCACCTTGCCGCACCTAAAAGCATCGTCGTATGCCCATCATGACCGCAGGCATGCATATGCCCCGCAACACCAGAAGCATAGGATTTGCCAGTTTCCTCATGGATTGGCAGGGCGTCCATGTCAGCCCGCAGACCAATGACCGGCCCGGGGCGATTGCCTTTGATAACCCCGACGACGCCGGTGCGGCCAACACCCGGCACCACTTGATCAACTCCATACTTATGCAATTCAGCTACCACCAATGCAGCCGTTTGATGAACGTCAAACTGCAATTCGGGGTTGGCGTGAATGTGCCGTCTGATACGGATGAGATCGTCGTGAATTTCGGTAACGCGTTTGGGGATGCGCATAGGGGCTCCGGTTTCTTATACCTGTGAGGCTAAGTCATGTGAAAAGGGCCTGAGCGGCCCTTTTCAAGTTTTTATCGTCAGATGACCCTATTCCGGGAAGTGCAGCCTGCCATCACCATCCCAAGTAAATCCGGCATCCGTCAAAATTTGACGTGCTTTATCCAGATCATATTCGGGGATCGCGATGTCAGGGTTTGTCCAAAATCCGTTTGATGGGACAATAGACGATGCAGTTGGTCCTGCATCACCCCCCAGCACTTCTTCGATGATGGCATCGCGTGGGATCGCGTGTGACAGGGCCTGCCGCAGCGCCTTGTGTGAGAACGCTTCGGAATTGATGTTGTAGCGCGCAGACATATAACCATTTGACTGTGCTTGAACCAATTCCAGTTGGTCAAACTCGCGGAACTCTTCAATGACCGTCGGCACCAAGGGCTGTAGCGAGATGTCGATATCGCCCTTTGCCAAGGCCGAGGTCAGAATTTCGGCTGACCCGAATTGCACCATCAATAGATCCGACTGGGGCTTCATGAAGTGATCGGCGTTGCGCTTGAAAGAAATTTCGCGACCTTCTTTCCAATATTCAAGCGTAAAGGGCCCGCTGCCAACGATTTCAGTGTTGCGGTAATCCTGAGGTTTGCTCAGCCCGGTTTCTTCGAGGATATTTGACCAGACGTGTTCAGGCAGGATTGGGATTTGCCCCAAAGCCGCTGCAACAAATGGCGCCGAGGGGCTTGCCAGTTTAAAGCGGATTGTCTGGCCATCGATAGAAATGTCTTCGAGGTTTTCCAGATACTGCTGAAAATAGACCGCGTTGTTTTCCTTTAGATAGTTAAAGGAAAACTTCACATCCTCTGGCGTTACAGGCTCTCCATCGTTGAACATCAGGCCATCACGCAGCACCACTTCGAATGTTGTGTCATCGACCGCGGTAAGGCTTTGCGCGGCCCACATTTCGGGTTTGCCTGACGGATCAACCACCAGCAATCGGTCATAGACAAGGCCAAGGCGGTCCAGGTCTTCCAGCGTCTTGAACGTGAGTGGGTTCCAGCTGTCCTGATCAATTGTCCAACCCAGCAACACCCGGTCGTCGCCGTCCAGGGACTTCATTTTGAGCAGGTTCCAAATCGACCGCAGCCCTTCGGGCGTGCTTTGGTAGTTGTCGATATTGACGTTTTCCTTGTTATAGGCCGTGGTGTTCACCACATAGGCCACCAGCGCTTCGGGCTGTTCTTCCTGGATCACTTCTTGCAGTTCAAAGATCACCTTCCGGCGCTCATCGAGGTCATAAATCGCGCGTTGCTTTTTCGTCAATTCGTCCACTTTTGGGTTCGAAAACGACCCGACGTTCATACCGCCGGGCGAAGAATTTTCAGTCACGAACTGGTTGGAGCTGTAGAAATCCGGCTCAAACCTTGCGCTGGAACCGGAGAGGACCGACAGAACAACGTCAAATTTATGGTCGGTGAACCACATGCCCAGCATGGGGGCTGGAAATGGCTGCGGGTTGAGTTTGACGTCAAGACCAAGCTCGGTCCAGCTTTCGGCCAGATAGGCACTGGTTTCGTAATAATGTTGATATTTCGTCGATGGCCATGTCAAGAAATCCACCGTCGGGACAATCTTTCCTTCTGCCAGCGCAGAGATCGGCGCAAGTACAATGCTGAGCGCGGCAACTGTTGTTTTTAATCGCTTCATATTATCCTCCTGATCTTCGTTTTTAGTTTGTTGTTGCGGTTTTAGCGCGCAGTGGCAGCTGCCTGTTCATGCGCAATCATGGCCCGCAGTCCATGTTTGTATTCCTCGGGAAAGTCACATTGGGTCAGGCCCAGCAGGATGGGCGCGACATATTCGTCGGTTGGTGACCACGGCTTATGTGCACCGGGGATCGTGTATGTGCTGGATTGGACGGTGTTTCCTGCCTCGTCTTTCAGCGTGACGGGGATATGTACCCATTGCTCTTCGTGTACATGTGCCGCCGCATCAAGGGCCGCCATGGATTCATCGGACAGTTCATATTGAATGCCATATGTGACGCCGCCCTTCTTAGGGATCAGCTTGCAACCCGCGATGCCGGGTTTACTGCATTCCCCAAAGCCTAGAACATAATCGTCAAGGCGCATGTATCCGACATTGCGTGCGCCGGGTGCTGCCTTGCGCATGTTTTCCTCAACCAGCAAAGTGCCATAGGCGAAGTAGTACATAGGGTGTCTCCTGTTCTGAAATGTGATGCGTGGCAGTGCCGTTGCGCATTAGGGTGGTGAAGTATCAAATTGTCCTGTAGCGGCCTGTGCCCAGGTTTCGGAATCCGCCGCACGGCGCGCGAAATCATCAGCCTGTTGCCAGTGGTGGCAGCGCACGGTCTGATCGTTTTCCAGATCGACAACAGGCGGCACCTCATTGTGACAAAGCCTACTGGCCAGGGGGCAGCGGGGTGCAAACCGGCAGCCGCCCAGTTTTTCAAACAGGTTTGGCGGGCTGCCCGGTATCGCGATCGGCTCGCGCTCAGATCCGAGTACGGAAACCGCGTTCAGCAAACCGATGGTGTAGGGGTGGCGCGGGCGTTTGACGATGTCATGGGTCAGCCCGGTTTCCACAATCATGCCGGCATACATGACACAGATGCGCTGGCAGTTTTCAACAACAAGGGCGATGTCATGGGTGACAAGAACCATGGCAAACCCGCGTTCGTCCTGAAGCGCCCGCAGCTGCGTAAATATCTGGTCCTGCACGATGACATCAAGCGCGGTGGTCGGTTCATCCGCAACGATTAGTTGCGGCGACAGGGCCAGCGCCATCGCAATCACTGCCCGCTGACGCATACCGCCGGAAAACTGATGTGGATAATCATGGGCGCGATCGGGGCTGACGCCAACCATTTCGAACAGCCGTGCAACCAGCGCCTGACCTTCTGCCCTAGTGATCTTGCGATGCGCACGGACTGCTTCGAGAATTTGCGCATCAATACGCCTGACCGGATTCAGGGCGTTCAGGGCGCTTTGCGTGATCATCGAAATTTCGGCCCAGCGGGTCTTGCGGCGGCGCTCCTCATCCATTTCTAACAGATCATCGTCACCCAGAAAAATATGGCCCTCGGTGACTTCCCCGTTGGGGGGCAAAACCCCCATGATTGTCTTAAGCAATGTGCTTTTGCCACAACCGGATTCACCGACCAGGCCAATGCGCGCGCCTTGCTGGATGGTCAAGTTAATGTCGAATAATGCCCGTGCCGGGCCTGCTGCGGTGCGGTAGCTGACATGTAGGTTTTTCACGTCAATGACAGGTGTGAAGCGCGCCATCAGTTACATCCTTTCCTGCAAGCGAGGATTGATGACCTCTTCGTAAGCGCGGCCAATGAAATACACCGACGTGACAAGAACCATGATCGCCACACCCGGTGGGACAACCCACCAAGGGGCCCGGTACATGGCCTGCGATGCATAGGCGTCATAGATGATGGACCCCCAGCTCACGACGTTGGGGTCGCCAAAACCCAGAAACCCGATGCTTGCTTCGGTGATGATTGCCCATGCCAGCGCAAAGGTGATTGAGGTCACGGCGAGGGGCATGACGTTTGGCGCGATTTCACGATAAAGAATGTCGGTGTCACTGGCCCCTGTGGTGCGGGCCGCGGCAACAAACTGGCGTTCGCGCAGTGACATAACCTCGGCCCGTACGATCCGCGCGGTGGATCGCCACATGACAAAGGTCATGGCAAGGATGATGGTCCAGATGTTACGGTCTGTCAGGGCCAGCAACACGATGATGAAGGGCAAGAATGGCAGCCCTAGCATGATGTCGGTGATCCGCATGAGGATAGCATCAATGCGGCCGCCAAAATACCCGGCGACCAAGCCAAAGTTCAGGCCGATAACAACCGTACCTGCGGCGGTCAAAAGCCCCACAATCATTGCCGTGCGTGCACCCCAGAGCATTTGGCTCAGAACATCGCGGCCCAGAACGGTAGTGCCAAGCGGATGTTCCCATGACGGGGGCACAAGGCGCAGTAGTTTTCCGGCGGCGTCGTAACACCGTTCAGACGGGCCAAAAGGTGCGATGACCGGGCCAATAACAGCCAAAAGCAGGCAAAGGCCAAAAATGCACAGACTAATCCGGCCACTGGTCGTTTTCCACGTAATGCTAAAGAACGTTTTAAAGGTTTTCATTCGTTTCGCTCACTCATTCACAATGCGTGGATCTAAAAGCGTGTAGAGAAGGTCGGCCAAAAGTGTGCCCACGACCGTCAAGACTGCGATCAGCAAAAAGGCCGCTTGTACAACGGGGTAGTCTGACCGCCCGACGGCCTCGACCATCAGCAGCCCCAGTCCCGGCCATGAGAATACGGTTTCAATCACCACCGATCCCGCGACCGCCCAGCCCAGCGTCATGGGCAGGGTCGTGGCCAGCGGAAGCATCGAATTTCGCATCGCATGATGGTAAAGAACACGCCGGTCGGTCAGGCCTTTCATCTTGGCCAGCTCGATATAGTCTTCGCCCACCGTCGCCAGAATGGAGGATCGCATCAGCAGGAAAGGGAAACAGAACTGATAGAGCGTGTTAACCAGAAAGGGCAGCGCCAGATGGTGCAGAAAGTCCCACGACAGGTACATGCGCCAATCTTCATCCGGGAACATGCCGGGCGATACGATATGCCCGATGGGAAACAGATCAAGCCGGATCGAGAAGAATAGGATGGCCAACATCGACAGCCAGAACACCGGGGCGCTTTGCAAGGATGTGGACAGGAACACAAGGATCGTTTCGAGCTTTGATCCCCGACGCCAGCCCACAATGGCCCCCACGATAGCGCCCAAGGCATAGGCCGCTATCATCGACGGGAAAACCAACAAGATAGTATTCAGCAACCGCCCACTGATTTCATCCGCCACTGGCCGCCCAGTATGAAAGGACAGGCCGAAATCCAACACCGTCAGGTTTTTGAGATAGACAAAATACTGTTCCCACAGGGGTTTATCCAAACCAAATTGAATGCGTAGAATCTCCTGCGCCTTGGGATAAAGCGCCGGACTGATGACAGTTGCGGTTGGATCACCTGGCAACATGCGAAACATGAAAAACATCAGCGTCAGCATGGTCAGTAGTGTCAGCACCGATTGCCACAGGCGGCGTACCCAGAATGCATTCATGTCAATGCCTCCGCTTCAGGAGTATGGCCAAAGGCGAAATGGCAGGCGGCGCGATGGCCGTCGTTGTCCAGATCCGGGGCACATCCGTGCCGCAGATGGGTTTCGCAATCGGGCAACGCGGGTGGAACCGACATCCTTTTGGAACGGAAACGGCGCTGGGGATGGCTCCGGTGATCTGCGCGGTCTCGCGTGTGAACGCCGGATCAATCGACGGCGTCGACGCAAGCAAGGCTTTGGTGTAGGGATGCTGCGGGTTCCGAATGATTTGCTGTGTCGGGCCGGTTTCGACGATCTTGCCAAGATACATCACCGCCAGTTGGTCACAGACGGACCCCGCCGAAGACAGATCATGGGTGATATAGACCATGGCCAATTTGCGGTCACGCACCAGACGTTTCAACAACTGGATGATGCCCCATTTGATTGAGACATCCAGCATTGAAATGGGTTCATCTGCGACCAGCAATTCGGGGGCCAGCACAATTGCCCGCGCAATGCAGACCCGCTGCCGTTGACCACCGCTTAACTGATGCGGGTATTTATCAAGATAATCGTCAACGGGTGATAACCCCGCCTCTTGCAAGGCGGTGCAGGCCAATCTGTGCATGTCTTCCGCACTCATGTTGCTGCGCTGATAAATGAGCGGGCGCGTCACAATTTCGCTTATTCGCTGCTGCGGGTTCAACGATCCGTATGGATCCTGAAACACCATTTGAACCCGGCGGTGAAAGGCGCGTCTGTCTCGCTGTTTTAACGCCAGCGCGCTTTCGGTGCCGAAATATACATCCCCATGTGTTGGCGTTTCCAACCCAACCAGAAGACGGGCCAGCGTTGATTTCCCGCAGCCGCTTTCGCCCACCAGCCCCATGACCTTGCCGGGTTCAACGGCAAAATCCACGCCGTCCACCGCGCGCAGCGCCAAAGGTGCCCGCCCCGTCAGGGCCGCAGTTAGACTGCGACGCAGAATGAAATGCTTGGCAAGTTTATCGACCTTGATCATGTCCTTGTCGTTCATCGCAATTAAATCTGCCTTCACTGCCAAATTGGATACCGCCTTGCTGCCGCGCGCATCAGTGATGATACGCACAGGTCGCCCTTTGAGGTGATCCCAGAGGCCCCAACGCTAGGCGACAAACAAGCGTTTGCATAATGCCGATTTCCCGTGCAAACATTCCGTATGGGAATGATTT